>NZ_JAAUWT010000255.1 GCF_014694455.1 Vibrio sp. S9_S30 | reverse complement strand
CGTGGCGTCAACGGATGAGGCGGGCAACACAGTCGACAGCACCGCGACCTCCACGCATACGGTGGATAAGACAGCGGATGCGGGCGTCGTCACGGTGGCGTCAATCACCGCCGATGACGTGATCAACCAAGCCGAAAGCGGCGAGACCATCGCGGTGAGCGGTACGGCGACAGGTGGCGATATCGCAGAAGGCGATAAAGTGACC
>NZ_JAAUWT010000254.1 GCF_014694455.1 Vibrio sp. S9_S30 | reverse complement strand
CGTGGCGTCAACGGATGAGGCGGGCAACACAGTCGACAGCACCGCGACCTCCACGCATACGGTGGATAAGACAGCGGATGCGGGCGTCGTCACGGTGGCGTCAATCACCGCCGATGACGTGATCAACAAAGCCGAAAGCGGCGAGACCATCGCGGTGAGCGGTACGGCGACAGGTGGCGATATCGCAGAAGGCGATAAAGTGACC
>NZ_JAAUWT010000253.1 GCF_014694455.1 Vibrio sp. S9_S30 | reverse complement strand
GCCTCATCCGTTGACGCCACGCTCACCGTGAACTCGGTGTCCGCTGCCAGGTCGCTGCCCGCCACATCCACTGTCCAGTTGCCCGTCGCATCTACCGTGGTTTCGTAAGCCTTACCATTGATGGTCATGGTCACTTTATCGCCTTCTGCGATATCGCCACCTGTCGCCGTACCGCTCACCGCGATGGTCTCGCCGCTTTCGGCTT
>NZ_JAAUWT010000252.1 GCF_014694455.1 Vibrio sp. S9_S30 | reverse complement strand
ACGCTCTAACAAACAATTCAAACAGACCAAAAACGTGTGGCATTTTTAGTTTGCGTTGAGTTTGGTATTTAAGGTGGTATGCAGAAACGGCATTTGTACGTTTTTGGCAGTTTAATTGGGCGTTATGAAGCAGCTAAGAAGATGTGGCAAAATTATAGGGTAAGGTTCAAAGTTCCCTTTTCTTATCATCATGATTAGAATCTTCT
>NZ_JAAUWT010000251.1 GCF_014694455.1 Vibrio sp. S9_S30 | reverse complement strand
TCGCTCTAACAAACAATTCAAACAGACCAAAAACGTGTGGCATTTTTAGTTTGCGTTGAGTTTGGTGTTTACGGTGGTTTGCAGAAACGGCATTTGTACGTTTTTGGCAGTTTAATTGGGCGTTATGAAGCAGCTAAGAAGATGTGGCAAAATTATAGGGTAAGGTTCAAAGTTCCCTTTTCTTATCATCATGATTAGAATCTTCT
>NZ_JAAUWT010000250.1 GCF_014694455.1 Vibrio sp. S9_S30 | reverse complement strand
CCACCTTAGATATGGTTGAGGAATCGAACTTTCCAGCACTGAAGTTGGCTATTTTCGAGAACCTTACAACCCTCGAATTTTCAAAGCGCTATAACGCCCAATTAAGTAGCCAAAAACGTACAAATACCGCTTCTGCAAACCACCGTAAACACTAAACTCAACGCAAACTAAAAATGCCACACGTTTTTGGTCTGCTTGAATTGTTTG
>NZ_JAAUWT010000249.1 GCF_014694455.1 Vibrio sp. S9_S30 | reverse complement strand
CCGAGTCGGTGTTTTGGGTTCTGTGGTCTGGTTGCAGAAGGTTTTGTTGGCTAAGATGCTGTTCATTGACTGCAAGCAAAGTGCTTCTCTGCCAAGTGAGTTTGTGTACTCGTTACGCTCTAACAAACGCTTCAAGCGGACTGCCAACGCGTGGCATTTTAGGTTTGCAGTGATAATTGTGTTTAAGGCGCAATGCGGTAGCTTTTGT
>NZ_JAAUWT010000248.1 GCF_014694455.1 Vibrio sp. S9_S30 | reverse complement strand
TTAACACCTTGATTCAGGTTGAGGAATCGAACTCAAAAACACAGAAGCCAGCAACTTTCGAGAACCTGACAACCCTTGAATCATCAAAGCGCTATAACGCCAGCTTAAACCGCAGACAACGCACAAAACAAGCCGCCGCATTGCGCCTTAAACACTAAAATTACCGCAAGCTAAAAATGCCACGCGTTGTTTGTCGGTTTGAAGCTTTT
>NZ_JAAUWT010000247.1 GCF_014694455.1 Vibrio sp. S9_S30 | reverse complement strand
CAAAAGCTTCAAACCGACAAACAACGCGTGGCATTTTTAGCTTGCGGTAATTTTAGTGTTTAAGGCGCAATGCGGCGGCTTGTTTTGTGCGTTGTCTGCGGTTTAAGCTGGCGTTATAGCGCTTTGAAAATTCAAGGGTTGTCAGGTTCTCGAAAGTTGCTGGCTTCAGTGTTTTCGAGTTCGATTCCTCAACCATATCTAAGGTGGGAA
>NZ_JAAUWT010000246.1 GCF_014694455.1 Vibrio sp. S9_S30 | reverse complement strand
TTAACACCTTGATTCAGGTTGAGGAATCGAACTCAAAAACACAGAAGCCAGCAACTTTCGAGAACCTGACAACCCTTGAATCATCAAAGCGCTATAACGCCAGCTTAAACCGCAGACAACGCACAAATCAAGCCGCCGCATTACGCCTTAAACACGAAAATCACCGCAAACCAAAAATGCCACGCGTTGTTTGTCGGTTTGAAGCTTTTG
>NZ_JAAUWT010000245.1 GCF_014694455.1 Vibrio sp. S9_S30 | reverse complement strand
AAAGCGCTATAACGCCAGCTTAAACCGCAGACAACGCACAAAACAAGCCGCTGCATTACGCATTAAACACTAAAATCACCGCAGACCAAAAATGCCACGCGTTGTTTGTCGGTTTGAAGCTTTTGTTAGAGCGATACAAGCATACAAACTAGCTTGGCAATGAAGCACTTAGCTTGCATTCAATGAAAGGTATCTTAACCAACAAAACTTA
>NZ_JAAUWT010000244.1 GCF_014694455.1 Vibrio sp. S9_S30 | reverse complement strand
GCTTCAGGGGTATTTGCCATACTAGCTCGAACTGGGTTCAAATCGACGTAGGCCATCGCCGCCGCAAGGGCTTGTTCATCCAATAAAGCTTGGCTTTTGAATCGCCCTTCCCAAAAATGCCCAGTACAGCCGTCTTCTTTGTTGGCTTGAGCGGCAATAAATTGATTCAGCAAGCGCATAAACCAACTGATGCTGGTTAAGCGCTCTCGCCAC
>NZ_JAAUWT010000243.1 GCF_014694455.1 Vibrio sp. S9_S30 | reverse complement strand
TGATCAACCAAGCCGAAAGCGGCGAGACCATCGCGGTGAGCGGTACGGCGACAGGTGGCGATATCGCAGAAGGCGATAAAGTGACCATGACCATCAATGGTAAGGCTTACGAAACCACGGTAGATGCTGATGGCAACTGGACAGTGGATGTGGCGGGCAGCGACCTGGCAGCGGACACCGAGTTCACGGTGAGCGTGGCGTCAACGGATGAGGC
>NZ_JAAUWT010000242.1 GCF_014694455.1 Vibrio sp. S9_S30 | reverse complement strand
CAAAAGCTTCAAACCGACAAACAACGCGTGGCATTTTTGGTTTGCGGTAATTTTAGTGTTTAAGGCGCAGTGCAGCGGCTTGATTTGTGCGTTGTCTGCGGTTTAAGCTGGCGTTATAGCGCTTTGATAGTTCAAGGGTTGTAAGGTTGTCGAGAATCGCTGGCTTCAGTGCTTTTGAGTTTGATTCCTCAACCATATCCAAGGTGGAAAGTCG
>NZ_JAAUWT010000241.1 GCF_014694455.1 Vibrio sp. S9_S30 | reverse complement strand
ACGGCTTTTCCACCTTGATACAGGTTGAGAAAACAAACTCAAAAACACGGAAGCCAGCAATGTTCGAGAGCCTGACAACCCTTGAATCATCAAAGCGCTATAACGCCCAATTAAGTAGCCAAAAACGTACAAATACCGCTTCTGCAAACCACCGTAAACACTAAACTCACCGCAAACTAAAAATGCCACACGTTTTTGGTCTGCTTGAATTGTTT
>NZ_JAAUWT010000240.1 GCF_014694455.1 Vibrio sp. S9_S30 | reverse complement strand
ACGGCTTTTCCACCTTGATACAGGTTGAGAAAACAAACTCAAAAACACGGAAGCCAGCAATGTTCGAGAGCCTGACAACCCTTGAATCATCAAAGCGCTATAACGCCCAATTAAGTAGCCAAAAACGCACAAATACCGCTTCTGCAAGCCACCCTAATCACTAAATTTACCGCAAACTAAAAATGCCACACGTTTTTGGTCTGCTTGAATTGTTT
>NZ_JAAUWT010000239.1 GCF_014694455.1 Vibrio sp. S9_S30 | reverse complement strand
ATCAAAGCGCTATAACGCCCAATTAAGTAGCCAAAAACGCACAAATACCGCTTCTGCAAGCCACCCTAATCACTAAATTTACCGCAAACTAAAAATGCCACACGTTTTTGGTCTGCTTGAATTGTTTGTTATGAACGGACTTTAAGGCATCCTCGATTTCCCAGCAAATACAGACGCCTAAGACACCGAGCCATTTCACAAAATGCCGGCAGCTATAC
>NZ_JAAUWT010000238.1 GCF_014694455.1 Vibrio sp. S9_S30 | reverse complement strand
CATTGCGCCTTAAACACTAAAATTACCGCAAGCTAAAAATGCCACGCGTTGTTTGTCGGTTTGAAGCTTTTGTTAGAGCGTCACAAGCAAACAAACTCGCTTGGCAATGAAGCACTTAGCTTGCATTTAATGAACAACATCTTAGCCAACAAGACCTTCTGCAACCAGCCCACAAAACCCAAAACACCGATTCAGTCGAGAATTTAGAAGAACAAACCG
>NZ_JAAUWT010000237.1 GCF_014694455.1 Vibrio sp. S9_S30 | reverse complement strand
TGGGTCTGAGTGGACTTGAACCACCGACCTCCCGCTTATCAGGCGAGCGCTCTAACCAGCTGAGCTACAGACCCAACATTACTCTTAACTGTTATAAACCGTATCAATCTGTGTGGACACTCGTCTCGATAATCATCGTATAAGGAGGTGATCCAGCCCCAGGTTCCCCTAGGGCTACCTTGTTACGACTTCACCCCAGTCATGAACCACAAAGTGGTAA
>NZ_JAAUWT010000236.1 GCF_014694455.1 Vibrio sp. S9_S30 | reverse complement strand
TTACCACTTTGTGGTTCATGACTGGGGTGAAGTCGTAACAAGGTAGCCCTAGGGGAACCTGGGGCTGGATCACCTCCTTATACGATGATTATTGAGACGAGTGTCCACACAGATTGATACGGTTTATAACAGTTAAGAGTAATGTTGGGTCTGTAGCTCAGCTGGTTAGAGCGCTCGCCTGATAAGCGGGAGGTCGGTGGTTCAAGTCCACTCAGACCCA
>NZ_JAAUWT010000235.1 GCF_014694455.1 Vibrio sp. S9_S30 | reverse complement strand
GCCCGGTATCGCCCACCATTCTCTAAGTATTTTTGGAAGTTTAATCCAAACCACATCAAACTCTTGCTGCTGGTTCGGATTTTTGTCGCCTAATTTGCGCACTGAAAATCTTTAGAAAATGCCTATTCTTCGATAGAAAGTAGCATTGCTCTTTAACAATTTGGAAAGCTGACGAATAACAACTATCCCCTTATCTTCGGATAAGCGTTGTTATTCAATTA
>NZ_JAAUWT010000234.1 GCF_014694455.1 Vibrio sp. S9_S30 | reverse complement strand
CGCAAACTAAAAATGCCACACGTTTTTGGTCTGCTTGAATTGTTTGTTAGAGCGATACAAGCAAACAGGCTTTACTTGGCAATGAAGCACTTCGCTTGCATTCAATGAACGACATCTTAGACAACAAAACCTGCTGCAACCAGACCACAATACCCAAAACACCGAACCAGTCGAAGAATTTACAAGAACGAACCGAAAACCAAACTTCAAAATCCGGAATTT
>NZ_JAAUWT010000233.1 GCF_014694455.1 Vibrio sp. S9_S30 | reverse complement strand
AACTTGGTTTGCGAGGATTTTCCACCTTGATTTAGGTTAAGGAATCGAACTTTCCAGCACTTTAAGCCAGCTATTTTCGATAACCTTACAACCCTTAAACTTTCAAAGCGCTATAACGCCCGCTTAAGCTGCTGACAACGCTATACAAAAGCTACCGCATTGCGCCTTAAACACAATTATCACTGCAAACCTAAAATGCCACGCGTTGGCAGTCCGCTTGAAGCGTT
>NZ_JAAUWT010000232.1 GCF_014694455.1 Vibrio sp. S9_S30 | reverse complement strand
CACAACGGCTTGGCTTGCGACAACTTTTCCAACTTGAGTCGGGTTTAGGAATCGAAATTTGAAGCACTGAAGCCAGCTATTTTCGAGAACCTGACAACCCTTGAATTATCAAAGCGCTATAACGCCCAATTAAGTAGCCAAAAACGTACAAATACCGCTTCTGCAAACCACCGTAAACACTAAACTCACCGCAAACTAAAAATGCCACACGTTTTTGGTCTGCTTGAATTGTTT
>NZ_JAAUWT010000231.1 GCF_014694455.1 Vibrio sp. S9_S30 | reverse complement strand
ATAGTCACAACGGCTTGGCTTGCGACAACTTTTCCAACTTGATTCGGGTTTAGGAATCGAAATTTGAAGCACTGAAGCCAGCTATTTTCGAAAACCTTACAACCTTTAAATTATCAAAGCGCTATAACGCCCAATTAAGTAGCCAAAAACGTACAAATACCGCTTCTGCAAACCACCGTAAACACTAAACTCAACGCAAACTAAAAATGCCACACGTTTTTGGTCTGCTTGAATT
>NZ_JAAUWT010000230.1 GCF_014694455.1 Vibrio sp. S9_S30 | reverse complement strand
TTACAGCAACTTGGTTTGCTGAGAACTTTCCACCATAGATATGGTTGAGGAATCGAACTCGAAAACACTGAAGCCAGCAACTTTCGAGAACCTGACAACCCTTGAATCATCAAAGCGCTATAACGCCCGCTTAAGCTGCTGACAACGCTATACAAAAGCTACCGCATTGCGCCTTAAACACAATTATCACTGCAAACCTAAAATGCCACGCGTTGGCAGTCCGCTTGAAGCGTTT
>NZ_JAAUWT010000229.1 GCF_014694455.1 Vibrio sp. S9_S30 | reverse complement strand
TTGCAGCAACTTGGTTTGCCGAGAATTTTTCACTTTAGATATGGTTGAGGAATCGAACTCGAAAACACTGAAGCCAGCAACTTTCGAAAGCCTTACAACCCTTGAATCTTCAAAGCGCTATAACGCCCAATTAAGGGGTGAACAACGCCTTCAACCAAACCTAACTCATTGTGCCATAAACACTAAATTTGAAGTAGAAGCAAAAATGCCGAGCGTTGTGAATCCCTCTTAAATTG
>NZ_JAAUWT010000228.1 GCF_014694455.1 Vibrio sp. S9_S30 | reverse complement strand
TTGCAGCAACTTGGTTTGCCGAGAATTTTTCACTTTAGATATGGTTGAGGAATCGAACTCGAAAACACTGAAGCCAGCAACTTTCGAAAGCCTTACAACCCTTGAATCTTCAAAGCGCTATAACGCCAGCTTAAACCGCAGACAACGCACAAATCAAGCCGCCGCATTACGCCTTAAACACGAAAATCACCGCAAACCAAAAATGCCACGCGTTGTTTGTCGGTTTGAAGCTTTTG
>NZ_JAAUWT010000227.1 GCF_014694455.1 Vibrio sp. S9_S30 | reverse complement strand
TTAAACACAATTATCACTGCAAACCTAAAATGCCACGCGTTGGCAGTCCGCTTGAAGCGTTTGTTAGAGCGTAACGAGTACACAAACTCACTTGGCAATGAAGCACTTAACTTGCATTCAATGAACGGCATCTTAGCCAACAAAACCTTCTGCAACTAGACCACGATACACAAAACGCCAATTCGGTCGAAGATTTAGAAAAAATGAGCCAAGAGCTCAGCTTCCAAATTTGGCGAA
>NZ_JAAUWT010000226.1 GCF_014694455.1 Vibrio sp. S9_S30 | reverse complement strand
TGGCACGAGACCCCACAGCGGCTTGGCTTGCGAGGATTTACCACCTTAATTCAGGCTAAAGAATCGAGCTCAAAAACACTGAAGTCAGCAATTTTCGAGAACCTGACAACCCTTGAATTATCAAAGCGCTATAACGCCAGCTTAAACCGCAGACAACGCACAAAACAAGCCGCCGCATTGCGCCTTAAACACTAAAATTACCGCAAGCTAAAAATGCCACGCGTTGTTTGTCGGTTT
>NZ_JAAUWT010000225.1 GCF_014694455.1 Vibrio sp. S9_S30 | reverse complement strand
CCTACAAAGACTTGGCTTGCGAGGATTTACCACCTTGATTCAGGTTAAGGAATCGAACTCAAAAGCATGAAAGCCAGCAACTTTCGAGAGCCTTACAACCTTTAAATCATAAAAGCGCTATAACGCCAGCTTAAACCGCAGACAACGCACAAAACAAGCCGCTGCATTACGCATTAAACACTAAAATCACCGCAGACCAAAAATGCCACGCGTTGTTTGTCGGTTTGAAGCTTTTGTT
>NZ_JAAUWT010000224.1 GCF_014694455.1 Vibrio sp. S9_S30 | reverse complement strand
CTATAACGCCCAATTAAACTGCCAAAAACGTACAAATGCCGTTTCTGCATACCACCTTAAATACCAAACTCAACGCAAACTAAAAATGCCACACGTTTTTGGTCTGTTTGAATTGTTTGTTAGAGCGATACAAGCAAACAGGCTTTACTTGGCAATGAAGCACTTAACTTGCATTCAATGAACAACATCTTAGACAACAAAACCTGCTGCAACCAGACCACAATACCCAAAACACCGAA
>NZ_JAAUWT010000223.1 GCF_014694455.1 Vibrio sp. S9_S30 | reverse complement strand
TCAATTTCCAGTAATAGCAATCACCACTAGGTGTTTTTATCTTGTGCTTACACCTCGAGTGTATCAGCACCGATTTGCTGTTCTTGCCATTTTAATAACCCTTATTAGTTCACAGTATCAGTGAAGGCTTTCGTGTGGGCGTTCGTAAACGCCCACACGAAAACCTTCACTGATACTGTGAACTAATAAGGGTTATTAAAATGGCAAGAACAGCAAATCGGTGCTGATACACTCGAGGTGTAAG
>NZ_JAAUWT010000222.1 GCF_014694455.1 Vibrio sp. S9_S30 | reverse complement strand
AGATAAAAAGGGCTGTTGCGCTTGTTCCTCCAAGAGAAGGTGCAGCCTTCTGGGAGCGGGGTCACCCTAGAAACCTAGCAGTGGGTTGCCAGAAGTTATACGGCTCAAATCAGCACTGGAAAGAGCGGTATGGATACCACAAACGATCTTTGTCAGAAACAGCGATGTATAGAGTTAAACAGCTGCTAGGGGGAAGGCTGAGCTTAAGGAATTACAATGCACAAGTGGGCGAGACTTACGCGATG
>NZ_JAAUWT010000221.1 GCF_014694455.1 Vibrio sp. S9_S30 | reverse complement strand
TCTTGTTAACACACTTAACCCTCTGAAATTAAATCACTATGACTAGATTATTATAATTGATTATCGCTTTACAACATACTGCTGCTGAGGTCGCTCACAAGTAAATCTAGGTGTGTTGCATAACGCCCGCTTAAGCTGCTGACAACGCTATACAAAAGCTACCGCATTGCGCCTTAAACACAATTATCACTGCAAACCTAAAATGCCACGCGTTGGCAGTCCGCTTGAAGCGTTTGTTAGAGCGTA
>NZ_JAAUWT010000220.1 GCF_014694455.1 Vibrio sp. S9_S30 | reverse complement strand
CTTGCAGCAACTTGGCTTACTGAAAATTTCCCACCTTGATGCTGGTAGAGGAATCGAACTCAAAAACACTGAAGCCAGCTATTTTCGAGAACCTGACAACCCTTGAATTATCAAAGCGCTATAACGCTAGCTTAAACCGCAGACAACGCACAAAACAAGCCGCTGCATTACGCCTTAAACACTAAAATTACCGCAAACTAAAAATGCCACGCGTTGTTTGTCGGTTTGAAGCTTTTGTTAGAGCGA
>NZ_JAAUWT010000219.1 GCF_014694455.1 Vibrio sp. S9_S30 | reverse complement strand
TTTCACATAACAAAAGCTTCAAACCGACAAACAACGCGTGGCATTTTTGGTTTGCAGGGGTTTTAGTGTTTAAGGCGTAATGCAGCGGCTTGGTTAGTGCGTTGCTTGCGGTTTAAGCTGGCGTTATAGCGCTTTGAAAGTTTAAGGGTTGTAAGGTTATCGAAAATAGCTGGCTTAAAGTGCTGGAAAGTTCGATTCCTTAACCTAAATCAAGGTGGAAAATCCTCGCAAACCAAGTTTCAATAA
>NZ_JAAUWT010000218.1 GCF_014694455.1 Vibrio sp. S9_S30 | reverse complement strand
TTTTTGTATCTACGGTAATTAACCTTAGGTTTCATATTTCTACTCAAGCTGATTCTATGTCGAATATCATTATGCTCACGAACTCATATTAAGGCAAACTGTTTGGATTGAACTAGCACATAACGCCAGCTTAAACCGCAAGCAACGCACTAACCAAGCCGCTGCATTACGCCTTAAACACTAAAACCCCTGCAAACCAAAAATGCCACGCGTTGTTTGTCGGTTTGAAGCTTTTGTTATGTGAAA
>NZ_JAAUWT010000217.1 GCF_014694455.1 Vibrio sp. S9_S30 | reverse complement strand
CTCTGACTGCCAAGGCATCCACCGTGTACGCTTAGTCACTTAACCATACAACCCCAAGAGGTTTCAATTTGCGTTCACTTTTCAAAAGTGAAGACAAAAAGGCGTATGGCAAACAACCAAGGTTTATCGTTGTCTCTTTATTATGAGCGAGACAACACTTCGATTTTGCCGGACTCAAATATAAACACCCTATGGGTGTTTCCAAGAACACTTGAATGTGTGTTGGTACCTACCTCTTTTCTCTAA
>NZ_JAAUWT010000216.1 GCF_014694455.1 Vibrio sp. S9_S30 | reverse complement strand
TTCTAATTGGCATGAAATCCCACAGCAACTTGGCTTGTAGAGAATTTCCCACCTTAGATATGGTTGAGGAATCGAACTCGAAAACACTGAAGCCAGCAACTTTCGAGAACCTGACAACCCTTGAATTTTCAAAGCGCTATAACGCCCGCTTAAGCTGCTGACAACGCTATACAAAAGCTACCGCATTGCGCCTTAAACACAATTATCACTGCAAACCTAAAATGCCACGCGTTGGCAGTCCGCTTGAA
>NZ_JAAUWT010000215.1 GCF_014694455.1 Vibrio sp. S9_S30 | reverse complement strand
GCTAAGGCAAGTTTTCCACTGCGGAGTGGTAGTTCAGTTGGTTAGAATACCGGCCTGTCACGCCGGGGGTCGCGGGTTCGAGTCCCGTCCACTCCGCCATTTATTTAGAAAGCCCAGTCTCTCGACTTAATGCCGCTCGCTTAACAGCGTGCGGCTCTTTTCTTATGTGGATACCGGGGAGCCTTATACAGAACAACCCGAGGAAAAGGCTTCCTCTTTCTTTTCTTGGGTAAAATGAGTCGCTTACC
>NZ_JAAUWT010000214.1 GCF_014694455.1 Vibrio sp. S9_S30 | reverse complement strand
CAATGAACGACATCTTAGACAACAAAACCTGCTGTAACCAGACCACAATACCCAAAACACCGAGCCAGTCGAAGAATTTACAAGAACGAACCGAGAGCCAAACTTCAAAATTTGGCTAACCTAATTGGTTTTAAAAGCTTACAGCAACTTGGTTTGCTGAGAACTTTCCACCATAGATATGGTTGAGGAATCGAACTCGAAAACACTGAAGCCAGCAACTTTCGAGAACCTGACAACCCTTGAATCAT
>NZ_JAAUWT010000213.1 GCF_014694455.1 Vibrio sp. S9_S30 | reverse complement strand
ACTTGTCCGTATGCCAGTTTCGCCAGATGCTCAACGGAAGTCCCCGTATCTTGGGAAGTATTGGCAAGCACGGCTAGTCTTACTTCCTGAGCCTAAAGGAGAAATAAAAGGTTTTATTACATCATTAGAGTGCCCAGAAAAGTACCCGATTAAAGACATCGTTGAAGTTTACTGGGAGCGATGGGAAATAGAGCAAGGTTACGGCGAATTAAAGCAGAGGCAACTGAACAATCAAGCTATTTTAAGAA
>NZ_JAAUWT010000212.1 GCF_014694455.1 Vibrio sp. S9_S30 | reverse complement strand
ATCTATTGGGAGGATTGATAGCCTATTGCCTGAAAGATGAGAAGCCCCACTTAGATCTAACAGCTCAAGAGCTTGAGCTGTTAGAAAGTAATGGCATCACGACGGCTTAACCAGATCTGAGGTTAATGATGTAATAAAACCTTTTATTTCTCCTTTAGGCTCAGGAAGTAAGACTAGCCGTGCTTGCCAATACTTCCCAAGATACGGGGACTTCCGTTGAGCATCTGGCGAAACTGGCATACGGACAAGT
>NZ_JAAUWT010000211.1 GCF_014694455.1 Vibrio sp. S9_S30 | reverse complement strand
TACGCGATGATTAAGGCGCTGAATAAGCTTACTGGGTTAGGTATGCCTAAAACTTGTCGTATTGACTAATAAATATACGACATGGGACGATTCTGTCTCTGAACTGAATTACGCAACAAAGCCGGTTTGTGGGGCAAACTCTATGGTGACAAAGGTTATATTAGCCAAGCCTTGACAGGAGAACTACTCAACAAAGGCGTTGAGTTAATCACCACCATCAGAAAGAACATGAAGAAAAAGTTTATTTCTT
>NZ_JAAUWT010000210.1 GCF_014694455.1 Vibrio sp. S9_S30 | reverse complement strand
TATCCACCGTATGCGTGGAGGTCGCGGTGCTGTCGACTGTGTTGCCCGCCTCATCCGTTGACGCCACGCTCACCGTGAACTCGGTGTCCGCTGCCAGGTCGCTGCCCGCCACATCCACTGTCCAGTTGCCCGTCGCATCTACCGTGGTTTCGTAAGCCTTACCATTGATGGTCAGGGTCACTTTATCGCCTTCTGCGATATCGCCACCTGTCGCCGTACCGCTCACCGCGATGGTCTCGCCGCTTTCGGCTT
>NZ_JAAUWT010000209.1 GCF_014694455.1 Vibrio sp. S9_S30 | reverse complement strand
GGTTTAAAATCTTTCATATATGAATAGGCCTTCTACCCAACTGAGTAATTGATATGGAATTGCACAAAATATTAAGAACCGAGAGAAAAAAGCGATTCAGCATGGAAGAGGTTGCTTCTACTTTTAATTGCTTGAAGATTGTGGTAAAAAGAAACTGGTTCCACTTAATCCTCAATACCAGGTGATGGACGTAACAGAAACCACGGTGATAAAAGGTGTAGTATTTAGAAACGTTATAGATAAGCGAGTCTA
>NZ_JAAUWT010000208.1 GCF_014694455.1 Vibrio sp. S9_S30 | reverse complement strand
AGATAAAAAGGGCTGTTGCGCTTGTTCCTCCAAGAGAAGGTGCAGCCTTCTGGGAGCGGGGTCACCCTAGAAACCTAGCAGTGGGTTGCCAGAAGTTATACGGCTCAAATCAGCACTGGAAAGAGCGTAAGCGCATCATGAACCCCGCGTTCTAATCATCCGTCTCGAATAATAAGATCAAGTCTCCAACTCAAAGGAGACTTGAAATGGTCAAACGACGAACCAACCAAGAATGGCAAACGTTATTCGAAC
>NZ_JAAUWT010000207.1 GCF_014694455.1 Vibrio sp. S9_S30 | reverse complement strand
ATCCTCTACGACTACATGATCAAGTGCATGAAGGAGTTGGCGAAAGCTGAGCCTGATATCGATGCACTGCTGCCATGGAACTTCAAGCATTAGTTATGTCGCCCCGTGAGTTCATGGGGCGCTTACGAAAGAGCGGTATGGATACCACAAACGATCTTTGTCAGAAACAGCGATGTATAGAGTTAAACAGCTGCTAGGGGGAAGGCTGAGCTTAAGGAATTACAATGCACAAGTGGGCGAGACTTACGCGATG
>NZ_JAAUWT010000206.1 GCF_014694455.1 Vibrio sp. S9_S30 | reverse complement strand
TTCTTAAAATAGCTTGATTGTTCAGTTGCCTCTGCTTTAATTCGCCGTAACCTTGCTCTATTTCCCATCGCTCCCAGTAAACTTCAACGATGTCTTTAATCGGGTACTTTTCTGGGCACTCTAATGAACCTGAGTTCTGGATAAGAAATTAAACCAATAGCGGAACTCATTGCTCGTTCCTCGATCTGATCATTCGACCAAAAGTGAACAGACACCAACAAGGAACGAGCATGGACAAACTAATTGAAACCTT
>NZ_JAAUWT010000205.1 GCF_014694455.1 Vibrio sp. S9_S30 | reverse complement strand
TTTGCTTGTATCGCTCTAACAAACAATTCAAGCAGACCAAAAACGTGTGGCATTTTTAGTTTGCGGTGAATTTAGTGTTTATGGTGGTTTGCAGAAGCGGCATTTGTACGTTTTTGGCTACTTAATTGGGCGTTATAGCGCTTTGATCATTCAAGGGTTATAAGGTAGTCGAAAATTGCAGGCTTCAGTGCTTTTGAGCTCGTTTCCTCAGCCATATCCAAGGTGGAAAATTCTCGCAAGCCAAGTCGTTGTAG
>NZ_JAAUWT010000204.1 GCF_014694455.1 Vibrio sp. S9_S30 | reverse complement strand
TTGATTGTATTGCTTCCAGTTGGTGGTTTTGTAACAAGGTTTAGGCATTGGGCTACGAGGTGAAGTGAATGTAGCTGATCAGATCGTAGGTTATTGATTTAGTTCCAATGAATTACGCAACAAAGCCATCCCGTCAAACACTTTATTTCGTTTTGCTCTGATGATATGACAAACTTCGATTTTTGTTGAATCAACAAACTGAATACCTGTCGGTTTTCCAAGCTTTGAAGTGAGATAGGAACACATTGGGATCA
>NZ_JAAUWT010000203.1 GCF_014694455.1 Vibrio sp. S9_S30 | reverse complement strand
AATAAAAGAGTAAGACATAGGATTTGAGAACTTTTAATTGAATAACAACGCTTATCCGAAGATAAGGGGATAGTTGTTATTCGTCAGCTTTCCAAATTGTTAAAGAGCAATGCTACTTTCTATCGAAAAATAGGCATTTTCTAAAGATTTTCAGTGCGCAAATTAGGCGACAAAAATCCGAACCAGCAGCAAGAGTTTGATGTGGTTTGGATTAAACTTCCAAAAATACTTAGAGAATGGTGGGCGATACCGGGC
>NZ_JAAUWT010000202.1 GCF_014694455.1 Vibrio sp. S9_S30 | reverse complement strand
TCTCGAGTGTTCAATGTAGGAAATGTTCTTCAACTGATCGTTCACTGTTTCAATGATGAAACGATTTTTCAGCAACGCTCTGTCCCACAAAGAAATAAACTTTTTCTTCATGTTCTTTCTGATGGTGATGATTAACTCAACGCCTTTGTTGAGTAGTTCTCCTGTCAAGGCTTGGCTAATATAACCTTTGTCACCATAGAGTTTGCCCCACAAACCCTCGACCATTTCAGGTACTGGCTTTCTATCATCTTCATT
>NZ_JAAUWT010000201.1 GCF_014694455.1 Vibrio sp. S9_S30 | reverse complement strand
CTCGTTACGCTCTAACAAACGCTTCAAGCGGACTGCCAACGCGTGGCATTTTAGGTTTGCAGTGATAATTGTGTTTAAGGCGCAATGCGGTAGCTTTTGTATAGCGTTGTCAGCAGCTTAAGCGGGCATTATAGCGCTTTGATAATTCAAGGGTTGTAAGGCTCTCGAAAATTGCTGGCTTCAGTGTTTTGGAGTTTGATTCCTCTACCAGCATCAAGGTGGCAAATCCTCGCAAACCAAGTCTCAGTAAGCTTT
>NZ_JAAUWT010000200.1 GCF_014694455.1 Vibrio sp. S9_S30 | reverse complement strand
CGGCATTTCACCAAAGGAACATTGCCGATTTTCAATTGGGAAAGATTCAAATCATGATGAAAATAAAAGTAAACTTTGAACCTTAGCCCCTAATTTTGCTGGATTTTCCTAGATGCTTCATAACGCCAGCTTAAACCGCAGACAACGCACAAAACAAGCCGCTGCATTACGCCTTAAACACTAAAATCTCCGCAAACCAAAAATGCCACGCGTTGTTTGTCGGTTTGAAGCTTTTGTTAGAGCGATACCAACAAA
>NZ_JAAUWT010000199.1 GCF_014694455.1 Vibrio sp. S9_S30 | reverse complement strand
AATGGTTCTTAAAATGGATCACGCTCTTTAACAATTTGGAAAGCTGACGAATAACAACTATCCCCTTATCTTCGGATAAGCGTTGTTATTCAATTAAAAGTTCTCAAATCCTATGTCTTACTCTTTTATTAGAGAAAAGAGGTAGGTACCAACACACATTCAAGTGTTCTTGGAAACACCCATAGGGTGTTTATATTTGAGTCCGGCAAAATCGAAGTGTTGTCTCGCTCATAATAAAGAGACAACAATAAACCT
>NZ_JAAUWT010000198.1 GCF_014694455.1 Vibrio sp. S9_S30 | reverse complement strand
CTTTTGCCAAGTAGCTATTTCTAGCAGCCATTTGCTGCGCCGTGATTTTAGTGGGGCGGCAGCGCATCGAAAAATTCACAGCTTGATGCTCGCCTTTTGTTCAACTTGTTGTGGGTTCATTGTATAGCTGCCGGCATTTTGTGAAATGGCTCTGTGTCTTGGGCTTCTATATTTGCTGGGAAATCGAGGATGCCGTAAAGTCCGTTCATAACAAACAATTCAAGCAGACCAAAAACGTGTGGCATTTTTAGTTTGC
>NZ_JAAUWT010000197.1 GCF_014694455.1 Vibrio sp. S9_S30 | reverse complement strand
GCTTAAACCGCAGACAACGCACAAAACAAGCCGCTGCATTACGCCTTAAACACTAAAATCTCCGCAAACCAAAAATGCCACGCGTTGTTTGTCGGTTTGAAGCTTTTGTTAGAGCGATACCAACAAACAAACTCGCTTGGCAATGAAGCATTTGGGCTGCATTCAATGAACGACATCTTAGACAACAAAACCTGCTGTAACCAGACCACAATACCCAAAACACCGAGCCAGTCGAAGAATTTACAAGAACGAACCGA
>NZ_JAAUWT010000196.1 GCF_014694455.1 Vibrio sp. S9_S30 | reverse complement strand
AAATACCGCTTCTGCAAACCACCGTAAACACTAAACTCAACGCAAACTAAAAATGCCACACGTTTTTGGTCTGCTTGAATTGTTTGTTATGAACGGAGTTTATTGGAACCCCCGACCTTCAGCAAATACAGAAGGTTAAGACACAGAGCCATTTCACAAAATGCCGGCAGCTATACAATGAACCCACAACAAGTTGAACAAAGGCGAGCATCAAGCTTTGAATTTTTCGATGCCCTGCCGCCCTACTAAAATCACGGCGCAG
>NZ_JAAUWT010000195.1 GCF_014694455.1 Vibrio sp. S9_S30 | reverse complement strand
AAACGCTTCAAGCGGACTGCCAACGCGTGGCATTTTAGGTTTGCAGTGATAATTGTGTTTAAGGCGCAATGCGGTAGCTTTTGTATAGCGTTGTCAGCAGCTTAAGCGGGCGTTATAGCGCTTTGATAATTTAATGGTTGTCAGGTTATCGAAAATAGCTGGCTTCCGTGTTTTTGAGTTTGTTTTCTCAACCTGTATCAAGGTGGAAAAACCGTCGCAAGCCAAGCTGTTGTGGCTATTTCAAACCATTCCGGTTTACCGT
>NZ_JAAUWT010000194.1 GCF_014694455.1 Vibrio sp. S9_S30 | reverse complement strand
TTGAACAAAAGGCGAGCATCAAGCTGTGAATTTTTCGATGCGCTGCCGCCCCACTAAAATCACGGCGCAGCAAATGGCTGCTAGAAATAGCTACTTGGCAAAAGCAACCAAACAGCCAATTTGCCTTTAGATGAACCCAAAGCGGCATTTCACCAAAGAAACTTACAAAGATTCAGGTGAAGAAGATTCTAATCATGATGATAAGAAAAGGGAACTTTGAACCTTACCCTATAATTTTGCCACATCTTCTTAGCTGCTTCATA
>NZ_JAAUWT010000193.1 GCF_014694455.1 Vibrio sp. S9_S30 | reverse complement strand
CATTTAAGCTATAGCGGAGGTCATCGACGTTGAGTGTCTGGTCACTCACGAGGTACGCCGCAAGGTACTTGTCGCCTTCTTTCTCGCGGTCAATGACCACGGCTTGTTGAACTCCGTCTGCCGCCATGAGCGTGGCTTCAATTTCACCCAACTCAATCCGATAACCGCGTATCTTCACTTGGCTGTCATTGCGCCCGATGTATTCCAGTTGCCCATCGTGACGCCAGCGTACCCAGTCGCCAGTTTTGTATAACCGTTCATCGTG
>NZ_JAAUWT010000192.1 GCF_014694455.1 Vibrio sp. S9_S30 | reverse complement strand
TACCTATAGGAGAAAAAGCTCGTTCTAATTGAGCTGAGAAACAAGGCTTACACATGTATGACTCTTCGATAGTTTTTAGCTCTTGTTCGCTAAAAACACCTTTACATATACTACAGTTCATTGATGTCCTTAAATAATCATATAACGCTAGCTTAAACCGCAGACAACGCACAAAACAAGCCGCTGCATTACGCCTTAAACACTAAAATTACCGCAAACTAAAAATGCCACGCGTTGTTTGTCGGTTTGAAGCTTTTGTTAGAGCGA
>NZ_JAAUWT010000191.1 GCF_014694455.1 Vibrio sp. S9_S30 | reverse complement strand
GTGCATTTCCCGTGGGATAGGTATTCCAACAGCAATGAATTGAGCTCGTGCTGGGTTCGTGTCTCTCAGGGGTGGGCGGGCAGCCAATACGGCATGATGGCGATACCGCGCATTGGGCATGAGGTGATTGTGTCGTTTTTAAATGGCGACCCAGACCAGCCGATTATTACAGGGCGCACCTATCACGCCACCAACATTCCGCCGTACACTTTGCCGGACAACAAGACCAAAACGGTCATCCGCAGTGAAACCCACCAAGGCGATGGGTT
>NZ_JAAUWT010000190.1 GCF_014694455.1 Vibrio sp. S9_S30 | reverse complement strand
GCACATAACAAATTGCTTAACAAAGACTCCTAACGCTTGGCGACTTCAGTCGCAATTTCAGCTCTGTGTTTATGGCACAATATTCAAGTTAAGTGGCATCGCGTTGTCGCTTGTTAGCAAGGCGTTATATGATTATTTAAGTACATCAATGAACTGTAGTATATGTAAAGGTGTTTTTAGCGAACAAGAGCTAAAAACTATCGAAGAGTCATACATGTGTAAGCCTTGTTTCTCAGCTCAATTAGAACGAGCTTTTTCTCCTATAGGTA
>NZ_JAAUWT010000189.1 GCF_014694455.1 Vibrio sp. S9_S30 | reverse complement strand
AGCCAATTTGCCTTTCGATGAAACCAAAGCGGCATTTCATCAAAGAAACTTGCAAAGATTCAGGTGAGGAAGGTTCGAATCATGATGATAAGAAAAGGGAACTTTGAACCTTACCCTATAATTTTGCAGGATTTTCCTAGATGCTTCATAACGCCCAATTAAGTAGCCAAAAACGTACAAATACCGCTTCTGCAAGCCACCCTAAACACAAAACTCAACGCAAACTAAAAATGCCACACGTTTTTGGTCTGCTTGAATTGTTTGTTATGAACG
>NZ_JAAUWT010000188.1 GCF_014694455.1 Vibrio sp. S9_S30 | reverse complement strand
CCACCGTATGCGTGGAGGTCGCGGTGCTGTCGACTGTGTTGCCCGCCTCATCCGTTGACGCCACGCTCACCGTGAACTCGGTGTCCGCTGCCAGGTCGCTGCCCGCCACATCCACTGTCCAGTTGCCATCAGCATCTACCGTGGTTTCGTAAGCCTTACCATTGATGGTCAGGGTCACTTTATCGCCTTCTGCGATATCGCCACCTGTCGCCGTACCGCTCACCGCGATGGTCTCGCCGCTTTCGGCTTGGTTGATCACGTCATCGGCGGTGAT
>NZ_JAAUWT010000187.1 GCF_014694455.1 Vibrio sp. S9_S30 | reverse complement strand
AGCAAGAGTTTGATGTGGTTTGGATTAAACTTCCAAAAATACTTAGAGAATGGTGGGCGATACCGGGCTCGAACCAGTGACCCCCTGCTTGTAAGGCAGGTGCTCTCCCAACTGAGCTAATCGCCCACATATATTTTGATTTCCTGTGGCAGGAAATGGTGGGTCGTGCAGGATTCGAACCTGCGACCAATTGATTAAAAGTCAACTGCTCTACCAACTGAGCTAACGACCCAATGGTATCCCGTAGGGGAGTCGAACCCCTGTTACCGCCGTGAAAGG
>NZ_JAAUWT010000186.1 GCF_014694455.1 Vibrio sp. S9_S30 | reverse complement strand
TTTAAGATTTTGTTCGGCTCAATGAATACTGATTACATTTACAAGTAAATGTTGAATTGACTGTGCTAAGTCTTCTTAGGTTTCCAAAAGAAGTCTTGGTTGGTCACTCAGTTCATTGAAACCTAAATTGTTTCCTAAGAAACATTTTGGATTATCATCAACGAGTGCCCACACAGATTGATAGGTCTATATTGTTAAAGAGCGTGATTTGAGTCTCACCCAAATCGGACGGCCATTTTAGCGAGATAAACCTTGGTGTCAAACACTTTCTTCAGTTTATTTC
>NZ_JAAUWT010000185.1 GCF_014694455.1 Vibrio sp. S9_S30 | reverse complement strand
AAACAATTCAAGCAGACCAAAAACGTGTGGCATTTTTAGTTTGCGGTAAATTTAGTGATTAGGGTGGCTTGCAGAAGCGGTATTTGTGCGTTTTTGGCTACTTAATTGGGCGTTATAGCGCTTTGATAATTCAAGGGTTGTAAGGTTCTCGAAAGTTGCTGGCTTCAGTGCTGGAAAATTCAACTTCTCAGCCAGTATCAAGTTGGAAAAGTCGTCGCAAGCCAAGTCGCTGTGGGATTTCTAAGCCAATTGAGGTCATCGTACCTTGAAGCTTCGCTTTTCGTTT
>NZ_JAAUWT010000184.1 GCF_014694455.1 Vibrio sp. S9_S30 | reverse complement strand
CTATACAATGAACCCACAACAAGTTGAACAAAAGGCGAGCATCAAGCTGTGAATTTTTCGATGCGCTGCCGCCCCACTAAAATCACGGCGCAGCAAATGGCTGCTAGAAATAGCTACTTGGCAAAAGTAACCAAACAGCCAATTTGCCTTTCGATGAAACCAAAGCGGCATTTCACCAAAGAAACTTACAAAGATTCAGGTGAAGAAGATTCTAATCATGATGATAAGAAAAGGGAACTTTGAACCTTACCCTATAATTTTGCCACATCTTCTTAGCTGCTTCATA
>NZ_JAAUWT010000183.1 GCF_014694455.1 Vibrio sp. S9_S30 | reverse complement strand
ATCGCTCTAACAAAAGCTTCAAACCGACAAACAACGCGTGGCATTTTTGGTTTGCGGTGAATTTAGTGTTTAAGGCGCAATGCAGCAGCTTGTTTTGTGCGTTGTCTGCGGTTTAAGCTGGCGTTATAGCGCTTTGATAATTCAAGGGTTGCAAGGTTCTCGAAAATAGCTGGCTTCAGTGCTTCAAATTTCGATTCCTAAACCCGAATCAAGTTGGAAAAGTTGTCGCAAGCCAAGCCGTTGTGACTATTTCAAACCATTCCTGTTTACCGTATTTTGAAGTTTG
>NZ_JAAUWT010000182.1 GCF_014694455.1 Vibrio sp. S9_S30 | reverse complement strand
GAAGGTTTCAATTAGTTTGTCCATGCTCGTTCCTTGTTGGTGTCTGTTCACTTTTGGTCGAATGATCAGATCGAGGAACGAGCAATGAGTTCCGCTATTGGTTTAATTTCTTATCCAGAACTCAGGTCAATTAGGTTAGCCAAATTTTGAAGTTTGGCTCTCGGTTCGTTCTTGTAAATTCTTCGACTGGCTCGGTGTTTTGGGTATTGTGGTCTGGTTACAGCAGGTTTTGTTGTCTAAGATGTCGTTCATTGAATGCAGCCCAAATGCTTCATTGCCAAGCGAGT
>NZ_JAAUWT010000181.1 GCF_014694455.1 Vibrio sp. S9_S30 | reverse complement strand
TGCCACGCGTTGGCTGTCGGTTTGAAGCTTTTGTTATGCATACGCTAACCACTTAGTAGATCTAAGATTTTTTGCCCTGTTCCAAGACCACGTTTATAAAAATCTGTGTAGCCACAACGGCTGCATGATAGAAAATAAAAACGATGCTTGTTGTAATTTAAAATTGTACTTAAAAAGCCGCCGCTTGCTCGTAATTCGCCCACCTCATATGAGTCGGAGCCACATTTATCACAGCAGTACTCAAATTTTGATTTCATTCCTTCAACTTCCAGCAAGTGGTTTGCCATTTGT
>NZ_JAAUWT010000180.1 GCF_014694455.1 Vibrio sp. S9_S30 | reverse complement strand
TCGCTTGGCAATGAAGCACTGAGCTTGCATTCAATGAATGACATCTTAGCCAAAGTGAGTATCTGCAACCAGACCACAATACCCAAAACTCCAATTCGGTCGAAGATTTAGAAAAATGAGCCAAGAGCTCAGCTTCCAAATTTGGCGAACCTAATTGATTTTGACAGCTTGCAGCAACTTGGTTTGCCGAGAATTTTTCACTTTAGATATGGTTGAGGAATCGAACTCGAAAACACTGAAGCCAGCAACTTTCGAAAGCCTTACAACCCTTGAATCTTCAAAGCGCTATAACGCC
>NZ_JAAUWT010000179.1 GCF_014694455.1 Vibrio sp. S9_S30 | reverse complement strand
GGTTGTCAGGTTATCGAAAATAGCTGGCTTCCGTGTTTTTGAGTTTGTTTTCTCAACCTGTATCAAGGTGGAAAAACCGTCGCAAGCCAAGCTGTTGTGGCTATTTCAAACCATTCCGGTTTACCGTATTTTGAAGTTTGGCTCTCTGCTTGTTTTTCAAAATCCTTGACCGAGTCGGTGTTTTGGGTTCTGTGGTCTGGTTGCAGAAGGTTTTGTTGGCTAAGATGCTGTTCATTGACTGCAAGCAAAGTGCTTCTCTGCCAAGTGAGTTTGTGTACTCGTTACGCTCTAACAAA
>NZ_JAAUWT010000178.1 GCF_014694455.1 Vibrio sp. S9_S30 | reverse complement strand
GGCGTTATAGCGCTTTTATGATTTAAAGGTTGTAAGGCTCTCGAAAGTTGCTGGCTTTCATGCTTTTGAGTTCGATTCCTTAACCTGAATCAAGGTGGTAAATCCTCGCAAGCCAAGTCTTTGTAGGACTTTCAAGCTTATTAGGGGCATTGCACTTTGAAGCTTCGTTTTCGGTTTGTTCTTCTAAATTCTCGACTGAATCGGTGTTTTGGGTTTTGTGGGCTGGTTGCAGAAGGTCTTGTTGGCTAAGATGTTGTTCATTAAATGCAAGCTAAGTGCTTCATTGCCAAGCGAGTTT
>NZ_JAAUWT010000177.1 GCF_014694455.1 Vibrio sp. S9_S30 | reverse complement strand
ATTAGGCGAACCTAATTGGTTTTGAAAGCTTGCAGCAACTTGGTTTGTGATAGCTTTTCCACCTTGATGCTGGTTGAGAAATCGAATTCAAAAGCACTGAAGCCTGCAACTTTCGAAAACCTGACAACCCTTGAATTATCAAAGCGCTATAACGCCAGCTTAAACCGCAGATAACGCACAAAACAAGCCGCCGCATTGCGCCTTAAACACTAAAATTACCGCAAGCTAAAAATGCCACGCGTTGTTTGTCGGTTTGAAGCTTTTGTTAGAGCGTCACAAGCAAACAAACTCGCTTGGCA
>NZ_JAAUWT010000176.1 GCF_014694455.1 Vibrio sp. S9_S30 | reverse complement strand
TTCAAGGGTTGTCAGGTTCTCGAAAGTTGCTGGCTTCAGTGTTTTCGGGTTCGATTCCTCAACCATACCCAAGGTGGGAAATTCTCGGCAAACCAAGTTGCTGCAAGCTGTCAAAATCAATTAGATTCGCCAAATTTGGAAGCTGAGCTCTTGGCTTATTTTTCTAAATCTTCGACCGAATTGGCGTTTTGGGTATCGTGGTCTGGTTGCAGATACTCACTTTGGCTAAGATGTCGTTCATTGGATGTAATCTAAGTGCTTCATTGCCAAGCGAGTTTTTTGTTTGTATCGCTCTAACAAA
>NZ_JAAUWT010000175.1 GCF_014694455.1 Vibrio sp. S9_S30 | reverse complement strand
GCAGGCTTTGTTGGCTAAAATGGCGTTCATTGGATGCAAACTAAGTGCTTCATTGCCAAGTAAAGTTCGTTTGTTGGTATCGCTCTAACAAAAGCTTCAAACCGACAAACAACGCGTGGCATTTTTGGTTTGCGGTGATTTTAGTGTTTAAGGTGCAGTGCAGCGGCTTGATTTATGCGTTGTCTGCGGTTTAAGCTGGCGTTATAGCGCTTTGATAGTTCAAGGGTTGTAAGGTTGTCGAGAATCGCTGGCTTCAGTGCTTTTGAGTTTGATTCCTCAACCATATCCAAGGTGGAAAGTCG
>NZ_JAAUWT010000174.1 GCF_014694455.1 Vibrio sp. S9_S30 | reverse complement strand
AACTTCCCACCTTAGATATGGTTGAGGAATCGAACTCGAAAACACTGAAGCCAGCAACTTTCGAGAACCTGACAACCCTTGAATTTTCAAAGCGCTATAACGCCAGCTTAAACCGCAGACAACGCACAAATCAAGCCGCTGCATTGCACCTTAAACACTAAATTCACCGCAAACTAAAAGTGCCACGCGTTGGCTGTCGGTTTGAAGCTTTTGTTATGCATACGCTAACCACTTAGTAGATCTAAGATTTTTTGCCCTGTTCCAAGACCACGTTTATAAAAATCTGTGTAGCCACAACGGCTGCATG
>NZ_JAAUWT010000173.1 GCF_014694455.1 Vibrio sp. S9_S30 | reverse complement strand
TTATCGAAAATAGCTGGCTTAAAGTGCTGGAAAGTTCGATTCCTTAACCTAAATCAAGGTGGAAAATCCTCGCAAACCAAGTTTCAATAAGCTTTAAAAACCAATTAGGTTAGCCGGATTTTGAAGCTTGGTTTTCGGTTTGTTCTTCTAAATTCTCGACTGAGTTGGCGTTTTGGGTGTCGTGGTCTGGTTACAGAAGGTTTTGTTGGTTAAGATGCTGTTCATTGAATGCAAGCAAAATGCTTCTCTGCCAAGTGAGTTTGTGTACTCGTTACGCTCTAACAAACGCTTCAAGCGGACTGCCAACG
>NZ_JAAUWT010000172.1 GCF_014694455.1 Vibrio sp. S9_S30 | reverse complement strand
TTGTTGTCTAAGATGTCGTTCATTGAATGCAAGCGAAGTGCTTCATTGCCAAGTAAAGCCTGTTTGCTTGTATCGCTCTAACAAACAATTCAAGCAGACCAAAAACGTGTGGCATTTTTAGTTTGCGGTGAGTTTTGTGTTTATGGTGGTTTGCAGAAGCGGTATTTATACGTTTTTGGCTACTTAATTGGGCGTTATAGCGCTTTTATGATTTAAAGGTTGTAAGGCTCTCGAAAGTTGCTGGCTTTCATGCTTTTGAGTTCGATTCCTTAACCTGAATCAAGGTGGTAAATCCTCGCAAGCCAAGTCTTTGTAGG
>NZ_JAAUWT010000171.1 GCF_014694455.1 Vibrio sp. S9_S30 | reverse complement strand
CCACAGAAACTTGGCTTGTAGAGAACTTCCCACCTTAGATATGGTTGAGGAATCGAACTCGAAAACACTGAAGCCAGCAACTTTCGAGAACCTGACAACCCTTGAATTTTCAAAGCGCTATAACGCCCAATTAAGTAGCCAAAAACGTACAAATGCCGTTCCTGCAAGCCACCATAAACACTAAACTCAATGCAAACTAAAAATGCCACACGTTTTTGGTCTGCTTGAATTGTTTGTTATGAACGGACTTTACGGCATCCTCGATTTCCCAGCAAATATAGAAGCCCAAGACACAGAGCCATTTCACAAAATGCCGGC
>NZ_JAAUWT010000170.1 GCF_014694455.1 Vibrio sp. S9_S30 | reverse complement strand
ATCCTCTACGACTACATGATCAAGTGCATGAAGGAGTTGGCGAAAGCTGAGCCTGATATCGATGCACTGCTGCCATGGAACTTCAAGCATTAGTTATGTCGCCCCGTGAGTTCATGGGGCGCTTACAATGGATAGACCTGACCAGTTAATTTTCCAAATCGGTATCATAACCGCAAAACGACAAAAGCCCAGTCGAGAGACTTAATGCCGATCGTTTAAGACTCTTGAACGATCCTTAATAGTCTTCATAATCGGTCCCAGATATGTATCTGGGACCGATTTTTTATGTCTGAATTTTCTTTAGAACTTCAAGCTACTGCTGAA
>NZ_JAAUWT010000169.1 GCF_014694455.1 Vibrio sp. S9_S30 | reverse complement strand
AATTAAGTAGCCAAAAACGTACAAATGCCGCTTCTGCAAACCACCATAAACACTAAATTCACCGCAAACTAAAAATGCCACACGTTTTTGGTCTGCTTGAATTGTTTGTTAGAGCGATACAAGCAAACAGACGCGCTTGGCAATGAAGCACTTAGCATGCATTCAATGAACGACATCTTAGCCAACAAAACCTACTGCAACCAGACCACAAAACCAAAAACACCAACTCTGTCGATAATTCAGGAAAACGAACCGATAGCCAAGCTTCGAAATTCAGTGAATCCAATTAGTTCTGAAAGCTTTCAGCAACTTGGTTTGCCGAGAAT
>NZ_JAAUWT010000168.1 GCF_014694455.1 Vibrio sp. S9_S30 | reverse complement strand
TTGTCAGGTTATCGAAAATTGTTGGCTTCAATGCTTTGGGTTCGATTTCTCAACCCACATCAAGGTGGTTAACTCGCGCAAGCCAAGTTGCTGTAAGTTTTTAAAGCTAATTGGGTTCACCGAAATTTGAAGTTCTGTTTTTGGCTCCTTCTTCTAAATTCTCGACTGATTCGGTGTTTTGGGGCTTGTGGTCTGGTTGCAGCAGGCTTTGTTGGCTAAAATGGCGTTCATTGGATGCAAACTAAGTGCTTCATTGCCAAGTAAAGTTCGTTTGTTGGTATCGCTCTAACAAAAGCTTCAAACCGACAAACAACGCGTGGCATTTTTG
>NZ_JAAUWT010000167.1 GCF_014694455.1 Vibrio sp. S9_S30 | reverse complement strand
TCGAAAATAGCTGGCTTCAGTGCTTCAAATTTCGATTCCTAAACCCGAATCAAGTTGGAAAAGTTGTCGCAAGCCAAGCCGTTGTGACTATTTCAAACCATTCCTGTTTACCGTATTTTGAAGTTTGGTTTTCGGCTCGTTCTTGTAAATTCTTCGACTGGTTCGGTGTTTTGGGTTTTTTGGTCTGGTTGCAGAAGGTTTTGTTGGCTAGGATGCTGTTCATTGAATGCAAGCGAAGTGCTTCATTGCCAAGTAAGTCTGTTTGTTGGTATCGCTCTAACAAAAGCTTCAAACCGACAAACAACGCGTGGCATTTTTAGTTTGCGGT
>NZ_JAAUWT010000166.1 GCF_014694455.1 Vibrio sp. S9_S30 | reverse complement strand
CAAAAGCTTCAAACCGACAAACAACGCGTGGCATTTTTGGTTTGCGGTGAATTTAGTGTTTAAGGTGCAATGCAGCGGCTTGATTTGTGCGTTGTTTGCGGTTTAAGCTGGCGTTATAGCGCTTTGAAAATTCAAGGGTTGTAAGGCTTTCGAAAGTTGCTGGCATCAGTGCTGGAAAGTTCGATTCCTCAACCATATCCAAAGTGGGAGATTCTCGGCAAACCAAGTTGCTGAAAGCTTTCAGAACTAATTGGATTCACTGAATTTCGAAGCTTGGCTATCGGTTCGTTTTCCTGAATTATCGACAGAGTTGGTGTTTTTGGTTTTGTGGTCTGGT
>NZ_JAAUWT010000165.1 GCF_014694455.1 Vibrio sp. S9_S30 | reverse complement strand
GGGCGTTATAGCGCTTTGATAATTCAAGGGTTGTCAGGTTCTCGAAAATAGCTGGCTTCAGTGCTTCAAATTTCGATTCCTAAACCCGACTCAAGTTGGAAAAGTTGTCGCAAGCCAAGCCGTTGTGACTATTTCAAACCTTTCCTGTTTACCGTATTTTGAAGCTTTGTTCTTGGCTCGTTTTTCTGAATCTTCGACCGAATTGGCGTTTTGGGTGTCGTGGTCTGGTTACAGAAGGTTTTGTTGGTTAGGATGTTGTTCATTGAATGCAAGCAAAATGCTTCTCTGCCAAGTGAGTTTGTGTACTCGTTACGCTCTAACAAACGCTTCAAGCGGACTGCCAACG
>NZ_JAAUWT010000164.1 GCF_014694455.1 Vibrio sp. S9_S30 | reverse complement strand
TAAACACAAAACTCAACGCAAACTAAAAATGCCACACGTTTTTGGTCTGCTTGAATTGTTTGTTATGAACGGACTTTACGGCAACCCCAATTTGCCAGCAAATGCAGAAGCCTAAGACACCGAGCCAATTCACAAAATGCCGGCAGCTACGCGATAAACCCACAACGAATTGACTAAAAACGCGTGCCAAGTTTGGAGTTTTTCAATGACCTGCCGCCCCACTAAAATCACGGCACAGCAAATGGCTGCTAGAAATAGCTACTTGGCAAAAGTAACCAAACAGCCAATTTGCCTTTAGATGAACCCAAAGCGGCATTTCACCAAAGAAACTTGCAAATATTCAGGTGAGGAAGATTC
>NZ_JAAUWT010000163.1 GCF_014694455.1 Vibrio sp. S9_S30 | reverse complement strand
ACTTAAGCTTTCCCAAGTATTCTGTATTGATGTTTGTGCCTACGCCATTATGAGCAACCACTACCATGTTGTTCTTCATATCAATGTTGAACGTGAAAAAGCCCTTTCTGACCAAGAGATTTGCGACTGATGGTTAAGTTTTCACACGCCGCCTACGTTGATTCAAAAATGGCTGAAACAAGATACCCTCTCAGAAGCAGAAGAAGTCAAAATCCGTGAGATTATTGATACGTGGCGAGAGCGCTTAACCAGCATCAGTTGGTTTATGCGCTTGCTGAATCAATTTATTGCCGCTCAAGCCAACAAAGAAGACGGCTGTACTGGGCATTTTTGGGAAGGGCGATTCAAAAGCCAAGCT
>NZ_JAAUWT010000162.1 GCF_014694455.1 Vibrio sp. S9_S30 | reverse complement strand
ACCGAATTGGCGTTTTGGGTATCGTGGTCTGGTTGCAGATACTCACTTTGGCTAAGATGTCGTTCATTGGATGTAATCTAAGTGCTTCATTGCCAAGCGAGTTTTTTGTTTGTATCGCTCTAACAAAAGCTTCAAACCGACAAACAACGCGTGGCATTTTTAGTTTGCGGTGAATTTAGCGTTTATGGCGCAATGCAGCGGTCTGTTTTGTGCGTTGTCTGCGGTTTAAGCTGGCGTTATAGCGTTTTGGTAGTTCAAGGGTTTTCAGGTTCTCGAACCTTGCTGGTTTCAGCGTTTCAGAGCTTGATTCCTCAAGCAAATCCAAGATGGAAAATTCTCAGCAAACCAAGTCGTTGCA
>NZ_JAAUWT010000161.1 GCF_014694455.1 Vibrio sp. S9_S30 | reverse complement strand
AAAAATGCCACGCGTTGTTTGTCGGTTTGAAGCTTTTGTTAGAGCGATACAAACAAACAGGCTTTACTTGGCAATGAAGCACTTAGCTTGCATTCAATGAACGACATCTTAGCCAACAAAACCTGCTGCAACCAGACCACAAAACCTAAAACACCGATCCAGTCGAAAATTTAGAAAAGCGAGCCAAGAGCAAAACTTCAAAATTCAGCGAATTCAATTGGTTTTCAAAACTTGCAGCAACTTGGTTTACTGAGAGTTTTCCACCTTGGATTTGGTTGAGGAAACGAGCTCAAAAGTACTGAAGCCAGCAATTTTCGACAACCTTACAACCCTTGAATTATCAAAGCGCTATAACGCC
>NZ_JAAUWT010000160.1 GCF_014694455.1 Vibrio sp. S9_S30 | reverse complement strand
CAACAAAACCTTCTGCAACTAGACCACGATACACAAAACGCCAATTCGGTCGAAGATTTAGAAAAAATGAGCCAAGAGCTCAGCTTCCAAATTTGGCGAACCTAATTGATTTTGACAGCTTGCAGCAACTTGGTTTGCGACAACCTTTCCAACTTGATTCGGGTTTAGGAATCGAAATTTGAAGCACTGAAACCAGCTATTTTCGAGAACCTCACAACCCTTGAATTATCAAAGCGCTATAACGCCTGCTTAAACCGCAGACAACGCACAAAACAAGCCGCTGCATTACGCCTTAAACACTAAAATCTCCGCAAACCAAAAATGCCACGCGTTGTTTGTCGGTTTGAAGCTTTTGTTAGAGCGAT
>NZ_JAAUWT010000159.1 GCF_014694455.1 Vibrio sp. S9_S30 | reverse complement strand
GTTGTTTGTCGGTTTGAAGCTTTTGTTAGAGCGATACAAGCATACAAACTAGCTTGGCAATGAAGCACTTAGCTTGCATTCAATGAAAGGTATCTTAACCAACAAAACTTACTGCAACCAGACCACAGAACCCAAAATACCGGATCAGTCGAAAATTTAGAAAAACGAGCCAAAAGCCAAGCTTCAAAATTAGGCAAACCTGACTGGTTTTGAAAGCTTACAGAAACTTGGTTTGCGAGGATTTAACACCTTGATTCAGGTTGAGGAATCGAACTCAAAAACACAGAAGCCAGCAACTTTCGAGAACCTGACAACCCTTGAATCATCAAAGCGCTATAACGCCAGCTTAAACCGCAGACAACGCACAAA
>NZ_JAAUWT010000158.1 GCF_014694455.1 Vibrio sp. S9_S30 | reverse complement strand
CGGCACAGCAAATGGCTGCTAGAAATAGCTACTTGGCAAAAGTAACCAAACAGCCAATTTGCCTTTAGATGAACCCAAAGCGGCATTTCACCAAAGAAACTTGCAAATATTCAGGTGAGGAAGATTCGAATTATGATGATAAGAAAAGGGAACTTTGAACCTTACCCTATAATTTTGCAGGATTTTCCTAGATGCTTCATAACGCCCGCTTAAGCTGCTGACAACGCTATACAAAAGCTACCGCATTGCGGCCTTAAACACAATTATCACTGCAAACCTAAAATGCCACACGTTGGCAGTCCGCTTGAAGCGTTTGTTAGAGCGTAACGAGTACACAAACTCACTTGGCAGAGAAGCATTTTGCTTGCATTCAATGA
>NZ_JAAUWT010000157.1 GCF_014694455.1 Vibrio sp. S9_S30 | reverse complement strand
TCTTTCTTTTCTTGGGTAAAATGAGTCGCTTACCACTTTCTCTTAGGTTCTGTAGTTTCTTTGGTACAGTTCCTGAGGTTCGTCCTGAACACCACAAAAACTCATCTTGAATCAGCCTTAACGCATTGATAAAGCTGATCCTTAATGGCTCAACAGCATGTTGCTCTGCCATCCTTTTCATTTCTAATCGGACAAGGTTGTAAGATATTAATATTCCCCAGAGTTCTTGGTATACCCCTTCAACTTTTTGACTTCTTAAAATAGCTTGATTGTTCAGTTGCCTCTGCTTTAATTCGCCGTAACCTTGCTCTATTTCCCATCGCTCCCAGTAAACTTCAACGATGTCTTTAATCGGGTACTTTTCTGGGCACTCTAATGA
>NZ_JAAUWT010000156.1 GCF_014694455.1 Vibrio sp. S9_S30 | reverse complement strand
CGGTTTGTTCTTCTAAATTCTCGACTGAATCGGTGTTTTGGGTTTTGTGGGCTGGTTGCAGAAGGTCTTGTTGGCTAAGATGTTGTTCATTAAATGCAAGCTAAGTGCTTCATTGCCAAGCGAGTTTTTTGTTTGTATCGCTCTAACAAAAGCTTCAAACCGACAAACAACGCGTGGCACTTTTAGTCTGCGGTGAATTTAGTGTTTAAGGCGTCATGCAGCGGCTTGTTTTGTACGTTGTCTGCGGTTTAAGCTGGCGTTATGAAGCATCTAGGAAAATGCAGTAAAATTAGGGTGTAAGGTTCTTCGTTCTCATTTGGTGCCTTTGTTGTTTTGGAATGATCTCAGCCAGAAAACTCGTGCTATTCCTTTGGTTAAATGC
>NZ_JAAUWT010000155.1 GCF_014694455.1 Vibrio sp. S9_S30 | reverse complement strand
GTTGCAACCAGACCACAAAGCCCAAAACACCAACTTAGTCGAGAATTTATAAGAAGGAACCAAAAACAGAACTTCAATATTCGGTGAACCTGATTGGTTTTGAAAGCTTGCAGCAACTTGGTTTGCGACGACGTTCCACCTTGGATATGGTTGAAAAGTCGAACTCAAAAACACTGAAGCCAGCAACTTTCGAGAACCTGACAACCTTTGAATTATCAAAGCGCTATAACGCCCGCTTAAGCTGCTGACAACGCTATACAAAAGCTACCGCATTGCGCCTTAAACACAATTATCACTGCAAACCTAAAATGCCACACGTTGGCAGTCCGCTTGAAGCGTTTGTTAGAGCGTAACGAGTACACAAACTCACTTGGCAGAGAAGCA
>NZ_JAAUWT010000154.1 GCF_014694455.1 Vibrio sp. S9_S30 | reverse complement strand
CAAGCCGCCGCATTGCGCCTTAAACACTAAAATTACCGCAAGCTAAAAATGCCACGCGTTGTTTGTCGGTTTGAAGCTTTTGTTAGAGCGTCACAAGCAAACAAACTCGCTTGGCAATGAAGCACTTCGCTTGCATTCAATGAACAGCATCTTAGCCAACAAAATCCTCTGCAACTAGACCACAGAACTTAAAACACCAACTCAGTCGAGAATTTAGGAAAACGAACCGATAGCCAAGCTTCGAAATTCAGTGAATCCAATTAGTTTTGAAAGCTTGCAACGACTTGGTTTGCTGAGAATTTTCCATCTTGGATTTGCTTGAGGAATCAAGCTCTGAAACGCTGAAACCAGCAAGGTTCGAGAACCTGAAAACCCTTGAACTACCAAAACGCTATAACGCC
>NZ_JAAUWT010000153.1 GCF_014694455.1 Vibrio sp. S9_S30 | reverse complement strand
ATCGCTCTAACAAAAGCTTCAAACCGACAAACAACGCGTGGCATTTTTAGTTTGCGGTGAATTTAGTGTTTAAGGCGCAATGCGGCAGCTTGTTTTGTGCGTTGTCTGCGGTTTAAGCTGGCGTTATACCTACCTATATGTGAAAGTTAGAGGGTTTTATGAAAAAATTTTTGTCGATATTGCTTGCTGGGCTTCTAGTTCCATGCTTGGTCAATGCTCAAGTAATCAACTGGACTACAACCATTAAAGCAGTTGTAGTTACGACCAATAAAGTAAATTTAATTGTAACTAGAGTCTCTGAGCCTAATCCATATGGCTCAACATGGGATTGTACAAGTGATGCAGTGAATATAGGGGATTATAATCAGTCAGTATCAACGTCACTCAAGTATTCAGCAGCAG
>NZ_JAAUWT010000152.1 GCF_014694455.1 Vibrio sp. S9_S30 | reverse complement strand
TGGATAAGTTAATAGAAACATTTTGTGATGTCGATGATTTTTGCCAGATGTTCATTCCGCAATGGCAACAACAACTTATTGAAAGTGGGGATAGAAAGCGTCGCAGAACCTGTCGACTTACCCCAGCTGAAATCATGACAATCATTATTTATTTTCACCAATCACATTATCGTGACTTCAAAAACTATTATCTCAACTACGTCAGTAAAGAGCTGAAAGCTTGCTTTCCTAGGCTTCTAAGCTATACACGGTTCCTCGGGATGACAGCTAGTGTGGTGATCCCAATGTGTTCCTATCTCACTTCAAAGCTTGGAAAACCGACAGGTATTCAGTTTGTTGATTCAACAAAAATCGAAGTTTGTCATATCATCAGAGCAAAACGAAATAAAGTGTTTGACGGGAT
>NZ_JAAUWT010000151.1 GCF_014694455.1 Vibrio sp. S9_S30 | reverse complement strand
ACTCGCTTGGCAATGAAGCATTTGGGCTGCATTCAATGAACGACATCTTAGACAACAAAACCTGCTGTAACCAGACCACAATACCCAAAACACCGAGCCAGTCGAAGAATTTACAAGAACGAACCGAAAGCCAAACTTCAAAATCTGGCGTTCCCAATTGGCATGAGATCCCAAAGCGGCTTGGCTTGTGAGGATTTTCCATCTTGATGCTGACTAAGAAATCGAACTTTCCAGCACTTTAAGCCAGCTATTTTCGATAACCTTACAACCCTTAAACTTTCAAAGCGCTATAACGCTCAATTAAGTAGCCAAAAACGTATAAATACCGCTTCTGCAAACCACCTTAAACACCAAACTCACCGCAAACTGAAAATGCCACACGTTTTTGGTCTGCTTGAATTGTTTG
>NZ_JAAUWT010000150.1 GCF_014694455.1 Vibrio sp. S9_S30 | reverse complement strand
GTTTCCAAAAGAAGTCTTGGTTGGTCACTCAGTTCATTGAAACCTAAAGTGTTTCCTAAGAAACATTTTGGATTATCATCAACGAGTGCCCACACAGATTGATAGGTCTATATTGTTAAAGAGCTTTGCTTTCAGTGTGTTACCACTTAGGCAGGACGCGTATAATACGCGACTGACTTTGAAAGTCAACATAAAACTCTCAACTTTTTACTTCTGGATCTTTAAACAATCTGGAAATACAGTCTTAAAGTTTTATGGTGACTGAACTCAATGAGTTCAATCAAAATCAAAGCCTGGCGATGTCCTACTCTCACATGGGGAGACCCCACACTACCATCGGCGCTATTGCGTTTCACTTCTGAGTTCGGCATGGAAATCAGGTGGGTCCACAATGCTATGGTCGCCAA
>NZ_JAAUWT010000149.1 GCF_014694455.1 Vibrio sp. S9_S30 | reverse complement strand
GAGACGAGTGTCCACACAGATTGATACGGTTTATAACAGTTAAGAGTAATGTTGGGTCTGTAGCTCAGCTGGTTAGAGCGCTCGCCTGATAAGCGGGAGGTCGGTGGTTCAAGTCCACTCAGACCCACCAATCTTGCCGAAAGCAAGATTCCAGCAACATTATTGATGGGGCTATAGCTCAGCTGGGAGAGCGCCTGCCTTGCACGCAGGAGGTCAGCAGTTCGATCCTGCTTAGCTCCACCATCTTTAAGTGTTCTTCTCTTCAACTAGAGAATATTTAGAAATGGTTCTTAAAATGGATCACGCTCTTTAACAATTTGGAAAGCTGACGAATAACAACTATCCCCTTATCTTCGGATAAGCGTTGTTATTCAATTAAAAGTTCTCAAATCCTATGTCTTACTCTTTT
>NZ_JAAUWT010000148.1 GCF_014694455.1 Vibrio sp. S9_S30 | reverse complement strand
ACTTTGTGGTTCATGACTGGGGTGAAGTCGTAACAAGGTAGCCCTAGGGGAACCTGGGGCTGGATCACCTCCTTATACGATGATTATTGAGACGAGTGTCCACACAGATTGATACGGTTTATGAAGTTAAGAGTAAGAAAAACTTCCAGATGGGGCTATAGCTCAGCTGGGAGAGCGCTTCGCTGGCAGCGAAGAGGTCTGCGGTTCGATCCCGCATAGCTCCACCATCTTTAAGTGTTCTTCTCTTCAACTAGAGAATATTTAGAAATGGTTCTTAATGGATCACGCTCTTTAACAATTTGGAAAGCTGACGAATAACAACTATCCCCTTATCTTCGGATAAGCGTTGTTATTCAATTAAAAGTTCTCAAATCCTATGTCTTACTCTTTTGTTAGAGAAAAGAGGTAGGTAC
>NZ_JAAUWT010000147.1 GCF_014694455.1 Vibrio sp. S9_S30 | reverse complement strand
CTCAGGGACAGTCACTTTAAGAAAAACCGACTTCTATCAATTACATAACCATGATTGAACTGCCACAAATTCAAATCTGAGTGCTGTTCTATTCGATGCAATAAGAATAGTGTAATAATCACACACTCTTAGTATTTTCTCTCATATTATGACCCAAGCTCGTTCTCAATTGATAAGCCTTGATGCCACACCTTACTACCATTGTGTATCTCGTTGCGTTCGCCGTTCATTTCTATGCGGCTATGACTCAGAGCAAAACCAATGCTTTGAACATCGGCGGGGTTGGATTGAAGAGCGCCTACTTAAGCTTTCCCAAGTATTCTGTATTGATGTTTGTGCCTACGCCATTATGAGCAACCACTACCATGTTGTTCTTCATATCAATGTTGAACGTGAAAAAGCCCTTTCTGACCAAGAGATTTGCGAC
>NZ_JAAUWT010000146.1 GCF_014694455.1 Vibrio sp. S9_S30 | reverse complement strand
GCTTTGATAATTCAAGGGTTGTCAGGTTCTCGAAAATTGCTGACTTCAGTGTTTTTGAGCTCGATTCTTTAGCCTGAATTAAGGTGGTAAATCCTCGCAAGCCAAGCCGCTGTGGGGTCTCGTGCCAATTAGGAACGCCAGATTCTGAAGCTTGGTTTTCGATTTGTTCTTCTAAATTCTCGACTGAATCGGTGTTTTGAGCTTTGTGGTCTGGTTGCAGGCACTCACTTTGGCTAAGATGTCGTTCATTGAATGCAAGCTCAGTGCTTCATTGCCAAGTAAAGCCTGTTTGCTTGTATCGCTCTAACAAAAGCTTCAAACCGACAAACAACGCGTGGCATTTTTGGTTTGCAGTGAATTTAGTGTTTAAGGCGTAATGCAGCGGCTTGTTTTGTGCGTTGTCTGCGGTTTAAGCTGGCGTTATAGCGCTTT
>NZ_JAAUWT010000145.1 GCF_014694455.1 Vibrio sp. S9_S30 | reverse complement strand
ATAACGCCAGCTTAAACCGCAGACAACGCACAGACCAAACCGCCGCATTACGCCTTAAACACTAAAATCACCGCAAACTAAAAATGCCACGCGTTGTTTGTCGGTTTGAAGCTTTTGTTAGAGCGATACAGGCAAACAGACTTTACTTGGCAATGAAGCACTTAGCTTGCATTCAATGAACGCCATCTTAGCCAACAAAGCCTGCTGCAACCAGACCACAAAGACCAAAACACCGATTCAGTCGAGAATTTAGGAAAGCGAGCCGGAAGCCAAACTTCAACATCTGATGAAGCAGAATGATTTGGAAACCTACAATGACTTGGCTTGCGAGGATTTACAACCTTGATGCTAGTAGATAAATCACATTCAAAAACACGGAAGCCAGCAACTTTTGAGAGCCTTACACCCCTTGAACTCTCAAAGCGCTATAACGCC
>NZ_JAAUWT010000144.1 GCF_014694455.1 Vibrio sp. S9_S30 | reverse complement strand
ATCGCTCTAACAAAAGCTTCAAACCGACAAACAACGCGTGGCATTTTTAGTTTGCGGTGATTTGAGTGTTTAAGGCGTAATGCAGCGGCTTGGTTTGTGCGTTGTTTGCGGTTTAAGCTGGCGTTATAGCGCTTTGAAAATTCAAGGATTGTCAGGTTTTCGAAAGTTGCAGGCTTCAGTGCTTTTGAATTCGATTTCTCAACCAGCATCAAGGTGGAAAAGCTATCACAAACCAAGTTGCTGCAAGCTTTCAAAACCAATTAGGTTCGCCTAATTTTGAAGTTTTGCTCTTGGTTCGTTTTTCTAAATTCTCGACTGATTCGGTGTTTTGGGTATTGTGGTCTGGTTGCAGCAGGTTTTGTTGTCTAAGATGTTGTTCATTGAATGCAAGTTAAGTGCTTCATTGCCAAGTAAAGCCTGTTTGCTTGTATCGCTCTAACAAACAA
>NZ_JAAUWT010000143.1 GCF_014694455.1 Vibrio sp. S9_S30 | reverse complement strand
ACCTCGAAACCCAAAACACCAACTCAGTCGAGAATTTAGAAGAACAAGAGAAAACGAAGCGGCAAAGCACAATGACCTCAATTGGCTTGAAAAACCTAAAACGACTTGGCTTGCGACGGCTTTCCCATTTTGATGCTGGTTGAGAAAGCGAACTCAAAAACGCTGAAGCCAGCAACTTTCGATAACCTTACAACCTTTGAATCATCAAAGCGCTATAACGCCAGCTTAAACCGCAGACAACGCACAAAACAAGCCGCTGCACTGCACCATAAACGCTAAATTCACTGCAAACCTAAAATGCCACGCGTTGGCAGTCCGCTTGAAGCGTTTGTTAGAGCGATACAAACAAAAAACTCGCTTGGCAATGAAGCACTTAGATTACATCCAATGAACGACATCTTAGCCAAAGTGAGTATCTGCAACCAGACCACGATACCCAAAACGCCAATTCGGT
>NZ_JAAUWT010000142.1 GCF_014694455.1 Vibrio sp. S9_S30 | reverse complement strand
TCAAAGCGCTATAACGCCAGCTTAAACCGCAAACAACGCACAAATCAAGCCGCTGCATTGCACCTTAAACACTAAATTCACCGCAAACCAAAAATGCCACGCGTTGTTTGTCGGTTTGAAGCTTTTGTTAGAGCGATACAAACAACAAACTCACTTGGCAATGAAGCACTTAGCTTGCATTCAATGAATAGTATCTTAACCAACAAAACCTTCTGTAACCAGACCACAAAAACCAAAACACCGATTCAGTCGAAAATTAAGAAGAACAAACCGAAAACCAAGCTTCAAAATCCAGCGTTCCCAATTGGTTTTGAAAGCTTGCAGCAACTTGGCTTGCGACGGCTTTTCCACCTTGATACAGGTTGAGAAAACAAACTCAAAAACACGGAAGCCAGCAATGTTCGAGAGCCTGACAACCCTTGAATCATCAAAGCGCTATAACGCCCAATTAAGTAGCCAAAAACG
>NZ_JAAUWT010000141.1 GCF_014694455.1 Vibrio sp. S9_S30 | reverse complement strand
TCAAAGCGCTATAACGCCAGCTTAAACCGCAGACAACGCACAAATCAAGCCGCCGCATTACGCCTTAAACACGAAAATCACCGCAAACCAAAAATGCCACGCGTTGTTTGTCGGTTTGAAGCTTTTGTTAGAGCGATACAAACAACAAACTCACTTGGCAATGAAGCACTTAGCTTGCATTCAATGAAAACCATTTTAACCAACAAAACCTTCTGCAACCAGACCACAAAACCCAAAACACCGATTCAGTCGAGAATTTAGGGAAACGAGCCGAGAGCAAAGCTTCAAAATTCAACGAACCAAATTGACTTTGAAAGCTTGCAGCAACTTGGATTGCGACGACTTTCCACCTTGGATATGGTTGAGGAATCAAACTCAAAAGCACTGAAGCCAGCGATTCTCGACAACCTTACAACCCTTGAACTATCAAAGCGCTATAACGCCAGCTTAAACCGCAGACAACGCA
>NZ_JAAUWT010000140.1 GCF_014694455.1 Vibrio sp. S9_S30 | reverse complement strand
TATAACGCTAGCTTAAACCGCAGACAACGCACAAAACAAGCCGCTGCATTACGCCTTAAACACTAAAATTACCGCAAACTAAAAATGCCACGCGTTGTTTGTCGGTTTGAAGCTTTTGTTAGAGCGATACCAACAAACAAACTCGCTTGGCAATGAAGCACTTAGCTTGCATTCCATTGAAGGACATTTTAGCCAACAAGACCTTCTGCAACCAGACCACAGACAACAAAACAACGGATCAGTCGAAAATTTAGAAAAATGAACCAAGAGCAAAACTTCAAAATTAGGCGAACCTAATTGGTTTTGAAAGCTTGCAGCAACGTGGTTTTCTGAGAATTTCCCACCTTAGATATGGTTGAGGAATCGAACTTTCCAGCACTGAAGTTGGCTATTTTCGAGAACCTTACAACCCTCGAATTTTCAAAGCGCTATAACGCCCAATTAAGTAGCCAAAAACGTACAAATAC
>NZ_JAAUWT010000139.1 GCF_014694455.1 Vibrio sp. S9_S30 | reverse complement strand
TGTACTTAAAAAGCCGCCGCTTGCTCGTAATTCGCCCACCTCATATGAGTCGGAGCCACATTTATCACAGCAGTACTCAAATTTTGATTTCATTCCTTCAACTTCCAGCAAGTGGTTTGCCATTTGTCTATTCGCTAGTTTCTTACTAGGAGTACCACAATTTTCGCATTCTAACGAGGTAGAGTCATTATGATGACCACATCCGAGGCATTCCCAATTAGTTTCCATATTTCCTCTTTGTAGGCATAACGCCGCGTTAAGTGGTGAACAACGCAACCACCAAACCTAAACCATTGTGCCGTAAACACTAAAGCTGAATCAAACTAAAAATGCCAAGCGTTGTGAATCCGTCTTAAACGCTTTGTATGGATAATAAGCTCTCCAATCGGGTAAGGTGAGACCCAGACTTTAGCTGCAACTAAAGTTCTTCTATCTGGTAGTTCGATTAAACGATGGCTCCTCTATCGAGA
>NZ_JAAUWT010000138.1 GCF_014694455.1 Vibrio sp. S9_S30 | reverse complement strand
AAAAGAAGTAGGTAGTTTAACCTTCGGGAGGACGCTTACCACTTTGTGGTTCATGACTGGGGTGAAGTCGTAACAAGGTAGCCCTAGGGGAACCTGGGGCTGGATCACCTCCTTATACGATGATTATTGAGACGAGTGTCCACACAGATTGATACGGTTTATGAAGTAAAGAGAAATGAACGTTCCCAAACGTTCATACTAGTGTCCCGTTCGTCTAGAGGCCTAGGACACCGCCCTTTCACGGCGGTAACAGGGGTTCGACTCCCCTACGGGATACCATCTTTAAGTGCATTAGTCATAGTGTGTTTAAAAATGGTTTTCTTTCTTTAACGAGAAAGCAAAACATGCTCTTTAACAATTTGGAAAGCTGACGAATAACAACTATCCCCTTATCTTCGGATAAGCGTTGTTATTCAATTAAAAGTTCTCAAATCCTATGTCTTACTCTTTTGTTAGAGAAAAGAGGTAGGTA
>NZ_JAAUWT010000137.1 GCF_014694455.1 Vibrio sp. S9_S30 | reverse complement strand
CTGGCTCTTCTCCCGTTTCGCTGTCCGCTGGCTCTGATAACTCAAGATCGTTACCTTCCGGCTTAACCGCGTCGGGCTCATCCGTCTCAGGCTCTAGAGATGTAGGCTCTAAGTCCAGATCTTCCGGCAGTGGCGCTGGCTCCTCTGCCATCGCATCAAGCGCGGCAGCTTCATCAAACTCTCCGAGATCGGCATCGTCCAGTTCGATGGTTTCAGGTTGCGCTGGCTCTTCTCCCGTTTCGCTGTCCGCTGACTCTGATAACTCAAGATCGTCACCTTCCGGCTTGATCGCCTCGGGCTCATCCTTCTCAGGCTCTAGAGATATAGGCTCTAAGTCCAGATCTTCCGGCAGTGGCGCTGGCTCCTCTGCCATCGCATCAAGCGCGGCAGCTTCATCAAACTCTCCGAGATCGGCATCGTCCAGTTCGATGGTTTCAGGTTGCTCTGGCTCTTCTCCCGTTTCGCTGTCCGCTGGCTCTG
>NZ_JAAUWT010000136.1 GCF_014694455.1 Vibrio sp. S9_S30 | reverse complement strand
GGTTCTCGAAAGTTGCTGGCTTCAGTGTTTTCGAGTTCGATTCCTCAACCATATCTAAGGTGGGAAGTTCTCTACAAGCCAAGTTTCTGTGGGATTTCATGCCAATTGGAAATTCCGGATTTTGAAGCTTTGTTATTGGCTCGTTTTTCTAAATCTCCGACCGAATTAGCGTTTTGAGTGTCGTGGTCTGGTTGCAGAAGGTTTTGTTGGCTAAGATGTCGTTCATTGAATGCAATTTAAGTGCTTCATTGACAAGCGAGTCTGTTTGCTTGTATCGCTCTAACAAAAGCTTCAAACCGACAAACAACGCGTGGCATTTTTAGTTTGCGGTGGGTTTAGTGTTTAAGGCGTAATGCTGCGGCTTGTTTTGTGCGTTGTCTGCGGTTTAAGCTGGCGTTATGAAGCAGCTAGGAAAATGTAGTAAAATTATAGGGTAAGGTTCAATATTTGCTTTTTGTCTTATCATGATTTGAATCTTTCCCAA
>NZ_JAAUWT010000135.1 GCF_014694455.1 Vibrio sp. S9_S30 | reverse complement strand
GTTCGAATAACGTTTGCCATTCTTGGTTGGTTCGTCGTTTGACCATTTCAAGTCTCCTTTGAGTTGGAGACTTGATCTTATTATTCGAGACGGATGATTAGAACGCGGGGTTCATGATGCGCTTACAACAAACCTCGCACGAGGTGAAACTTCTGAATAAGTGACAGAGCGTCTGGGGTCACACACGACCGAGACTCGTTCGACCGTAGGTCGAATATACCATCTTTAAATGCAAAAAAACCTCAGCACTTATGCTGAGGTTTCTAAAATAAATGGCGGAGTGGACGGGACTCGAACCCGCGACCCCCGGCGTGACAGGCCGGTATTCTAACCAACTGAACTACCACTCCGCAGTGGAAAACTTGCCTTAGCAAGTGTTCAAAATTAAAGCCTGGCGATGTCCTACTCTCACATGGGGAGACCCCACACTACCATCGGCGCTATTGCGTTTCACTTCTGAGTTCGGCATGGAAATCAGGTGGGTCCACAATGCTATGGTCGCCAAGCAAAT
>NZ_JAAUWT010000134.1 GCF_014694455.1 Vibrio sp. S9_S30 | reverse complement strand
CACGCTACAAAGACGACGACAGTGGCGCGGCGTTCAGCCAGTATCGCTTGGATTACCTGCGCCGCACGGCGCACATTGCGAATGGCAAAAGTAACCACCCTGCCCTGCAAGCGGGCACCAAGTTTACGCTGTCCGACCATTTGGATGAACGTTGCAATCGCACTTGGTTGGTGGTGAGTGCCACGCACACGGGCACACAGCCTCAAGCCTTGGAAGAGGAAGGCGGCAGCGGGGCGACCACTTACAGCAATACGTTTACGGTCATCCCCGCTCAGCGCCAATGGCGTGCCACCCCTACCCCGAAACCGCAAGTGGATGGCCCAATGATGGCCACGGTGGTGGGGCCAGAAGGGGAAGAAATCTTCTGTGATGAGCATGGGCGCGTGAAAGTGCATTTCCCGTGGGATAGGTATTCCAACAGCAATGAATTGAGCTCGTGCTGGGTTCGTGTCTCTCAGGGGTGGGCGGGCAGCCAATACGGCATGATGGCGATACCGCGCATTGGGCATGAGGTGA
>NZ_JAAUWT010000133.1 GCF_014694455.1 Vibrio sp. S9_S30 | reverse complement strand
TCACCTCATGCCCAATGCGCGGTATCGCCATCATGCCGTATTGGCTGCCCGCCCACCCCTGAGAGACACGAACCCAGCACGAGCTCAATTCATTGCTGTTGGAATACCTATCCCACGGGAAATGCACCTTCACGCGCCCATGCTCATCACAGAATATCTCTTCCCCTTCTGGCCCCACCACCGTCGCCATCATTGGACCATCCACTTGCGGTTTCGGGGTAGGGGTGGCACGCCATTGGCGCTGAGCGGGGATGACCGTAAACGTATTGCTGTAAGTCGTCGCCCCGCTGCCGCCTTCCTCTTCCAAGGCTTGAGGCTGTGTGCCCGTGTGCGTGGCACTCACCACCAACCAAGTGCGGTTGCAACGTTCATCCAAATGGTCGGACAGTGTAAACTTGGTGCCCGCTTGCAGGGCAGGGTGGTTACTTTTGCCATTCGCAATGTGCGCCGTGCGGCGCAGGTAATCCAAGCGATACTGGCTGAACGCCGCGCCACTGTCGTCGTCTTTGTAGCGTG
>NZ_JAAUWT010000132.1 GCF_014694455.1 Vibrio sp. S9_S30 | reverse complement strand
AACGCTATACAAAAGCTACCGCATTGCGCCTTAAACACAATTATCACTGCAAACCTAAAATGCCACGCGTTGGCAGTCCGCTTGAAGCGTTTGTTAGAGCGTAACGAGTACACAAACTCACTTGGCAGAGAAGCATTTTGCTTGCATTCAATGAACAACATCCTAACCAACAAAACCTTCTGTAACCAGACCACAAAACCCAAAACACCGGATCAGTCGAAAATTTAGAAAAACGAGCAAAAAGCCAAGCTTCAAAATTTGGCGAACCTGACTGGTTTGGCAAGCTGACTGCAACTTGGTTTGCGAGGAATTACCACCTAGATTTCAGTGGAGAGATCGAATTTTGAAACACTTAAGCCAGCTATTTTCGAGAACCGGACAACCCTTGAATTGTCAAAGCGCTATAACGCTCAATTAAGTAGCCAAAAACGTATAAATACCGCTTCTGCAAACCACCTTAAACACCAAACTCACCGCAAACTGAAAATGCCACACGTTTTTGGTCTGCTTGAATTGTTTG
>NZ_JAAUWT010000131.1 GCF_014694455.1 Vibrio sp. S9_S30 | reverse complement strand
GCGGCTTGTTTTGTGCGTTGTCTGCGGTTTAAGCTGGCGTTATGAAGCAGCTAGGAAAATGTAGTAAAATTATAGGGTAAGGTTCAATATTTGCTTTTTGTCTTATCATGATTTGAATCTTTCCCAATTGAACATCGGCAATGTTTCTTTAGTGAAATGCCGCTTTGGTTTCATCGAAAGGCAAATTGGCTGTTTGGTTACTTTTGCCAAGTAACTTCTTCTAGCAGCCATTTGCTGCGCCGTGATTTAAATGGGGCGGCAGTGTATTGGAAAACTCCAAGCTTGGTGCTCGCTTTCATTCAATTCGTGGAGGGTTTATCGAGTAGCTGCCGGCATTTTGTGAAATGACTCGGTGTCTTAGGCTTCTGTATTTGCTGAAATTCTGAGGTTACCGCAAAGTCCGTTCATAACAAACAATTCAAGCAGACCAAAAACGTGTGGCATTTTCAGTTTGCGGTGAGTTTGGTGTTTAAGGTGGTTTGCAGAAGCGGTATTTATACGTTTTTGGCTACTTAATTGAGCGTTATAGCGCTTTGA
>NZ_JAAUWT010000130.1 GCF_014694455.1 Vibrio sp. S9_S30 | reverse complement strand
GGCGTTATGTGCCTGATGGTGAGGGGGAAAATGAACTATCTTCCTAAAATATTTGCAACAAAATTTAGTTACTTTTCAAAAGTTTCTCCGATTGGAACCATGGGATATATGTTTGGTTCGATGATAGTGATACTAATGCTGGTTTTAGTTATTTCAGAATTGCATGTATTACTCGTAGCACCACTTTTCAGCGGATATATTTTATTTGTATTGGGCGTAATGTCAGCGAAGTTTTATTCGAGAAAGCCAGTTATTTTGACAGACCCAGTAGCCGTAAAGATTGCATCTACAGATATATCTAATAATATAGCTAAGGTAGGAAAATCATTGTTTGAACTGGTTTTTTTACTATTTTTTTATTTTATGCTATTTGGGGCTCTTCTATTCCTATTGGCTCCATTACTAGTGTTAAGTTTCACATAACAAAAGCTTCAAACCGACAAACAACGCGTGGCATTTTTGGTTTGCAGGGGTTTTAGTGTTTAAGGCGTAATGCAGCGGCTTGGTTAGTGCGTTGCTTGCGGTTTAAGCTGGCGTTAT
>NZ_JAAUWT010000129.1 GCF_014694455.1 Vibrio sp. S9_S30 | reverse complement strand
CGCCCAATTAAGTAGCCAAAAACGTACAAATACCGCTTCTGCAAACCACCGTAAACACTAAACTCACCGCAAACTAAAAATGCCACACGTTTTTGGTCTGCTTGAATTGTTTGTTAGAGCGATACAAGCAAACAGACTTTACTTGGCAATGAAGCACTTCGCTTGCATTCAATGAACGACATCTTAGACAACAAAACCTACTGCAACCAGACCACAAAACCCAAAACACCAACTCAGTCGAGAATTTAGAAGAACAAACCGAAAACCAAGCTTCAAAATCCGGCTAACCTAATTGGTTTTTAAAGCTTACTGAGACTTGGTTTGCGAGGATTTGCCACCTTGATGCTGGTAGAGGAATCAAACTCCAAAACACTGAAGCCAGCAATTTTCGAGAGCCTTACAACCCTTGAATTATCAAAGCGCTATAACGCCCAATTAAGGGGTGAACAACGCCTTCAACCAAACCTAACTCATTGTGCCATAAACACTAAATTTGAAGTAGAAGCAAAAATGCCGAGCGTTGTGAATCCCTCTTAAATTG
>NZ_JAAUWT010000128.1 GCF_014694455.1 Vibrio sp. S9_S30 | reverse complement strand
TAGGGGCTAAGGTTCAAAGTTTACTTTTATTTTCATCATGATTTGAATCTTTCCCAATTGAAAATCGGCAATGTTCCTTTGGTGAAATGCCGCTTGGGTTTCATCAAAAGGCAAATTGGCTGTTTGGTTATTTTTTCCAAGTGTTTCTTTCTAGCAGCCATTTGCTTCGCCGTTGCTTTCGTGGGGCGGCAGGGTTTTGAAAACTCCAAATTTGGCGGGCGTTTTGAGTCAACTTGGTGTGGGTTTATCGAGTAGCTGCCGGCATTTTGTGAATTGGCTCTGTGTCTTAGGCTTCAGTATTTGTTGGAAAACTGAGGTTGCCGTAAAGTCCGTTCATAACAAACAATTCAAGCAGACCAAAAACGTGTGGCATTTTTAGTTTGCGTTGAGTTTTGTGTTTACGGTGTTTTGCTGAAATCGTATTTGTACGTTTTTGGCTACTTAATTGGGCGTTATAGCGCTTTGAAAATTCGAGGGTTGTAAGGTTCTCGAAAATAGCCAACTTCAGTGCTGGAAAGTTCGATTCCTCAACCATATCTAAGGTGG
>NZ_JAAUWT010000127.1 GCF_014694455.1 Vibrio sp. S9_S30 | reverse complement strand
TGTTCGAATAACGTTTGCCATTCTTGGTTGGTTCGTCGTTTGACCATTTCAAGTCTCCTTTGAGTTGGAGACTTGATCTTATTATTCGAGACGGATGATTAGAACGCGGGGTTCATGATGCGCTTACCATCAGTGCATCGAATCAACCAGATTGAAAACCCAAGCCCTGATATTGCTTATATACAAAAAGCCTCAGCTATCGACTGAAGTTTCTCTATATTGCAGGGGCAGACTGGACAGGTAACCAGAGAGTTGGTCAAGATGAGATCCAGCACGCGATATCCGCTTTAAAAAAAGCAACAAATACAGGAAAGCCTCGTCTTTCGACGAGGCTTTCGAATATGGCAGGGGTGGAGAGATTCGAACTCCCAACACGCGGATTTGGAATCCGCTGCTCTGCCAATTGGAGCTACACCCCTTCAGTTCGTATTTTATGAGCCGACACTCGAATAAATGGCGGAGTGGACGGGACTCGAACCCGCGACCCCCGGCGTGACAGGCCGGTATTCTAACCAACTGAACTACCACTCCGCAGTGGAAAACTTGCCTTAGCAAGTGTTCAAAATCAAAGCCTG
>NZ_JAAUWT010000126.1 GCF_014694455.1 Vibrio sp. S9_S30 | reverse complement strand
CAAGTTGGAAAAGTCGTCGCAAGCCAAGTCGCTGTGGGATTTCTAAGCCAATTGAGGTCATCGTACCTTGAAGCTTCGCTTTTCGTTTGTTCTTCTAAATTCTCGACCGAGTTGGTGTTTTAAGTTCAGTGGTCTGGTTGCAGAGGATTTTGTTGCCTAAGATGTCGTTCATTGAATGCAAGCTCAGTGCTTCATTGCCAAGTAAAGCCTGTTTGCTTGTATCGCTCTAACAAACAATTCAAGCAGACCAAAAACGTGTGGCATTTTTAGTTTGCGTTGAGTTTTGTGTTTACGGTGGTTTGCAGAAGCGGTATTTGTACGTTTTTGGCTACTTAATTGGGCGTTATAGCGCTTTGAAAATTCAAGGGTTGTCAGGTTCTCGAAAGTTGCTGGCTTCAGTGTTTTCGAGTTCGATTCCTCAACCATATCTAAGGTAGGAAATTCTCTGCAAGCCAAGTTTCTGTGGGATTTCATGCCAATTGAAAATTCCGGATTTTGAAGTTTGGTTTTCGGTTCGTTCTTGTAAATTCTTCGACTGGTTCGGTGTTTTGGGTATTGTGGTCTGGTTGCAGCAGGTTTTGTTGTCTAAGATGTCGTTCATTGAATGCAA
>NZ_JAAUWT010000125.1 GCF_014694455.1 Vibrio sp. S9_S30 | reverse complement strand
AACCTAAAATGCCACACGTTGGCAGTCCGCTTGAAGCGTTTGTTAGAGCGTAACGAGTACACAAACTCACTTGGCAGAGAAGCATTTTGCTTGCATTCAATGAACAGCATCCTAACCAACAAAACCTGCTGCAACCAGACCACAATACCCAAAACACCGAACCAGTCGAAGAATTTACAAGAACGAACCGAAAACCAAACTTCAAAATCCGGAATTTCCAATTGGCATGAAATCCCACAGCGACTTGGCTTGCGACGACTTTTCCAACTTGATACTGGCTGAGAAGTTGAATTTTCCAGCACTGAAGCCAACAATTTTCGAGAGCCTGACAACCCTTGAATTATCAAAGCGCTATAACGCCAGCTTAAACCGCAGACAACGCAAAAAACAAGCCGCTGCATTACGCCTTAAACACTAAAATTACTGCAAACCAAAAATGCCACGCGTTGTTTGTCGGTTTGAAGCTTTTGTTAGCCCTTAAACCCTTTTGAGAGGGTGGAATGGCTCATCAGGCAACTCAATCGCCATGCTATCACCTGCCGACACTCTACCACCAACTTTGACGATCCCCATTACCCCTGCCTTACGGACTAACTTTCCTGAGCTATCTTTACCCAAAA
>NZ_JAAUWT010000124.1 GCF_014694455.1 Vibrio sp. S9_S30 | reverse complement strand
GAAAGTAGCGATAGTTGCCTGTATGAGAAAGATGGTTGTGACACTTAATTCAATGCTAAGAGACGGTATAATGTGGGATAAAGATAGCGCCAAAAATTAGCTATTGACGCCATAGTCTCTTGTTATGTTGATTTTCTTCAGTGTAGACATAGCGTTCAACTGACTAGCTACAACACTTGCCCTGCTCTTGGATTGGTGGACAAGGGACGCTCCCATAAGAGCAAAAGACACAACAATCGCCAGCCTTAGGCTTGAGTAGTTCACCACACCCTTTACATTCATAGAAGTAGAGACATGAATCTGTGGGCATGACTTCCCTGCTTTTATGTCCACACTTCGGGCAAACTAACTCCGATTCCAATACTGTTTTCACGAGAGTTTTTCCTTCATTCTGAGCTCATTGTAAGCATAGAACCTCAGTAGCAACATAACGCCAGCTTAAACCGCAAACAACGCACAAAACAAGCCACTGCATTACGCCTTAAACACTAAACTCACCGCAAACTAAAAATGCCACGCGTTGTTTGTCGGTTTGAAGCTTTTGTTAGAGCGATACCAACAAACAGACTTACTTGGCAATGAAGCACTTCGCTTGCATTCAATGAACAGCATCCTAGCCAACA
>NZ_JAAUWT010000123.1 GCF_014694455.1 Vibrio sp. S9_S30 | reverse complement strand
GACTGATCGCTTTGAAGGGACTGATGATATTGATGAATAAAGTCCGCATAAGCCGAGTGCGGCATCATCACCCCTTTCGGTTTGCCCGTGGTGCCCGAGGTGTAAATGATGTACGCCAGATCATCCCCTGAAACGGTCAGGTTGAGGTTGTCCGGTGATTGAGGGGACGTGTTGTCTGCCAACACCAGCTCAGGTAGTTGCGGCAAATCATTGAGCCACCCATCCAGCTGGCTGAGGTGGGCTTGTTGCGTGAGTATCAGCGGAGCCGCGGTGTCTTCCAAAATGAACTGCGTGCGCTCTTTCGGGTATTCCGGCGAAATTGGCACGTACGCCCCACCCGCTTTGAGCACCGCCAGAATGCTCACCACCATGTCCACGCTGCGGTCTAAGTACAAGGCAATCGGTGTGTCGGCTGTCAGCTCATGTTCGTAACGGATCACATGCTGTTGGCGCAGGGTACGCGCAAGCTGGTTGGCTTGCTGGTTCAGTGCTTGGTAGGTTAAATGCTGGTCTTGATAGGTGAGCGCCACCGCATCGGGTGTGGCGTGCGCCTGCGCTTCAAACAATTGGTGCCACGTTGACGCAGCAGGCGCGGGCGACAGTGTTGCGTTCCAAGCGTGCAGAAGC
>NZ_JAAUWT010000122.1 GCF_014694455.1 Vibrio sp. S9_S30 | reverse complement strand
ACATCAATGAACTGTAGTATATGTAAAGGTGTTTTTAGCGAACAAGAGCTAAAAACTATCGAAGAGTCATACATGTGTAAGCCTTGTTTCTCAGCTCAATTAGAACGAGCTTTTTCTCCTATAGGTATGCGGAAAAAGAACCCTGACGGAAGTAAGATATTAACAAGCAAGAGAAATGCTCGAATAGGTCGAGTAGAGTACGCGTTTTTCATGATCATAATTTGGTTGCTGCTGCCAGCATTTACGCAATTTATCTTGGCAGAAGCTCTAACTTACGAGGTGATTAATAGTTTCCTTCCACAATTTGTATTTGATGCATTGAAGGATTTTCAGCCGTTACAACTAATAAATCACGAAGGGCGGTATACTGTTTTTTACAGTGTTATAGATTTATGGTTTATTCAAATCCCTGCTTCTATCATTTATGCGGATGGTCGCGTTAAAGATATTGGTTGGAAGCCTTGGAGCGCATTTATACTTGGTTTACCAGTACTAAACTTTGTCCTTTGCGTTAAAAGAGGAAATTTGGATAAAAATGAGCATGGAGAACCAGTGGATAGGGCTTCTCTAAGCAAGCGATTTTTAGTATATAGCTCACCTATTTCAGTTCCTCTAATCCTATTTGGTCTTGGAAA
>NZ_JAAUWT010000121.1 GCF_014694455.1 Vibrio sp. S9_S30 | reverse complement strand
AAACCGACAAACAACGCGTGGCATTTTTAGCTTGCGGTAATTTTAGTGTTTAAGGCGCAATGCGGCGGCTTGTTTTGTGCGTTGTCTGCGGTTTAAGCTGGCGTTATAGCGCTTTGATAATTCAAGGTTTGTGAGGTTCTCGAAAGTTGCTGGCTTCAGTGTTTTCGAGTTCGATTCCTCCCCCATATCTAAGGTGGAGAATTATCAGCAAACCAAGTTGCTGCAAACTTTCAAAACCAATCAGGTTCACTTAATTTTGAAGCTAAATTTCCGGTTCGTACCTCTAAATTCTCGACTAAATTGGCGTTTTGGGTTTTGTGGTCTGGTTGCAGATACTCACTTTGGCTAAGATGTTGTTCATTGAATGCAAGCGAAGTGCTTCATTGCCAAGCGAGTCTGTTTGCTTGTATCGCTCTAACAAGCAATTCAAGCAGACCAAAAACGTGTGGCATTTTTAGTTTGCGGTGAGTTTTGTGTTTACGGTGGTATGCAGAAACGGCATTTGTACGTTTTTGGCTACTTAATTGGGCGTTATAGCGCTTTGATAATTCAAGGGTTGTAAGGTTGTCGAAAATTGCTGGCTTCAGTACTTTTGAGCTCGTTTCCTCAACCAAATCCAAGGTGGAAAACTCTCAGTAAACCAAGTTGCTGCA
>NZ_JAAUWT010000120.1 GCF_014694455.1 Vibrio sp. S9_S30 | reverse complement strand
CACAACGGCTTGGCTTGCGACAACTTTTCCAACTTGAGTCGGGTTTAGGAATCGAAATTTGAAGCACTGAAGCCAGCTATTTTCGAGAACCTGACAACCCTTGAATTATCAAAGCGCTATAACGCCCGCTTAAGCTGCTGACAACGCAATACAAAAGCTACCGCATTGCGCCTTAAACACCATTATCACTGCAAACCTAAAATGCCACGCGTTGGCAGTCCGCTTGAAGCGTTTGTTAGAGCGTAACGAGTACACAAACTCACTTGGCAGAGAAGCATTTTGCTTGCATTCAATGAACGGCATCTTAGCCAACAAAACCTTCTGCAACTAGACCACGATACACAAAACGCCAATTCGGTCGAAGATTTAGAAAAAATGAGCCAAGAGCTCAGCTTCCAAATTTGGCGAACCTAATTGATTTTGACAGCTTGCAGCAGCTTGGTTTGCGATGACTTTTCCATATTGATTCAGGTTACGGAATCGAACTGAAATGCACTGAAGCCAGCAATTTTCGAGAACCTGACAGCCCTTGAATTCTCAAAGCGCTATAACGCCAGCTTAAACCGCAGACAACGCACAGACCAAACCGCCGCATTACGCCTTAAACACTAAAATCACCGCAAACTAAAAATGCCACGCGTTGTTTGTCGGTTTGAAGCTTTTGTTAGAGCGAT
>NZ_JAAUWT010000119.1 GCF_014694455.1 Vibrio sp. S9_S30 | reverse complement strand
AATTTCGGTGAACCCAATTAGCTTTAAAAACTTACAGCAACTTGGCTTGCGCGAGTTAACCACCTTGATGTGGGTTGAGAAATCGAACCCAAAGCATTGAAGCCAACAATTTTCGATAACCTGACAACCCTTGAATTCTCAAAGCGCTATAACGCCAAATTAAGTAGCCAAAAACGTACAAATGCCGTTCCTGCAAACCACCGTAAACACAAAACTCAACGCAAACTAAAAATGCCACACGTTTTTGGTCTGCTTGAATTGTTTGTTATGAACGGAGTTTATTGGAACCCCCGACCTTCAGCAAATGGCTGCTAGAAGTAGCCACTCGGCAAAAGTAACCAAACAGCCAATTTGCCTTTCGATGAAACCCAAGTGGCATTTCACCAAAGGAACACAACGGATCTTCAATTGGGAAAGATTCAAATCATGATGAAAAGAAAAGCAAATATTGAACCTTAACTGCTAATTTTACTGAACTTTCCTAGATGCTTCATAACGCCCAGTTAAGTAGCCAAAAACGCACAAATGCTGTTTCCGCAAACTACCCTAAACACAAAACTCACCGCAAACTAAAAATGCCACGCGTGCCAAGTCCCTCTTTAACGCTTTGTATGGATAATAAGCTCTCCAATCGGGTAAGGTGAGACCCAGACTTTAGCTGCAACTAAAGTTCTTCTATCTGGTAGTTCGATTAAACGATGGCTCCTCTATCGAGAGACCGATAACAA
>NZ_JAAUWT010000118.1 GCF_014694455.1 Vibrio sp. S9_S30 | reverse complement strand
TGTTGGCTAGGATGCTGTTCATTGAATGCAAGCGAAGTGCTTCATTGCCAAGTAAGTCTGTTTGTTGGTATCGCTCTAACAAAAGCTTCAAACCGACAAACAACGCGTGGCATTTTTAGTTTGCGGTAAGTTTAGTGTTTAAGGTGGTGTGCAGAAGCTGCATTTGTACGTTTTTGGCAGTTTAATTGGGCGTTATAGCGCTTTGATAATTCAAGGGTTGTCAGGTTCTCGAAAATAGCTGGCTTAAGTGCTGGAAAGTTCGATTCCTTAACCTAAATCAAGGTGGGAAATCCTCGCAAACCAAGTCTCAGTAAGCTTTAAAAACCAATTAGGTTAGCCGGATTTTGAAGCTTGGTTTTCGGTTCGTTCTTGTAAATTCCTCGACTGAATCGGTGTTTTGGGTTTTGTGGTCTGGTTGCAGGTACTCACTTTGGCTAAGATGTCGTCCATTGAATGCAAGCGAAGTGCTTCATTGCCAAGCGAGTCTGTTTGCTTGTATCGCTCTAACAAACAATTCAAGCAGACCAAAAACGTGTGGCATTTTTAGTTTGCGGTGAGTTTTGTGTTTACGGTGGTTTGCAGAAGCGGTATTTGTACGTTTTTGGCTACTTAATTGGGCGTTATAGCGCTTTGAGAGTTCAAGGGGTGTAAGGCTCTCAAAAGTTGCTGGCTTCCGTGTTTTTGAATGTGATTTATCTACTAGCATCAAGGTTGTAAATCCTCGCAAGCCAAGTCATTGTAGG
>NZ_JAAUWT010000117.1 GCF_014694455.1 Vibrio sp. S9_S30 | reverse complement strand
ATGTTCATGAAGCTTTCAGTTTTGATGCGACTAATTACAATAACGAAACCCCAATCAGTGATTTAACCGAAATTGCTTTAGACAGCGGCATGTTGATCACAGGAGGCACCATAGCGGATGATGGCTCACTGGTTCAAGGAACATTAAATTACCATAGTAAGGGCGACGAGCGTGGAATAGGCGTAAATGATGATAATGAGATAGAGAGTGACGGTAAAGAATATCTCTCTATTGATTTCGGCGATAATGTGAATATAACCGAAGCAAATGTCTCTCTTGGTAGCCTGTATGAAAACTATACTGACGCGACTCTTGGCATTGATGCCAAGGTTCATATTGCGTTATATAAAGACGGTATTCTACAAGAAACCGTTGTTGTCGATTCGTCAAGTGACATTGTTAATGCTCAGTATGTTGCAAACCTTCAATTGGCAAGTGGCTTTGATGAAATTCGTCTAACAACGACAGCAAGTGAAAACTCAAATTTCATTTTTTCGAATATCGAAGTGATAGATTCAGAAATCAATGATGAGATTGAATATAAGGCAGTCGACTCTGATGGTCAGGAAAGTGAAAGCACTGCAGTTGTCGACATTGCGATTCCAAGCTCTGAGTCAGCGATCAATCAAGCACCTGAAGTTAGTGATTTCTCAGTATCATCTACCTCTGGTGTTTTTGATATTCCATTCTCTAAATACGCTACCGATGAGGAAGATGATGCGGATCCAAGTAAATCCACGAGCATTGTCATTACTAGCCTTCCTGAGTTT
>NZ_JAAUWT010000116.1 GCF_014694455.1 Vibrio sp. S9_S30 | reverse complement strand
TTGCAACGACTTGGTTTGCTGAGAATTTTCCATCTTGGATTTGCTTGAGGAATCAAGCTCTGAAACGCTGAAACCAGCAAGGTTCGAGAACCTGAAAACCCTTGAACTACCAAAACGCTATAACGCCATGTTAAGGTGATGAGATGGTCTCCCCCTACCACTTCGCGTGGCCATGAGCCATGCTTGGAGTGTTTAGGTCCAAAGCAAAAGGAGAAGACCATGACTCAGCATAAAATCATCGGCATCGACTTAGCAAAAAATAGTTTCTTTCTTTTTGAAATCAATCAAAAAGGAAAAAACCTAGCACGGAAAAAACTTCAACGTACTAAGCTACTTAACTACATCGCAAATCAATGCCCATCCATCATTGCCGTGGAGGCTTGCTCTGGAGCCCATTACTGGGCTCGTGAATTCAAAAAGCTTGGACACGAAGTCCTTTTATATCCGCCCCAACAGGTCAAAAATCAGCGACGTAAACAAAAAAACGACTATAACGATGCTGAAGCGATTGCTGAACTCGCTCTTTACCAACGAACTCACCCCGTCCCTCATAAATCCATTGAACAACAAGACGTGCAATCACTGATTCGAATGCGTCGATTATGCGTCACTGAGAGAACTCGATTGATTAATCAAGTTCGAGGTCTTATTGCCGAATACGGTATCATAATACCTAAAGGAAAAGCCTCGTTTAGGCAAGCCATTCCCGACATGTTGGAAGACGCAGAAAACCTGCTATCACCAATATTGCGTGAACTGCTATCACACCAGT
>NZ_JAAUWT010000115.1 GCF_014694455.1 Vibrio sp. S9_S30 | reverse complement strand
ACTTAAGCTTTCCCAAGTATTCTGTATTGATGTTTGTGCCTACGCCATTATGAGCAACCACTACCATGTTGTTCTTCATATCAATGTTGAACGTGAAAAAGCCCTTTCTGACCAAGAGATTTGCGACCGATGGTTAAGTTTTCACACGCCGCCTGTATTGATTCAAAAGTGGTTGAAAAAAGACGCTTTATCAGAAGCAGAAGAACTCAAAATCCACGAGATTATTGATACGTGGCGAGAGCGTTTAGCCAGTATCAGTTGGTTTATGCGTATGCTGAATCAATTCATTGCCACTCAAGCCAATAAAGAGGATGGTTGTACAGGGCATTTCTGGGAGGGGCGGTTCAAGAGCCAAGCACTATTGGATGAACAAGCCCTTGCGGCAGCGATGGCTTACGTCGATTTGAACCCAGTTCGAGCTAGTATGGCAAATACCCCTGAAGCATCGGAATACACCTCTGTAAAAGCGCGTATTCAAGCCCTGAAAGACAGTAAAACTACGGCACCTTGCTTACACCCTTTTGTGGGCTACCCCAGAAAGAATATCCCTCCGGGCATTCCTTTTCGGCTGCTGGATTACCTAGAATTGGTGGATTGGACGGGACGGCAAATTCGTGAAGACAAACGTGGCAGTATTCACTCGGCGCTTCCTTCCATTCTAAATCGATTGGGCATTGACCAAGCCACTTGGATGAGCGCTTGTACTCAACTGGAAAAAGGTACGGTCGTTGGCTGTGAAACCACCATCAAACACGCGATGCCGAAACTAAACAGAAAGCGCAT
>NZ_JAAUWT010000114.1 GCF_014694455.1 Vibrio sp. S9_S30 | reverse complement strand
AACCTACGATCTGATCAGCTACATTCACTTCACCTCGTAGCCCAATGCCTAAACCTTGTTACAAAACCACCAACTGGAAGCAATACAATCAAGCACTCATTAACCGTGGCTCTCTCACCTTTTGGATTGATGAAGAGGCGATAAGTGAGTGGACGCAAAGCAAACAGAATACTCGCGGAAGACCACGTCGGTTCAGTGATTTAGCCATAACCACAGCGCTCATGGTGAAACGAGTATTTTCTATGCCATTGCGAGCGCTACAAGGGTTTATTGACTCAGTATTTAAGCTTGCTCAGCTCCCACTTTGCTGCCCTCATTACACCTGTATCAGTCGAAGAGCCAAGCAAGTTGAGGTGTCATTTAAGACTAAAACGAGAGGAGTGATACAGCACTTAGCCATTGATGCGACGGGTCTTAAGGTTTACGGCGAAGGTGAGTGGAAAGTCAAAAAACATGGGACGGACGGCAAACGTCGAGTCTGGCGAAAGCTGCATCTTGCCGTTGATACAAGTACTCATGAGATTGTCGCAGCCGAACTCAGTTTATCGACAGTGACAGATGGAGAAGTCCTCCCGAACTTACTGAAGCAAACACGACGAAAAATCATAGAGGTGTCTGGTGACGGTGCTTATGATACAAGAGCTTGTCACGATGCTATTCAGATAAAAAGGGCTGTTGCGCTTGTTCCTCCAAGAGAAGGTGCAGCCTTCTGGGAGCGGGGTCACCCTAGAAACCTAGCAGTGGGTTGCCAGAAGTTATACGGCTCAAATCAGCACTGGAAAGAGCG
>NZ_JAAUWT010000113.1 GCF_014694455.1 Vibrio sp. S9_S30 | reverse complement strand
CGCTCTAACAAACAATTCAAACAGACCAAAAACGTGTGGCATTTTTAGTTTGCGTTGAGTTTGGTATTTAAGGTGGTATGCAGAAACGGCATTTGTACGTTTTTGGCAGTTTAATTGGGCGTTATAGTGCTTTGGTGATTTAAGGGCTGTAAGGTTCTCGAAAGTTGCTGGGTTCAGTGTTTTAGAGTTCGATTCCTCAACCATATCTAAGGTGGGAAATTCTCTACAAGCCAAGTTGCTGTGGGATTTCATGCCAATTGGAAATTCCGGATTTTGAAGTTTGGTTTTCGGCTCGTTCTTGTAAATTCTTCGACTGGTTCGGTGTTTTGGGTATTGTGGTCTGGTTGCAGATACTCACTTTGGCTAAGATGTCATTCATTGAATGCAAGCTCAGTGCTTCATTGCCAAGTAAAGCCTGCTTGCTTGTATCGCTCTAACAAAAGCTTCAAACCGACAAACAACGCGTGGCATTTTTAGTTTGCGGTAATTTTAGTGTTTAAGGCGCAGTGCAGCGGCTTGTTTTGTGCGTTGTCTGCGGTTTAAGCTGGCGTTATGCCTACAAAGAGGAAATATGGAAACTAATTGGGAATGCCTCGGATGTGGTCATCATAATGACTCTACCTCGTTAGAATGCGAAAATTGTGGTACTCCTAGTAAGAAACTAGCGAATACACAAATGGCAAACCACTTGCTGGAAGTTGAAGGAATGAAATCAAAATTTGAGTACTGCTGTGATAAATGTGGCTCCGACTCATATGAGGTGGGCGAATTACGAGCAAGCGGCGGCTTTTTAAGTACA
>NZ_JAAUWT010000112.1 GCF_014694455.1 Vibrio sp. S9_S30 | reverse complement strand
CTTATTGCCGAATACGGTATCATAATACCTAAAGGAAAAGCCTCGTTTAGGCAAGCCATTCCCGACATGTTGGAAGACGCAGAAAACCTGCTATCACCAATATTGCGTGAACTGCTATCACACCAGTATGAACGCTATCTATATATTGATGAGCAAATTAAATGGTTTGAAGACAAGCTCAACCAAACCGTCAAACAATTCGATAATGCAAAGCGACTGATGTCCATTCCTGGCTTTGGACCACTCACTAGCCAAGCCGTCGCCGTCTGGCTCGGCTCTGGTCAACAGTTCAAAACTGGACGTGATGCCTCCGCTGCGATGGGACTTGTTCCAAGGCAAGATACAACAGGCGGTAACGTGATGCTTCTAGGCATAACTAAGCAAGGGAATACGTACATTCGCTCTTTACTGGTTCATGGGGCTCGGGCTGCCCTAAGACGCGCGAAGTTTAAATCCGATAAACTCAGTAAGTGGATGCTTGATTTACAAGAACGCCGAGGGGCGAACCGCGCTGCCGTTGCACTTGCGAACAAACTCATGCGCATAGCTTGGGCGGTCGTAACTAAAAACGAAGAATATCAACCCGCTTAAAACAACATTGACCATACCCTTTGCAAAGTACGTAGTGAGATGAATAACAGGATAAATCCTACACGTTGAAAACCTTCTGCTCACACTGACTTTTAAAGTCGATAAGGTGATTAGGACTTCGTGTTCGACTGCCTCATCTTGGCCAAGGCAAGAGCCGCTAATACAGGCCGTATATATGGTAGTTAACCTGCGCTTTTTATCATACTGCT
>NZ_JAAUWT010000111.1 GCF_014694455.1 Vibrio sp. S9_S30 | reverse complement strand
CAATTTCACCCAACTCAATCCGATAACCGCGTATCTTCACTTGGCTGTCATTGCGCCCGATGTATTCCAGTTGCCCATCGTGACGCCAGCGTACCCAGTCGCCAGTTTTGTATAACCGTTCATCGTGCCCTTCCATGGGGCTGTCGATGAACTGCTCGGCGGTCAGCTCAGCTCGGTTGAGGTAACCTCTCGCCAGTCCTGCACCTCCAATGTGCAACTCACCTGGAACACCGATGGGGCACAATTTGCCGTTGCCCGAAAGGACATAACATCGCTCGTTCCTCAGGGGCGTTCCGATAATGTGGGCGTTGCCCGATTGGTATCGTGATTGGGTGCTCCAAATGCACGCTTCGGTTGGGCCGTACACTTGGATGACCTCTTTAAAGCGGCGCGACAAGCTTTGGTAAATCGCTTCCGACCCGCTTTCGCCCCCGACAATGACCGTCACATGAGACAAATCGAGATCTTCTGGCAACGCCACTTGCAATACCGACCAGACCGACGGGGTGAGCTGCAATACGTTGGTCTTGCTGACATGCTCGGACAAGGTTTCAGGCGCTTGATGAATGTCCGATAGGTGAACCGTTCCGCCCGACAACAGCGGTAAGCCGTATTCCAAGCCAAAGATGTCGAAGGTGTATTGGGTGAGGCTCACTAAGGAAATCGGCTGCGCCTCGAAAGGCTGTTCGCCCTGCAAAGACTGATCGCTTTGAAGGGACTGATGATATTGATGAATAAAGTCCGCATAAGCCGAGTGCGGCATCATCACCCCTTTCGGTTTGCCCGTGGTGCCCGAGGTGTAAATGATGTACGCCAGATCATCCC
>NZ_JAAUWT010000110.1 GCF_014694455.1 Vibrio sp. S9_S30 | reverse complement strand
CAATTTCACCCAACTCAATCCGATAACCGCGTATCTTCACTTGGCTGTCATTGCGCCCGATGTATTCCAGTTGCCCATCGTGACGCCAGCGTACCCAGTCGCCAGTTTTGTATAACCGTTCATCGTGTCCTTCAATGGGGCTGTCGATGAACTGCTCGGCGGTCAGCTCAGCTCGGTTGAGGTAACCTCTCGCCAGTCCTGCACCTCCAATGTGCAACTCACCTGGAACACCGATAGGGCACAATTTGCCGTTGCCCGAAAGGACATAACATCGCTCGTTCCTCAGGGGCGCTCCGATAATGTGGGCGTTGCCCGATAGGTATCGTGATTGGGTGCTCCAAATGCACGCTTCGGTTGGACCGTACACTTGGATGACCTCTTTAAAGCGGCGCGACAAGCTTTGGTAAATCGCTTCAGACCCGCTTTCGCCCCCGACAATGACCGTCACATGAGACAAATCGAGATCTTCTGGCAACACCACTTGCAATACCGACCAGACCGACGGGGTGAGCTGCAATACGTTGGTCTTGCTGACATGCTCGGACAAGGTTTCAGGCCCTTGATGAATGTCCGATAGGTGAACCGTTCCGCCCGACAACAGCGGTAAGCCGTATTCCAAGCCAAAGATGTCGAAGGTGTATTGGGTGAGGCTCACTAAGGAAATCGGCGGCGCCTCGAAAGGCTGTTCGCCCTGCAAGGACTGATCGCTTTGAAGGGACTGATGATATTGATGAATAAAGTCCGCATAAGCCGAGTGCGGCATCATCACCCCTTTCGGTTTGCCCGTGGTGCCCGAGGTGTAAATGATGTACGCCAGATCATCCC
>NZ_JAAUWT010000109.1 GCF_014694455.1 Vibrio sp. S9_S30 | reverse complement strand
AAAGCTTCAAAATACGGTAAACAGGAATGGTTTGAAATAGTCACAACGGCTTGGCTTGCGACAACTTTTCCAACTTGAGTCGGGTTTAGGAATCGAAATTTGAAGCACTGAAGCCAGCTATTTTCGAGAACCTTACAACCCTTGAATTATCAAAGCGCTATAACGCCAGCTTAAACCGCAGACAACGCATAAAACAAGCCGCTGCATTGCGCCTTAAACACTAAATTCACCGCAAACTAAAAATGCCACGCGTTGTTTGTCGGTTTGAAGCTTTTGTTAGAGCGTCACAAGCAAACAAACTCGCTTGGCAATGAAGCACTTCGCTTGCATTCAATGAACGACATCTTAGCCAACAAAATCTGCTGCAACCAGACCACAAAACCTAAAATACCGATCCAGTCGAAAATTTAGAAAAATGAGCCAAGAGCAAAGCTTCAAAATTCAGTGAACCTAATTGGTTTTGAAAGCTTGCAGCAACTTGGATTGCGACGACTTTTCCAACTTGATAGAGGTTGAGAAAACAAACTCAAAAACACTGAAGTCAGCAACTTTCGAGAACTTTACAACCCTTGAGTTTTCAAAGCGCTATAACGCCCTGTTAAGGGGTGAGCAACGCAATACCAAAGCCGCCGCATACCACCTTAAACACTAAAACTAACGCATAGTAAAAATGCCACGCGTTGCGAATCCCTCTTAAACAGATTGTATGGATAATAAGCTCTCCAATCGGGTAAGGTGAGACCCAGACTTTAGCTGCAACTAAAGTTCTTCTATCTGGTAGTTCGATTAAACGATGGCTCCTCTATCGAGAGACCGATAACAAGTACGA
>NZ_JAAUWT010000108.1 GCF_014694455.1 Vibrio sp. S9_S30 | reverse complement strand
CTCGCCTTTTGTTCAACTTGTTGTGGGTTCATTGTATAGCTGCCGGCATTTTGTGAAATGGCTCTGTGTCTCAACCTTCTGTATTTGCTGGGAAATCGAGGATGCCGTAAAGTCCGTTCATAACAAACAATTCAGCAGACCAAAAACGTGTGGCACTTTTAGTTTGCGTTGAGTTTAGTGTTTAAGGTGGTATGCAGAAGCTGCATTTGTACGTTTTTGGCTACTTAATTGGGCGTTATGAAGCATCTAGGAAAATCCAGCAAAATTAGGGGCTAAGGTTCAAAGTTTACTTTTATTTTCATCATGATTTGAATCTTTCCCAATTGAAAATCGGCAATGTTCCTTTGGTGAAATGCCGCTTGGGTTTCATCAAAAGGCAAATTGGCTGTTTGGGTATTTTTGCCAAGTGATTCTTTCTAGCAGCCATTTGCTGCGCCGTGATTTTAGTGGGGCGGCAGTGCATCGAAAAATTCAAAGCTTGATGCTCGCCTTTGTTCAACTTGTTGTAGGTTCATTGTATAGCTGCCGGCATTTTGTGAAATGGCTCGGTGTCTTAGGCTTCGGTATTTGCTGGCAAATTGGGGATGCCGTAAAGTCCGTTCATAACAAACAATTCAAGCAGACCAAAAACGCGTGGCATTTTTAGTTTGCGTTGAGTTGAGTGTTTACGGTGGTTTGCAGAAACAGCATTTGTGCGTTTTTGGCTACTTAACTGGGCGTTATGAAGCATCTAGGAAAATCCAGCAAAATTATAGGGTAAGGTTCAAAAATGCCACTTTGGTTTCATCGAAAGGCAAATTGGCTGCTTAGGTACTTTTGCCAAGTTACCTTATCTAGCAGC
>NZ_JAAUWT010000107.1 GCF_014694455.1 Vibrio sp. S9_S30 | reverse complement strand
ATCGCTCTAACAAAAGCTTCAAACCGACAAACAACGCGTGGCATTTTTGGTTTGCGGTAATTTTAGTGTTTAAGGCGCAGTGCAGCGGCTTGATTTGTGCGTTGTCTGCGGTTTAAGCTGGCGTTATGTGAGTGGAGTATAAAATGAGTTACAACATTGCGGTGGTAAACTTCCCTCTTCCAGAGGACTTCGCGGAAGCAGTCGATTTGGTTAATCCATTAACTGAAGTTGAGTTGGAAGAAGTTCAGCCTATATTTCAGGAATTTCACGACAAAGTTACAGGTATTTACCCTTGTCTATGTAGTTTATCTGATGATGAAATCGACAATGGAGTTTGGTGTGATGGTCCGCTGATTAACAACTTTAAGGTAAAGGCTCCTGTAATCGGATTTAGCTTTTCCAAGGTTGAGGAAGCGTTTCCAACCGTAGGAAACATGGCACTTGAAATGGGGCTATCAATCCTAGATTGGCAAGCAGAAAAAGTGTACAACCCATAGAATTCACATAACAAACTGTTCAAGAGGGATTCGCAACGCATGGCGTTTTTACTATGCGTTGATTTAGGTGATTAAGGTGGTATGCAGCGGCTCCAGTGTTGCGTTGCTCACCCCTTAACATGGCGTTATAGCGCTTTGAAAATTCAAGGGTTGTAAGGCTTTCGAAAGTTGCTGGCATCAGTGCTGGAAAGTTCGATTCCTCAACCATATCCAAAGTGGGAAATTCTCGGCAAACCAAGTTGCTGAAAGCTTTCAGAACTAATTGGATTCACTGAATTTCGAAGCTTGGCTATCGGTTCGTTTTCCTGAATTATCGACAGAGTTGGTGTTTTTGGTTTTGTGGTCTGGT
>NZ_JAAUWT010000106.1 GCF_014694455.1 Vibrio sp. S9_S30 | reverse complement strand
TAACGCCTTGCTAACAAGCGACAACGCGATGCCACTTAACTTGAATATTGTGCCATAAACACAGAGCTGAAATTGCGACTGAAGTCGCCAAGCGTTAGGAGTCTTTGTTAAGCAATTTGTTATGTGCGACACTCTACAATGGGTAAATATAAAGGCAAGCATCACCACAATTTGAGCACCTTTCATGCAAAGGTGAATAAAACTGCCCTGAATAATTAAACCCTAATTTTTCGTAGTAGGAGCTAGCGCCAGCCTTATTTGCTTCTACTGTAACCTCTTTTACACCGTATTTTTTACAGTCGTCAATGAATGCGTTTGCCATATACGATCCGATTCCGAGTCCCTGATATTCTGAATCAATGACAAACAAACTCAGCTCACTCTCCCAATCAGCTCTCAACTTAGAACGATTTCTAGAGTGTGTTGACAGCTCTGCCATTATTGACTGCTTCTGGCGCCATGAAGCGGCGGGATGGAGCCAATACTTAACCAACGTTAAAATGCTCTTTAATTGATAGCTAAATGGGATGGTTTGTCTCAGCTTCTTATTGTTAGTGCCGAAAATGAAACCGATAACTTGACCTTCAACTTCTGCGACCAAGTTAAAATTGCAAGCTACAGGAGCCCCCGATGTATAGAAGAACGCCATTGAGTTTGCAACATGCCGCGGAGTAAAGTGTTGCTCAAAGCCCCATGCCTTTCTAACTAGTGCCTCACAAGCCTGATAATCGGATTTTTTGTATCTACGGTAATTAACCTTAGGTTTCATATTTCTACTCAAGCTGATTCTATGTCGAATATCATTATGCTCACGAACTCATATTAAGGCAAACTGTTTGGATTGAACTAGCACATAACGCC
>NZ_JAAUWT010000105.1 GCF_014694455.1 Vibrio sp. S9_S30 | reverse complement strand
TGGCTCGGTGTCTTAGGCTTCTGCATTTGCTGGCAAATTGGGGTTGCCGTAAAGTCCGTTCATAACAAACAATTCAAGCAGACCAAAAACGTGTGGCATTTTTAGTTTGCGTTGAGTTTTGTGTTTACGGTGGCTTGCAGAAGCGGTATTTGTACGTTTTTGGCTACTTAATTGGGCGTTATGTGTAAATGGAGTTCTAATGTCGTTCCCTAAAGATAGAATCGTTGTAGCAAGCGATGTTAATCCAAGAGATGGTATCGGCGTCGAACTTTATCGAAATGATGAGCTATTAGTTGAAGTCTTTCGCGATGATACTGAACGAACCAGAACGGTGTCATTATTCAAGGATTCAGTATCTCTTGATATTGTCGAGGAGGCAATTCAACGATTTAAAGATGAAGGCCTGTGGGGTTTTATTGAATATAATGATGATTAAGCACGTTTTAAGTCTTTGGGCCATTATCCCTTGTGTTATCTTTTTGATCGCATCATATTTCATTATGGCTTTTGCAATGATGCAAGCTGATGACTTCGACCGTCCAATGAGCAACATTGAAATCGCCTTATCATTTACACCAATAATTCCACTAATTTGGCTTGTTTCAATTATCGTTAAATTTGTTCACAGAAAACTAAAATCTAATAATGGCACTTAAACAAAATCACACACATAACAAGGCGCTGCAACCGACTGCCAAAACTGTCATTTGTTTTGCAAAAAGCCGCAAAACAAACGCCATTTTTGTCAGCGGCTGAGCGCGGCGTTATGTGCCTGATGGTGAGGGGGAAAATGAACTATCTTCCTAAAATATTTGCAACAAAATTTAGTTACTTTTCAAAAGTTTCTCCGATTGGAACCATGGGATATATGTTTGGTTCGATGATAG
>NZ_JAAUWT010000104.1 GCF_014694455.1 Vibrio sp. S9_S30 | reverse complement strand
CCCAGATATGTATCTGGGACCGATTTTTTATGTCTGAATTTTCTTTAGAACTTCAAGCTACTGCTGAATTTCAACTCTCCGAGTCTATTGACTCATTTAGGAAGAATATTCCTGTTGAATGGATTTCAGAAGCTGTGCAACAAACTGGTCGAGCTGCGGTTAGAAAGCGTCGATTTCCTGCCGAACAAGCTATTTGGCTTGTTTTGGGAATTGGACTGATGAGAAACCGTTCTATCTGTGACGTTTGTGACAAGCTAGAACTCGCTTTTCCAGATTCAAAAGGCGAACTGCCACCACTAGCAACGAGCAGTATAGTTAAGGCAAGGCAACGAGTTGGTTATGAGCCTTTACGTTATCTTTTTTATACCACTGCAAGCCAGTGGGAAAAAGAAGGTGAGCCTAATGAAGTGTGTGGTTTGAAGGTTCTAAGTGTGGATGGTACTCAGTTCAAAACACCAGAAACACCGGATAATCAACAGCTTGGGTATGCGACTGGAAAAGCTACATTTCCATCTGTTCTTGCTGTGACCTTAATGTCGACTCGCACCCACCTTATATCAGATGCTGCATTCGGTCCTATTACAAATAGCGAAATTTCCTATGCTCAACAACTTGTTGGCTCAGCTCCCGATAACACCTTAACCCTTTTTGATCGGGGCTTTCTATCTGCCGAGTTATTTGAAGCATGGCGAGGAGCGGGAAAAAATACTCATTGGCTAACCCCGATCAAGAGTAAATTCAGATACGAGACCATTAAGGAGTATTCTCCGCATGACAAACTTGTCCGTATGCCAGTTTCGCCAGATGCTCAACGGAAGTCCCCGTATCTTGGGAAGTATTGGCAAGCACGGCTAGTCTTACTTCCTGAGCCTAAAGGAGAAATAAAAGGTTTTATTACATCATTA
>NZ_JAAUWT010000103.1 GCF_014694455.1 Vibrio sp. S9_S30 | reverse complement strand
GACTGCATGGGCACCTTAAACTTCTCATTGGATGTCGAAGGACTGGCTTCGGATACCTTGATTGTGCGCGAGTATCAGGGGCTAGAATCCCTCTCGGATTTTCAAGGCTGTCATGGCTTTCGCTATCACATTGAGCTCGCCAGCCGCTCGACCGACCTCACACCAGACCAAGTGGTCGACAAAAACGCGTGGCTGTCCGTCAGTCAAAACGGCGAAGTCACCCAACGTGTCCACGGGATTGTCCGTGCCTTCTCCAAAGGCGACACCGGACGACAGCATACCTTTTATTCGTTGACCTTAGTGCCTGCCATTGAACGTTTGTCGCTTCGCCAAAACAGCCGCATTTTTCAGGATTTAACCGTCCCTGAGATCCTGTCTGTGCTGTTTCAGGAAATGGGCATCAATGACTATGCCTTTTCCCTGAAACGGTCCTGTTTACCTCGGGAGTTTTGTGTGCAGTATCGGGAAACCGATTTGGATTTTATGCATCGCCTCGCCGCCGAAGAAGGGTTGGTCTACCGCTTTGTGCATGAGAAAAGCAAGCACACCATTGTGTTTTGCGATGACACCCAAGCCTACGACAGCTACCCATTTCCGGTGCCGTATAATGCGCTAGCTGGCGGCACCATCGATACCCCTTATGTGTTTGGGCTTACCGAGCGAGTGCGCTCCGATGTGTCCAGTGTTCAGTTTCAAGATTACAGCTTTAAGAAGCCCACCTACTCGTTCAAACAAGAGCAGCTTGGCGAGGAGATGGGCTATCAGCGTGATGGCTATGAGCATTACGATGCGCCCGCACGCTACAAAGACGACGACAGTGGCGCGGCGTTCAGCCAGTATCGCTTGGATTACCTGCGCCGCACGGCGCACATTGCGAATGGCAAAAGTAACCACCCTGCCCTGCAAGCGGGCACCAAGTTTAC
>NZ_JAAUWT010000102.1 GCF_014694455.1 Vibrio sp. S9_S30 | reverse complement strand
CATGCAGCCGTTGTGGCTACACAGATTTTTATAAACGTGGTCTTGGAACAGGGCAAAAAATCTTAGATCTACTAAGTGGTTAGCGTATGCATAACAAAAGCTTCAAACCGACAGCCAACGCGTGGCATTTTTAGTTTGCGGTGAATTTAGTGTTTAAGGTGCAATGCAGCGGCTTGATTTGTGCGTTGTCTGCGGTTTAAGCTGGCGTTATGAAGCATCTAGAAAAATCCAGTAAAATTAAGGGGTAATGTTCCTTATTCGCATTTGATGTTTTCGTTGTTTTGAAATGATCTCAGCCTGAAAATTTGTTGTGTTTCTGTGACGAAATGCCGCTTGGGTTTCATCAAAAGGCAAATTGGCTGTTTGGGTATTTTTGCCAAGTGATTCTTTCTAGCAGCCATTTGTTGCGCCGTGATTTTTGCGCGGCGGCAGTGCATTGAAAAACTCCAAACTTGGTGGGTGTTTTAAGTCAACTCGTTGTAGGTTCATCGTGTAGCTGCCAACATTTTGTGAATTGGCTCTGCGTCTCAACCTTCTGTATTTGCTGAAAATCTGTGGTTGCCGTAAAGTCCGTTCATAACAAACAATTCAAACAGACCAAAAACGTGTGGCACTTTTAGTTTGCGTTGAGTTTTATGTTTACGGCGGTTTGCAGAAGCGGTATTTGTACGTTTTTGGCAGTTTAATTGGACGTTATGAAGCAGCTAAGAAAATGTAGCAAAATTATGGGGTAAGGTTCAAAGTTTGCTTTTATTTTTATCATGATTTGAATCTTTCCCAATTGAAAATCCGTTGTATTTCTTTGGTGAAATGCCGCTTCGGAGGCATCGCAAGGCAAATTGGCTGTTTGGTTGCTTTTGCCAAGTAGCTATTTCTAGCAGCCATTTGCTGCGCCGTGATTTTAGTGGGGCGGCAGCGCATCGAAAAATTCACAGCTTGATGCTCGCCTTTTGTTCAA
>NZ_JAAUWT010000101.1 GCF_014694455.1 Vibrio sp. S9_S30 | reverse complement strand
TCAAAGCGCTATAACGCCCAATTAAGGGGTGAACAACGCCTTCAACCAAACCTAACTCATTGTGCCATAAACACTAAATTTGAAGTAGAAGCAAAAATGCCGAGCGTTGTGAATCCCTCTTAAATTGCTTGTTATGCAATCATGGGCACAACAGTTCGAATTTCGCAGGTAAGTCATCTCGAGACTTATAGGTACAACTTGTCAGTACTACCTTGCATTCATTTAAGTCTTTATACTCACCCGCACTCATAATATCTAATTGATTATTGATAGAAACATTACATCGATTTGAATAGTTGTGATAATCAATAAAACCAACTTGGATGCTTCCACCATTCAAGCTTTTAGCTTCACCCTGCGAGAGAGTAAACTCAACTTTATTTGTTGTTAAACTAGCTAACTTATTTAACAACTGTTCCATCTGTTGATCTTTAGACATAATTTCAGCTTTATGAGAACTGCGCATATTATTTATTTTATTCTCGTAATCTTTGCGCTGAACACTTCTCAGCTCAATGCTGTCAGACAAGTCACCTTGTAGTTTATCTAGATCTACTTGTTTACTTTGGATAGTTTCTAGAAGGCTAGAAATTTTCTTACGTTGTCGTTCCAGTTCTTCCCTTTCATCAATCGATAGCTTTAACGCATTAGCAGCTTCTGTTGCTTTAATCAGAAATGCTTCTGTATCCAACTTGCTAGCTTTTTCGTAACTCTCTATTGTATTCTCTAAACTGCTAACATTGCTTTGACTTGAAGCTACACCGTAATTATAAGCCGTTGTGCTAGCAACACCTGCAAGACTAATTAAACCTGCAAAACAAGCTAGTTCCCATTGTGTTCTTGTTAACACACTTAACCCTCTGAAATTAAATCACTATGACTAGATTATTATAATTGATTATCGCTTTACAACATACTGCTGCTGAGGTCGCTCACAAGTAAATCTAGGTGTGTTGCATAACGCC
>NZ_JAAUWT010000100.1 GCF_014694455.1 Vibrio sp. S9_S30 | reverse complement strand
AACGCCAGCTTAAACCGCAGACAACGCACAAAACAAGCTGCTGCATTGCGCCTTAAACACTAAATTCACCGCAAACCAAAAATGCCACGCGTTGTTTGTCGGTTTGAAGCTTTTGTTAGAGCGATACAAACAAAAAACTCGCTTGGCAATGAAGCACTTAGCTTGCATTCAACGCAAGCCATCTTAGCCAACAAAACCTACCGCAACCAGACCACAAAACCCAAAACACCAACTCTGTCGAGAATTCAGGAAAACGAACCGATAGACAAGCTTCGAAATTCAGTGAATCCAATTAGTTCTGAAAGCTTGCAGCAACTTGGTTTGCCGAGAATTTCCCACCTTGGATATGGTTGAGGAATCGAACTTTCCAGCACTGAAGCCAGTAACTTTCGAAAGCCTTACAACCCTTGAATTATCAAAGCGCTATAACGCCAGCTTAAACCGCAGACAACGCACAAACCAAGCCGCCGCATTACGCCTTAAACACTAAAATTACCGCAAACTAAAAATGCCACGCGTTGTTTGTCGGTTTGAAGCTTTTGTTAGAGCGATACAAACAGACTCGCTTGGCAATGAAGCACTTAGCTTGCATTCAATGAACAGCATCTTAGCCAACAAAAACTTCTGCAACCAGACCACGAAACCCAAAACACCGAATCAGTCGAGAATTTAGGAGAAGGAACCAAAAACAGAATTTCAATACTCGGTGAACCTGATTGGTTTTGAAAGTTTGCAGCAACTTGGTTTGCTGATAATTCTCCACCTTGAATATGGGGGAGGAATCGAACTCGAAAGCACTGAAACCAGCAACTTTCGATAACCTGACAACCCTTGAATATTCAAAGCGCTATAACGCCCAATTAAACTGCCAAAAACGTACAAATGCCGTTTCTGCATACCACCTTAAATACCAAACTCAACGCAAACTAAAAATGCCACACGTTTTTGGTCTGTTTGAATTGTTTGTTAGAGCG
>NZ_JAAUWT010000099.1 GCF_014694455.1 Vibrio sp. S9_S30 | reverse complement strand
CCTACAATGACTTGGCTTGCGAGGATTTACAACCTTGATGCTAGTAGATAAATCACATTCAAAAACACGGAAGCCAGCAACTTTTGAGAGCCTTACACCCCTTGAACTCTCAAAGCGCTATAACGCCAGCTTAAACCGCAGACAACGTACAAACCAAGCCGCCGCATTACGCTTTAAACACTAAAATCACTGCAAACCAAAAGTGCCACGCGTTGGCTGTCGGTTTGAAGCTTTTGTTATGCCCAAGCGCCCAATCCGAAGCGGCTTGACCGCCCCACCAAGATGCCAAAGACATACGATGAACTCAATGACTGGCTTTGATTTTTGCTGAGCCGCTCGAAACCTAAAACTACGCAAAAGGTAGATTGGCAACTAGCCAAGGTGGGCGTTGAATTTACAACGAGCACAGAACCCAAACACCAGAAAATCAACTGGGGTATAACGCCAGCTTAAACCGCAGACAACGCACAAAACAAGCTGCTGCACCACGCCTTAAACACTAAATTCACCGCAAACTAAAAATGCCACGCGTTGTTTGTCGGTTTGAAGCTTTTGTTAGAGCGATACAAGTAACAAACTCGCTTGGCAACGAAGCACTTAGCTTGCATGCAATGAAAGCCATCTTAGCCAACAAAACCTTCTGTAACCAGACCACAAAACCCAAAACACCGATTCCGTCAAGAATTTAGAAAACGAACCGAAAGCCAAACTCCAAAATTTGGTGAACAAAATTGGATTAAAAGGCATACAGCAACTTGGCTTGCGACAACTTTTCCATCTTGGGTTTGGTTGAGGAAGCAAACTCAAAAACACTGAAGCCAGCAACTTTCGAATTCCTTACAACCCTAGAATTATCAAAGCGCTATAACGCCAGCTTAAACCGCAGACAACGCACAAAACAAGCCGCTGCATTACGCCTTAAACACTAAATTCACTGCAAACCAAAAATGCCACGCGTTGTTTGTCGGTTTGAAGCTTTTGTT
>NZ_JAAUWT010000098.1 GCF_014694455.1 Vibrio sp. S9_S30 | reverse complement strand
CTCGATTTCCCAGCAAATACAGACGCCTAAGACACCGAGCCATTTCACAAAATGCCGGCAGCTATACAATGAACCCACAACAAGTTGAACAAAGACGAGCATCAAACTTTGAATTTTTCGATGCCCTGCCGCCCCACTAAAATCACGGCGCAGCAAATGGCTGCTAGATAAGGTAACTTGGCAAAAGTAACCAATCAGCCAATTTGCCTTTCGATGAAACCAAAGCGGCATTTCATCAAAGAAACTTGCAAAGATTCAGGTGAGGAAGGTTCGAATCATGATGATAAGAAAAGGGAACTTTGAACCTTACCCTATAATTTTGCTACATTTTCCTAGCCGCTTCATAATGCCAGCTTAAGCTGCTGACAACGCAACACAAAAGCTACCGCATTGCGCCTTAAACACAATTATCACTGCAAACCTAAAATGCCACACGTTGGCAGTCCGCTTGAAGCGTTTGTTAGAGCGTAACGAGTACACAAACTCACTTGGCAGAGAAGCATTTTGCTTGCATTCAATGAACAGCATCCTAACCAACAAAACCTTCTGTAACCAGACCACGACACCCAAAACGCCAACTCAGTCGAGAATTTAGGAAAACAAGCCGAAAGCAAAGCTTCAAAATTCAGCTAACCGAATTGATTTTTTAAGCTTGCAGCAACTTGGCTTTAGGGGAAGTAACCACCTTGAAGCTAGCTGAGGAATCGAACCCAAACCACTGAAGCCAACAATGTTCGAATACCTTACAACCCTTGAATTACCAGAGCGATATAACGCCGCGTTAAGTGGTGAGCAACGCAGACCACCCTACCTAAACCATTGTGCCGTAAACACGAAACCCAACCTTGAACTGAGAATGCCAAGCGTTGGGAATCACTCTTAAACGCTTTGTATGGATAATAAGCTCTCCAATCGGGTAAGGTGAGACCCAGACTTTAGCTGCAACTAAAGTTCTTCTATCTGGTAGTTCGATTAAACGATGGCTCCTCTATCGAGAGACCGAT
>NZ_JAAUWT010000097.1 GCF_014694455.1 Vibrio sp. S9_S30 | reverse complement strand
CTATACAAAAGCTACCGCATTGCGCCTTAAACACAATTATCACTGCAAACCTAAAATGCCACGCGTTGGCAGTCCGCTTGAAGCGTTTGTTAGAGCGTAACGAGTACACAAACTCACTTGGCAATGACGCACTTCGCTTGCATTCAATGGACGACATCTTAGCCAAAGTGAGTACCTGCAACCAGTCCACAAAACCCAAAACACCGATTCAGTCGAAAATTAAGAAGAACAAACCGAAAACCAAGCTTCAAAATCCAGCGTTCCCAATTGATTTTGAAAGCTTGCAGCAACTTGGATTGCGACGACTTTTCCACCTTGATTCGGGTTTAGGAATCGAAATTTGAAGCACTGAAGCCAGCTATTTTCGAGAACCTTACAACTCTCGAATTATCAAAGCGCTATAACGCCCGCTTAAGCCGCTGCCAACGCAATACAACGGCTACCGCATTACGCCTTAAACACAATTATTGCTGCAAACCAAAAATGCCACGCGTTGGCGGTCGGCTTGAAGCGTTTGTTATGTGTCTAGGCTTAACAAGCTTGGATCGTACCAAACGTCCTCATAGCCACTACAATCTATTAGAAAACGGTAACCTGGTGGCAAATCTAAGTACTTCTTAATTTGTGGTAAATATTCATCTGTGTGCTCTATATGGAGAGGAGAGAAGAAATCATCTTCTACGAGAAGCTCTTGCCCACACCAAATATACCATCCGTTTGTTCCATTTTCTGGAGGGTGACGAAGGCCGTTAATTGGCTGCTGACCTATTGTTGGTAATGCTATCCCCAACTTTGATAAAGCTTCAGGCACTTGAGGGCTAATCCCGTTTTCTTGACTATACATCTTCAAGATAAATTGACTCCTGATACATAGGGCCCTCTTGCACATAACGCCAGCTTAAACCGCAAACAACGCACAAAACAAGCCACTGCATTACGCCTTAAACACTAAACTCACCGCAAACTAAAAATGCCACGCGTTGTTTGTCGGTTTGAAGCTTTTGTTAGAGCG
>NZ_JAAUWT010000096.1 GCF_014694455.1 Vibrio sp. S9_S30 | reverse complement strand
ACCTCAGATCTGGTTAAGCCGTCGTGATGCCATTACTTTCTAACAGCTCAAGCTCTTGAGCTGTTAGATCTAAGTGGGGCTTCTCATCTTTCAGGCAATAGGCTATCAATCCTCCCAATAGATTCAAAATAAAACCATGCATGCTGCGGTGTCGTGAGTGTTCAATATACGAGATGTTCTTTAACTGATCATTCACCGTCTCGATTATAAAACGCTTCTTCAGTAAGGCTCTATCCCACAGTGAAATGAATTTTTTCTTCATGTTCTTACGAATTGTAGTAATGAGTTCGACTCCCTTGTCCAGCAACTCCCCCGTAAGGGCTTTGCTGATGTATCCTTTATCTCCATATAGCTTACCCCACAGACTATTAGCCATATCCGGCACTGGCTTCCTGTCATCCTCATTTCCTTTGGTTAGTTTGAGGGCAACAATCTCACCTAAATGGTTGATGATTAGATGAAGCTTGAAACCAAATGACCAGCCCATTGTCCCTTTGCCGTGGCATGCTACGCCTTCAAACACTTTGTTTCTTTTGGCTCTGATGATGTGGCAAACTTCAATCTTGGTCGAGTCTACGAATTGGATCCCCGTTGGTTTGCCTAACTTTGATGTCAGATAACAGCACATTGGCACCCCCACGCTAGCGGTCATTCCAAGGAACCTTGTGTAACTTAGAAGCTTAGGGAAATAACGGGTCAAATGGCGGCACACATAGAGCAAATAGTAGTTCTTGAAATCTCGGTAATGCGATTGATGAAAATGAATAAGGATTGTCATTATCTCTGAAGGAGAAAGCTTGCAGTCCCTGCGGCGCTTACGTTTTCCAGTTTCGATGAGTTGCTGTTGCCACTGCTCTATAAACAACTGACAGAAGTCATCGACATCACAGAAGGTTTCAATTAGTTTGTCCATGCTCGTTCCTTGTTGGTGTCTGTTCACTTTTGGTCGAATGATCAGATCGAGGAACGAGCAATGAGTTCCGCTATTGGTTTAATTTCTTATCCAGAACTCAGGT
>NZ_JAAUWT010000095.1 GCF_014694455.1 Vibrio sp. S9_S30 | reverse complement strand
CTCTGACTGCCAAGGCATCCACCGTGTACGCTTAGTCACTTAACCATACAACCCCAAGAGGTTTCAATTTGCGTTCACTTTTCAAAAGTGAAGACAAAAAGGCGTATGGCAAACAACCAAGGTTTATTGTTGTCTCTTTATTATGAGCGAGACAACACTTCGATTTTGCCGGACTCAAATATAAACACCCTATGGGTGTTTCCAAGAACACTTGAATGTGTGTTGGTACCTACCTCTTTTCTCTAACAAAAGAGTAAGACATAGGATTTGAGAACTTTTAATTGAATAACAACGCTTATCCGAAGATAAGGGGATAGTTGTTATTCGTCAGCTTTCCAAATTGTTAAAGAGCAATGCTACTTTCTATCGAAGAATAGGCATTTTCTAAAGATTTTCAGTGCGCAAGTTAGGCGACAAAAATCCGAACCAGCAGCAAGAGTTTGATGTGGTTTGGATTAAACTTCCAAAAATACTTAGAGAATGGTGGGCGATACCGGGCTCGAACCAGTGACCCCCTGCTTGTAAGGCAGGTGCTCTCCCAACTGAGCTAATCGCCCATATTAGTTTTACTTCTTATAGGAAGAAGATTTCAAGAATGGTGGAGCTAAGCAGGATCGAACTGCTGACCTCCTGCGTGCAAGGCAGGCGCTCTCCCAGCTGAGCTATAGCCCCATCTTGAAATGGTGGGTCGTGCAGGATTCGAACCTGCGACCAATTGATTAAAAGTCAACTGCTCTACCAACTGAGCTAACGACCCAATGGTATCCCGTAGGGGAGTCGAACCCCTGTTACCGCCGTGAAAGGGCGGTGTCCTAGGCCTCTAGACGAACGGGACACTAGTATGAACGTTTGGGAACGCTCATTTCTCTTTACTTCATAAACCGTATCAATCTGTGTGGACACTCGTCTCGATAATCATCGTATAAGGAGGTGATCCAGCCCCAGGTTCCCCTAGGGCTACCTTGTTACGACTTCACCCCAGTCATGAACCACAAAGTGGTAAGCGTCCTCCCGAAGGTTAAACTACCTACTTCTTTT
>NZ_JAAUWT010000094.1 GCF_014694455.1 Vibrio sp. S9_S30 | reverse complement strand
TCACGAGCTTGCTGCGCGAGGTTTTGACGAGAGAAGATAAGCGATGTAGGGCCATCTCTGCGCTCAATCGCCAGTTTCCACGCTACCGCCGATTCCACTTGGTCACACGGGCGCCATGTGCTCATGTTTGGCGTTAGGCGTAGAGAAGCGATTTGCTCAACCGGTTGGTGAGTCGGACCGTCTTCACCCAAGCCAATGGAATCGTGCGTGTACACCTGAATGTTCTGCACTTTCATCAGTGCTGCCATGCGCATTGCGTTACGTGCGTATTCCATGAACATGAGGAAGGTTGCACCGTAAGGCACGAAACCGCCGTGCAGGGCAATGCCGTTCATGATGGCGGTCATACCGAACTCACGCACACCATAGTGAATGTAGTTGCCAGACGCATCGTCTGCCGTCAGTGATTTCGAGCCAGACCACATGGTTAGGTTTGAAGGCGCAAGGTCAGCGGAGCCACCCATGAATTCTGGCAAGATAGCACCGAACGCTTCCAGTGCGTTTTGCGACGCTTTACGTGACGCAATGTTTGCTGGGTTGGCTTGAAGGTCTGCAATGATTTGGCTCGTTTTCGCTTCCCACTCAGCCGGCAATTCGTTGTTTACTCGACGTTGGAACTCGGCGGCAAGCTCTGGATATGCTGCTTCATAAGCTGCAAATTTCTCGTTCCACGCTGCTTCCTTAGCTGCGCCTGTCTCGACCGCAGACCACTCTGCGTAAACTTCCTGCGGAATTTCAAAAGGACCGTGCTCCCAACCTAAAAACTCTCGTGCTGCTGCAATTTCTTCATGACCTAATGGGGCACCGTGACAGTCGTGCGAACCCGACTTGTTTGGCGAACCAAAGCCGATGATGGTTTTCGTACAAATCAGGGTCGGGCGAGGGTCGGCTTTCGCCGCGATAATTGCGGCGTTAATCGCATCCGCATCGTGACCGTCTACCGCAGGAATCACATGCCAGCCGTACGCTTCAAAACGTTTAGGGGTGTCATCAGAGAACCAGCCTTCGACCTCGCCGTCGATAGAGATGCCGTTGTCATCCCAAAACGCAATCAGTTTGCCCAAGCCTAGCGTCCCCGCAAGCGAACACGCTTCGTGCGAGATGCCTTCCATCAGACAGCCGTCGCCCATAAAGGCGTAGGT
>NZ_JAAUWT010000093.1 GCF_014694455.1 Vibrio sp. S9_S30 | reverse complement strand
TTGCAACGACTTGGTTTGCTGAGAATTTTCCATCTTGGATTTGCTTGAGGAATCAAGCTCTGAAACGCTGAAACCAGCAAGGTTCGAGAACCTGAAAACCCTTGAACTACCAAAACGCTATAACGCCCAATTAAGGTGTGAGGCACGCAATACCAATGCTTCCGCATACCACCTTAATCACCAAAACCGACGCATAGTAAAAATGCCACGCGTGCCGAATCACTCTTAAATTGTTTGTTATAAAACAGTTTCCATCTGAACCAATGGCCACTTTTCATCACCAAACACTTTGAATTTAGGCTCTTTATCCACGACGGCAAAGCCAAGAGAGCGATAACAATTATAGGCTGCAACGTTTTTGGTAAACACAGCTAAGCTAACTAATTGATACTGCTTTCGCCCCTGAATTTCTGTAAGTGACAAACGGATTAGAGTTTTACCTAGACCTTTACCTCGATGCTTGGGAGATATTGCCACACGACACAAACGCATTTCTGTGTCATTCACATGCTGTAGTTCAATGAAGCCAACTACATCATCATCGTCAGTTAGAGTGAAAAACTCAATTTCCTTTTGCTGACTTCGCTTGAGAATCTCAGCATTTTCTATTGGCCAACTAAACACTCGACCGCCCCAAAGAAGCGAATCGCTATACGCTGAAAACCAACTACTAACTTCTTTAGCATCATCAGATACAAATGGTCTCAAATACACTGAATATCCCTATATTTCATCACGATGGCCGACAATGTTTTATAACGCCAGCTTAAACCGCAGACAACGCACAAATCAAGACGCTGCATTGCACCTTAAACACTAAATTCACCGCAAACCAAAAATGCCACGCGTTGTTTGTCGGTTTGAAGCTTTTGTTAGAGCGATACAAGCAAACAGGCTTTACTTGGCAATGAAGCACTGAGCTTGTATTCAATGAATGACATCTTAGCCAAAGTGAGTATCTGCAACCAGACCACAATATCCAAAACACCGAACCAGTCGAAGAATTTACAAGAACGAGCCGAAAACCAAACTTCAAAATCCGGAATTTCTAATTGGCATGAAATCCCACAGCAACTTGGCTTGTAGAGAATTTCCCACCTTAGATATGGTTGAGGAATCGAACTCGAAAACACTGAAGCCAGCAA
>NZ_JAAUWT010000092.1 GCF_014694455.1 Vibrio sp. S9_S30 | reverse complement strand
GCTTCAAAATCCGGCTAACCTAATTGGTTTTTAAAGCTTATTGAAACTTGGTTTGCGAGGATTTTCCACCTTGATTTAGGTTAAGGAATCGAACTTTCCAGCACTTTAAGCCAGCTATTTTCGATAAACTTACAACCCTTAAACTTTCAAAGCGCTATAACGCCCAATTAAGGGGTGAAGCACGCAATACCGAAGCTGCTGCATACCGCCTTAAACACCAAAACTAACGCATAGTAAAAATGCCACGCGTGCTGAATCCCTCTTAAATTGTTTGTTAGCTTTTTTTAGCCAACTTGTACCAATGGTTCTTACCTTTGGGGCGCACGATTTTCTCTAAAACCACATCACCTACTTGAGAACGCTTATTTAATACAATAGCTTGCAAGTCAGATACTAAATCCCCAAAGTTTAAACCTTGTTTTAAAATATAGTCAGGCTGAGTAAGCTCGGAATACAATTGAGGCTTAATATCTGACTTTTTATTAGGATGTAGAACCAGACTTACCTTTGCTTCTTCAAAATTATCTGCACCACTATGTGCAGCATAATTATGCCTTAGCTTCATAACCTGCTCATGTGTACCGACATGCTGCTCAGGGATAATTTTGGTTTCTAACTTAATTTTTCGCCCTTCACATGAGGTAAAGCACTTACCGTAAAAAGTTAATGCAGCAACGAATAGACCCTTTATAACGTTCATTTTGTTTGGGTCTTTTACTCGATCTAGCGGATTAGGTTGGAGTCGCTCGATTTCATTTAGCCAAAACATAACATTTCTGAGATCCTTTTCGATCAGAGTATATGCTGCGTATTGCTGACTAATCTTATCAGTCATTGAAACTTGAGGAGCAAGCTTTCGACCATAGTAATACTTGTTGTAACGTCCTTTATTTGGGTCAAATACTTCTTCAATAACCCAACCATCTGACATAACTTTTCTAATTTTTGTCCCTAAAGCCAAGTCTTCCTCCTAAAAGCTAACGCCCGCTTAAGCTGCTGACAACGCTATACAAAAGCTACCGCGTTACGCCTTAAACACAATTATCACTACAAACCTAAAATGCCACGCGTTGGCAGTCCGCTTGAAGCGTTTGTTAGAGCGTAACGAGTACACAAACTCACTTGGCAAAGAAGCACTTAGCTTGCATTCA
>NZ_JAAUWT010000091.1 GCF_014694455.1 Vibrio sp. S9_S30 | reverse complement strand
TAACAAGAGACTATGGCGTCAATAGCTAATTTTTGGCGCTATCTTTATCCCACATTATACCGTCTCTTAGCATTGAATTAAGTGTCACAACCATCTTTCTCATACAGGCAACTATCGCTACTTTCTTTGGCTTTCCTGCCGCAAGTAATCGTTTATAAGTTGCTTTAAAAACAGGGTTGCATTGGATAGCCGACATCATCGCCATGTACATAACGGTTCTAACCTGAGCTCGTCCTCCTTGTATCATCCGCTTACCTTTAAAGCGTCCACTTTCTCTTGTTATTGGAGCGACACCAATGAGAGAAGAAGCTTGTTTATTAGTGATAAGACCTAACTCAGGTACATTGCTAATCAAGGAGGCAGCAAGAACTTTTCCAACGCCTGGCATGCTTTGAAGAACCGCGTTTTTGGCTTGATACTCAGGGCAACTATCAATCAGTTTCTCTATTTTTTCTTCTACTTTCTCTATCTGATTTTTTAGTGCGGTAAGAATGGGAGAAATAGTGGATGCGATATTCTTTGGTAATATTTGTAGTCGGTTTCTTTCCATGGTCTGCATGGAGAGTAGTTGGTTGCGTCGTGTAACTAAGTCACTCATAAGGCGCATGTTTTGGCTTTTTAGTTTGGTCAGTTCTGGCTGAACTCGTTCGGCATAATATGCGATGAGTGCGGCATCTAAGCGGTCGTTTTTAGCGCGTTGGCCAATGGCACCAGCGAACTTTTTAATGCGCAGCGGGTTGGCAACAACATAAGGTAATTTGGCATTATCACAGGCGAGTATGAAGGGCATTTCTAATCGACCTGTTGCTTCGATGACAACGCGTTGAGGTTTGTGTTTCTTAATGGTTTTGATGGCATCGTTGATGCCTTTTTCATTGTTCGGGACGGTGAAGTAAATATCGAGTGGGCGGATATAAATATCTAATTGTGACTTACCCGTATCAACGCCGACATTAATATTTTGAAGTGTGTTTGTATTCATAATAAGCTAACTCTTGCTTGCAAATGCGGGCTCGAGACCCAGAAGACTATTCGAGTGTGGAGCTTGGAGTTCTATCTGGCGTTCGTACTTGTTATCGGTCTCTCGATAGAGGAGCCATCGTTTAATCGAACTACCAGATAGAAGAACTTTAGTTGCAGCTAAAGTCTGGGTCTCACCTTACCCGATTGGAGAGCTTATTATCCATACAA
>NZ_JAAUWT010000090.1 GCF_014694455.1 Vibrio sp. S9_S30 | reverse complement strand
ATCGCTCTAACAAACAATTCAAACAGACCAAAAACGTGTGGCATTTTTAGTTTGCGTTGAGTTTGGTGTTTACGGTGGTTTGCAGAAACGGCATTTGTACGTTTTTGGCAGTTTAATTGGGCGTTATATGGCTTTGTAAAGATTCGTACTAATTAGTAGTAAAGGTGAAAAATGTCGATAATTATATCCCAGCAATCAACTTGGCCAGAACAAGTGGTCGATTATCTAGAGTGTAATCATCGTAAGTTTATTGGTTGGGAAACCTCTGATGACGATAGGGTATCAGCTTATGAGTATGACCAGTCAATCCTTGAGTTTCGTAACCTCTTAAAGCAATTCTCACTTATTGGCTACCATTGTACGAGATTGACACCTTACGAAATTGACGAAATTCGTAAGCATGGTATGAAGTTACAAAACGGTAACTCTTTAAAGGAGAGAATCCTAAGGCTAGAGTCAGAGCAAGAAATCGAGAGCTCGGTTGCTCAAAAATTGATTGCTAATAACCAAGCCGACGCTCGTAATCGAGCAAACATGTTGTGGTTTTGTTTTTTTGAACCTCACTTAGCTGGTTTCCACGGTATCCATCGATTTTTTAAGTCGTGGGGGGGCGAAGCTCTTTATAATAGCCATGAAAAACTTATAATAACTGGTGATGCACTCAGGCGAATTGGTGTTCCTTGTGTGATCAAAGCTAAAGTTAGTATCGGCTCATTGAAATCTAGTAATTATCCATGTCGCGTCCTTATTAGAGCTTACCTACAAAATCTCGGATATATTATTGATAATGGCATTGAACATGAGGGCTATAGCCTTGAAGATATCAGTGCAACCCAAATAGAAGCGATATACCAGCACCCTAGTAATGAGTTTGTTCAGTTAACCAAATGTAATGAATGGTGTGCTGAATCAGCCCTATAACAATCGCTTCAACCTGACTGCCAACCTATGGCATTTTTAGTCCGGTTTGGCTTATGTGGTTACGGTGGTCTGTTCGGGTTTGGTGCAGTTGGCAGCAAGTTAAGCGGGCGTTATAGCGCTTTGAAAGTTTAAGGGTTGTAAGGTTATCGAAAATAGCTGGCTTAAAGTGCTGGAAAGTTCGATTCCTTAACCTAAATCAAGGTGGAAAATCCTCGCAAACCAAGTTTCAATAAGCTTTAAAAACCAATTAGGTTAGCCGGATTTTGAAGC
>NZ_JAAUWT010000089.1 GCF_014694455.1 Vibrio sp. S9_S30 | reverse complement strand
ATCGCTCTAACAAAAGCTTCAAACCGACAAACAACGCGTGGCATTTTTGGTTTGCGGTAATTTTAGTGTTTAAGGCGCAGTGCAGCGGCTTGATTTGTGCGTTGTCTGCGGTTTAAGCTGGCGTTATAGCGCTTTGAAAATTCAAGGGTTGTCAGGTTATCGAAAGTTGCTGGCTTCCGTGTTTTCGAGTTCGATTCCTCAACCATATCTAAGATGGAAAGTTCTCTACAAGCCAAGTCGCTGTGGGATTTCATGCCAATTGGAAATTCCGGATTTTGAAGTTTGGTTTTCGGTTCGTTCTTGTACATTCTTCGACTGGTTCGGTGTTTTTGGTATTGTGGTCTGGTTGCAGAAGCTCACTTTGGCTAAGATGTCGTTCATTGACTGCAAGCTCAGTGCTTCATTGCCAAGTAAAGTCTGTTTGCTTGTATCGCTCTAACAAAAGCTTCAAACCGACAAACAACGCGTGGCATTTTTAGTTTGCGGTGAATTTAGTGTTTAAGGCGCGGTGCAGCAGCTTGTTTTGTGCGTTGTCTGCGGTTTAAGCTGGCGTTATGTGCTCGGAGAAAATATGCAATATATCGAAGTCAAAAGTAGCGAAATTCCACTAGATTTATTGCTTGAAGCAGATCCTTCTGAAGCTAATATCGCTTCATATTTGTCTGATTCATGGTGCTTTGCTGCATTAGACAATGGGCAATTTTTAGCAGCTTGTGTCGTTAAAGCGCAGACTAACAGCCTTGCTGAGATATTTAATGTATCAGTATCTTCAGAGCTACAAGGTCAAGGCATTGGCTCTAAGCTGCTAAAGTTTGTTCTATTTCAGTTATCAAACAAGGGAATTGATCGTGTAGAGCTTGGTACGGGTACATTTGGCTATCAATTGACTTATTATCAGCGTTTAGGCTTTCGAGTATACGCAATTATCAAAGACCATTTTTTGCTAAACTACCCTGAGTCAATCTATGAAAATGGCATTCAACACAAAGACATGCTGAAATTGTACGTCAATGTTTAGTACGCACATAACAAACGCTTCAAGCGGACTGCCAACGTGTGGCACTTTAGGCTTGCAGTAATAATTGTGTTTAAGGCGTAATGCGGTAGCCGCCGTGTCATGTTGTCAGCAGCTTAAGCGGGCGTTATAGCGCTTTGATAATTCAAGGGTTGTAAGGTTGTCGAAAATTGCTGGCTTCAGTACTTTTGAGCTCGTTTCCTCAACCAAATCCAAGGTGGAAAACTCTCAGTAAACCAAGTTGCTGCAA
>NZ_JAAUWT010000088.1 GCF_014694455.1 Vibrio sp. S9_S30 | reverse complement strand
CTCGATTTCCCAGCAAATACAGACGCCTAAGACACCGAGCCATTTCACAAAATGCCGGCAGCTATACAATGAACCCACAACAAGTTGAACAAAGACGAGCATCAAACTTTGAATTTTTCGATGCCCTCTAAAATCACGGCGCAGCAAATGGCTGCTAGATAAGGTAACTTGGCAAAAGTACCTAAGCAGCCAATTTGCCTTTCGATGAAACCAAAGTGGCATTTTTGAACCTTACCCTATAATTTTGCTGGATTTTCCTAGATGCTTCATAACGCCCTGATAAGGGGTGAGCAGCGCAATACTGAAGCCGCCGCAAACCACCTTAATACTAAATTCAACGCATAGTAAAAATGCCACGCGTTGCGAATCCCTCTTGAGCAGTTTGTTAAGGCACTGAACTCAAATCATCCTGTTAATTGTAACAAGTACGAGTATCAGGAAAATCAAAACCAGATGCTGCGGGCTTGCAGATAGCATTATTTCAATAGTACTTAGCATACACTCTCCTCTCTAATTGGCTGAGAAGAGGTTATCCAACTGCAGTAGAAAAATAACGGACAAAAAGGCACATTTTACCTATTTTTGTAACGTCTAAACGATCTTTGTACTGAATCTAAGTTTTCTACTTCAGTTAATTCGATTAATTCAGATACAAACTTGTATTTATCATAGCGTGTCTCTGAAGGATACTTATAGTTCAAAAAACACCAAAGGCTTTCAAGCGCACGAAACGTAGAGTAGTACTTTTTATTTGCCTTACAGTGAACCAAAATCTTTGCCGCATCGTGGAAAAGCACTTCATTTCCATCAAAGTCAGATGGGGCGAGACGAAGACCATTCTCGTGGAAATTTATCGTCATGTTGCAAAGGCTGTGCTTGCACTTTTCACTCAATTTATCAAAGCGTTTCTTCATAAAATGATATGAATCGTTCTCATACAGATCGAGTAAACGATTCAGATTCTGTTTATCCCTTTTGGAGCTGCCACTATCGCAATAACCCTCGCAAACCTTTATAAATTCATTAAGTTCATTCTCTATAGCTGAAATAAACTGTACATTATCTTCCGGAATTTGTAGTCGATTTAATGACTCAACTTTCAGTTTCATAGATACCTAGCCAAGAGCGTGTGCCTTAACGCCAGCTTAAACCGCAGACAACGCACAAACCAAGCCGCTGCATTACGCCTTAAACACTAAATTCACTGCAAACCAAAAATGCCACGCGTTGTTTGTCGGTTTGAAGCTTTTGTTAGAGCGATACAAGCAAACAGACTCGCTTGGCAATGAAGCACTGAGCTTGCATTCAATGAATGACATCTTAGCCAAAGTGA
>NZ_JAAUWT010000087.1 GCF_014694455.1 Vibrio sp. S9_S30 | reverse complement strand
TCGCTTGGCAATGAAGCACTGAGCTTGCATTCAATGAATGACATCTTAGCCAAAGTGAGTATCTGCAACCAGACCACAATACCCAAAACTCCAATTCGGTCGAAGATTTAGAAAAATGAGCCAAGAGATCAGCTTCCAAATTTGGCGAACCTAATTGATTTTGACAGCTTGCAGCAACTTGGTTTGCCGAGAATTTTTCACTTTAGATATGGTTACGGAATCGAACTGAAATGCACTGAAGCCAACAATTTTCGAGAACCTTACAACCCTTGAATTCTCAAAGCGCTATAACGCCCGCTTAAGCCGCTGCCAACGCAATACAATAACCACCGCATTGCGCTTTAAACACAATAATTACTGCAAACCAAACGTGCCACGCGTTGGCGGTCGGCTTGAAGCGTTTGTTAGAGCGATACGAACAAATTACTCGCTTGGCAACGAAGCACTTAGCTTGCATTCAATGAGCAGCATCTTAGCCAACAAAACCTTCTGCAACCAGACCACAAAACTAAAAACACCGATCCAGTCGAGAATTTAGAAAAACAAGCCAAAAGCCAAGCTTCAAAATTCGGTAGACCTGATTGGTTTTGAAAGCTTGCAGAAACTTGGTTTGCGAGGATTTACCACCTTGATTTCAGTGGAGAAATCGCATTCAAAAACACGGAAGCCAGCAATTTTCGAGAACCTGACAACCCTTTAATTATCAAAGCGCTATAACGCCCAATTAAGTAGCCAAAAACGTACAAATACCGCTTCTGCAAACCACCGTAAACACTAAACTCAACGCAAACTAAAAATGCCACACGTTTTTGGTCTGCTTGAATTGTTTGTTATGAACGGAGTTTATTGGAACCCCCGACCTTCAGCAAATGTAGAAGCTTAAGACACAGAGCCATTTCACAAAATGCCGGCAGCTATACAATGAACCCACAACAAGTTGAACAAAGGCGAGCATCAAGCTTTGAATTTTTCGATGCCCTGCCGCCCCACTAAAATCACGGCGCAGCAAATGGCTGCTAGAAGTAGCCACTCGGCAAAAGTAACCAAACAGCCAATTTGCCTTTCGATGAAATCCAAGCGGCATTTCACCAAAGGAACACAACGGATCTTCAATTGGGAAAGATTCAAATCATGATGAAAAGAAAAGCAAATATTGAACCTTAACCCCTAATTTTACTGAACTTTCCCAGATGCTTCATAACGCCAAATTAAGTAGCCAAAAACGTACAAATGCCGCTTCTGCAAACCACCATAAACACTAAATTCACCGCAAACTAAAAATGCCACACGTTTTTGGTCTGCTTGAATTGTTTGTTAGAGCGATACAAGCAAA
>NZ_JAAUWT010000086.1 GCF_014694455.1 Vibrio sp. S9_S30 | reverse complement strand
TTCTTATAAATTCTCGACTAAGTTGGTGTTTTGGGCTTTGTGGTCTGGTTGCAACAGGTTTTGTTGTCTAAGATGTCGTTCATTGAATGCAAGCGAAGTGCTTCATTGCCAAGTAAGTCTATTTGTTAGTGTCGCTCTAACAAAAGCTTCAAACCGACAGCCAACGCGTGGCATTTTTGGTTTGCGGTGATTTCAGTGTTTAAGGCGCAATGCAGCAGCTTGTTTTGTGCGTTGTCTGCGGTTTAAGCTGGCGTTATAGCGCTTTGAAAATTCAAGGATTATCAGGTTATCGAAAGTTGCTGGCTTCAGTGTTTTCGAGTTCGATTCCTCAACCATATCTAAGGTGGGAAGTTCTCTACAAGCCAAGTTTCTGTGGGATTTCATGCCAATTAGAAATTCCGGATTTTGAAGTTTGGTTTTCGGTTTGTTCTTCTAAATTCTCGACTGAATCGGTGTTTTGAGTTTTGTGGTCTGGTTGCAGTAAGTTTTGTTGGTTAAGATGCCTTTCATTGAATGCAAGCAAAGTGCTTCATTGCCAAGTAAAGTCTGTTTGTTGGTATCGCTCTAACAAAAGCTTCAAACCGACAAACAACGCGTGGCATTTTTGGTTTGCGGTGAGTTTAGTGTTTAAGGCGCAGTGCAGCGGCTTGTTTTGTGCGTTGTCTGCGGTTTAAGCTGGCGTTAGGCTTATTGAATGGAGTGCGCATCCTATGTTGAAAATCTTAGCTCCTCTAGCAATTTATTTTACAGCCTTTTGGATAAGTTTTATTGTTGACGATAAGGTATTTAACGGCTTTGAACTAATATTTTTATCATCCGTTGCTAGCTTAATTTGTGGAGTAGTCCTTTATAAACTGAAAAAACCGTCAAGCCTCTGCCTCGATAGGAGTGATTCTCGACCGCTTGTTCGTAGACAGTTTCCTTTAATTTATATGGCCGTTGGCGTGATCCTTGTGGGGTTTTTAGCCCTCCACACTTCCGCTGGTAGATCTTTTGAAGTGATAACACATGTAAATGATAAGCATGAAAGGTTCGGTAAAGCTGGGAAAGTGTATATTATTGATATCGTTCACGTAGAGTACGGGACAGTACGTTTAAGAGTACCTAAGGAAATGTGGTCAGAACTAAACGTAGATACTCCGATACTGTTAGAGTTACAAAAGAATTTACTAGGATTACATGTTGTAAGATCCTTTGAGCCACTGCATAACTAATCAAAATAAGCATAACAAAAGCTTCAAACCGACAAACAACGCGTGGCATTTTTAGTTTGCGGTGAATTTAGTGTTTAAGGTGCAATGCAGCGGCTTGTTTTGTGCGTTGTCTGCGGTTTAAGCTGGCGTTATGAAGCAGCTAGGAAAATGTAGTAAAATTATAGGGTAAGGTTCAATATTTGCTTTTTGTCTTATCATGATTTGAATCTTTCCCAA
>NZ_JAAUWT010000085.1 GCF_014694455.1 Vibrio sp. S9_S30 | reverse complement strand
GCGTTAAAAGAGGAAATTTGGATAAAAATGAGCATGGAGAACCAGTGGATAGGGCTTCTCTAAGCAAGCGATTTTTAGTATATAGCTCACCTATTTCAGTTCCTCTAATCCTATTTGGTCTTGGAAACACTGCACTTTTCGGTGGGTAGCAATCACATAACAAAAGCTTCAAACCGACAAACAACGCGTGGCATTTTTAGTTTGCGGTGAATTTAGTGTTTAAGGCGTATGCAGCGGCTTGGTTTGTGCGTTGTCTGCGGTTTAAGCTGGCGTTAGGTATGTAATGGAAATAATTGAGAGAGTAGAAATACTAGAGAATGGTCAACTGATCTTGGTTTTGGCTAGTGGTGGAGATCCTAGCTATCAGTATATATATCGTGAAGCGGCTGAGGTAAGCTGGGACAATAGTTTAAAAGCATTCAAATCTCCAGTACCAAGAGATTGGACTTACTCAGATTGGTTTCATCATGTAATCAAAGTTGCAAAAAAGTGTAATATTAAACTGGAACTAGCTGGGAATACTTCTTGGGTTAATGTCTCAGATAGTATTAAAGAACATATGATTGCTGTAGGGAATACCTAACAAAAGCTTCAAACCGACAGCCAACGCGTGGCACTTTTGGTTTGCAGTGAGTTTATTGTTTAAGGCGTAATGCAGCGGCTTGTTTTGTGCGTTGTCTGCGGTTTAAGCTGGCGTTATGTATCACATGAGGATTTATGGAATTAGCTAACTTTAAAGACGATTTCTGGCAGCTTCGGAACGGAGAAGTATGCCATAGAGATCATCCTGATACTTTTTGGATTCCTTCCTTAAACGATAGGAAAGCCTTGAAAGTTGGGGATGCAGCTAAAGTAATCTTGGAAATCGAGTGTGAAGATGAAGCTGGTGAAATTCGCATTGAATCTGAGCGAGGGTACTTAATCGTATCTGAAATTGTTGGAGATAAGTTTATCGGCATACTGGATTTCCAACCTTGTTGCGTTGAACCGAATGAGGAAAGTGTATATCTGGGTTTTGGTGTGGAAATTCCTTTTGGCCTAGAACATATCATCGATATAGAACGACCGCCACAAGACTATATTGATTGGCAATTAGGTCAGAAGCCTGAGAAAGTCTGGTATCGTCGGTGATACATAACAAAAGCTTCAAACCGACAGCCAACGCGTGGCACTTTTGGTTTGCAGTAATTTTAGTGTTTAAGGCGCAATGCAGGGGCTTGATTTGTGCGTTGTCTGCGGCTTAAGCTGGCGTTATAGCGCTTTGATAATTTAAAGGTTGTAAGGTTTTCGAAAATAGCTGGCTTCAGTGCTTCAAATTTCGATTCCTAAACCCGACTCAAGTTGGAAAAGTTGTCGCAAGCCAAGCCGTTGTGACTATTTCAAACCATTCCTGTTTACCGTATTTTGAAGCTTTGTTCTTGGCTCGTTTTTCTGAATCTTCGACCGAATTGGCGTTTTGGGTGTCGTGGTCTGGTTACAGAAGGTTTTGTTGGTTAGGAT
>NZ_JAAUWT010000084.1 GCF_014694455.1 Vibrio sp. S9_S30 | reverse complement strand
ACTTACGCGATGATTAAGGCGCTGAATAAGCTTACTGGGTTAGGTATGCCTAAAACTTGTCGTATTGACTAATAAATATACGACATGGGACGATTCTGTCTCTGAACTGAATTACGCAACAAAGCCGGTTCGTCATCAAGAATACAAATTGGTACATTTAGCTTGTCAATTAACTCAAATTCAGTCGGATAAACAGACTTAAGATAACTAAGTCTCGCACTATTACTAACCACTAACTCAGTATTAAGATCAAACTCACCAAGAACATAAAGCATTGCTGCCAAAGAACTATAACCCGAGTGTTCAATATACGTTGGGTTCTCTCCCTTAGTAACAATCCCTACAACTTTATAAATTTCGAGGGCAATAGCTTCTAACCCTAATTCTTCTGTGAGTTCAATTGACTCACCATTAAAAGATTTCTCTGCATGGGCGTATCTAGACAATTTTTTAGGACTTTTTAATGGTAATAGTTCAAAAGCATGTAAACACGCAGCGGTACAATATGGTCCACAGTAAAGACTTCCTTTAGGTTGTTTTATATTTGGAAATACTTTCATAAATACCCTTACAAATTAATAAATACACATAACGCCAGCTTATACCGCAGACAACGCACAAATCAAGCCACTACATTACGCCTTAAACACTAAATTCACCGCAGACTGAAAATGCCACACGTTGTTTGTCGGTTTAAAGCTTTTGTTATATGTTTCACTATCGCCTATACTAAATGCGCATTAATAATACGCATAGGAATACTTTATGAGAAACACATATAGCACGAATGCACCAAAAAAAGCGACAAACCTTAGCTTAAACAGTGAGTTACTAGCTGAAGCTAAGCGCCTAAACATCAATCTATCCGCAACTATGGAGAAGGCATTAGAAAAGGAAGTCAAACAACAATTAAAAGCCGAATGGTTAGAGCAAAACACTGAAGCTATTGAAGCTTGTAACGATTTGACAACAAAACACGGACTATTTTCCGATTCATACCGAGTATTCTAATGCCACAATTTACGCTTTATAAAAACAACGACAAGAACACCGCTACCGCTTATCCATATTTTGTTGATGTCCAAAGCGAGTTGGTAGATTCACTTAATACTCGCTTGGTTATACCTTTAACTCCTATCGAACTACTAGAAAAAAAAGCACCAAGTCATTTATGTCCCATCATTCATATCGACGAAGGGGACTTCGTGATTCTTACCCATCAAATGGCTAGTGTACCAATAGGAATTCTTGCGACCCCAGTCAACGAAATAAGTACGTTTAGAAACGAAATAATTGCTGCAATAGACTTTTTGATCACTGGCATATAACGCCAGCTTAAACCGCAGACAACGCACAAAACAAGCCGCTGCATTACGCCTTAAACACTAAATTCACTGCAAAACAAAAATGCCACGCGTTGTTTGTCGGTTTGAAGCTTTTGTTAGAGCGATACCAACAAACGAACTTTACTTGGCAATGAAGCACTTAGTTTGCATCCAATGAACGCCATTTTAGCCAACAAAGCCTGC
>NZ_JAAUWT010000083.1 GCF_014694455.1 Vibrio sp. S9_S30 | reverse complement strand
TTGTTTGTTAGAGCGATACAAGCAAACAGGCTTTACTTGGCAATGAAGCACTTAACTTGCATTCAATGAACAACATCTTAGACAACAAAACCTGCTGCAACCAGACCACAATACCCAAAACACCGAACCAGTCGAAGAATTTAGAAAAACGAGACAAAAGCCAAGCTTCAAAATTTGATGAATTGGGAAACTTTGGGGAAACCGACAGCAGCTTGGCTTGTGAGGATTCTCCATCTTGATTCAGGTTAAGGAATCGAACTCAAAAACACTGAAGTTAGCAACTTTCGAAAACCTGACAACCCTTGAATCTTCAAAGCGCTATAACGCCCAATTAAGGGGTGAACAACGCCTCCACCAAACCTAAAACATTGTGCCATAAACACTAAAGCTGAAGTAGAAGCAAAAATGCCAAGCGTTGAGAATCCCTCTTAAATTGCTTGTTATGTGTTTGAACTTAAAGGGACTTCCATTTCCACCAACCCTTTGACTTCAGATGTTCTAACAAAGCCTTTGGACTCATACAGATTGATAGCTGGGTTTTCACTAAACACACGTAGAACTAGCTTAGTGGATTGACGACTGAGTGCATGCCCTACGACTAGATCAAGGCACTTAGCCCCAATTCCTCTACCTTGAAACTCCGGTAAAAGTTGAAAGTCTCTCAGAAAGGTCGTTTCGCCACTATAGCTAAAACGAAGAACACCGACACGAGCTTGGTCTAGGTGAATCTCGTAGTTTTCTAGTTCTTCCCAACTATTTAGAAACTGATTATGATCCCAGGTAATCCCACGATTTAGATAATAACTTGCCATATTTGTCTTGGTTAAAGACTCTGCGAATAAGGGGTCGCTACCGATTTTAAGCTGTACTTCCATGCCTTTCCCTCTGGCTACACATAACGCCCAATTAAGTAGCCAAAAACGTACAAATGCCGTTCCTGCAAACCACCTTAATCATTAAATTCAACGCAAACTAAAAATGCCACGCGTTTTTGGTCTGCTTGAATTGCTTGTTATATGAATTATTCGCGGACATCATAATTTTCAACTTTTATCCAATCACTATCATCTGTTGGTTTTTCCCACATACTTCCTACTGGAGAGCTCAATAAATCAATTAAACTAGGCTCTATTTCTAAGAAGCGAAGAAGTGGGCATATCACCATATTTTCTGGATTATCAATGTACCCATCAGGCTCAGTACCAGTGAAAAAGATCCATCCTGAATCGCAAGGATTATTAGGCTCTTCTCTAACTATAAATCGTACTTTGTGTCTATCGGGACCAATGCAATAGTTTGTAGCCATAACTAATGGGGCATTTTCATTCCACGATTTTGGTAAATCTAGATGAGACATATTATATAGCTCCAGTATTCACATAACGCCCAATTAAGTAGCCAAAAACGTACAAATACCGCTTCTGCAAGCCACCCTAAACACAAAACTCAACGCAAACTAAAAATGCCACACGTTTTTGGTCTGCTTGAATTGTTTGTTATGAACGGACTTTACGGCAACCCCAATTTGCCAGCAAATGCAGAAGCCTAAGACACCGAGCCA
>NZ_JAAUWT010000082.1 GCF_014694455.1 Vibrio sp. S9_S30 | reverse complement strand
CTGCCTTACGGACTAACTTTCCTGAGCTATCTTTACCCAAAACAGCAGACAATAACCCAGTCTGGTATCCCTCGATTTGCGGGCAAGGGTTGCGGAGACCTGTAATCAGAACTTCTGCCCCACTGCTAAACCTAATTACGGTATCCCTTGGCAAACCAAGTAAATCAATACCTGATGTTGTGATGTTTTCCCCAAGTGACGCTGGCACAACTTTGAATCCTTTAGCCTCAAGCTCAGAGAATAACTCATTGTGAAGAAGGTGAACTTGTCTAAGATTTGGTTGACTGGGATCGACTTTGACTCTCGAACGATGCTTTACAGTTTTTCCCCGATGAGCATCTCCGTCAACTCCTTCCCCCTCAATTAGCAATATTGAATCAACAATTGATTTAGAAAAAGTGTGCTCGGCACATTTACTGACTGAAACTACCTTTGGCATCCTTTCCTCCTGAGGGCTAACGCCCGCTTAAGTGGTGAGCAACGCAATACGATGTTTCCGCACACCACCTAAATCACTAAACTTAACGCATGGTAAAAATGCCACGCGTTGCGAATCCGTCTTGAAGCGTTTGTTATGCTTCTGACTTACGGTAAACATCTGGATGCCAAATTTGCATTAGTATCTCTGGATTTTCAATTGGTTGGAAACCGTATTGCGCGTACAAACCATGTGCATCTCTTGTTGCCAATACCATACGCCTTAAACCTTGCAGATCAGGGTGAGACACTATTCTTTCAACGAGCCACTTGCTCAAACCTTTTCCTCGGTGCTTCTCTACTATGAATACATCAGCAAGGTAAGCAAACGTTGCTTTGTCTGTTATCAGGCGAGCAAAGCCTACTTGAAAATCATGGCTATCATAGACACCAAAACAAAGTGAATTTGAAATAGCTTTTTCTAGGGTATGTTTTGGTATTCCTGACGCCCAGTAACTTTCTGAGATAAATTCGTAAATCACCTCAAAGTCGAGGTGACTTTTATCCGTGCTGATTCTGTATCCTTGCACCATTTTTCCTCCTTGAGGCATAACGCCCAATTAAGTAGCCAAAAACGTACAAATACCGCTTCTGCAAACCACCGTAAACACTAAACTCACCGCAAACTAAAAATGCCACACGTTTTTGGTCTGCTTGAATTGTTTGTTAGAGCGATACAAACAAACAGACTTTACTTGGCAATGAAGCACTTCGCTTGCATTCAATGAACGACATCTTAGACAACAAAACCTGCTGCAACCAGACCACAAAGTCCAAAATACCAACTTAGTCGAGAATTTATAAGAAGGAACCAAAAACAGAACTTCAAATTTCGGTGAACCTGATTGGTTTTGAAAGCTTGCAGCAACTTGGGTTGCGATGACTTTTCCATATTGATTCAGATTACGGAATCGAACTGAAATGCACTGAAGCCAACAATTTTCGAGAACCTTACAACCCTTGAATTCTCAAAGCGCTATAACGCCAGCTTAAACCGCAGACAACGCACAAAACAAGCTGCTGCATTGCACCTTAAACACTAAATTCACCGCAAACCAAAAATGCCACGCGTTGTTTGTCGGTTTGAAGCTTTTGTTAGAGCGTAACGAGTACACAAACTCACTTGGCAGAGAAGCACTTTGCTTG
>NZ_JAAUWT010000081.1 GCF_014694455.1 Vibrio sp. S9_S30 | reverse complement strand
TAAGAAGACTTAGCACAGTCAATTCAACATTTACTTGTAAATGTAATCAGTATTCATTGAGCCGAACAAAATCTTAAATTGAAGAGTTTGATCATGGCTCAGATTGAACGCTGGCGGCAGGCCTAACACATGCAAGTCGAGCGGAAACGAGAATAGCTTGCTATTCGACGTCGAGCGGCGGACGGGTGAGTAATGCCTGGGAAATTGCCCTGATGTGGGGGATAACCATTGGAAACGATGGCTAATACCGCATAATGCCTACGGGCCAAAGAGGGGGATCTTCGGGCCTCTCGCGTCAGGATATGCCCAGGTGGGATTAGCTAGTTGGTGAGGTAATGGCTCACCAAGGCGACGATCCCTAGCTGGTCTGAGAGGATGATCAGCCACACTGGAACTGAGACACGGTCCAGACTCCTACGGGAGGCAGCAGTGGGGAATATTGCACAATGGGCGCAAGCCTGATGCAGCCATGCCGCGTGTATGAAGAAGGCCTTCGGGTTGTAAAGTACTTTCAGCAGTGAGGAAGGGTGTGTCGTTAATAGCGGCATGCTTTGACGTTAGCTGCAGAAGAAGCACCGGCTAACTCCGTGCCAGCAGCCGCGGTAATACGGAGGGTGCGAGCGTTAATCGGAATTACTGGGCGTAAAGCGCATGCAGGTGGTTTGTTAAGTCAGATGTGAAAGCCCGGGGCTCAACCTCGGAACCGCATTTGAAACTGGCAGGCTAGAGTACTGTAGAGGGGGGTAGAATTTCAGGTGTAGCGGTGAAATGCGTAGAGATCTGAAGGAATATCAGTGGCGAAGGCGGCCCCCTGGACAGATACTGACACTCAGATGCGAAAGCGTGGGGAGCAAACAGGATTAGATACCCTGGTAGTCCACGCCGTAAACGATGTCTACTTGGAGGTTGTGGCCTTGAGCCGTGGCTTTCGGAGCTAACGCGTTAAGTAGACCGCCTGGGGAGTACGGTCGCAAGATTAAAACTCAAATGAATTGACGGGGGCCCGCACAAGCGGTGGAGCATGTGGTTTAATTCGATGCAACGCGAAGAACCTTACCTACTCTTGACATCCAGAGAAGCCAGCGGAGACGCAGGTGTGCCTTCGGGAGCTCTGAGACAGGTGCTGCATGGCTGTCGTCAGCTCGTGTTGTGAAATGTTGGGTTAAGTCCCGCAACGAGCGCAACCCTTATCCTTGTTTGCCAGCGAGTCATGTCGGGAACTCCAGGGAGACTGCCGGTGATAAACCGGAGGAAGGTGGGGACGACGTCAAGTCATCATGGCCCTTACGAGTAGGGCTACACACGTGCTACAATGGCGCATACAGAGGGCGGCCAACCAGCGATGGTGAGCGAATCCCAAAAAGTGCGTCGTAGTCCGGATTGGAGTCTGCAACTCGACTCCATGAAGTCGGAATCGCTAGTAATCGTGGATCAGAATGCCACGGTGAATACGTTCCCGGGCCTTGTACACACCGCCCGTCACACCATGGGAGTGGGCTGCAAAAGAAGTAGGTAGTTTAACCTTCGGGAGGACGCTTACCACTTTGTGGTTCATGACTGGGGTGAAGTCGTAACAAGGTAGCCCTAGGGGAACCTGGGGCTGGATCACCTCCTTATACGATGATTAT
>NZ_JAAUWT010000080.1 GCF_014694455.1 Vibrio sp. S9_S30 | reverse complement strand
CGGCACAGCAAATGGCTGCTAGAAATAGCTACTTGGCAAAAGTAACCAAACAGCCAATTTGCCTTTAGATGAACCCAAAGCGGCATTTCACCAAAGAAACTTGCAAATATTCAGGTGAGGAAGATTCAAATTATGATGATAAGAAAAGGGAACTTTGAACCTTACCCTATAATTTTTCAGGATTTTCCTAGATGCTTCATAACGCCCAATTAAGTAGCCAAAAACGTATAAATACCGCTTCTGCAAACCACCTTAAACACAAGACTCACCGCAAACTGAAAATGCCACACGTTTTTGGTCTGCTTGAATTGTTTGTTATGAACGGACTTTACGGCATCCCCAATTTGCCAGCAAATACTGAAGCCTAAGACACAGAGCCATTTCACAAAATCCCGGCAGCTACTCGATAAACCCACAACGAATTGAATAAAAGCGGGCGCCAAGTTTTGAGTTTTTCAAAGCCCTGCCGCCTCACTAAAATCACGGCACAGCAAATGGCTGCTAGAAAAAGTTACTTGGCAAAAGTACCTAAGCAGCCAATTTGCCTTTCGATGAAACCAAAGCGGCATTTCACCAAAGAAATTTGCAAAGATTCAGGTGAGGAAGATTCGAATCATATGATAAGAAAACTGAACTTTGAACCTTACCCTATAATTTTGCTACATTTTCTTAGCTTCTTCATAACGCCCGCTTAAGCTGCTGACAACGCTATACAAAAGCTACCGCATTGCGCCTTAAACACAATTATTACTGCAAACCTAAAATGCCACGCGTTGGCAGTCCGCTTGAAGCGTTTGTTAGAGCGTAACGAGTACACAAACTCACTTGGCAGAGAAGCATTTTGCTTGCATTCAATGAACAGCATCCTAACCAACAAAACCTTCTGTAACCAGACCACGACACCCAAAATGCCAATTCGGTCGGAGATTTAGAAAAGCGAGACAAGAACCAAGCTTCAAAATACGGTAAACAGGAATGGTTTGAAATAGTCACAACGGCTTGGCTTGCGACAACTTTTCCAACTTTATTCGGGTTTAGGAGATCGAATTTTGAAACACTTAAGCCAGCTATTTTCGATAACCTTACAACCCTTGAATTTTCAAAGCGCTATAACGCCGCATTAAGGTGATGAGATGGTCTCCCCCTACCACTTCGCGTGGCCATGAGCCATGCTTGGAGTGTTTATCCAAAGCAAAAGGAGAAGACCATGACTCAGCATAAAATCATCGGCATCGACTTAGCAAAGAATAGTTTCTTTCTTTTTGAAATCAATCAAAAAGGAAAAAACCTAGGACGGAAAAAACTTCAACGTACTAAGCTACTTAACTACATCGCAAATCAATGCCCATCCATCATTGCCATGGAGGCTTGCTCTGGAGCCCATTACTGGGCTCGTGAATTCAAAAAGCTTGGACACGAAGTCCTTTTATATCCGCCCCAACATGTCAAAAATCAGCGACGTAAACAAAAAAACGACTATAACGACGCTGAAGCGATTGCTGAACTCGCTCTTTACCAACGAACTCACCCCGTCCCTCAGAAATCCATTGAACAACAAGACGTGCAATCACTGATTCGAATGCGTCGATTATGCGTCACTGAGAGAACTCGATTGATTAATCAAGTTCGAGGCCTTATTGCCGAATACGGTATCATAATACCTAAAGGAAAAGCCTCGTTTAGGCAAGCCATTCCCGACATGTTGGAAGACGCAGAAAACCTGCTATCACCAATATTGCGTGAACTGCTATCACACCAGT
>NZ_JAAUWT010000079.1 GCF_014694455.1 Vibrio sp. S9_S30 | reverse complement strand
AGAAAGTAGCGATAGTTGCCTGTATGAGAAAGATGGTTGTGACACTTAATTCAATGCTAAGAGACGGTATAATGTGGGATAAAGATAGCGCCAAAAATTAGCTATTGACGCCATAGTCTCTTGTTAGCTTAAATTTACCAGATATTCTGAGTAATAAATGCCAGCTGCTTTTGACACTTTTCAACGGAAGAGTTAACAGTTACTTGCTGTCCAGATATTGTAAAAGATTGCTGTGGTTTCAAGCACTTAATAGGAATACTCTTAGCCGATGAGATGCGCCCCGAGCCTAGGAAGTCATCTAATGGAACAATATGGTTGTCAGGATCATTGGTCGTAAACAAGTGCATGTTACTAGCAACGATTTTTCTTACTTTTTCTAAGTAGATTTTAGTCTGGTTATTTGGTTCATGCTTAGCACCTGCTCTAGTTGACCAACCACAGTGTGTTACCACAACCATTTGAATTTTCGGAGAACTCAGCGCCAAACGGTCTTGACTACGTAAGAACGAACGACTTGCATCTGTCAACAAATCTATCAACAATTGTAGTGAGTCTACTGACTGCTGGTCGGTACGCACTGGCACAATGAGTGAGTCAACTGCATGCCATGTGAGATGCGTTGCGCCAGAAAAAAATGGCGATGTATCAATAATTACTTTTTTTGTTTCAACTTTTTTTGTTTCTCGATCCAACAGATCACGCATTGAATTCAGAATCTGTTCTCGAGCCTTAATATCCGCTCCACCGGGAATACCTCGAGCTTGAGAAAGTGCTGACTCCATGATTGATGGAAACTCATATAAATTCGGGGAGGCTGGTACGAAATGTGCGTTTAATCCATCAAAGTACGAGTTAAAGTGCTCGACTCGTTGTGCAATATTAGAAGGAAAAGACATACGAGGTAATAGATAAGGTAATAAAGCGTCATAAATAGTTGTCCCTGCTACTGGCTTACCAGAGGAAAAGAAATTTGAAGAATTTCCTTGGGGACAAGTATCTATCGCAAGTACATCTTTAGCACCAAATGCAAGGTTAAATGTTAACGTGGACTTTCCAATTCCTCCTCTCAAATTACATATTGCGTAACGATTATGTTTGGGAAGCTTTAGGTCCAGCAAATCAGAGAGATGAGGGAACTGCACTGCATAAGGCGAATTATTCCATTGTTGCGCATCATGCGCATAGTATGCAGCTTGCCTAGCAACTATTTTGTCTAAGTTCATTTTATTTTTTACCTCTTTACTTTAATTATTTAAGCTAACGCCCAATTAAGTAGCCAAAAACGTACAAATACCGCCTCTGCAAACCACCGTAAACACAAAACTCAACGCAAACTAAAAATGCCACACGTTTTTGGTCTGCTTGAATTGTTTGTTAGAGCGATACAGGCAAGCATACTTACTTGGCAATGAAGCACTTAGCTTGCATTCAATGAACAGCATCCTAACCAACAAAACCTTCTGCAACCAGACCACAAAACCTAAAACCCTAACTCGATCGGATAATTTAGAAGAACAAACCGAAAGCCAAACTTCAAAATTCGGCAAACCTGACTGATTTTGAAAACCTACAGCGACTTGGCTTACACCGATTTCAACACCTTGATGCTGGCTAAGAAATCGAACTGAAATGCACTGAAGTCAGCAATTTTCGAGAACCTTTCAACCCCTGAATTTTCAAAGCGCTATAACGCCCGCTTAAGCTGCTGACAACGCTATACAAAAGCTACCGCATTGCGCCTTAAACACAATTATCACTGCAAACCTAAAATGCCACGCGTTGGCAGTCCGCTTGAAGCGTT
>NZ_JAAUWT010000078.1 GCF_014694455.1 Vibrio sp. S9_S30 | reverse complement strand
AGCAGGTTTTGTTGGCTAAGATGTCGTTCATTGAATGCAAGCTAAGTGCTTCATTGCCAAGTAAAGCCTGTTTGTTTGTATCGCTCTAACAAAAGCTTCAAACCGACAAACAACGCGTGGCATTTTTAGTTTGCGGTGAATTTAGTGTTTAAGGCGCAATGCGGCAGCTTGTTTTGTGCGTTGTCTGCGGTTTAAGCTGGCGTTATGAAGCATCTAGAAAAATTCAGTAAAATTAGTGGCTAAGGTTCAAAGTTTGCTTTTCTTTTCATCATGATTTGGATCTTTCCCAATTGAAAATCCGTTGTGTGTCTTTGGTGAAATGCCGCTTTGGGTTCATCAAAAGGCAAATTGGCTGTTTGGCTGATTTTGCCAAGTAATTTTCTCTAACAGCCATTTGCTGCACCGTGATTTTTACGAGGCGGCAGTGCATCGAAAAACTCCAAACTTGGTGGGCGTTTTAAGTCAACTCGTTGTGGGTTTATCGTGTAGCTGCCAACATTTTGTGAATTGGCTCGGCGTCTCAACCTTCTGTATTTGCTGAAAATCTGTGGTTGCCGTAAAGTCCGTTCATAACAAACAATTCAAACAGACCAAAAACGTGTGGCACTTTTAGTTTGCGTTGAGTTTAGTGTTTAAGGTGGTATGCAGAAGCGGTATTTGTACGTTTTTGGCTGTTTAATTGGGCGTTATGAAGCATCTAGGAAAATCCAGCCAAATTAGAGGTTAAGGTTCAATATTTGCTTTTCTTTTCATCATGATTTGAATCTTTCCCAATTGAAGATCCGTTGTGTTCCTTTGGTGAAATGCCGCTTGGGTTTCATCGAGAGGCAAATTGGCTGTTTGGGTATTTTTGCCGAGTGGCTACTTCTATCAGCCATTTGCTGCGCCGTGATTTTAGTAGGGCGGCAGGGCATCGAAAAATTCAAAGCTTGATGCTCGCCTTTGTTCAACTTGTTGTGGGTTCATTGTATAGCTGCCGGCATTTTGTGAAATGGCTCTGTGTCTTAAGCTTCTGCATTTGCTGAAGGTCGGGGGTTCCAATAAACTCCGTTCATAACAAACAATTCAAGCAGACCAAAAACGTGTGGCATTTTTAGTTTGCGGTGAGTTTAGTGTTTACGGTGGTTTGCAGGAACGGCATTTGTACGTTTTTGGCTACTTAATTGGGCGTTATAGCGCTTTGATAATTCAAGGGTTGTCAGGTTATCGAAAATAGCTGGCTTCAGTGTTTTCGAGTTCGATTCCTCAACCATATCTAAGGTGGGAAGTTCTCTACAAGCCAAGTTTCTGTGGGATTTCATGCCAATTGGAAATTCCGGATTTTGAAGTTTGGTTTTCGGCTCGTTCTTGTAAATTCTTCGACTGGTTCGGTGTTTTGGGTATTGTGGTCTGGTTGCAGCAGGTTTTGTTGTCTAATATGGCTTTCGTTGAATGCAAGCTAAGTGCTTCATTGCCAAGCGAGTCTATTTGCTTGTATCGCTCTAACAAACAATTCAAGCAGACCAAAAACGTGTGGCATTTTCAGTTTGCGGTGAGTTTTGTGTTTACGGTGGTTTGCAGAAGCGGTATTTGTACGTTTTTGGCTACTTAATTGGGCGTTATAGCGCTTTGATGATTTAAGGGCTGTAAGGTTCTCGAACGTTGCTGGCTTCAGTGTTTTCGAGTTCGATTCCTCAACCATATCTAAGGTGGGAAATTCTCTACAAGCCAAGTTTCTGTGGGATTTCATGCCAATTGGAAATTCCGGATTTTGAAGTTTGGTTTTCGGTTCGTTCTTGTAAATTCTTCGACTGGTTCGGTGTTTTGGGTATTGTGGTCTGGTTGCAGCAGGTTTTGTTGTCTAAGATGTCGTTCATTGAATGCAA
>NZ_JAAUWT010000077.1 GCF_014694455.1 Vibrio sp. S9_S30 | reverse complement strand
TCGTACTTGTTATCGGTCTCTCGATAGAGGAGCCATCGTTTAATCGAACTACCAGATAGAAGAACTTTAGTTGCAGCTAAAGTCTGGGTCTCACCTTACCCGATTGGAGAGCTTATTATCCATACAAAGCGTTTAAGACGGATTCCCAACGCTTGGCATTTTCAGCTTACTTTGGGTTAAGTGTTTATGTCACAATGGTTTAGGCTGGGTGGTTGGCGTTGCTCACCACTTAACGCGGCGTTATAGCGCTTTGAAAACTCAAGGGTTGTAAGGTTCTCGAAAGTTGCTGGCTCCAATGTTTTTGAGTTCGCTTTCTCAACCAGCATCAAGTTGGGAAAGCTGTCGCAATCCAAGTTGATGCAAGCTCTCAAATCCAATTAGGTTTGCTGAATTTTGAAGCTTTGCTCTCAGCTCGTTTCCCTAAACTTATGACTGAATCGGTGTTTTGGGTTTCGTGGTCTGGTTGCAGAAGATTTTGTTGGTTAAGATGCCTTCCATTGAATGCAAGCTAAGTGCTTCTTTGCCAAGTGAGTTTGTGTACTCGTTACGCTCTAACAAAAGCTTCAAACCGACAAACAACGCGTGGCATTTTTGGTTTGCGGTGAATTTAGTGTTTAAGGCGCAATGCAGCAGCTTGTTTTGTGCGTTGTCTGCGGTTTAAGCTGGCGTTATATTAATTATCGACAAGGACAGGAAGTATGCTTTCGAAAGAAACAATGAAAAATGCAAGTTATGTGGGCTGCTATTCGATATTTGTTTTTTGTGCTCTTACTTTTGTTTCGATCGTAGTTTCTAGTCCCCCGCTGATTTATACCTACAAATCCGTTGTGTCTGCTTTGTTTCTTTCTAGTATAATCGTTGGGTTAAGTGTGTTTGAATTAAAACTAAGAAAGATAGGTGGGTTTCATTTGAAGCAGGTGGCAATCTCACTAATCCCAATTACAGTAGTTATATTGTTCTCAATCCCAAGTATAGTCTGGTTGGAGTACCATTTTTCGGACTTTGACAAACAAACAGTAGTTAATGTTGAAAATAAAAAGATAATGTATTATCGAAATAGTGTCAGTTGCTACAAATTGTCTCTGAAAAATGGCTTTATAGATGGCAACCTTTGTTCTTCTTCCAGTTTTTATGCGAATAGTCCTCTATACGGTTCGATAGAGGTAAGGTATAAAACATCACCTTTTGGCTATCTCATTAAAAATTAATATAACAATACAATCAAGGTGATGCGTTACACTCGGCATTTTTGGTATGGAGTTCGGTGCGCTTTGTTGGTTCAGTGGGGCACACCTTATTGCAGGCGTTATAGCGCTTTGAGAATTCAAGGGTTGTAAGGTTCTCGAAAATTATTGGCTTCAGTGCATTTCAGTTCGATTCCGTAACCTAAATCAAGGTGGAAAATCCTTGCAAACCAAGTCTCAGTAAGCTTTAAAAACCAATTAGGTTAGCCGGATTTTGAAGCTTGGTTTTCGGTTTGTTCTTCTAAATTCTCGACTGAGTTGGTGTTTTGGGTTTCGTGGTCTGGTTGCAGCAGGTTTTGTTGTCTAAGATGTCGTTCATTGAATGCAAGCGAAGTGCTTCATTGCCAAGTAAAGTCTGTTTGCTTGTATCGCTCTAACAAAAGCTTCAAACCGACAAACAACGCGTGGCATTTTTGGTTTGCGGTGATTTTAGTGTTTAAGGCGTAATGCGGTGGCTTGATTTGTGCGTTGTCTGCGGTTTAAGCTGGCGTTATAGCGCTTTGATAATTTAAGGGTTGTCAGGTTATCGAAAATAGCTGGCTTCCGTGTTTTTGAGTTTGTTTTCTCAACCTGTATCAAGGTGGAAAAACCGTCGCAAGCCAAGCTGTTGTGGCTATTTCAAACCATTCCGGTTTACCGT
>NZ_JAAUWT010000076.1 GCF_014694455.1 Vibrio sp. S9_S30 | reverse complement strand
CTATCATCGAACCAAACATATATCCCATGGTTCCAATCGGAGAAACTTTTGAAAAGTAACTAAATTTTGTTGCAAATATTTTAGGAAGATAGTTCATTTTCCCCCTCACCATCAGGCACATAACGCCAGCTTAAACCGCAGACAACGCACAAATCAAGCCGCTGCATTACGCCTTAAAAACCAAAATCACCGCAAACCAAAAATGCCACGCGTTGTTTGTCGGTTTGAAGCTTTTGTTAGAGCGTAACGAGTACACAAACTCACTTGGCAATGAAGCACTTCGCTTGCATTCAATGAACAACATCCTAACCAACAAAACCTTCTGTAACCAGACCACGACACCCAAAACGCTAATTCGGTCGGAGATTTAGAAAAACGAGCCAAGAACAAAGCTTCAAAATACGGTAAACAGGAATGGTTTGAAATAGTCACAACGGCTTGGCTTGCGACAACTTTTCCAACTTGATTCGGGTTTAGGAATCGAAATTTGAAGCACTGAAGCCAGGTATTTTCGAGAACCTTACAACCCTTGAACTACCAAAGCGCTATAACGCCTTGCTAACAAGCGACAACGCGATGCCGCTTAACTTGAATATTGTGCCATAAACACGGAGCTGAAATTGCGACTGAAGTCGCCAAGCGTTAGGAGTCTTTGTTAAGCAATTTGTTATGCCTTCTCATGAGACATTAACGAGAGGCCAAAACAAACGAAAGCTCCCCCAGTGATTCGGTTGAATAGTTTACTTATTTTTTCTTTCATGAGCCAAACTCTAACTTTATTAGTGACCACCGCATATGTTGAAAGGGCAATAAATGACATTGTTGCGAATGTCAGAGCTAAGGTAATAAACTGCGGTATTACGGAGTTTTCAACCGTGATGAATTGCGGAAAAAGAGCAGTATAGAAAATAATGGCTTTGGGGTTTGTTATACCTACGAAAAATGCTTCATAAAATAATTTGGAACGTCTGATGTTGTTTATACATTTACTCTCACCTAAGGTGTTGTTACTACGCCAAGTTTTTACTCCAATGTATATTAAATAAAAGCCGCCAAATAGTTTTAACGCTTGGTAGATAGCTTCGGAAGCAACCAAAACAGCTCCTAGACCAACAATTGATAAAGTAGCCATAGCCAGCATTGCTACTACATTTCCGAGAATTCCGAATATGGTATTACTGAAGCCATATGACGCTGAGTTTTTGATTGCTAAAAATACAGCTGGGCCAGGAGAAAAAGTGGCAAACAGGCAAATGAGCAAAAACAAAATGTAGTCCATAATAATCCTAGCTGTTTCCTTAGTTTTGGATAGAGGCATAACGCCCAATTAAACTGCCAAAAACGTACAAATGCCGTTTCTGCAAACCACCGTAAACACCAAACTCAACGCAAACTAAAAATGCCACACGTTTTTGGTCTGTTTGAATTGTTTGTTAGAGCGATACCAACAATCAGACTTACTTGGCAATGAAGCACTTAGCTTGCAGTCAATGAACGACATCTTAGCCAAAGTGAGCTTCTGCAACCAGACCACAAAACCCAAAACACCGATTCAGTCGAGAATTGAGAAGAACAAACCGAAAACCAAGCTTCAAAATCCAGCATTCCCAATTGGTTTTGAAAGCTTGCAGCAACTTGGTTTGCCGAAAATTTCCCACCTTGATGCTAGTAGAGGAATCGAACTCAAAAACACTGAAGCCAGCAATTTTCGAGAACCTGACAATCCTTGAATTATCAAAGCGCTATAACGCCCGCTTAAGCTGCTGACAACGCACAAAACAAGCCGCCGCATTGCGCCTTAAACACAATTATCACTGCAAACCTAAAATGCCACGCGTTGGCAGTCCGCTTGAAGCGTTTGTTAGAGCGTAACGAGTACACAAACTCACTTGGCAGAGAAGCATTTTGCTTGC
>NZ_JAAUWT010000075.1 GCF_014694455.1 Vibrio sp. S9_S30 | reverse complement strand
AGGGCATCGAAAAATTCAAAGCTTGATGCTCGCCTTTGTTCAACTTGTTGTGGGTTCATTGTATAGCTGCCGGCATTTTGTGAAATGGCTCTGTGTCTTAAGCTTCTGCATTTGCTGAAGGTCGGGGTTTCCAATAAACTCCGTTCATAACAAACAATTCAAGCAGACCAAAAACGTGTGGCATTTTTAGATTGCGTTGAGTTTTGTGTTTACGGTGGTTTGCAGGAACGGCATTTGTACGTTTTTGGCTACTTAATTGGGCGTTAGGTCTATATTGAGGTTTTATGAAAGTGATTAAATATCTTAAGTACCTTATTCTATTCTCGATATTTTTTGCTATTGATGTATATGCTGTTGTTAGTGAAAGGCATCGCGAAGAAGCTCTGAAGTTCGTAGAAATCGAATACAATCCGGAATTGATGTCAGGTACACTAGTAGAAACTATACGCCATTCTTCTTCAGAAGAAATCGATTTTGAACCATTGGGTAGGTTCTTTAATATCTATTTCAATCGTATGGATTTCAAAGAGGAGATGGCTCAGGCTTATGTGAAATATTTCGATGTGGATGAGATTATCTTGTTGAGAGAGTTTTATTCTACAGAGCTTGGACTTAAGCTAAAGAAAAATGCCTTTCTTATGCTTATGAAAGACGATGTTCCAAAGTTTACTGCTAATGAGATAGAGCAGATTGGGCAGTTTATGCAGACTGGAGTTGCAAAAAAAGCTAAAAAGGTTCAGCCATATATCCAAGAAATATTCAGCTCAATTATAGAAAAGGCATTGGGTGAATATTCTAGTTATGTACCAGAGGTAAAGAATTAAGGTTCAACCTAACAAAAGCTTCAAACCGACAAACAACGCGTGGCATTTTTGGTTTGCGGTGAATTTAGTGTTAAAGGCGTAATGCAGCGGCTTGTTTTGTGCGTTGTCTGCGGTTTAAGCTGGCGTTATGCTACAAGGCGTAATCAGTTGATCTAGATCGTTGCATAAACGATCAATATGAAATAAATTGCTCATTTCAAAAACTGAGGCTGATAACGTGAAAAAAATAATCTTCCCTATATTACTTCTTAGCATCACAGGTTGCACCACTATAAACTACGGAGCAGAAACTTTAGAAAATCACTATTCTCTGCCAGAGCTTAACCAAGTTACTACGTCGTATGTCGGTGATCATATGATTGACCAAGGTGTGGCAACAACAATGAAGTATCTGTCTGTAGGTAATACTATTGATGGTGCAGCATATGACATCCCAAAGGGAGATTATGTTCAAATTGGTTATCATAAAGGTGTAGATTATTTTTCAATATCTTCAAAGAGCAATACTCGCGTTAATTTTATTGCTGGCTTGTTTGAGCCCCCAATAGCCCTATCTATGATAAATAATAAAGTATGTGTAACTACAGCGTCTTATCAACCAGCTCAATGTTACGAACACGGTAATGCTAAGGTTTCGAATAAAACTGTCCATTCAGACAGCTCTTTTAAGCAGACCTTGATTTATAATGGTTCTGTAGGTAACAAGATAAATATCTCATATAGAGAGTTTTCTAGCGGTATGGCTCGCGACGCGTTCACCAACAATGTTGAGTACGACATGGCTAAATCTAATGTAATCAATTATAAAGGTGCTGTAATTGAAGTGAAAGATTATGACAATAGCTCTATCAAGTTTGTAGTGAAAAAGCACTTTAGAGACAATTTTGCAGTAACAAACTGAAACTACGAAAGCAGCATAACAAAAGCTTGAAACCGACAAACAACGCGTGGCATTTTTAGTTTGCGGTGAATTTAGTGTTTAAGGCGCAGTGCGGCGGCTTGTTTTGTGCGTTGTCTGCGGTTTAAGCTGGCGTTATAGCGCTTTGATAATTCAAGGGTTGTAAGGTTGTCGAAAATTGCTGGCTTCAGTACTTTTGAGCTCGTTTCCTCAACCAAATCCAAGGTGGAAAACTCTCAGTAAACCAAGTTGCTGCAA
>NZ_JAAUWT010000074.1 GCF_014694455.1 Vibrio sp. S9_S30 | reverse complement strand
GAGCCATTTCACAAAATGCCGGCAGCTATACAATGAACCCACAACAAGTTGAACAAAGGCGAGCATCAAGCTTTGAATTTTTCGATGCCCTGCCGCCCTACTAAAATCACGGCGCAGCAAATGGCTGCTAGAAGTAGCCACTCGGCAAAAGTAACCAAATAGCCAATTTGCCTTTCGATGAAATCCAAGCGGCATTTCACCAAAGGAACACAACGGATCTTCAATTGGGAAAGATTCAAATCATGATGGAAAGAAAAGCAAATATTGAACCTTAACCTCTAATTTGGCTGGATTTTCCTAGATGCTTCATAACGCCAGCTTAAACCGCAGACAACGCACAAATCAAGCCGCTGCATTGCGCCTTAAACACTAAAATTACTGCAAACCAAAAATGCCACGCGTTGTTTGTCGGTTTGAAGCTTTTGTTAGCCCTTAAACTCTTTTGAGTGGGTGGAATGGCTCATCAGGCAACTCAATCGCCATGCTATCACCTGCCGACACTCTACCACCAACTTTGACGATCCCCATTACCCCTGCCTTACGGACTAACTTTCCTGAGCTATCTTTACCCAAAACAGCAGACAATAACCCAGTCTGGTATCCCTCGATTTGCGGGCAAGGGTTGCGGAGACCTGTAATCAGAACTTCTGCCCCACTGCTGAACCTAATTACGGTATCTCTTGGCAAACCAAGTAAATCAATACCTGATGTTGTGATGTTTTCCCCAAGTGATGCTGGCTCAACTTTGAACCCTTTAGCCTCAAGCTCAGAGAATAACTCATTGTGAAGAAGGTGAACTTGTCTAAGATTTGGTTGACTGGGATCGACTTTGACTCTCGAACGATGCTTTACCGTTTTTCCCCGATGAGCATCTCCGTCAACTCCTTCTCCCTCTATTAGCAATATTGAATCAACAATTGATTTAGAAAAAGTGTGCTCGGCACATTTACTGACTGAAACTACCTTTGGCATCCTTTCCTCCTGAGGGCTAACGCCAGCTTAAACCGCAGACAACGCACAAAACAAGCCGCTGCATTACGCCTTAAGCACTAAAATCACTGCAAACCAAAAATGCCACGCGTTGTTTGTCGGTTTGAAGCTTTTGTTAGAGCGATACAAACATAAAACTCGCTTGGCAATGAAGCACTTAGCTTGCATTCAATGAACAGCATCTTAGCCAACAAAACTGACTGCAACCAGCCCACAGAACCCAAAACACCGATTCAGTCGAGAATTTAGGGAAACGAGCCGAGAACAACGCTTCAAGATTCAGCGAACCGAATCGATTTTGAAAGCTTGTAGCGACTTGGGTTACGACGACTTTTCCACTTTGATGCTGGTTGAGGAATCAAACTCAAAAATACTGAAGCCAGCAACTTTCGAGAACCTGACAACCCTTGAATTATCAAAGCGCTATAACGCCCGCTTAAGCTGCTGCCAACATGACACGACGGCTACCGCATGCGCCTTAAACACAATAATTGCTGCAAACCTAAAGTGCCACACGTTGGCAGTCAGCTTGAAGCGTTTGTTATGGCGTATCACCGTAGTTCTTTTCACACCACTCTTCCCACCACATACCACCTAGCCGATTGTGAGCCCTTTTTACCCGAAAACCTTGCACTAAAGCAAGACTAAAACCAAAAGCAACTGAAGTTAGCATATAAGATTGCCAGTCAAATAAACCAATATGCGAAGTTAGTAAATACATAAACGCAGAATAAGATGCACTGCCTAAAACGGTGTACATCAAAACAATTTTGTAGATTGATTGAAAGACCATAGGTTTACCATTCGACTTTGGAAGCCAGCTTAATAAAAAAGGTAACGTTTCAGTCAAATCTTCAGGTACACCTTTTTGAATAAGGTGTTCTTGGGCAAACTTAATATTATCCATCACTTCAACCTTTCAAATCACCTCAGAGCCATAACGCCAGCTTAAACCGCAGACAACGCACAAAACAAGCCGCCGCATTGCGCCTTAAACACTAAAATTACCGCAAGCTAAAAATGCCACGCGTTGTTTGTCGGTTTGAAGCTTTTGTTAGAGCGTC
>NZ_JAAUWT010000073.1 GCF_014694455.1 Vibrio sp. S9_S30 | reverse complement strand
AAGCGCTATAACGCCCAATTAAGTAGCCAAAAACGTACAAATACCGCTTCTGCAAACCACCGTAAACACTAAACTCAACGCAAACTAAAAATGCCACACGTTTTTGGTCTGCTTGAATTGTTTGTTAGAGCGATACAAACAAACAGACTTTACTTGGCAATGAAGCACTTCGCTTGCATTCAATGAAAGCCATCTTAGCCAACAAATCTTACTGCAACCAGACCACAGAACCCAAAACACCGATTCAGTCGAGAATTTAGGGAAACGAGCCGAGAACAACGCTTCAAGATTCAGCGAACCGAATTGATTTTGAAAGCTTGTAGCGACTTGGGTTACGACGACTTTTCCACTTTGATGCTGGTTGAGGAATCAAACTCAAAAATACTGAAGCCAGCAACTTTCGAGAACCTGACAACCCTTGAATTATCAAAGCGCTATAACGCCAGCTTAAACCGCAGACAACGCACAAATCAAGCCGCTGCACTGCGTCTTAAACACTAAATTCACCGCAAACTAAAAATGCCACGCGTTGTTTGTCGGTTTGAAGCTTTTGTTAGAGCGATACAAGCAAACAGGCTTTACTTGGCAATGAAGCACTGAGCTTGCATTCAATGAACGACATCTTAGCCAAAGTGAGTATCTGCAACCAGACCACAACACCCAAAACACCGAACCAGTCGAAAAATTTACAAGTACGAGCCGAAAACCAAACTTCAAAATCCGGAATTTCTAATTGGCATGAGATCCCACAGCGACTTGGCTTGCAAGAATTTAACACCTTGATTCAGGTTGAGGAATCGAACTCAAAAACACAGAAGCCAGCAACTTTCGAGAACCTTACAAACCTTGAATTTTCAAAGCGCTATAACGCCCGCTTAAGCTGCTGCCAACGCAATACAAAAGCTACTGCATTACGCCTTAAACACAATTATTACTGCAAGCCTAAAGTGCCACACGTTGGCAGTCCGCTTGAAGCGTTTGTTATGTGCGTACTAAACATTGACGTACAATCTCAGCATGTCTTTGTGTTGAATGCCATTTTCATAGATTGACTCAGGGTAGTTTAGCAAAAAATGGTCTTTGATAATTGAGTATACTCGAAAGCCTAAACGCTGATAATAAGTCAATTGATAGCCAAATGTACCCGTACCAAGCTCTACACGATCAATTCCCTTGTTTGGTAACTGAGATAGAACAAACTTTAGCAGCTTAGAGCCAATACCTTGACCTTGTAGTTCTGAAGATACTGATACATTAAATATCTCAGCAAGGCTGTTAGTCTGCGCTTTAACGACACAAGCTGCTAAAATTTGCCCATTGTCTAATGCAGCAAAGCACCATGAATCAGACAAATATGACGCGATATTAGCTTCAGAAGGATCCGCTTCAAGCAATAAATCTAGTGGAATTTCGCTACTTTTGACTTCGAAATATTGCATATTTTCTCCGAGCACATAACGCCAGCTTAAACCGCAGACAACGCACAAAACAAGCTGCCGCATTGCACCTTAAACACTAAAATTACCGCAAACTAAAAATGCCACGCGTTGTTTGTCGGTTTGAAGCTTTTGTTAGAGTGATACAAGCATACAAACTCACTTGGCAATGAAGCACTTAGCTTGCATTCAATGAAAACCATCTTAGCCAACAAAACCTACTGCAACCAGACCACAAAACCCAAAACACCAACTCTGTCGAGAATTCAGGAAAACGAACCGATAGCCAAGCTTCGAAATTCAGTGAATCCAATTAGTTCTGAAAGCCTGTAGCAACTTGGCTTGCCGAGAATTTTCCACCTTAGATATGGTTAAGGAATCGAACAAAAAACACTGAAGCCAACAATTTTCGAGAACCTGACAACCCTTGAATCATCAAAGCGCTATAACGCCCAATTAAACTGCCAAAAACGTACAAATGCCGTTTCTGCAAACCACCGTAAACACCAAACTCAACGCAAACTAAAAATGCCACACGTTTTTGGTCTGCTTGAATTGTTTGTTAGAGCGATACAAGCAAACAGGCTTTACTTGGCAATGAAGCACTTCGCTTGCATTCAATGAACGACATCTTAGACAACAA
>NZ_JAAUWT010000072.1 GCF_014694455.1 Vibrio sp. S9_S30 | reverse complement strand
AAGAAAGTAGCGATAGTTGCCTGTATGAGAAAGATGGTTGTGACACTTAATTCAATGCTAAGAGACGGTATAATGTGGGATAAAGATAGCGCCAAAAATTAGCTATTGACGCCATAGTCTCTTGTTATGAGCGTGGTTCAGCTAGGTGATCTATGCCCAATTCTCGTTGCTTACGCTTACTTAAACCACTCGCGACAATTCGGTATGATTCCGACAAATAGTACTTTAGGTCATCGTCTAGTTTGCCTGAAGTCTCAACCTGCTGTATCCACTTCATTCCACGACTAGCAAAATATGGAGCCGGTTTATAACCTTCACAATCACTTAGAAAGTCGAAATTTAAGTTGGAGGTTTTAAACGTGAATGCAGCTTGGGAACCATCGCTCCAACCACCTATGGCAAAGACTTTACCACCAACCTTCCATACATCGGAATTACCCCATTGAACGACGTGACTCGTTCCAGCAAAAGAGCCGCAAAAATGGTTAAATTCTTCGTAATTCATGCTGATTTCCCTATTAGCTCATAACGCCCAGTTAAGTAGCCAAAAACGCACAAATGCTGTTTCTGCAAACTACCCTAATCACAAAACTCACCGCAAACTAAAAATGCCACGCGTTTTTGGTCTGCTTGAACTGTTTGTTAGGCTTAACTTTCACCATTTATCTGCCTTGCAAAATCTGCGTGAAAGCTGATTAGCTCAATACCATCCATTGGTTTTATTGATGCATTGTTGCCTTCAACAGTACAAAAAGGCGGATAAGCGAATAGCAGCTGACCAACCTTTAGCTCCAAATCGCTTGGAATATTTAATCTTTCAATTGGGTCCTCGTCTACCCAAGCCAAAAATTGCTCCCAGGTACACCCAAATTCATCAATCTCGCCAGTTTCAGCATTCAACTTAACTACCAAATTATCTCGAATAAGGAATTGGTCGCCAAAGCAATCCTGAGCAATAGGAAAATCGCTTGCTTTAACCTCTCGATACAAGTTGTGGAAAGCAAATTCACCTTCTAAGAAGGTATTAACATTTAACAAGCGTTCTCGTGCATCGTGAGAGCGAACCTGTAGACCGCCTGAATACAATATTTTCATAGTTTCCTCTGTAAGCCTAACGCCAGCTTAAACCGCAGACAACGCACAAAACAAGCCGCTGCATACGCCTTAAACACCAAATTTACCGCAAACTAAAAATGCCACGCGTTGTTTGTCGGTTTGAAGCTTTTGTTAGAGCGATACCAACAAACGGACTTTACTTGGCAATGAAGCACTTAAATTGCATTCAATGAACGACATCTTAGCCAACAAAACCTTCTGCAACCAGACCACGACACTCAAAACGCTAATTCGGTCGGAGATTTAGAAAAACGAGCCAAGAACAAAGCTTCAAAATACGGTAAACAGGAATGGTTTGAAATAGTCACAACGGCTTGGCTTGCCACAACTTTTCCAACTTGAATCGGGTTTAGGAATCGAAATTTGAAGCACTGAAGCCAGCAATTTTCGAAATCCTTACAACCCTTGAATTTTCATAGCGCTATAACGCCCAGTTAAGTAGCCAAAAACGTACAAATGCCGTTTCTGCAAACTACCCTAAACACAAAACTCAACGCAAACTAAAAATGCCACGCGTTTTTGGTCTGCTTGAACTGTTTGTTAGAGCGATACAAACAGAAAACTCGCTTGGCAATGAAGCAGTTAGCTTGCATTCAATGAACAACATCTTAGCCAACAAAACTGACTGCAACCAGACCACAAAGCCCAAAACACCGATTCAGTCGAGAATTTAGGAAAGCTAGCCGGAAACTAAACTTCAAAATCTGATGAAGCTGAATGATTTTGAAACCTACAACGACTTGGCTTGCGAGGATTTACCACCTTGATTCAGGCTAAGGAATCGAACTCAAAAACCCTGAAGCCAGCAATTTTCGAGAACCTTACAACCCTTGAATTATCAAAGCGCTATAACGCCCGCTTAAGCTGCTGCCAACGCAATACAAAAGCTACCGCATTGCGCCTTAAACACAATTATCACTGCAAACCTAAAATGCCACGCGTTGGCAGTCCGCTTGAAGCGTTTGTTAGAGCGTAACGAGTACACAAACTCACTTGGC
>NZ_JAAUWT010000071.1 GCF_014694455.1 Vibrio sp. S9_S30 | reverse complement strand
TAAATGCTGGTCTTGATAGGTGAGCGCCACCGCATCGGGTGTGGCGTGCGCCTGCGCTTCAAACAATTGGTGCCACGTTGACGCAGCAGGCGCGGGCGACAGTGTTGCGTTCCAAGCGTGCAGAAGCTGCGTTTTTTCCGAATCGGATAGCACCTCAATGTCGGCAAGACATTGGTCAGAATCTGCGATAAAGCTTTTCAATATGTGCTGATAAATCGTCAGCACACGCTGTGCAGAAGTATGCTCAAACAGGCTAGTGGCGTAATCCAATCCCAATTTTAGAGCGTCGTGACCGTCATCCACGTGGACATTCAAATCAAACTTGGCGGGCGCATAGAGCCCTTCGTCACCCAAATCGACGGATTCAAACGGCAATGCCTCTTGGCTCAAGAGTTGATGACCAAAACTTTGCATGCCAAACATCACTTGAAACAGAGGATGGCGTGACATATCACGCTCGACGTTGAGCAGATCAATCAAACGCTCGAACGGCACATCCTGATTCATTTTAGCGTCGGTCATCACCTTATGAATTTGCTTAAACAGATCGCTTGCCGTGCCTGTTTGATCGAGTTGAGCCCTGAGCACCAGAGACGTCGCAAAGTAACCAATCAAATCTTGCGTCTGTGGTTGATGGCGGTTGTCGGAAGGGGTTCCAACTACGATGTCTTGCTGCCCACTCAATGTTGCCAGTGTGAGGTAAAACCCACTCAGCATAACCACGTAAAGTGTAGTGTCTTGATCACGTGCCAGCGCTTTAAGTTGCTCCGACAACGTACTGTCGAGCGTTAACGCGACGTTTCTGCCTTGGTAATTCACCTTGGCGGGTCTTGGGTGATCGGTGGGCAGTTCTAACGTTTCGTAACCCGATAGCGTCTCCGACCAAAACGCCATTTGACGCTCCAACCCTTTTCCTTCGAGCTGATGCCGTTGCCAAAAGGCGTAATCACTGTACTGAATAGCCAATGGTGGCAGTACGACCTGCATATGCGGTGATGGTCGACCCTGCATTAACAAAGCTTGATAGACCTGTGATAACTCACGCAGGAAAATGTCGGTCGACCAACCATCAAACGCAATGTGGTGCCAAAGTATCAGCAGGTATTGTTTGCCTTCCGAGGTGAATTGCGACAAACGCATGGGCGCTTCGATAGACAAATCAAACGGTCGCTCAATTTCCAGAGTGAGTTGAGCTTTGAACTCCGCAAAGTCAGCTACGCTGAACTGGGAGATGAACACTGGCTGATCCAGTCGGCGCAATGCAAATTGCCCTTCGTCATTCTGTTGATAAACCGAGCTCAGCACAGGGTGTCGGTCGACAACGGTTTGAAACGCTTGAATCAATGCATCTTGCTGGATGTCACTGGAAAGCTCGACGGTATAAGGAATGTGGTACGCATCCGAGCCTTGTTCAAACTGTTCGATAAACAACATGCGCTCTTGAGCAAAAGACAACGTTGCACTGGTATTTGGCAAAGAGAAAATCTCCGTCTCCCAAAAGTCGTGCTTAGATAAAATGCCATTGCGCCTTAAAACATCGATCAGCGCGGGTTTGTTTTCTTTGATGTTCGCAAGCAATGCGTCCGATGGCTTGTCATCACCAAAGGCTAATTTGATAGCATCCCCTTGAACCCATACCGACAATTCATTCTCTTTGATTTGATTGATTAGATCTAACATGGCTTAAATACTCATCTCGTTGACTTGCTGCTCTAATACACCCGACTTCTCTTGGGCTTGCAGATGGTTATGCAATTCAGCAATGGTTCTTAAATTAAACAGGTGGCTCAGCTCCACACGTTGGTGGCAAAGCGATAATTGGTTGATCTGGCTGATGACTTTGATGGCGTTAATGGAATTGCCACCGATTTGGAAAAAGCTGTCGTGAACACCAACTCGCTCTAACCCCAACACCTGAGACCAGATGTCGCACAGCGCTTTTTCCAATTCACTGTCTGGGGCAACGTAGCCGCTGGCTTCCACCCACTCCGGTTCGGGCAACGCTCGGCGGTCGAGCTTGCCGTTCAACGTAAGAGGGATTGACGCAATCTGGTTGAAGGTGGCGGGCACCATGTAATCCGGCAAGTGCGCATTTAAGCTATAGCGGAGGTCATCGACGTTGAGTGTCTGGTCACTCACGAGGTACGCCGCAAGGTACTTGTCGCCTTCTTTCTCGCGGTCAATGACCACGGCTTGTTGAACTCCGTCTGCCGCCAT
>NZ_JAAUWT010000070.1 GCF_014694455.1 Vibrio sp. S9_S30 | reverse complement strand
CCCATGAACTCACGGGGCGACATAACTAATGCTTGAAGTTCCATGGCAGCAGTGCATCGATATCAGGCTCAGCTTTCGCCAACTCCTTCATGCACTTGATCATGTAGTCGTAGAGGATAAGACCGTTAGCTTTTGCTGTCTCGACAATGCTATAAAGCATTGCACTCGCTTCAGCTCCGTTGGGATTGGTCGAGAAGAGCCAGTTTTTTCTGCCAATGACCAGTGGTTTAATTGCACGTTCAGCACGGTTATTGTCGATAGATAAATGACCATCGTCGATATAACGAATGAGCTTTGGCCATTGCCCGAGCGTGTATTTTATCGCTTTACCTAGTGCGCTAGATTCAACGATTTTCTGAGTCATCATCCATTCGAAAAGCTCATCCAGTATCGGCTTGGCGTACGTTTGGCGCTCTGCTTGCCGTTTTTCGACAGACGCACCCTTTAAGCGTGATTCTATTCCATAGAGCTTTTGGATTTGCGCTAACGCCTTATCTGCTTTGCCCGATTTACCTTTACCCTGAAGTTTCTTCGCATCCATGAACTTACGCCGAGCGTGCGCGAAGCAACCCACGTTCGTCACTTGATGCAGGCCGTCATATGCCCCGTAACCATCGGTTTGGAGATAGCCATCATAGTCACCAAGGAAGGCAACAGGGCACGCCCTCGCGCGATTGTTTTGATAGTCGAACAAGGCGATGTTTTTGACATCGGGCAGTGATGCGTCAGGCGAGTCTGCCCCTGAGCAGTAAAGCCACATGTAGCACTGTTTATCTTCCTTGAGCACATTGAGCGGAGTTTCATCCGCCTGAACGACGACTTGCTCCAGAAGGTGAGCTTTCAACGCCTCGTATAACGGTTTGAACTTCTCGCTGACTTGGATAACCCACCTTGCCATCGTGGTACGAGATAACTCGATACCCGATTGGCTAAATAAGCTTTCTTGGCGATAAAGCGGCATCGCGTAACGGTATTTGCCAAGGATAATCGTGGCAAGCAAGCTTTCTGTGGCGAAGCTCTTAGGGATAATACTCTCTGGTGCTGGCTTTTGAACGATAGAGGTATTATCACCCGTTTTTTCGCACTGACGACACGCATACTTAGGGCGAACGTACTCCACCACCTTGAGTACCGCTGGCGTGAACTCCAGTTTTTCACTGCGGTCTTTGCCGATTTCATGCAGAGCATGCTTGCAGCACGGGCATTGCTTTTCATGTTCACTCAGGTCAAGTGTGATGGTCTCGCGAGGCAGGTTTTTCGGCAGTGGACTACGCTTACCCCGCTTTTTCGTTGTGGTGGTTGTCGTTACCTCAACCTCTTCTTCCTTTGCGGCTTCACACTCTGCTTCATTGAAGAGGTCTCCCTGAGATTCGTCGTAAGGTTTTAACGCTTCTGAGCGTTTGGCGAACTGACGGTCGAAGGCGAGTTTGAGTTGTTCAAGTAGTGATTGACGCTCTTGTTTCCATTCTGTTTTCTCCGACAACAGCGCTTTGACCATCGCTTGTAGCTCGGCAATATCTTGGCTTTCTGGGTTAATATCTGGCGTCTTTTTCATGGCATTGATTATACTAAAATCAAGCCGTTAACGCTTGGTACATCTGGCTTTATTCTTGATTAAGTCATTGTAAAATCGCGTATTGATACGGGTTTATGACCGATAATCGTGAAGCCAGAAAGCAGCCTGTCGAGTTCAAATTGAGTCAGGGTAAATACCTGATTTTGCTCTTGTGACGGCCATTTATATTTGGCTTTTTCGAGCCGTTTGTACCAGAGTGCGAAGCCTGTTTGGTCCCAGTACAACACCTTGATTTTGTCGCGCTGTTTATTGGTGAACAGGAACAGTGCACCACTTCCCAGAGGCAAGTCAGTGTTACTTTCGATAAGCGCCGCCAGTCCATTAATGGACTTTCTGAAGTCGACACTCTTACGATAGAGGTAAATGTTCGGGGCGCTGAGCATACGTTTCATGATAACGCTCCGATGAGTTCGGCAACGTAGGTTGCAGGTGTGCCTTGCGGAATGCTCAGCTCAACCTCGTTCACCATTAGCGTCATGCTGGCGACAGGAACACGAGTCGCTTGATACGTTGTGGTCTTTTCAACCACCTCTGCTTTGACGAAGCCAACAGCACTTGGCTTTTGGGTGTGTTTTAATTGTTGGTGCTTAGAATAAAATGTAGAAAGACTCAGCCAGTTACGCTCGCAGAATAGACGTTGCGATAGCTGGCTGGATTCATATTGTTCGAATAACGTTTGCCATTCTTGGTTGGTTCGTCGTTTGACCATTTCAAGTCTCCTTTGAGTTGGAGACTTGATCTTATTATTCGAGACGGATGATTAGAACGCGGGGTTCATGATGCGCTTAC
>NZ_JAAUWT010000069.1 GCF_014694455.1 Vibrio sp. S9_S30 | reverse complement strand
ACACTGACTTTTAAAGTCGATAAGGTGATTAGGACTTCGTGTTCGACTGCCTCATCTTGGCCAAGGCAAGAGCCGCTAATACAGGCCGTATATATGGTAGTTAACCTGCGCTTTTTATCATACTGCTAACTTGCAAAACTGGGGGAGACCATATATGTGAGGCACGCAATGCCGAAGCCTCCGTATACCACCTTAACCACTAAACCTGACGCATAGTAAAAATGCCACGCGTTGCGAATCACTCTTAAACAGCTTGTTATGCATTTTATTTATTAAAATTCAAGTACCTATACTACCAAAACTTGTTTCTTAGCAAAATCATTTACATCCAAACAACTTCACATTAAGCTGTATATAAATACAGTAACTGAGTATATGCACATGAAATATAGAAAGTACTTAATGGAAGGTGGTTTAGAGCTTTTTTCGAGCGGCGCAAATGTGATCCAACCGCACTCGCTCTACCATATCAAGAGAGATGAAGCACTAAGAGATATTTTGGAAGGTTGTAACCTATACATGATCGCTAGAAGAAGGCGAATAAGTATCGACCCGAACTCATTCAAGTTAGTTGGTAATAGCCTTACTGGAGACTTTCTTGTACAAGATGGACTTGAGCATGAAAGGTTTGCCTTCACATATACTCCAGATGAGACAATAGTCGCAGCCCAAGCAGTATCTTACCCAGAAGATCGAGTAGTACTTATTACAAATACTGGAGCTTCACTAAACCTTTCCATGATGTCTTTCATGACTCAGTGTCAGTATGACTTGGACGGCGCTGATGAACTTGAGATCTTGTATATCGGAAAAGCCTATGGTCAATCAGGGGAACGATTGGCAATTGACCGTCTCGAAGCTCATAGCACGTTCCAACGAATTTTAGCTGATACATTGTTCAGCAAACCCGACCATGAAATACAAATTTTAATGTTTAGATTTGAGCACTATAAGAAACATGCTAGTGGTGCGGGTGATTTTTCTTTGACACCAATCGCCACTGATGATGAAAGCATCGATCATTTTTATGATGTTATGAATGCAGAATTTGATCGAGAAAACAGAGTATTGTTAGCTGAAGCTGGGCTGATTAGATATTTCGAACCTGAATATAACAAAATGTATAAAAAAACGTTCCCTTCAGATAAACATAAAATTTTAGCTGATATTCTATCAAAGGATTTTTCAGGCTTAACTGTGCAAGTCGATACTCAAAATATAAAAACAAGTGTTTACTCTAGAAAAGTTAATTCTTTTGTACCTAATTTGTCTGTGATACACCCTCACGTTCATATAGCCAAAATCCCTTTAAATACCAAAGACGAAAGAGAGTCATTCTTACATGGCTTCTTGTAGCTATTGCCTGTGCGCGAATCTGCTAACCGATTCGCGCAAAAATGCATAACGCCAGCTTAAACCGCAAGCAACGCACAAACCAAGCCGCTGCATTACGCCTTAAACACTCAAATCACCGCAAACTAAAAATGCCACGCGTTGTTTGTCGGTTTGAAGCTTTTGTTAGAGCGATACAAACAAAAAACTCGCTTGGCAATGAAGCACTTAGCTTGCATTCAATGAAAGGCATCTTAGCTAACAAAATCTTCTGCAACCAGTCCACAGAACCCAAAGTCGAGAATTTAGGAAAGCTAGCCGGAAACCAAACTTCAAAACCTGATGAAGCTGAATAGATTTGAAACCTACAACGACTTGGCTTGCGAGAATTTTCCACCTTGGATATGCCTGAGGAAACGAGCTCAAAAGCACTGAAGCCTGCAATTTTCGACAACCTTATAACCCTTGAATGATCAAAGCGCTATAACGCCAGCTTAAACCGCAGACAACGCACAAATCAAGCCGCTGCATTACGCCTTAAACACTAAAATTACTGCAAACCAAAAGTGCCACGCGTTGGCTGTCGGTTTGAAGCTTTTGTTATGCAAATAGTACCGTTAACCATTTTGCTGACAAAGAAAACGTATTAGGTAACCATCAGGGTCTTTAACTATTAGCTGTTCCACAACTGTCATAGTTTCACCTGTTTTATAAGACTCTTTCTCAAGTGGAAGAAAAAGAGACTCTTCGTCTACTTTCAAAGCGCTTAACCAATTAGCTGTGACTTTATACGTTAAGTTTACCCCTCGACCAAAAGGAGCTTCTAGCTCTCCATTTACCCACAACGAATCCTGTAGCTGGGTTAGCATTAACTGGGTTTCATTAAACGAGAGGAAAACGAATCCATCTCTTCGGAATAATTCTTTGAACCCGAGGACTTCAACATAAAACCTTTCACTAACCGAGAGATCTGAAACCAAAAATTCAGGGATAAGATCATTGAACTCCATTCGCATAACGCCAGCTTAAACCGCAGACAACGCACAAAACAAGCTGCCGCATTGCGCCTTAAACACTAAATTCACCGCAAACAAAAAATGCCACGCGTTGTTTGTCGGTTTGAAGCTTTTGTTAGAGCGATACAAACAAACAGGCTTTACTTGGCAATGAAGCACTTAGCTTGCATTCAATGAACGACATCTTAGCCAACAAAACCTGCT
>NZ_JAAUWT010000068.1 GCF_014694455.1 Vibrio sp. S9_S30 | reverse complement strand
TACGCTCTAACAAACGCTTCAAGCGGACTGCCAACGCGTGGCATTTTAGGTTTGCGGTGATAATTGTGTTTAAGGCGCAATGCGGTAGCTTTTGTATAGCGTTGTCAGCAGCTTAAGCGGGCGTTATAGCGCTTTGATAATTCAAGGATTGTAAGGTTCTCGAAAATAGCTGGCTTCAGTGCTTCAAATTTCGATTCCTAAACCCGAATAAAGTTGGAAAAGTTGTCGCAAGCCAAGCCGTTGTGACTATTTCAAACCATTCCTGTTTACCGTATTTTGAAGTTTTGTTCTTGGCTCGTTTTTCTAAATCTCCGACCGAATTGGCGTTTTGGGTGTCGTGGTCTGGTTACAGAAGGTGTTTGTTGGTTAGGATGTTGTTCATTGAATGCAAGCAAAATGCTTCTCTGCCAAGTGAGTTTGTGCACTCGTTACGCTCTAACAAACGCTTCAAGCGGACTGCCAACGCGTGGCATTTTAGGTTTGCAGTGATAATTGTGTTTAAGGCGCAATGCGGTAGCTTTTGTATAGCGTTGTCAGCAGCTTAAGCGGGCGTTACATGCGACGTGGCTCAAAGCATAATCAATTATATGCTTATATTTCTTTACCTTTAAGTAATACAAGATATCTTCTCCGCGGTAAGGAACTATTTGGGTAATGAAGCAATGAAAATTACATTCAGTATTGGAAATGGCAAGTTGTCATTAGTTACTCCTTGTTTTTCTATGGTTGTTAACGCGACAAGTGGGCAAGGTAACTGTTTAAATAAGGCTTCTATAGCTTGCCAGGCTAAGCCATTTGAAGGACCTCTACCTGTAGGTGTATATTATATCGATCCGAAAGAATTGAGTGATCCTAACTTGATTGGTGATTTGGCTAGGCGTTCGAAGGGAGATTGGGGAGATTGGCGTGTACGTCTTCATCCTAAAATAGTTACAAAAACATATGGGAGAGATAATTTCTTCTTGCATGGCGGGGATATGAAAGGTTCTGCTGGTTGTATCGACATTGGTGGTGGAGTTCTCGGTAATAGGAAAACTGACAAAATACTTAGCTATATAAAGTCTAGTAATATCAAAATTGATTTGGAAGTAGTGGAATGAGAAATGTCGTCTGCATTCTATTTGCTATAGTTCCGAATATTTGTCGGGCTGAAGTGTTGGACAAAATTCCATCCTATGGAGATCTTTGGATTACAAGTATAGTCATCGGATTATTCTTTTTTCTGCTTTCATATAAAGTGCGTTTTATTAACTATTTCAGTTTGATTGTTGCTTTATTTGTTGCTTTTGGGTTTTACGATATGTATTCAGAGCCATCTTTCAGAAATGCAGTAATTGATGAAAGAGGAGAGGGATATTTTTATCACGGTTTTTTTTCATCATTTTTTATCTTAGTTCTTTCCTTAATTGGTGGTTGGTTTAGGATTTCTAGGGCTAAGCGTTAGCTATGGTGTGAAATATTTAGGCTACATGTAACAAAAGCTTCAAACCGACAAACAACGCATGGCATTTTTGGTTTGCAGTAATTTTAGTGCTTACGGCGCAGTGCAGAGGCTTGTTTTGTGCGTTGTCTGCGGTTTAAGCTGGCGTTATGAAGCATCTAGGAAAATCCTGCAAAATTAGGGGCTAAGGTTCAATATTTGCTTTTCTTTTCGTCATGATTTGAATCTTTCCCAATTGAAAATCGGCAATGTTCCTTTGGTGAAATGCCGCTTGGATTTCATCGAAAGGCAAATTGGCTGTTTAGCTACTTTGCCAAGTAAGTTTTTCTAGCAGCCATTTGCTTCGCCGTTGTTTTCGTGGGGCGGCAGGGCATTAAAAACTTCAAAGTTTGGTGTGCGTTTTGAATCAACTCGTTGTGGGTTTATCGTGTAGCTGCCGGCATTTTGTGAATTGGCTCTGTGTCTCAACCATTTGTATTTGCTGGAATTCTGAGGTTGCCGTAAAGTCCGTTCATAACAAACAATTCAAGCAGACCAAAAACGCGTGGCATTTTTAGCTTGCGGTAAGTTTAGTGATTACGGTAGTTTGCAGAAACAGCATTTGTGCGTTTTTGGCTACTTAACTGGGCGTTATGAAGCAGCTAAGAAAATGTAGCAAAATTATAGGGTAAGGTTCAAAGTTCCCTTTTATTATCATCATGATTCGAATCTTCCTCACCTGAATCTTTGCAAGTTTCTTTGGTGAAATGCCGCTTTGGTTTCATCGAAAGGCAAATTGGCTGTTTGGTTACTTTTGCCAAGTTACCTTATCTAGCAGCCATTTGCTGCGCCGTGATTTTAGTGGGGCGGCAAGATATCGAAAAACTCAAAACTTGGTGCTCTCTTTCATTCAATTCGTTGTGGGTTTATCGAGTAGCTGCCGGCATTTTGTGAAATGGCTCAGTGTCTTAGGTTTCTGCATTTGCTGGGAAATCGAGGATGCCGTAAAGTCCGTTCATAACAAAAAATTCAAGCAGACCAAAAACGTGTGGCATTTTCAGTTTGCGGTGAGTCTTGTGTTTAAGGTGGTTTGCAGAAGCGGTATTTATACGTTTTTGGCTACTTAATTGGGCGTTATAGCGCTTTGATAATTCAAGGGTTGTAAGGTTCTCGAAAATAGCTGGCTTCAGTGCTTCAAATTTCGATTCCTAAACCCGAATCAAGTTGGAAAAGTTGTCGCAAGCCAAGCCGTTGTAACTATTTCAAACCATTCCTGTTTACCGTATTTTGAAGCTTTGTTCTTGGCTCGTTTTTCTGAATCTTCGACCGAATTGGCGTTTTGGGTGTC
>NZ_JAAUWT010000067.1 GCF_014694455.1 Vibrio sp. S9_S30 | reverse complement strand
TTCGATTTCTCAACCAGCATCAAGGTGGAAAAGCTATCACAAACCAAGTTGCTGCAAGCTTTCAAAACCAATTAGGTTCGCCTAATTTTGAAGTTTTGCTCTTGGTTCGTTTTTCTAAATTCTCGACCGAATCGGTGTTTTAGGTTTTGTGGTCTGGTTACAGAAGGTTTTGTTGGTTAGGATGTTGTTCATTGAATGCAAGCAAAATGCTTCTTTGCCAAGTGAGTTTGTGTACTCGTTACGCTCTAACAAACGCTTCAAGCGGACTGCCAACGCGTGGCATTTTAGGTTTGCAGTGATGATGGTGTTTAAGGCGCAATGCGCTAGCTTTTGTATAGCGTTGTCAGCAGCTTAAGCGGGCGTTAGGTGCTGGTTAAGCTCAGTAGATTCCAAACAACAGAAATGGAGGTAACATGCAGTTTGCTAAGGCGTTTCAATATAAAAAGTGGGCAAATAGTGAATTACTAGACCTTGGAGAGCAGCAGTTCTCGCAACTTCCAGAAAGTGATGGGACATTTTTTATCAGAATCTTAAACCATACAACAGTCGTTGATAATCTCTTTATCAGCCGAATTTTAGGTGAGCCTGAAAAATACAGTGGTGATAATACTGTCGAGACCCCAACGTTGATGGAGCTACGTAATACAATGGACCAAAATGACTCTTGGTTGGTTAATTTTACGAAATCAGTATCCGAGGCAGAAATAAAAAGGGTTGTATCATTTAAGTTTGTAGATGGTGATACAGGGCGGCTGTCAGTAGAGGAGATACTGCTCCATTTATTAACTCATGGCAGTAACCACAGAGGTATGGCATCAAGAGTTCTGGCAGAAAATAGTCTAGAGCGTCCAAAAGACACATTTACACGATATCTACATCAATCAGAGCCTTTAAGAAGGGCAAGGTTTAGCTCCTAACAAAAGCTTCAAACCGACAAACAACGCGTGGCATTTTTGGTTTGCGGTGATTTTAGTGTTTAAGGCGCAGTGCAGCGGCTTGTTTTGTGCGTTGTCTGCGGTTTAAGCTGGCGTTATAGCGCTTTGATAATTCAAGGGTTGTCAGGTTCTCGAAAATTGTTGGCTTCAGTGCTGGAAAATTCGATTTCTCAGCCAGTATCAAGTTGGAAAAGTCGTTGCAAGCCAAGTCGCTGTAGGTTTTCAAAATCAGTTAGGTTCGCCGGATTCTGAAGCTTGGTTTTTGGTTTGTTCTTCTAAATTCTCGACTGAATCGGTGTTTTAAGCTTTGTGGTCTGGTTACAGAAGGTCTTGTTGGTTAGGATGCTGTTCATTGAATGCAAGCAAAATGCTTCTCTGCCAAGTGAGTTTGCGTACTCATTACGCTCTAACAAACGCTTCAAGCGGACTGCCAACGCGTGGCATTTTAGGTTTGCAGTGATAATTGTGTTTAAGGTGTAATGCGGTAGCTTTTGTATAGCGTTGTCAGCAGCTTAAGCGGGCGTTAGCAGTTAAGGAAAACTAGTGAGTAAGTTATCTAATGTTTTGATAAGTATTCTTTTATTTGTTTTTGGAACGGCCGTTGGACATCTGTTACCTTTTGATTCCCAACATCTAAAAATGGCAAATACAGTTTTTGGGATCGTAGGTGGTATTTCTACATTTATTGCTGCATTTGCAGCAATAGTGGCATTAAATATGTGGAAAAAGCAATTTAACCATAGTGAGGTATATAAATTACTTAATGCTTTTGAGGATAGCTTCAGTGATCTTATAAAAGCAATAACTCAATATAGACAAACGGTTATTCAAGTTGTGAAATTTGAGTGTTCGCCTACTTCTAGCCTTGATTATGATGAACTCAAACGAAGTGAGCTTGAAGCAAAGCAACAGTATTTTAGGTCTAGAGAATTATACTTTGACACTTTTGAGCGCTTAGCTCGAGAACGTGATTTATCAGAGTATAAGAAATTGTCACCAGATATGCTGCAATCTTCGATTGTTACTTTAATAAATGGTATTCGCCCCATATATAAAACAAATGATTTTGATGAAAGTATTCGATTGCTGGATGAGAACGACAATTTACTTGTGAATTTATGGAATCAAGCAAAACCTGAATTCAAGTTACTCAGGAAAAACTGCTAACAAAGGCATCAAGGTGACGCTCTACACTCGGTGGTTTTGGTTTGGAATTCAGTTGGTTTGGCGAGTTCGGTGTTTGCGCACCTTATGCCAAACGTTATAGCGCTTTGAAAATTCAAGGGTTGTCAGGTTATCGAAAGTTGCTGGCTTCAGCGTTTTTGAGTTCGCTTTTTCAACCAGCATCAAAGTGGGAAAGCCGTCGCAAGCCAAGTCGTTTTAGGTTTTTCAAGCCAATTGAGGTCATTGTGCTTTGCCGCTTCGTTTTCTCTTGTTCTTCTAAATTCTCGACTGAGTTGGTGTTTTGGGTTTCGAGGTCTGGTTGCAGCAGATTTTGTTGGCTAAGATGTCGTTCATTGAATGCAAGCTAAGTGCTTCATTGCCAAGCGAGTTTGTTTGCTTGTGACGCTCTAACAAAAGCTTCAAACCGACAAACAACGCGTGGCATTTTTAGCTTGCGGTAATTTTAGTGTTTAAGGCGCAATGCGGCGGCTTGTTTTGTGCGTTGTCTGCGGTTTAAGCTGGCGTTATAGCGCTTTGATAATTCAAGGCTTGTCAGGTTATCGAAAATTGTTGGCTTCAATGCTTTGGGTTCGATTTCTCAACCCACATCAAGGTGGTTAACTCGCGCAAGCCAAGTTGCTGTAAGTTTTTAAAGCTAATTGGGTTCACCGAAATT
>NZ_JAAUWT010000066.1 GCF_014694455.1 Vibrio sp. S9_S30 | reverse complement strand
AAAAATCATCGACATCACAAAATGTTTCTATTAACTTATCCATGCTCGTTCCTTTGAGATCTTATATATTTAGTCAATGATCTGATCTCGGAACGAGCCATTAGTTCCTTCCTAACGAATTTCCTTAAAAAGCCTTCAATCAATCCTAAGCCCAGTCATGGTAAGGGTTCAAAGGGTATCGTATATACACCCTTTGGAGCCGACAACCCCATTTGTCGGACCCGGCATTTTTCTACTTTTCTGGGTTTTCAAATCAGATTTGCATTCCGAATTTTTAATTACTAAGTTTCTGTTGTGACCTGATTCACTCAGTCTAAAAAATGAAAAACAAAGAAAATAATGATACTAACATCCAGAATAAAGAAGTTTCGTACTCTACTTGAAAACACCTGTGAAATCTCAATCAAGTCTTCAATGCAACCAGCATTCAAATCGGAGTTTACGGATCTGGTCAACTTTGTTGCGCCCGAACTGACTACCACAGAGAAAGTTAAAACTGTTCAGCTTTGCCTTTGCTATAAGTTTCCACTGTTATGGCTGAACGCAGAGTTTAAGGCAGCATTTGGAGGCGCTGGCCACTCTCAGTTGCAGCAATTTTCCAACACCTTCCTTAACGAAGATTTGTATCGGTTTCAGCTACAGCATCCTTCCATTTTTGCTTCACAGCGTGATTACGACCCTGTTGTGCATCATCTTGACCTATTCGAGCTAAATCCCAGTTACTTCCTCTCTGGGTATCTTCTTGAGGCTAATGCGTTGAACTCAGATCTTATAAACGTTTTCCGCGATCACAAGTCACGGTACACATCTGTTTGCCCTACACGCACAATGTCTGTCAAAGCTGCAGCGGTGGCCTACCCCAAGTTGCTTTGGGACTTTGGTAAAGCAAGCAAAGCTGTTGAGATACTGAAAACCGAAGAAGCTGTGATGGAGCTTTGTAAGTTCGCAGAAGCCAAACTAACCACCCTTCTGATGAATGCGTTTTTGGCTTATTATTCAGGTGTTGAGCGCAAGCACATGGAAGACATGACAAAAGAAATAACCAACCGCATTGTGCTGTTTGAAGATATTGGGGAGTGGCAATAGGGTGTCCAAACATCAACTCATGGAAAGACCTGGCAAGGCACCTACAACCGGGACATAAGTGAACTTGGCAGCTCAGCAAGACGTTTCCTTAAAAGCAAACACTCCAAGAACACACAGAACGCTTATCAGTCTGATGCTCGGATTTTCACTGAATGGTGTTATCTCCAGTCACCTCAGATTGACCCAGTTCAATCCACGGCTGCTAATATTTGTGACTTTCTTGCTGACCAGGATGATGGGTCATTTTTACATCGGCGGTAACACTGGCGAACTTTGCCGCTGGGTTTGGACGGATAAGGCAAACAGAGTTGGCACTTTGGAGGACGGAGATCCCCTAGCCTACGCCACTATCTACCGGCGACTGAACGGCGTTAAATTCGCTCTTCGTCAGCTTGGTCGCTCATTCAACGAAGCAGAACTGAATGTGTTCAAAGAAATGCTGCAAGGTATTGGCTCTGATGAATTGAAGCTGATCTTCAAAGATTTCAACCTCGAAGACCAGATAGATCTGAGAGATAGAGCGCTGATAATGTTGCTATATCGGGTCCTGTGGAAGAACCCCCAAAACTGTAAACTTTGGAATCTAACCTCATCTATGCGTCAGATTAAATTACTGCTACAAGCACGATAATCTAGTTGAACTCGCGACTGTAGGTACTTTTTGATGGCTTTTAATGAAGAAAAATACGATAACATCCTAGATAAGTTGTCCTCTGAGGATTTTACCAACCTGAATCGACTTGCTTATCAAGCTGGCATCCGTGATTTGATTGATGAAACAGAAGCTATCTGTGGCATCGCTAGAAAAGCGTTGGATTATGCTCTTGATGACAACACCAAGTTGCACCTTGAAAACTTACATGAAAAAATTGATGTGTTAAGTATGGAGGTGTCTGGGTTAATTGACACGCTCGAAAAAATTAACGATAAATTGGACGAAGCCGAACAAGTTCTTCTTGAGAATATCTATGACGACGATGAATGGGGTTAACCCATAATTCATACCGTGACTTAGTAAAAATCATGTGACAGATATTGAAGACACTGCTTTTAACGCTCGATAGATCGTGGCTTCACCTAGTTGAAATTCTTTGGCTAGCTGTCCAATGGCTGCGCCTTCAGTTCGGCGCAAGTGTATAGCACGACATATTTGCTCATTGAGCTTTGCCGGACGCCCAAACTTCACTCCGTTCTCTTTTGCTTTCGCTATGCCTTCCGCTTGTCGTTCAGTACGCAAGTCATTTTCAAACTCAGCAATAGACTCCAACATGTTAAACATTAACCTTCCGGTTGATGTGCTTGTATCGATATACTGATCGTTCACTGTTTCAATGATGAAACGATTTTTCAGCAACGCTCTGTCCCACAAAGAAATAAACTTTTTCTTCATGTTCTTTCTGATGGTGGTGATTAACTCAACGCCTTTGTTGAGTAGTTCTCCTGTCAAGGCTTGGCTAATATAACCTTTGTCACCATAGAGTTTGCCCCACAAACCCTCGACCATTTCAGGTACTGGCTTTCTATCATCTTCATTACCCTTGGTGAGCTTTAATACAACTATTTCGCCCAAGTGATTGATAATAAGATGAAGTTTAAAACCAAAAGACCATCCCATCGTTCCTTTGCCGTGACAAGCAATCCCGTCAAACACTTTATTTCGTTTTGCTCTGATGATATGACAAACTTCGATTTTTGTTGAATCAACAAACTGAATACCTGTCGGTTTTCCAAGCTTTGAAGTGAGATAGGAACACATTGGGATCA
>NZ_JAAUWT010000065.1 GCF_014694455.1 Vibrio sp. S9_S30 | reverse complement strand
ACACTGACTTTTAAAGTCGATAAGGTGATTAGGACTTCGTGTTCGACTGCCTCATCTTGGCCAAGGCAAGAGCCGCTAATACAGGCCGTATATATGGTAGTTAACCTGCGCTTTTTATCATACTGCTGACTTGCAAAACTGGGGGAGACCATATATGTGAGCAACGCAATACCGAAGCTCCCGCAAAGCACCTTAAACACAAATCGCAACGCATAGCGAAAATGCCAAGCGTTGCGAATCACTCTTAAACAGATTGTTATATCAATTACTTCGATGCGCTTAGGTTTTGATATTCTTCCAAAGCAAAACCATCCGTCATTCCACTAATATAATCAATTACCAACCTCGAACGATGATAGATCTCAGTTAACCTCTGAGCATTTGACGGAGTATCTACGTCATAAAGTTCGGACACTACCGAAAAGTAAGTGTTCTTATGCTTACTTGATAGCTTATGAAATAAACGTGTTTCAATCGGATGGCTCTTTAATCTGTTACTTTGTGCTAAAGTCTTAAACTCCGAAAATGATAGTTTGATCAGTGGAGAGTAGATTTCCAGTAGACCAGAGATTACGGCATATCCCTTTAACTCCAAGTTTTCTACTTCAGCGTGATTAAATACATTATCTACAGATAGAAGCCTTAAAGTCTCAGTTGCTAGGTTATACTTGTCGCACCCATCGAGCAGAGACTCATCAAAAGCCCCTGAAAAAACCAAATCATGGTTTTCAACATAGCGACTAGCTGCATAGTGCGCAAGATCATTAACTAAAGTAGTACGAAGAGTCAAAATATAAGCATGGTTGCTATTGAATTTCTGCTCCTTGGCTTTTTCCATAGCTTTTTCAGAAATTGTTAGCAAGTACCCTTCATCAACAACAGTATCATCAACGCCCTCTTTACCACGAAAAGATTCCCATATTCTCGCTATTTCAGAATGGAGTTTATCTATTGAAAGAATACCTTTGTCGACTGCATCGTCAACATCTGCGATACAGTAAGATATATCATCCGCAGCTTCCATAATATAAGTTAGAGGGAATCTCGCACCATCTTCAATACCAAGCTTTTCTTGTATAGATTTATACAGAGCTTCTTCCGTTAGGTAAAAGCCTGGCTTTTTTTTCCTGTAGCAGAATCCATCATCAGTAGAAGGCTTATCTTCGTAAGCAGCTCTAGTATATTTTACCAAACAAGCCAATTGCGTATATGTAAGATTCAAAGCTTGGATTTGATGTAGTAGTCTGATTCCCTGTGCGTTACCTTCAAAATTACAAAGGTCCTTAATTAATTTCTGGCATTCTGGCTCCTCACCAAAAGCATCATTTATTAATTTAGCAAGAAAGGTTTTTGTCCATAGATTAATAGCTTCTTCGCCAAAATGCCCAAATGGTGGGTTGCCGATATCATGTAGTAAACATGATACCTCGACAGCACTAACAAAGCCCTCCGATTGCTCCGCGAGATCAATCCCGTGCTTGCTCAGCTCTTTGAGAATAATTTTGCTTATGTAACGACCGACCTGCTGAACTTCTAGCGAGTGCGTTAAGCGACTTCGAACTGCTGCATTAGATTCTAAAGGGAAAACTTGTGTCTTCTGTTGTAAGCGTCTTACTGCCGCAGAATTCACTGCTCTACCACGATCACTTTCCATTTCTTCGTTGAAATCTCGACCTCCAATTGTGGAAGATCGAAATCTATCAGATTTTAGCTTTTCTTTATAATTCATACTATTTCCAACTGATTGATATAACGCCCAATTAAGTAGCCAAAAACGTACAAATACGATTTCAGCAAAACACCGTAAACACAAAACTCAACGCAAACTAAAAATGCCACACGTTTTTGGTCTGCTTGAATTGTTTGTTAGAGCGATACAAGCAAACAGGCTTTACTTGGCAATGAAGCACTTAGCTTGCATTCAATGAACAGCATCTTAGCCAAAAAACCTTCTGCAACCAGACCACAGAACTTAAAACACCAACTCGGTCGAGAATTTAGAAGAACAAACGAAAAGCGAAGCTTCAAGGTACGATGACCTCAATTGGCTTAGAAATCCCACAGCGACTTGGCTTGCGACGACTTTTCCAACTTGATACTGGCTGAGAAGTTGAATTTTCCAGCACTGAAGCCAACAATTTTCAAGAACCTGACAACCCTTGAATTATCAAAGCGCTATAACGCCCAATTAAGTAGCCAAAAACGTACAAATGCCGCCTCTGCAAACCACCGTAAACACAAAACTCACCGCAAACTGAAAATGCCACACGTTTTTGGTCTGCTTGAATTGTTTGTTAGAGCGATACAAGCAAGCAGGCTTTACTTGGCAATGAAGCACTTCGCTTGCATTCAATGAGCGACATCTTAGACAACAAAACCTGCTGCAACCAGACCACGAAACCCAAAACACCAACTCAGTCGAGAACTTAGAAGAACAAACCGAAAACCAAGCTTCAAAATCCGGCTAACCTAATTGGTTTTTAAAGCTTACTGAGACTTGGTTTGCAAGGATTTTCCACCTTGATTTAGGTTACGGAATCGAACTGAAATGCACTGAAGCCAACAATTTTCGAGAACCTTACAACCCTTGAATTCTCAAAGCGCTATAACGCCCAATTAAGTAGCCAAAAACGTACAAATGCAGCTTCTGCATACCACCTTAAACACTAAACTTACCGCAAACTAAAAATGCCACACGTTTTTGGTCTGCTTGAATTATTTGTTATGAACGGACTTTACGGCATCCTCGATTTCCCAGCAAATACAGAAGGTTGAGACACAGAGCCATTTCACAAAATGCCGGCAGCTATACAATGAACCCACAACAAGTTGAACAAAAGGCGAGCATCAAGCTGTGAATTTTTCGATGCGCTGCCGCCCCACTAAAATCACGGCGCAGCA
>NZ_JAAUWT010000064.1 GCF_014694455.1 Vibrio sp. S9_S30 | reverse complement strand
AATCTAATTGATTTTGACAGCTTGCAGCAACTTGGTTTGCCGAGAATTTCCCACCTTGGGTATGGTTGAGGAATCGAACCCGAAAACACTGAAGCCAGCAACTTTCGAGAACCTGACAACCCTTGAACTCTCAAAGCGCTATAACGCCCAGTTAAGTAGCCAAAAACGCACAAATGCTGCTTCTGCAAACTACCCTAACCACTAAACCCAACGCAAACTAAAAATGCCACGCGTTTTTGGTCTGCTTGAACTGTTTGTTAGAGCGATACAAACAAAAAACTCGCTGGGCAATGAAGCACTTAGCTTGCATATAATGAAAGGCATTTTAACCAACAAAACTTACTGCAACCAGACCACAAAGCCCAAAACACCGACTCAGTCGAGAATCTAGGGAAACAAGCCGAGAGCAAAGCCTCAAAATTTAGCGAACTCAATTGGTTTTGAAAACTTGCAGCAACTTGGATTACGACGCCTTATCAACCTTGATGCAGGTTGAGAAAGCTAACTCTAAAACACAGAAGCCAGCAATTTTCGAGAACCTGACAACCCTTGAATTATCAAAGCGCTATAACGCCCAGTTAAGTAGCCAAAAACGTACAAATGCTGTTTCTGCAAACTACCCTAAACACAAAACTCAACGCAAACTAAAAATGCCACGCGTTTTTGGTCTACTTGAACTGTTTGTTATGAACGGACTTTACGGCAACCTCGGAATTCCAGCAAATACAAATGGTTGAGACAACGAGCCAATTCACAAAATGCCGGCAGCTACACGATGAACCCTCAACAAGTTGACTCAAAACGCTCGCTAATTTTGGGAAATTTCGATGCCCTGCCCTGCCGCCCCACTGAAATCACAGCAAAGCAAATGGCTGCTAGAAAGAATCACTTGGCAAAATTACTGAAACAGCCAATTTGCCTTTTGATGAAATCCAAGCGGCATTTCACCAAAGGAACATTGCCGATTTTCAATTGGGAAAAATTCAAATCATGATGATGCGAAAAGCAAATATTAGACCTTAGCCCCTAATTTTGCAGGATTTTTCTAGATGCTTCATAACGCCAGCTTAAACCGCAGACAACGCACAAATCAAGCTGCTGCATTACGCCTTAAACACTAAATTCACCGCAAACCGAAAATGCCACGCGTTGTTTGTCGGTTTGAAGCTTTTGTTAGCTGATTCACTTTTCGATGAACAATTTTGTAAAGAATGATAAAGATGAATCCATTGGATAATTTTCCAGTACCATTTGACACTCATAACCATGTTTTTCATAAAAGGGCTTCGCTTGAAAACTGAGAGTATCAACAAGTGCCGATTTGCAGCCTTGGGATTTCGCATAGTTTTCAATGTGATTAAGAAGTTGACTACCAACTCGTTTCCCTCTCATAGAGTCATCAACCCAAAGAAACTTAATAAGTAACCAATTCCCCCAAATATCAGCGACAATACCACCAACTTTGTTTTCGCCATCAACTGCATAGTACCCAACATGCGACTTAGGTACCCCTTCCAGAAATGGAGTGTTGTGCTTGATTAACCCACCACGAATTTCATTGATGTCACTATCCGATGGCTCTATGTCTAATTTGAATTCCATACATTTCCTAAATTCGGACTAGCTAGAACAGCTAACGCCCGCTTAAGCCGCTGCCAACGCACTACAACGGCTACCGCATTGCGCCTTAAACACAATTATTGCTGCAAACCAAAAATGCCACGCGTTGGCGGTCGGCTTGAAGCGTTTGTTAGGCATTTACCAACGGACGCAACCGTTCTGCCGGTATATTCCAACGCTCACCATTTGCAGTTGACACTGATATTGTCTTTTTGTTGAATTTAACCACAACACAAACATGAACCGTGCCTTTGCCATCAACAAACTCCGCAGGTGAACCAAGTGTAAACTGTTGCTTTTTGGCTTGGACTTCCAGCTCATCTAAGCTTTCCAAACGAGCTACAATTCGATTATTCAATTCAATCAATTCTGTTCGAGTTAACTTGTCTATGTTCATATTTACAAACTCTACTGCTTTGAAAATCATGAGCATTGTATCAGCTAAATTTGAGAATCTAACGATTAATGCCTAACGCCAGCTTAAACCGCAGACAACGCACAAATCAAGCCGCTGCATTGCACCTTAAACACTAAATTCACCGCAAACCAAAAATGCCACGCGTTGTTTGTCGGTTTGAAGCTTTTGTTAGAGCGATACCAACAAACAGACTTTACTTGGCAATGAAGCATTTAGCTTGCATTCAATGAAAGACATCTTAGCCAACAAGATCTTCTGCAACCAGACCACGAACCTCAAAACACCGATTCAGTCGAGAATTTAGAAGAGCAACCGAAAACCAAACTTCAAAATCCGGAATTTCCAATTGGCATGAAATCCCACAGAAACTTGGCTTGTAGAGAATTTCCTACCTTAGATATGGTTGAGGAATCGAACTCGAAAACACTGAAGCCAGCAACTTTCGAGAACCTGACAATCCTTGAATTTTCAAAGCGCTATAATGCCGCGTTAAGGGGTGAGTGCCGCATAAACCAACTTTCTGCAGACCGCCTTCACCACAAAAATCAACGCAAACCAAAAATGCCACGTGGCACGAATCCCTCTTGAACGCCTTGTTATGACTATGGAGCCTCAGATTACCATCTCAAGAGTCAAACACTGTTTTTAATAAGGATTATTGTCAATGACTATAGTTCATTTTATATCGCCATTGTTGCTATCTTTCCGCCTGTAATATAGGCCCTGTAACACCATCAATGCCATACTACCTAAGATGATTCCACTGACTTGGAAACCAGAGAGACTAGAATCCTGAAGTGCTAGGAAAACCAAAATACCGATGATAGGCGTTAAGATGAATGAACGACTCGCTTTTTCTTGAGTGCTAAGATTCCACCAAAACAACTTCTTCATGTGTAAAGATCCTTTTTATTCGAGATAGTCATAACGCCCAATTAAGTAGCCAAAAACGTACAAATACCGTTTCTGCATATCACCTTAAACACATAACTCACCGCAAACTGAAAATGCCACACGTTTTTGGTCTGCTTGAATTGTTTGTTATGAACGGA
>NZ_JAAUWT010000063.1 GCF_014694455.1 Vibrio sp. S9_S30 | reverse complement strand
AAAGCCTGGCGATGTCCTACTCTCACATGGGGAGACCCCACACTACCATCGGCGCTATTGCGTTTCACTTCTGAGTTCGGCATGGAAATCAGGTGGGTCCACAATGCTATGGTCGCCAAGCAAATTCGACTTGCTTTCAGATTCTCTTAATATCTGAAAACAAAAATTCGGAAAGCTGTTTCTAAGTTCTATTTCTACACATTCAATTCGTTCTTGCTTTGAGCCCACAAAACCCCTTGGGTGTTGTATGGTTAAGCCTCACGGGCAATTAGTACAGGTTAGCTCAACGCCTCACAACGCTTACACACCCTGCCTATCAACGTTCTGGTCTCGAACAACCCTTTAGGATACTTAAAGTATCAGGGAAGACTCATCTCAGGGCTCGCTTCCCGCTTAGATGCTTTCAGCGGTTATCGATCCCGAACTTAGCTACCGGGCAATGCCATTGGCATGACAACCCGAACACCAGAGGTTCGTCCACTCCGGTCCTCTCGTACTAGGAGCAGCCCCCTTCAATCTTCCAACGCCCACGGCAGATAGGGACCGAACTGTCTCACGACGTTCTAAACCCAGCTCGCGTACCACTTTAAATGGCGAACAGCCATACCCTTGGGACCGACTTCAGCCCCAGGATGTGATGAGCCGACATCGAGGTGCCAAACACCGCCGTCGATATGAACTCTTGGGCGGTATCAGCCTGTTATCCCCGGAGTACCTTTTATCCGTTGAGCGATGGCCCTTCCATTCAGAACCACCGGATCACTATGACCTGCTTTCGCACCTGCTCGAATTGTCATTCTCGCAGTTAAGCGGGCTTATGCCATTGCACTAACCACACGATGTCCAACCGTGTTTAGCCCACCTTCGTGCTCCTCCGTTACTCTTTGGGAGGAGACCGCCCCAGTCAAACTACCCACCAGGCACTGTCCTCACCCCAGTTCATGGGGCTAAGTTAGAACATCAAAGCTACAAGGGTGGTATTTCAAGGACGGCTCCACGCAATCTAGCGACTGCGTTTCAAAGCCTCCCACCTATCCTACACATGTAGGTTCAATGTTCAGTGCCAAGCTGTAGTAAAGGTTCACGGGGTCTTTCCGTCTAGCCGCGGGTACACTGCATCTTCACAGCGATTTCAATTTCACTGAGTCTCGGGTGGAGACAGCGTGGCCATCATTACGCCATTCGTGCAGGTCGGAACTTACCCGACAAGGAATTTCGCTACCTTAGGACCGTTATAGTTACGGCCGCCGTTTACCGGGGCTTCGATCAAGAGCTTCGTCCTAAGACTAACCCCATCAATTAACCTTCCGGCACCGGGCAGGCGTCACACCGTATACGTCATCTTACGATTTTGCACAGTGCTGTGTTTTTAATAAACAGTTGCAGCCACCTGGTATCTGCGACTCCTAATAGCTCCATCCGCAAGGGACTTCACCGTCAAGAGCGTACCTTCTCCCGAAGTTACGGTACCATTTTGCCTAGTTCCTTCACCCGAGTTCTCTCAAGCGCCTTGGTATTCTCTACCCGACCACCTGTGTCGGTTTGGGGTACGATTCCATCAAATCTGAAGCTTAGAGGCTTTTCCTGGAAGCATGGCATCAATGACTTCACTGCCGTAGCAGCTCGACGTCGTGTCTCAGCCTTAATGACGATCCGGATTTACCTAAACCATCAGCCTACGCACTTGAACCTGGACAACCATCGCCAGGCCCACCTAGCCTTCTCCGTCCCCCCATCGCAATTTGATCGAGTACGGGAATATTAACCCGTTTCCCATCGACTACGCATTTCTGCCTCGCCTTAGGGGTCGACTTACCCTGCCCCGATTAACGTTGGACAGGAACCCTTGGTCTTCCGGCGAGGGAGTTTTTCACTCCCTTTATCGTTACTCATGTCAGCATTCGCACTTCTGATACGTCCAGCAGCCCTTACGAACCACCTTCAACCGCTTACAGAACGCTCCCCTACCCCGCATACAAAGTATGCAGCCGCAGCTTCGGTTGACTACTTAGCCCCGTTACATCTTCCGCGCAGGCCGACTCGACCAGTGAGCTATTACGCTTTCTTTAAATGATGGCTGCTTCTAAGCCAACATCCTGGCTGTCTGAGCCTTCCCACATCGTTTCCCACTTAGTAGTCATTTGGGACCTTAGCTGGCGGTCTGGGTTGTTTCCCTCTCCACGACGGACGTTAGCACCCGCCGTGTGTCTCCCGGATAGTACTTACTGGTATTCGGAGTTTGCAAAGGGTTGGTAAGTCGGGATGACCCCCTAGCCTTAACAGTGCTCTACCCCCAGTAGTATTCGTCCGAGGCGCTACCTAAATAGCTTTCGGGGAGAACCAGCTATCTCCAGGTTTGATTGGCCTTTCACCCCTAGCCACAAGTCATCCGCTAATTTTTCAACATTAGTCGGTTCGGTCCTCCAGTTGATGTTACTCAACCTTCAACCTGCCCATGGCTAGATCACCTGGTTTCGGGTCTATATCCAGAGACTAAATCGCCCAGTTAAGACTCGGTTTCCCTACGGCTCCCCTAAACGGTTAACCTTGCCACTGAATATAAGTCGCTGACCCATTATACAAAAGGTACGCAGTCACACCACGAAGGTGCTCCTACTGCTTGTACGTACACGGTTTCAGGTTCTATTTCACTCCCCTCACAGGGGTTCTTTTCGCCTTTCCCTCACGGTACTGGTTCACTATCGGTCAGTCAGGAGTATTTAGCCTTGGAGGATGGTCCCCCCATATTCAGACAGGATATCACGTGTCCCGCCTTACTCGATTTCACTTTAAATACGTTGTCGGTTACGGGGCTATCACCCTGTATCGCGCTCCTTTCCAGAAGCTTCACCTGACGCATAAAAAGCTTAAGGGCTAACCCAATTTCGCTCGCCGCTACTTTCGGGATCTCGGTTGATTTCTCTTCCTCGGGGTACTTAGATGTTTCAGTTCCCCCGGTTCGCTTCCTTAACCTATGTATTCAGTTAAGGATACTTACTTATGTAAGTGGGTTTCCCCATTCGGAAATCGTAGACTCAAGTGGCTTTTACTGCCTAATCTACGCTTATCGCAAGTTAATACGTCCTTCATCGCCTCTGACTGCCAAGGCATCCACCGTGTACGCTTAGTCACTTAACCATACAACCCCAAGAGGTTTCAATTTGCGTTCACTTTTCAAAAGTGAAGACAAAAAGGCGTATGGCAAACAACCAAGGTTTAT
>NZ_JAAUWT010000062.1 GCF_014694455.1 Vibrio sp. S9_S30 | reverse complement strand
TGATTGTATTGCTTCCAGTTGGTGGTTTTGTAACAAGGTTTAGGCATTGGGCTACGAGGTGAAGTGAATGTAGCTGATCAGATCGTAGGTTCTTGATTTAGTTCCAATGAATTACGCAACAAAGCCTTGGAAATCCCACAACGACTTGGCTTGCGGAGAATTTCACACCTTGAAGCTGACTAAGGAATAGAACTCAAAAACACTGAAGTCAGCAACTTTCGAGAACCTGACAACCCTTGAATTCTCAAAGCGCTATAACGCCAGCTTAAACCGCAGACAACGCACAAAACAAGCCGCCGCATTACGCCTTAAACACTAAAATCACCGCAAACCAAAAATGCCACGCGTTGTTTGTCGGTTTGAAGCTTTTGTTAGAGCGATACAAGCATACAAACTCACTTGGCAATGAAGCACTTAGCTTGCATTCAATGAAAACCATCTTAGCCAACAAAACCTACTGCAACCAGACCACAAAACTCAAAACACCGATTCGGTCGAGAATTTAGAAGAACAAACCGAAAACCAAACTTCAAAATCCGGTGTCCCCAACTGGCATGAGATCCCAAAGCAGCTTGGCTGATAGAGAATTCTCCACCTTGGTGCAGGTCAAGGAATCGAACTCAAAAACACTGAAGCCAGCAACTTTCGAATTCCTTACAACCCTTGAATTATCAAAGCGCTATAACGCCCAATTAAGTAGCCAAAAACGTACAAATGCCGTTCCTGCAAGCCACCTTAATCACTAAATTTACCGCAAACTAAAAATGCCACACGTTTTTGGTCTGCTTGAATTGTTTGTTATGAACGGACTTTACGGCATCCTCGATTTCCCAGCAAATACAGAAGGTTGAGACACAGAGCCATTTCACAAAATGTTGGCAGCTACACGATAAACCCACAACGAGTTGACTTAAAACATCCGCCAAGTTTGGAGTTTTTCAATGTACTGCCGCCCCGCAAAAATCACGGCGCAGCAAATGGCTGCTAGAAAGAATCACTTGGCAAAAATACCCAAACAGCCAATTTGCCTTTTGATGAAACCCAAGCGGCATTTCACCAAAGAAACACAACGGATTTTCAATTGGGAAAGATTCTAATCATGATGAAAAGAAAAGCAAACGTTGAACCTTATCCCCTAATTTTACTGAATTTTTCTAGATGCTTCATAACGCCAGCTTAAACCGCAGACAACGCACAAAACAAGCTGCCGCATTGCACCTTAAACACTAAATTCACCGCAAACTAAAAATGCCACGCGTTGTTTGTCGGTTTGAAGCTTTTGTTAGAGCGATACAAGCAAACAGACTTTACTTGGCAATGAAGCACTTTACTTGGCAATGAAGCACTTAACTTGCATTCAATGGACGGCATCTTAGCCAACAAAACCTACTGCAACCAGACCACAAAACTCAAAACACCGAATCAGTCGAATATTTAGAAGAACAAACCGAATGCCAAACTTCAAAATCCGGCTAACCCAATTGGTTTTAAAGCTTACAGCAACTTGGTTTTCTGAGGATTTTCCACCTTGGATATGATTGAGGAATCGAACTCGAAAACACTGAAGCCAGCAATTTTCGAATCCCTTACAAACCTTGAATTATCAAAGCGCTATAACGCCAGCTTAAACCGCAGACAACGCACAAAACAAGTCGCTGCATTGCGCCTTAAACATTAAATTCACCGCAAGCTAAAAATGCCACGCGTTGTTTGTCGGTTTGAAGCTTTTGTTAGAGCGATACAAGCAAACAGACTCGCTTGGCAATGAAGCACTTCGCTTGCATTCAATGGACGACATCTTAGCTAAAGTGAGTACCTGCAACCAGTCCACAAAGCCCAAAACACCGATTCAGTCGAGAATTGAGAAGAACAAACCGAAAACCAAGCTTCAAAATCCAGCATTCCCAATTGGTTTTGAAAGCTTGCAGCTACTTGGTTTGCGCCGAGTTAACCACCTTGATGTGGGTTGAGGAATCGAACTCGAAAACACTGAAGCCAGCAACTTTCGAGAACCTGACAACCCTTGAATTTTCAAAGCGCTATAACGCCAGCTTAAACCGCAGACAACGCACAAAACAAGCCGCTGTATTACGCCTTAAACACTAAATTCACTGCAAACCAAAAATGCCACGCGTTGTTTGTCGGTTTGAAGCTTTTGTTAGAGCGATACAAGCAAGCAAACTCACTTGGCAATGAAGCACTTAGCTTGCATTCAATGAACTGCATCTTAGCCAACAAAATCCACTGCAACCAGACCACTAAACCCAAATCACCGATTCAGTCGAGAATTTAGAAGAACAAACCGAAAATCAAGCTTCAAAATTTGATGAACCCAGATAATTTGGAAGAACTGCAATGGCTTGGTTTACTAAGGTTTACCACCTTGATTCAGGCTAAGGAATCGACCTCAAAAACACTGAAGCCAGCAACTTTCGAATTCCTTACAACCCCAGAATTATCAAAGCGATATAATGCCCTAACAAGGGGTGAGCAACACAATACGAAGCCGCCGCATACCGCCTTAATCACTAAATTCAACGCTTAGTAAAAATGCCACGCATTGCGAATCCCTCTTAAGCAGTTTGTTAGCTGCTAGCCCGGCTGCTTAGGAAAGACCTTTACATTATTTGGTATATGATACCAATCGAGTTTTTCACTAACCCAAACATGCGCTTGAGGTTCAAAAATGTCCGCTGACGATAGATCAATTGGTTTTAACTTTAACTTAACTGTTTCCGGTGCATCTGGGTTGAAATGATAAATTCTGTTTCCACAGTTTGGACAAAACATCGCACAGTTACGATTGCCACTATCTGCTAAGCGCTCCCAACTTTTCAGTTGACCAGAAAACTCTATTTTTTCTGCATCAACAACTGCTGTGATGCTAAATGGGCTAGTAGATAACTTTTGACACTCTGTACAGTGACAAGCAAAGACCATTAATGGTTTGTCATGTAATTCATAGGTAACTTGTCCGCACTGACATGCTCCTTTAAGTGGATATTCCATTTATTGTTCCTCCTCTGAACATGGATGGCAGCTAACGCCCAATTAAGTAGCCAAAAACGTACAAATACCGTTTCTGCATATCACCTTAAACACATAACTCACCGCAAACTGAAAATGCCACACGTTTTTGGTCTGCTTGAATTGTTTGTTATGAACGGACTTTAAGGCATCCTCGATTTCCCAGCAAATACAGACGCCTAAGACACCGAGCCATTTCACAAAATGCCGGCAGCTATAC
>NZ_JAAUWT010000061.1 GCF_014694455.1 Vibrio sp. S9_S30 | reverse complement strand
CGGTGGTTGGGTACCAAACCGCTCTCAATAAGGATGTTTCAAGGTAGCTGGTTAACCAAGCGCATTTTGGATCCGTATTTTGAATTTGTACCAAAGGTGTACGCGCAGGCACAACACTGCCTTCAGGGAGCGCTTGGATTTCAATGGGCAGATAGCCTTTGTGCGTCTCCAAAATATACTGCCAGCCAGCTTCATTGAAAGGTTCACCGTGTGCCGTTAATACCGCTTTCGCTTCATCAATGCCACACCTGTTGCATTTAACTCCTCCTTGCAACGCTACATAGGTTTCTAATTCTTCTAAAAACTCTATTTATTAAAGAGTTGTTCGATCTTTCTATCAGGAACACTTTTTGACTATTGAGGTATGAATAAACCAATAAACAGAAAGGAAACTTTAATGTCTCTGAAAGGAAAAACAGTGCTCGTGACAGGTGCGGGGAGAGGGATTGGCAAAGGTATAGCAATGGAGTTTGCCAAGCTGGGGTGCAATTTAGTGATCGCCGATATCAATGTAGATAATGCGCAAGCCACAGCAAAAGAGCTGGCTGGTTATGACGTTGAGACACTGGCTCTGCAAAGTGATATTTCAAAATGGGAAGATGTGCAAAGCATGGTATCGAAAGCTGTAGAACACTTTGGAACGCTGGATATAGCGGTAAACAATGCTGGAGTTATCAGTATAAAATCTGTTGAAGAATTAACCGAAGAAGACTGGGACTTTGTGAACGATGTGAATACCAAAGGGGTGTTCTTGTGTTGTAAAGCTGAAATTACCACTATGAAAAAAGCGGGTAGCGGACGGATCATTAATGTCGCTTCCATTGCAGGAAAAGAAGGCTTCCCAGATTTGGCTCACTACTGCGCATCGAAATTTGCGGTGGTCGGGTTTACCAATTCGCTGGCAAAAGAAGTACAACGCACAGGAATTACGGTTAATGCGATTTGTCCGGGCATTGTGCCTACGTCAATGTGGTACGGACCGGATGGGCTAGCCGAGCGTTGGAAGCTGGAAGGTGAAACCATGGAAGAGTCTTGGGCGCGACATCAGGATATTTTGATCCCTCAAGGGGTTGGTCAAACACCGGAGGATATGGGGAAACTTGCTGTGTATTTTGCTCAGGCAGAGCACGTGACGGGTCAGGCAGTGAATGTGGACGGTGGATTTACCTTCCACTGATCTCCTGTTTCTAAGAACAGTTACGCGAGAGTAAAGAGGTGTTGCCACATCTAGATGTGGCAACATCCAATTTAGCACTTACCGCTATCAAGTTCACAAAGAATCTTTTTAGTTTCTTCAGAGTAAGTAGATTCTTCTAGTTTTTGCTTTTCACTACCATCTAAATGGAAACTAGCGGATTCTTCACCGTTGTCATTGGCAGATGTTAACCAGTGATACGATAAATAGTCATTTTTCGAAAAGCCACATTCACCTGTTTGGAAACAAATGCCTAAGTATAGCTGGCTGGTAGAAAATCCATTTTCGGCGTTCTCAACCAGCAGTTTAAAGCCTTGATACTTGTCTTTCTCATTTTCTAGTAAAAGCAAACCAAGTAGCTCAGTCGAAATCATCTCACCTTGCTCTGATGACATCTGCAAGTACTTAATGGCTTCTTCTTGTTTATTCATTCTAAGTAAAACTTCAGAATATCTATATTGAGCAATTGAATTACCGTTGTCAGAAATTTTCTTGAGTGAAGTGATGGAGTTACGTCGAACCTCACTATCTTCAGAATAAATATTATTTAAAATAAGACGTAACTCTTCGCCTTTGTCGTCAGCAGTTTTATAGGTAAACAATATAATTGTGAACAACACAAGGGATGCGAGAGTAGAAAAAATTATCTTTTTCATAACTTACCATTTACATTGTACAAATAGAGTAGCCGTTCCATATTGATTCTTATTCTCTAGGTTACTTATTTTAATACTCTCAATACTTTCTGACGTTGATTTATAACTTGGCTGACAAATACTATTAATAGATTCATTAACGAATGAGTTTGGTGAGTAGTTGTCAGCAGGATTTATAGTTTTTAACAGGTGGATACTACCAAGGATTGGGGCGCTACCATATTCTCTAGATACTTTCAAATAGATTATATTTACGGAAAAAACCGCTCCTTCTGCATCCTTGTATTTTTCTGAAATCTTTTTTGCAAACTTCTTTAGTATTTCCTTTACACTTGTATATAAGATCATCGATCGACCAGTTTGAAGAATGATTCCTACAGCCATTGCACGACCAGCAACACTAGTGGTTTGTTTAGTTAACGATGAACCATGTAATACTGGCGCTAAAGATCTGGCTTTTGGGGAAGGAGGAATAGCCTTTCCGCCCCAATGAAGCCGATTCGTAGTTTTTGTCGCTTGGTGTGATGCTTGACGATCAAGTTCTTTTAAAAATGCCTGTTTACGCTTCTCACCATTATTATTATTAGGTAATACGTTTAGTGGACCTGCGTACTTTGTATTCTTATAGCTTTCTAGTTCTTTATTGGTAATATTATTGTTATTTATTTGAATACAATGAGTGTACATTTTGTCTGATGGATAAAAATAATTGATAAAATTGGAATCAAATTTATATATTTTTTCTTGGGTCAATACTAAGAAATTCATCTATTATCTCCATATACTTTATGCACATAGTACAATAGCTAACCTTTATTTCCATATTTAGGACGAAAGTAGTAATAAAAATAGAATATTTGCGATTAAACATACATAAATATGTAAAGTCACTTGATTGCTTTAGTTTGGAAAAGGATTGAATATATTTATTGTCTATAATTATTTCAAGATAAGAGATATTTTGGTGAAAGAATAAATAGGTTGTTGCCACATCTAGATGTGGCAACAACGAGCGCATGATTATGACAATCAGGCGTAAGTTTGAATGCGATCGCGGATGTCTTGTAGCGTATGGCGTTTAAGTACTTGCCCGTCTTTGAACACCACTTGAAGTGCGTTTTCACGCCCGTTTAATTCATCTTCACGGATTGTCTCCCAATTGGATGCTTCGATAACGGCTAAGCGACCTTTCCGAGAGGCTTTATTAGGATCGGTCGCCGGATCTTTGAATACATCGTGCCACTTCCCATCAATGCAAATGGCCGAGGCTTTCATGGCAAACTTCATGGTGTCTCGGTTTACCTTTTGCAGCAATTCTGCGCCCATGCCAAACGCTAAGTTATCGGCACTGATTTCTTTGGATTTAAGTTCAGAGAGAATATGTTCGATGGTGGTTTGAGAGATCCCATCGCCTTGAATGACCCGAACGCAATCTGGCAACATACGGA
>NZ_JAAUWT010000060.1 GCF_014694455.1 Vibrio sp. S9_S30 | reverse complement strand
TGAATCTATTGGGAGGATTGATAGCCTATTGCCTGAAAGATGAGAAGCCCCACTTAGATCTAACAGCTCAAGAGCTTGAGCTGTTAGAAAGTAATGGCATCACGACGGCTTAACCAGATCTGAGGTTAATTGGTTTTAAAAGCTTACAGCAACTTGGTTTGCTGAGAACTTTCCACCATAGATATGGTTGAGGAATCGAACTCGAAAACACTGAAGCCAGCAACTTTCGAGAACCTGACAACCCTTGAATCATCAAAGCGCTATAACGCCGCGTTAAGTGGTGAGTAACGCTACCACCCTACCTAAAGCATTGTGACATAAACACTTAACTCAAAGTAAGTCGAAAACGCCTAGCGTTGGGAATCAGTCTTGAACGCTTTGTTATGTAAATTCAGCCACATAAGCCCAAGTTACCACGAAAAACCAAGCCTGTACGACCGAAGAAATAGCCAAAACCAAAGAACCCAACAGTGTTCACGAATTTGCAGAGCCAGCAATGTTACAGACCAAGCTTCAACAAGCGAAAAATAGTGATGACCAGCGACCAAAAATGCTTTTGAATCTGGGAAGCCGAACGAAAGAAACCATCAGCAAATGGAGACTTTCGTTAACCTTGCCCTTTCCGCACTTTAAGCCCGCAAAACTAACCACGAACCAACACTGAAACTGAATGAGGAAACTCACGAACCTTGGCATGTTTTACGGCTAATTTGGCAAAGAATCAGGACAGAAAGAGCTGAATTTGACGAGGATGAAAATCGATGGGTAGAGAGAACGAATAAACAGAATAATACCGATTTTACCCGCTTTACATAACGCCTTGTTAACGGGCAAAAAACTAGTGTGCCATACTTTGTAGCGAAGCGAAAAATGGCATACGTTTTTTGTCCCTGTTGAACAATTTGTTATATGCGCACTCGAAGCTACATTGAAACTGCTTCGATTTTGTTTCCGTCTAAGTCACGTACGAATGCTGCGTAGTAAGTTTCACCATACTCTGGTCTAAATCCTGGCTTACCTGCACATGAACCACCTAACTCAATGGCTGTAGCATAGAACTGGTCAACAGCTTCTTTTGAAGGCGCATTAAAAGCAATATGAGCACCATTACTTGATGTAGCTTTTCCTTCACAGGGACTTCCGACCCAAAATTCAAAGCTCTCACCATAAGCAGCTGCGATATTTTCTATATAGTGGGCACGCTTAATAGACAACGTAGAAAGAACTGAGTCATAGAAACCAACAGCTTTTGCGACATCAGAAGCGCCAACTGAGATGTGATTTAGAATCATTTTTAAGTCCTTTTATTGTTTGAAACTTGAAAGCATATAACGCCCGCTTAAGCTGCTGACAACGCTATACAAAAGCTACCGCATTACGCCTTAAACACAATTATCACTACAAACCTAAAATGCCACGCGTTGGCAGTCCGCTTGAAGCGTTTGTTAGAGCGTAACGAGTACACAAACTCACTTGGCAAAGAAGCACTTAGCTTGCATTCAATGGACGACATCTTAGCCAAAGTGAGTACCTGCAACCAGTCCACAAAGTCCAAAACACCGAACCAGTCGAAAAATTTACAAGAACGAGCCGAAAACCAAACTTCAAAATCCGGAATTTCTAATTGGCATGAAATCCCACAGCAACTTGGCTTGTAGAGAATTTCCAACCTTAGATATGGTTGAGGAATCGAACTCGAAAACACTGAAGCCAGCAACTTTCGAGAACCTGACAACCCTTGAATTATCAAAGCGCTATAACGCCCAATTAAGGGGTGAACAACGCTTCCACTCAAACTTAAAACATTGTGCCATAAACACTAAATTTGAAGTAGAAGCAAAAGTGCCAAGCGTTGTGAATCCCTCTTAAATTGCTTGTTAGTTCACTCTGCCAACAAGTGCTCCGCCAAATGTTCTGAGAACTGATATTTCTTTACATTTTTTCCATACTCGGTGACTTCAATAATCAGGCCATGCGACTCTAGAATTTTCAGTTGTTGCTCTAGCTCTTCATGCTCCTCAAGGTAGTAAGCGAGAAACTTACCTGCATGGTTGAAACTCCATGAGCGACTTAAGAGGAAAAACTCTCGATGAAACTTGAAATCAGGGTTCTTTAGATCTTGCTTCATTTCCTTTAGTAAAGGCTCGTGTTTATTCCATAAAGACTTGAAGAAAGACTTAATCTCTTTCTTCTGCTCTTTCGCTTTCCTTTGGTCAGTGTATTTATTTCCGAAATATGTACCAGCCGCACCAGTTGCTGTGCCTACGAGAAAACCAACAGCTAAACTTAAATAGTCCATTAATACTCCTGTGAACTAACGCCAGCTTAAACCGCAGACAACGCACAGACCAAGCCGCCGCATTACGCCTTAAACACCAAAATCACCGCAAACTAAAAATGCCACGCGTTGTTTGTCGGTTTGAAGCTTTTGTTAGAGCGATACAAACAAAAACTCGCTTGGCAATGAAGCATTTAGTTTGCATTCAATGAACTGCATCTTAGCCAACAAAATCCTCTGCAACCAGACCACAATACCCGAAACACCGAATCAGTCGAGAATTTAGAAAAGCGAACCAAGAGCAAAACTTCAAAATTCAGCGAATTCAATTGGTTTTAAAAACTTGCAGCAACTTGGTTTGCGCCGAGTTAACCACCTTGATGTTGGTTGAGAAATCGAACACAAAGCACTGAAGCCAGCAACTTTCGATAACCTGACAACCCTTGAATTTTCAAAGCGCTATAACGCCCGCTTAAGCCGCTGCCAACGCAACACAACGGCTACCGCATTGCGCCTTAAACACAATCATTACTGCAAACCAAAAATGCCACGCGTTGGCGGTCGGCTTGAAGCGCTTGTTAGAGCGATACAAGCAAACAGGCTTTACTTGGCAATGAAGCACTTCGCTTGCATTCAATGAACGACATTTTAGACAACAAAACCTGCTGCAACCAGACCACAGAACTTAAAACACCAACTCGGTCGAGAATTTAGAAGAACAAGCGAAAAGCGAAGCTTCAAGGTACGATGACCTCAATTGGCTTAGAAATCCCACAGCGACTTGGCTTGCGACGACTTTTCCAGCTTGATACTGGCTGACAAGTTGAACTTTCCAGCACTGAAGTTGGCTATTTTCGAGAACCTTACAACCCTCGAATTTTCAAAGCGCTATAACGCCCAATTAAGTAGCCAAAAACGTACAAATACGATTTCTGCAAGCCACCTTAATCACTAAATTTACCGCAAACTAAAAATGCCACACGTTTTTGGTCTGCTTGAATTGTTTGTTAGAGCGATACAAACAAACAGGCTTTACTTGGCAATGAAGCACTTCGCTTGCATTCAACGAAAGCCATCTTAGACAACAAAACCTGCTGCAACCAGACCACAATACCCAAAACACCGAACCAGTCGAAGAGTTTACAAGAACGAACCGAAAACCAAACTTCAAAATCCGGAATTTCCAATTGGCATGAAATCCCACAGAAACTTGGCTTGTAGAAAACTTCCCACCTTAGATATGGTTGAGGAATCGAACTCGAAAACACTGAAGCCAGCAACTTTCGAGAACCTGACAACCCTTGAATTTTCAAAGCGCTATAACGCCAGCTTAAACCGCAGACAACGCAC
>NZ_JAAUWT010000059.1 GCF_014694455.1 Vibrio sp. S9_S30 | reverse complement strand
GCGTTAAAAGAGGAAATTTGGATAAAAATGAGCATGGAGAACCAGTGGATAGGGCTTCTCTAAGCAAGCGATTTTTAGTATATAGCTCACCTATTTCAGTTCCTCTAATCCTATTTGGTCTTGGAAATACTGCACTTTTCGGTGGGTAGCAATCACATAACAAAAGCTTCAAACCGACCGCCAACGCGTGGCATTTTTGGTTTGCAGCAATAATTGTGTTTAAGGCGCAATGCGGTAGCCGTTGTAGTGCGTTGGCAGCGGCTTAAGCGGGCGTTATAGCGCTTTGATAATTTAAGGGTTGTCAGGTTCTCGAAAGTTGCTGACTTGGGTGTTTGTGAGCTCGACTTCTCAACGATATCCAAGGTGGAAATGTCGTCGCAAGCCAAGTCATCGTAGGATTTCCAAGCCGATTGAGATCATCGTACTTTGAAGCTTCGTTTTTCGTTTGTTCTTCTAAATTCTCCGATCGAGTTGGTGTTTTAATTTCTGTGGTCTGGTTGCAGTAGGTTTTGTTGGTTAAGATAGACTCCATTGAATGCAAGTTAAGTTCTTCATTTCCAAGCGAGTTTGTTTGCTTGTATCGCTCTAACAAAAGCTTCAAACCGACAGCCAACGCGTGGCATTTTTAGTTTGCAGTGATTCTAGTGTTTAAGGCGCAATGCAGGGGCTTGTTTTGTGCGTTGTCTGCGGTTTAAGCTGGCGTTAGGCTTCACACCTTTGGATAAGTTTGGGTATAACCCCTTGAATATTAGTTGAATAATCCATATGTGTGTTGGTGGGTATATAAAACACATAAAGGAACTCCAATGCCAATTTATAATGCGATAAATACTTTAAAAAGCACTGCTCCGCTAACTCTTCAACAAGCTAGCGTTTTCATGGGGCAACTTACCCCTAAGGTACAAATGCAAATCATTGCCGCAATATATATCGGACGAGATCATCTTCATTCTAATACTTGGTCTGAAGATGTAATGTTGTCGACAGACTATATTGACCATATTCCGTCTAAAGACTATGCGCAGATTGTGTATGAGAAGAACTCTGCGTTAGTAAACTATTTGGACAGTATCGAGCGTTGTGCGGTTAATACAGGTTTTAATCTAAATGATTTATAAAGGTTAAGTCTAAGCCTAACAAACTGTTCAGGATTGATTCGCAACGCGTGGCATTTTCACTATGTGTTGGTTTTAGTGATTAAGGTGGTATACGGTAGCTTCGGTATTGCGCTGCTCACCCCTTGGCAGGGCGTTATAAGCTACAAAAAAATAGGATTTCGGGGTATTCATGAAAGCAGTGGTAATTATCGCATGTGTTATGTATTTGTTCGTTCTCATTACATATCATAGGTTTGAAGACTCCAAAAATGTGCTCGCAATTTTGGGTGATATTCCAACAACTATCTCTGCGTTAGCCACGTCTTGCGCTGTAATAATGGCACTAATAACCTATATCAGTAATTTGAAAAAAATGCGCTCAAAAACTGCTTACGATGCATATAAAGAGGCATTGGGAAGTTTAAATGAGACATTGACGTCAAATCAGTCAACTGATCATAAATTGTATTTTATAGGTGTTTGTTTCGACTCATTAATTAAAATTGAGCACCATGTTACTGAGAATGAACATAGAGATATTTTAGGGTCTGCACATATCTCAACGAAATTTAACATCAAGAAGACTCTTAACGAACTTCAAGTTAATGATTATCTCAACTGCAATGCAGATGTTGAGGTTCAATATTATCAGTCAGTCTCATCTTGTGCTAATGCACTATGTGAATATTGGCAGTCCAATCTTCCGGGTAAAAGTTCATGGTCCAAGCAAGTAAAAGGTATTACGGACACGTTTGCTTCATACCCATATGCTATTGATGACGATCTAGTGGTTAAAGCTCTAGCTTTATTGGTTGTTGAGCCTTTAGAGTTAAAACAAATTTATGATCGTGTTCGGAAAATGCGCATAGAAGTGACATCCAATAACAATGCGCACTTGTTCAAAGAAATCTCAGATTTTTGCCCACTTGCTCTCGCATATATTCTTCTGAAGTCACAAGTTGAAGTTGTGAAAAAATCAGGAGAGTTTGAATTGGCATTAAGGAAAACGTATGACGAAAAGTATTGGATATGCCATAAAGCTGGCTCTGTCAGTTGGTATCCACATTTGATTCCTGAATACTTCAAGAACGCTTATAACAAGTAATTTAAGATGGATTCACAACGCTTGGCATTTTTGCTTCTACTTCAAATTTAGTGTTTACGGCACAATGCTTTAGGTGTGGGGGAAGGTGTTGTTCATCCCTTAATTGAGCGTTATAGCGCTTTGAAAATTCAAGGGCTGTAAGGTTCTCGAATATTGCTGGCTTCAGTGTTTTTGAGTTCGATTCCTTGACCTGCACCAAGGTGGAGAATTCTCTACCAGCCAAGCTGCTTTGGGATCTCATGTCAGTTGGGGACATCGGATTTTGGAGTTTGGTTTTCGGTTTGTTCTTCTCAATTCTCGACCGAATCGGTGTTTTGAGTTTTGTGGTCTGGTTGCAGAAGGTTTTGTTGGCTAAGATGCAGTTCATTGAATGCAAGCTAAGTGCTTCATTGCCAAGTTAAGTCTGTTTGTTTGTATCGCTCTAACAAATAATTCAAGCAGACCAAAAACGTGTGGCATTTTTAGTTTGCGGTGAGTTTGGTGTTTACGTAGTTTGCAGAAACGGAATTTGTACGTTTTTGGCTACTTAATTGGGCGTTAACTGGCAAAAGGAGTATTTAACATTGGAAGAGCTTATAGCCCAATATACGGGTGCAAATGAAGATGAGAGGCTAACTCGACAGTACATCACACAGCTAGAGTTTGACACAACAATTCATAAACTAATGCCTTATTTGTCAAAAGGTAAATCGGTGTGTGAGTTGGGAGCAGCTACAGGTCGTTATTCTTTGACTTTTGCAAAAATGGGCTGTGATGTAACAGCAGTAGAGCTTGTGCCTGACCAAGTCGATATTTTAAATACCAAAGCAAAATCTGAGGGCATCGAATTAAAAGTGTTTGAAGGTAACGCATGTGATGTACCATTTATCGAAAGCAACTCTCAAGATGTTTGTGTAATCCTAGGACCTCTTTACCATTTGAAAACTCAACATGAAAGAGAGCTGGCGATCAACGAAGCATTGCGAATTTTGAAGCCGAATGGAGTGTTAGCAGTTGCCTACATATCTCGTTTTTTTGTCGCGGGACTGTTCGCTCAACAATTTCCAGAACTAGTGACTCCAGAAGTACTAATCGAACTAAATAAACATGGCACAGTTTCAAACTCGAAAGCAGATAGCTTCTTCAACGTAGGGTATTTTGCTACACCAACTGAAGTGGAAAGTTTGGTACAAGACAAAGGTTTTATTGTTATCGGACACACTGCGACAGATGGTTTTGGACGCTATATATCTAACGGTGTGAATAACTTTACGCCATCTCAATACCAAACTTGGTTAGACTATCACTTAATAAATTGTGATGAACCAACTTTATTGGGTTCAAGTAACCATGGCTTAGTGGTCGCTAGAAAAGCCAGTTAACAAGAGACTATGGCGTCAATAGCTAATTTTTGGCGCTATCTTTATCCCACATTATACCGTCTCTTAGCATTGAATTAAGTGTCACAACCATCTTTCTCATACAGGCAACTATCGCTACTTTCTT
>NZ_JAAUWT010000058.1 GCF_014694455.1 Vibrio sp. S9_S30 | reverse complement strand
CCCCACTTTCAATAAGTTGTTGTTGCCATTGCGGAATGAACATCTGGCAAAAATCATCGACATCACAAAATGTTTCTATTAACTTATCCATGCTCGTTCCTTTGAGATCTTATATATTTAGTCAATGGCATGGTCGAGCCGCTGTCAAAATCGCAAATGCTGGAGTTTTGGGCATTTACAAAGGCACTTTTTATGCCACCAAACCCGGTTAGAAACCTAGACAATAGCTTAACGCCATCACAACAAAATGGCAGAGACTTCTTTTTTGGTCTCAAAGAAGATGTCACCATGCCTGATGGTACAGAGATAACAGTCACACGACGCGCGGTATTTTTGTCCGAGTTAGATAATATTTTACTGAATCAATCTACTGGGATGGACTTTGTCGGTGGGTTTAGTTGCGAAGGATGTCACGCATTGGAACCAGAAAAAGGTTTTTTTGGCACCAATGGCAGGCAGAACATAGAGGATCCGCAAATATTGAAGATCCCCCACTTGCGCAACTTGGCAAATCGGGTAGGTGCATTTGGCATTGTGCCCAATGAAGATGTGAATATGCACACGGTACCCGACCCCAGTGTATTTGACTTCAAAGGCGATCAGATCAAAGGGTTTGGCTTTTTGAAAGACGGTGGTGTTGATACTATCGGGAACTTTTTTGGCTCCAGTCGTTTCTTTGATTCAGGCAAAGGCACTGGATTTCAAACGACACAACAGCGACTAGACACTGAACAATATATGTTCGTTTTCCCTGGGACTTGGCACCGATTATGGGGCAGCAGATCACACTCAACCACTATACAGATACAGGCTTTGAGCGGGTTAAGCTACTACTCAAACGAGCTAGAGAAAAGTGTGTCTCTAAAACACTCGGTGGTGAAACGGTCGAAGCTGATGTGGTGGCAAAGTACTTAGTGCACGGCAAGCCGCGAGGTTTTTTGTACAATCAGTACGGCTTATTTACCTCTAACAGAGGGTTCCCACTACTGACACTTGGCCTAGTATTTAGATTGTGCCATGGACCTGTGACTTTCACAGCTGTGCCGCCGGGATCGGGTTATCGGATCGGAATTGATAGAGATACCGATGGTCTACCAGATGGCTTCGATTGGTTTCGTTGGGGGCATTAAACAGATAGGGTCATAACGCATAGTCGTTATGGCCCTATTAACGGCTCATTTCTACGTGCGTATCGTTTTGCTCCGTGCGCAATGGCACGACATGTCTAAACTGTATAGCGGGAGAAGAAAAGTCACGAGTTGTGCACTGGATAGCCAAGGCACCTTGATACTCTGTGCCTAATTGAAACTGCAAAAATTGATAATTTTCGCTTACCAAGGAGCTTGGTTTGGTATGACATACATGAATATGCTGTTTTAAAAATTGAAAATAAAACTGATTTAGGGGGAGCGACATCCCCTGCCCGCACGCTTTGATATATGCCTCTTTTAACGTCCATAGCTGATAAAAGTGATGGCGCTGCGTTACGGGGTCCATGGCTTGCAAGGTTTTAATTTCGTGTTGTGTAAAGTAATGCGTCGCGATTTCAGTGATTTTCTCTCGCCTCTGTATCCACTCAATGTCTACCCCTACTTCACCTACATAATTTACAGCCAACACCACAGCCCCTTTGGTGTGGGATAGGTTAAAGTAAAGCGGTGCATTGAGCCGGTTCACAATGGCTGGTTTGCCAAAGCGATTCTTTTTGAACTGCCATTGATGTGGCGCAATACCTGGGCAGTATCGGGATAAAGTGCATCTAACGAGTGCGCGGGTAACTAAATATTGATGCCGATGGCCATCGTAGATGAACCGCAGGTAGTGTGCTCGCTCTTCATCACTGAGCATTAATTTATATTGGTCTAATAACTCAGGACACGTGATCTGCTCATCTTTTGCAATCCAAAGCGGTAGTACCGGATGATGTGGAGTCATACCGAGCCCATTAGCAAGGAGACGGTTTCTATTTCACACGGGAGCTTGATATGTACTTCGTTGTTTTCGACCAAGATATCATAACTTGTGAGTGGACGCTTGGTGAGCGATCCCAAAGATGCGCCATCTGATAAGTTAAATTTCGCCCCATGCAACGGACAGATCAGTTTTCCAGCTTTGACTTTGGCATTTGTCATTGGCCGGCTTTGGTGGGGGCAGCTATTTTTAAACGCGTAATATTGACCTTCGAATTTGCACAATAGGACATTGTACCCATTGATTTTAAGTGCCATGCTCTTTCCTTCTTTAAGCTGGTCTTCTGTTGTGGCTATATGATAGCGTCCTTGAGCTAATGTCATGGTTTCATCCTTCCAATACTTAATGTCTGGTTCTTGTCAGAACAATCACTCATTGCAAAATACATGGCGTATGTATATTAGATGTCGTGAGAGCGGCCTGTTTAAAGCCTGACATCATACTTAGGGGGACTGCGAGCGATAGACTCCAGCATAGCGTAATCCCTTACCTAATACTACATTCAAGTTGTCAACAACAACTGAAAATTGATCCACCTATTTTGATGATTGATCCATCAAACCAGCCTGTTTCTTTTCTCTAATTCGGTAGCTTTCTCCCTTAAATTGTAAAATATGTGAGTGATGTAAAACCCTATCCAACATGGCTGAGGTCAACGCTGTATCGTTTGCGAATGTTTGACCCCATTGCCCAAACGGTAAATTGCTTGTAAGTATTACTGAGCCTTTTTCATAACGCTTAGCTATGACTTCAAAAAGAAGTTTTGATTCTGGAGAGCATAAAAATGTGGGGGCATTTCCTTGTAGACTTTCTGTTTAGATATTGTCAGAGATACTCAGCACATGCCTTATCTAGGATATTTCTAACAATGAAAATCTATTCCATCAAAGTGGCGCTGTGTGGAGTGAGCCCGATGATATGGCGCCGACTTCGAATTGCCGGCAATACCTCACTGGCCAGTCTGCATTATATCATCCAAATTACCCAGGGCTGGGATGATGAGCACCTTCATCAATTTCATATCTATGGCAAAGATTATGGTATCAGCTACAGTGGAGGCTTATCATTCAGTGACAATGCTAACAAAGTGTACATTGATGACTTCAAATTTGATGTCGGTGATCGGTTCACTTACGAATATAACTTCTTTGAACACTGGTTGCATGACATTCGCATCGAAGCCATTGACGAAATGCCTTCACGCAAACGGGCTCCCTTCTGCCTGAGTGGCAACGGGATGCCAGGCGCGACCGAGTACGATGCTTATCAAAAAATGATGGCACTATTGAAAGGCGTTACAAAAAGCAACAAAACTACGACGGTCGGAGCGCTTCGCCCTTACGTCGAGGCGTTAAATGCGGTGCGCTTTAATCGCAATCAAGTGAATCATGATATGGTCAAATTAGACGCAGGAAAACCGTCTTTACATGACGGGTTTGGCTGATATTTACGCGTGATGGACATTCTGCGTATTTCGGAGCATACCGAACAGCCATTTCGGAATGCCCGAAACCCTTCCTTTTTCTCTTTTAAATCAATAGCTCGCTATTCTTTACTTCTTAAACAAGAACCTAAGGAAGCGATAATGGCTAAGAAAAAGAACTCCAATGAACAAAATCAAAGAGGTATTACGCCTTAAGTAACCTGAGATCTGGTTAAGCGACCACGATGCCATGTATATCTAACAGTTCAGACTCTTGGGCTGTTAGATTCAAACTTGGTTTGTCATCTTTCAAGCAATAAGCGATAAGACCACCGACTAAGTT
>NZ_JAAUWT010000057.1 GCF_014694455.1 Vibrio sp. S9_S30 | reverse complement strand
TTCACCAAAGAAACTTACAAAGATTCAGGTGAAGAAGATTCTAATCATGATGATAAGAAAAGGGAACTTTGAACCTTACCCTATAATTTTGCCACATCTTCTTAGCTGCTTCATAACGCCCAATTAAGTAGCCAAAAACGTACAAATACCGTTTCTGCAAACCACCGTAAACACAAAACTCACCGCAAACTAAAAATGCCACACGTTTTTGGTCTGCTTGAATTGTTTGTTATGAACGGACTTTACGGCAACCTCGGAATTCCAGCAAATACAAATGGTTGAGACACAGAGCCAATTCACAAAATGCTGGCAGCTACTCGATAAACCCACACCAAGTTGACTCAAAACGCCCGCCAAGTTTGGAGCTTTTCAAAGCCCTGACGCCCCACGAAAGCAACGGCGAAGCAAATGGCTGCTAGAAAAAGTTACTTGGCAAAGTAACCAAACAGCCAATTTGCCTATTGATGATACCAAAGCGGCATTTCACCAAAGGAACATTGTCGATTTTCAATTGGGAAAGATTCAAATCATGATGATGCGAAAGGCAAATTTCGAACCTTAGCCTTTAATTTTACTGGATTTTCCTAGATGCTTCATAACGCCAGCTTAAACCGCAGACAACGCACAAAACAAGCCGCCGCATTGCGCCTTAAACACTAAAATTACCGTAAGCTAAAAATGCCACGCGTTGTTTGTCGGTTTGAAGCTTTTGTTAGAGCGTCACAAGCAAACAAACTCGCTTGGCAATGAAGCACTTAGCTTGCATTCAATGAACGACATCTTAGCCAACAAAACCTGCTGCAACCAGACCACAGAACTTAAAACACCAACTCGGTCGAGAATTTAGAAGAACAAACGAAAAGCGAAGCTTCAAGGTACGATGACCTCAATTGGCTTAGAAATCCTACAGCGACTTGGCTTGCGACGACTTTTCCAACTTGAAGCTGGCTGAGAAGTTGAATTTTCCAGCACTGAAGCCAACAATTTTCGAGAACCTTACAACCCTTGAATTCTCAAAGCGCTATAACGCCCGCTTAAGCTGCTGACAACGCAATACAAAAGCTACCGCATTGCGCCTTAAACACAATTATCACTGCAAACCTAAAATGCCACGCGTTGGCAGTCCGCTTGAAGCGTTTGTTAGAGCGTAACGAGTACACAAACTCACTTGGCAATGAAGCACTTAACTTGCATTCAATGGACGGCATCTTAGCCAACAAAACCTTCTGCAACTAGACCACGATACCCAAAACGCCAATTCGGTCGAAGATTTAGAAAAAATGAGCCAAGAGCTCAGCTTCCAAATTTGGCGAACCTAATTGATTTTAACAGCTTGCAGCAACTTGGTTTGTGATGACTTTTCCACATTGCTTCAGGTTACGGAATAGAACTGAAATGCACTGAAGCCAACAATTTTCGAGAACCTTACAAACCTTGCAGCATCAAAGCGCTATAACGCCGCGTTAAGGGGTGAATGCCGCTTAAACCAACTTTTCGCAGACCACTTTCACCACCAAAACTCACTGCATACCAAAAATGCCACGCGGCATGAATCCCACTTGAACGCCTTGTTATGCTTAAGCTTCAATGGGTTACGTTTTAATAGAACCAAGATTAACTCGACCTTGATTTGCAAACAAAAGCCAAAACGTAGAAAACCGAAATGCCTCATAGTTTTGAAAATCGGACTTTGAAATTTGGCCGCTAAAACTCAAAAACCCAAGATCAAATTGCTGATTGAACCAACTGCCCTAACCTCGTGCTTACCCGAAATTTGATTGAGGCAATACTCTGAATTTTCAGCGCCAAAGAATAAATGTCCGAAAAGCAGCGCCCAATGAAGTCAACTTGCCGACAAGCGCATAACCTATCAGCCAAGGGAACAAAGAAAAACCATAAACCACTGATTTTATTTGATTAAGCATAACGCCCAATTAAACTGCCAAAAACGTACAAATGCCGTTTCTGCATACCACCTTAAATACCAAACTCAACGCAAACTAAAAATGCCACACGTTTTTGGTCTGTTTGAATTGTTTGTTAGAGCGTAACGAGTACACAAACTCACTTGGCAGATAAGCATTTTGCTTGCATTCAATGAACAGCATCCTAACCAACAAAACCTTCTGTAACCAGACCACGACACCCAAAACGCCAATTCGGTCGAAGATTCAGAAAAACGAGCCAAGAACAAAGCTTCAAAATACGGTAAACAGGAATGGTTTGAAATAGTTACAACGGCTTGGCTTGCGACAACTTTTCCAACTTTATTCGGGTTTAGGAATCGAAATTTGAAGCACTGAAGCCAGCTATTTTCGAGAACCTTACAACCCTTGAATTATCAAAGCGCTATAACGCCAGCTTAAACCGCAGACAACGCACAAAACAAGCCGCCGCACTGCGCCTTAAACACTAAATTCACTGCAAACCAAAAATGCCACGCGTTGTTTGTCGGTTTGAAGCTTTTGTTAGAGCGATACAAACAAACTCGCTTGGCAATGAAGCACTTAGCTTGCATTCAATGAACAGCATCTTAGCCAACAAAACCTACTGCAACCAGACCACAAAACTCAAAACACCGATTCGGTCGAGAATTTAGAAGAACAAACCGAAAACCAAACTTCAAAATCCGGTGTCCCCAACTGGCATGAGTTCCCAAAGCAGCTTGGCTGATAGAGAATTCTCCACCTTGGTGCAGGTCAAGGAATCGAACTCAAAAACACTGAAGCCAGCAATATTCGAGAACCTTACAACCCTTGAATCATCAAAGCGCTATAACGCCAGCTTAAACCGCAGACAACGCACAAAACAAGCTGCCGTATTGCAAACTAAACACTAAATTCACTGCAAACCAAAAATGCCACGCGTTGGCTGTCGGTTTGAAGCTTTTGTTATAACTGTTTTTCCATACGTAGAAGACCCCACTCTTCCCCTTCAAACGACCTCGTTCCTACTTCATGTGAGGTAACAGAAAAACCTAACGACTCATAGCAATTCTTCGCCACCGTATTTCGGTCAAAAACTGCAAGTGACAATCTACTAACGTTGTACTTTTCTTTTGCCAATTCTAATAGCTGAACCAACATTAGCCTAGAAATACCCTGCCCTCGAAAACGACCTAATACAAATACACGACAAATTCGAAAATGGGATTCTGTAATTTTGAAGAGTTCAACATAACCAACGTCTTCTCCTGAGACAACAAAGATAAAAGGGATTACTTCAGCCTTAGAACAGTGCTGACTAACTTGAGTAATATCTAAAGGAAAATTAAACTGAGGACCTCCCCATTGGTAGTTCAACTTTTCTGAGTCGATCCAACTAATAAGCAGGTTATAGTCTTCCTTTTCAAATGCTCTAAGTCCCATTTTTTTCCTCAAAAGTTATAACGCCCAATTAAGTAGCCAAAAACGTATAAATACCGTTTCCGCATACCACCTTAAACACCAAACTCAACGCAAACTAAAAATGCCACACGTTTTTGGTCTGCTTGAATTGTTTGTTATGAACGGACTTTAAGGCATCCTCGGTTTCCCAGCAAATACAGACGCCTAAGACACCGAGCCATTTCACAAAATGCCGGCAGCTATACAATGAACTCACAACAAGTTGAACAAAGACGAGCATCAAACTTTGAATTTTTCGATGCCCTGCCGCCCCACTAAAATCACGGCGCAGCAAATGGCTGCTAGAAAGAATCACTTGGCAAAAATACCCAAACAGCCAATTTGCCTTTCGATGAAACCAAAGCGGCATTTCACCAAAGAAACTTGCAAAGATTCAGGTGAGGAAGATTCGAATCATGATGATAAGAAAAGGGAACTTTGAACCTTACCCCATAATTTTGCTACATTTTCTTAGCTGCTTCATAACGCCAGCTTAAACCGCAGACAACGCACAGACCAAACCGCCGCATTACGCCTTAAACACTAAAATCACCGCAAACTAAAAATGCCACGCGTTGTTTGTCGGTTTGAAGCTTTTGTTAGAGCGAT
>NZ_JAAUWT010000056.1 GCF_014694455.1 Vibrio sp. S9_S30 | reverse complement strand
TTATGTTGAACTTAGTCGGTGGTCTTATCGCTTATTGCTTGAAAGATGACAAACCAAGTTTGAATCTAACAGCCCAAGAGTCTGAACTGTTAGATATACATGGCATCGTGGTCGCTTAACCAGATCTTAAAGGGGGAGTCATTGAACTGTGGGTGTATGACAACATACTTCTATAGATCAAACTGCTGGTGCTCCCTCAACCTCCATCTTCGTTTTCAAGATCGAGCTCCCCTAGCCTTACAAGAAATACCCAACGGTATTTGAGGGTGAATACTTGTGCGTTCCGGGACTTGCGATAGTCTTGACCAAAAACAGGAGCTATTCGTGGACGAACAATTAAGACTTTTGGGATTAAAGAGAGCTGGTACAGCCGGAAAGAAGATTGGTGGGTATCTGTATGTCCATAAGGTCTATTTGGAATCGTGCGGAGATTTAAAAATAGAAAAGTTTGCTGGCTATCTTCCTGCAGATTTCACGTACGACATCCTTAAAATCGGGACAAATAGCGTATCTTTCATCCAGTGTCCAACGTTCGACGAACTGGATGAACCAATGTTTAATCGGGCGTCGATGTCTCTTGCAGTCGCTGTTGTTGCTGCGATTAGTGATTTGCGAAACATTATTCCCCCTATCGTTATCAGAATCTGTCTTAAGGCCTCTCATGGTTCACTCGACCCGCAAGAGTGCTTTGAGAAAGCGCCCGGATTGAAAAAGGCCTGCGGAACAGGCCTTGGTTTGGGTTGCTGGTAGTTTTTAGCTTCCCCAGCTTGATTTCGATGATGAGAGCGAGCCCCAGCCACCTTTTGACTTGGTTTTCACAACCGGTTTGTCCTTGTAGGTTGGCTTGTAGCTATCTTTAGCGGTCTTGTTTGAGCCTGAGTAGATGCCACCAGTAGTGCCCATTTTCTGCTGCTCTTTATATAGCTTTTCCTTATGTTTGCGTTCAGAGTAGTCACCTAGTTCATCGATCACTTCGGATGCAATATACGCTGTTGCCAGAGTGTCCACGGCGTCCCAGCTATCACCACCATTGCCCACGGCTGCAATCGCTGCGTCTGTCACGCCCGGGTTCAGGTCGACTGTTTGCAGACGCACTGTTGGGAGTGGGTGTAAGTAGGACTGAGACATTTCGAACTCAATGTTCTTAAACTTGCCGTAGTCTCCGATCACTTTGCCATCAGCAAAGAACAGCTTGCCGTAGTGGTCGACAAACGTAGAGTTTGACGTGAACAGGGGCTGAAAGAACAAGTCAGAGTATTGATCTGAAATCCAGTAGTCGCTGTGATGCTGCGGAGTCAATTTTGCAACCATGAAAGCAGCCATCTCTGGGCGCCAACCTAGTTTGCCTGGCATCTCCACACAATTGCCATATTCGAGTTCACAGTGCGCTTCACTTGAGAACTTCTGAGATGTACGGTCGGCTTCACGCAGGGCAGATTTGTATGCCGTGTCACATTCAGCCGTAATGTTTGCTTGGCCGTCTGCTTTACAGCTACCAAGATCCTTATATACCTTGATGTCCATAGGTTCGTTAGAACCACAGCCAGCAAGCCCAAGGGCAATTGGTGTCAGGGCGAAAGTGCGCAGTGCTTTACGTTTGTTCTCGATGTTGATCCCAGAACTACGCATCCGGCGTCTGTTGTTGTTTTTCTCGGTCATATCAGCCTCGCATGAGTAAGTCATGCAAGCTGCGTTAAGCAGACCGATAGCGATAGATACAGAAGCTAATACTACGGCTGCTGGTACTTCGTCATTTTCGATACGCTGAACGATTTTCGGCATCATCAAAGCACGTACCACAAAGAAACCACCTACCTGAGCTACTAAGGCAATAGAACCCCACATTGCGTAGTCGATGATACCTACTGAGTTACTAGCCGCGCTTGCAATGGCAATTGCATAACCCACTAGGGCACCACCAAGAGCAACAGCGGCCGACACGTTCTTTTCTTCTTTGATCAGCTTCCATTCATCATGCGGAGTTACCATCATGTAGATGAACTTAAAACCCACGAGGAAAAGCAGAGACAAGCCAAAGTAACCTGCAAATGCTGTTACACCTTCCATAAACTGAGCCATTGCTACGCTTTCGTTTTGTAATTCGATCACAAGGCTGTTATCCGCTTGACGGATTGCTTCATTAGCTTCACGAATTTCCTGCTCAAGGATAGTGATACCATTCGCGTCGATAACAGCTTCTGCGCCGTTGTTTACCGTACCTTTAATTGCTGACCAAATTTTTGCTAGTACGCCCATATTCAAATCTACCTTATTCAGTTGTTTATTTTAGAAATTCAGCGAATGTCTCAAGGATTTCAGGGATGTTTTGGAACAACACTGAAACTTCCTCTACAACGCTTTCCACTTTAGAGTCCGAAGAGAGAGTTCCAAAAGCTGTGTAGTAAGACTGGCCATCTACTTCGGTAATCCCAATTGAGGTAAGAGGGATCATTTTGTGGGTTTCTAAAATGCGTTGGTTCAAAGCGTTTACGTCTTGAACTTTGTCTGCTGGGAACAGAAGAGCTTCAACAGTAATCTGAGTTCCGCAAGCCGCAAGACAGGTGACCAGACTGTTGAGCAAGCGGCAAAAGCGGGGGGTCACTTGATTCTATCGCTTCGTCTATTGTCGTGATTAACGAGATGAATGCTCAGATTGCTACTGCGGCCGAGGAACAAAGCTCTGTCAGCAACGAAATCAATCAGAACATGCAGCGCATCGCAGATCACACTGAATCTATGGCTAAGCTGGTGGATACCGCCGAAGACGCTTGCTCTACTCTGGCAGACCAATGCAAAAAACTGGATGAGATAGTTGAGCAATTCAAAGTTTGATGACAAAGACTGACCAAACAGAAAGGGCGCCTAAGATGGCGCCCTTTTCTTATGTCGATTTCATTATCGTTGTTTGAAGAAGGGATACTCAATAAAGCTTGTTGCCACTAAGTGGGCTGTGGATCTTTTCCGTCAAAAAGTCTTGAGAGAGTTCCCACGTCCCGCTCCAAAGCTGTAAGGACAACAGCTCTTTTGCTCACAGTCACGCTGTTTTCTCGTGCATGTTTTTCAGCTGCGGTATCCAGTTCGACTTGTTTTATAAGCGTTGCAACTTCATTTGGATTTTCATTGTCGACATAGCCAAACTCCTCGTTCATAACTTCTACTACCTCGGCTTGAGGCAAGCCTAACTCCTCCGCTACTGCAGTGACGGAAGCCGCTAAGCTTCTTTGAAAGTTTCGTTGTACAATGTTCGCCATGATATTTCTCCTTAGTTAATGCGTTCAGACCTTTGCCGGGGCGTCCTCCACAGGCCTGTTGGTGAGGTCAAAATGTCGTACCGCACTGGTACTCTCCCTCTTTTCAACCTCAAGTCTAGGCCTTGCCAGAATGGAATACTAGGTAGCTAAATCCGCACTATTCAACTACCTAGCATTCTTCTTTTTGTGGCTTTACACTGTTTGCGAGCCCAGTCATACAGGTAGATTCCATGAGCATAAAAACGCCCCCTCAACTTAAGCTAGAAGAAGAGAGCAACGCCCTTTCTGATGTGACAAACTTCATAGCCCAAGAGATATATAAGCTTGCAGTAATTCGGCAATACCCTAATGAATGCTCGTGGATTCTTAACTTATCGCTGAGCATTTCTAACCGGTTAGCACACCTTTATGGTGAAGGGTTAGATTCGATGCTGGATGCACTTAAAAATGAACTGGTAGATCTCATTGTCTTTGGCGCTACAAAAGCGGTCTTTGAAGAGGAGGTATGTAGGGTTTTAAGAGAAAATGACGTACACACTCTTATACTCTTATACTCTACGCAGGATCACCGTCCGAGGGAGAAGCTCACTCCAACGAACGTTTGATTATGAAAAGCACGAGCAAGAACTCAAGGCGGCTGCTTTCGTTGTAGCCAAGGAAATCTTCTCTCAAAATCGAGGTTTCAAAAGCCAAATCCCCCACAAATACCCTCCATGTGTCTTCGGGTACAGGTATGATTACTATGAAGCGCTCGAGTATTACTACGGGCTGTCCTTCCATTCTCAAGTGAACGGGCTTTGTTGCGTAATTCAGTTCAGAGACAGAATCGTCCCATGTCGTATATTTATTAGTCAATACGACAAGTTTTAGGCATACCTAACCCAGTAAGCTTATTCAGCGCCTTAATCATCGCGTAAGTC
>NZ_JAAUWT010000055.1 GCF_014694455.1 Vibrio sp. S9_S30 | reverse complement strand
AAGAAAGTAGCGATAGTTGCCTGTATGAGAAAGATGGTTGTGACACTTAATTCAATGCTAAGAGACGGTATAATGTGGGATAAAGATAGCGCCAAAAATTAGCTATTGACGCCATAGTCTCTTGTTAGGTTTATGACTCTTTAGGAGCCCAAAGCGTATGCTCTTGCCACCCCTCAAGGAACCCCATTTGCTCAAGAGTAACTACTTTTGGAGCACTTTCAAGTAAAGACAGCAAACGCTCTGTTAAGCCATTTGAAACTGAAACTTGATCAGACAAATGCTTTATAACGCACAGTCGACTATATAAGGTATTTTTACGTGTCATATGTTCTTTCAATTCTTTAGTGTCTCGAGGCATAAAGACTTGAAAACTGCGATTCCAAACACGGTTATGGTGTGCGCACAAGTTTCGAAGGTGTGATAAGCAGTGGAACCACGATCCCATAACTTCACCACTTTTAACATCAAATTGTTTGGCAATAGCTTTTTGATCAGACAAAAACAAATCTGCGTAAAGACGTGACCAGGTACCAAAAGTAAGCACTTCAGTTATCATCCAAGATGGAGGTAACGAGGGAGATTGATAGTTATCATAGTAGTGTGAAATGAATAGCTCTTTCGCGTCTTTTATACGCGCATGAAAACCATCGTATTCAAAGGTAGGACTTAAGACAGCTAAATTCATAAACCAATGAGGTCCATGGCTGTTTGCCATATGCTCGCTAATACATGTACGCAAGCCTACTTCAACCTTTTGAATTTCTTCAATTATGAGTAGACGAACTCTACGGTCAAACTCGTATAGTGAAACGATATCATCAAAGGTGGTACCCTCAATAAACGTTTTCGGTAACACGGGGAGAGGCTTTCGCTCTTGTGTCATTTGATAAAACGGGTAACAATAACCACGTAGGCGAAAGTATCCTATGAATTTTAAAGCATTCAGCGCAGCATTCTCGTCTGGAATAACTAAACCTCTTTGCTTTAACTTATCCAACAGAGACTGAGGTGACATAGTCGATTTATTATAGTGCTGCTTTTTTATTTCCGTTTGTTTAGCCATTCACTGATAACCATGCAAAAAAAAACCCGCCTATTTGCGCTATTCTGAGAAGGAAGCGTGGCGGGTGTTGTTAAGGCTTAATCTAGCACCAGTTGACGCACCTGTCAATATTACAATTACATAGTTTTCAAACGTAAACCTAACGCCTGCTTAAGCCGTAGCCAACAGCCAGAAAGCTCAAACAGACCAACGTAATCACAAAACTTCAACCAAACCAAAAATGCCAAAGGTTGGCTGTCGGCTTGAAGCTCTTGTTAGCTGTTGTCTCACAGTGATTACCGAAAGCACCTCATTACATGCTGGCACTCAATCACCACCTTTCAACGATGACTTCATTTTTTTCAGCTCTGACTTAAGTTCTTCTATTTCTTTTTGTTGATTAGCTTGAAACCATGATAAAACTAACAGAGGAAAAATTACATAAATTGCTGGAGTACCATGAGCAAAGCCGACAAACGCGCCAACTGATGCCGGAAATAAAATAACTCCGTAACCCGTTAATATCCCTTTCAATCTCTAACTCCTTTTCTGATTTTTCTTCTTAGCCAATTATGTTGCCCTTTATGCAATCTCTGTGGTGAGCAGCAAAAACAGCTAACGCCCAGTTAAGTAGCCAAAAACGCACAAATGCTGTTTCTGCAAACTACCCTAAACACAAAACTCAACGCAAACTAAAAATGCCACGCGTTTTTGGTCTGCTTGAACTGTTTGTTATGAACGGACTTTACGGCAACCTCGGAATTCCAACAAATACAAATGGTTAAGACACAGAGCCAATTCACAAAATGCCGGCAGCTACACGATAAACCCACAACGAGTTGATTCAAAACGCACACCAAACTTTGAAGTTTTCAATGCCCTGCCGCCCCACAGAAATCACGGCGCAGCAAATGGCTGCTAGAAGTAGCCACTCGGCAAAAGTAACCAAACAGCCAATTTGCCTTTTGATGAAATCCAAGCGGCATTTCATCAAAGAAACTCAAAACATTTCCAAGCTGAGATCATTTCAAAATATCGAAGATGCCAGATTCGAATAAAGAGCCTTAACTCCTAATTTTTCAGAACTTTTCTAGATGCTTCATAACGCCAGCTTAAACCGCAGACAACGCACAAATCAAGCCGCTGCATTACGCCTTAAACACTAAAATTACCGCAAACCAAAAATGCCACGCGTTGTTTGTCGGTTTGAAGCTTTTGTTAGAGCGATACAAGCATACAAACTAGCTTGGCAATGAAGCACTTAGCTTGCATTCAATGAAAGGTATCTTAACCAACAAAACTTACTGCAACCAGACCACAAAACTCAAAACACCGATTCGGTCGAGAATTTAGAAGAACAAACCGAAAACCAAACTTCAAAATCCGATGTCCTCAACTGGCATGAGATCCCAAAGCAGCTTGGCTGATAGAGAATTCTCCACCTTGGTGCAGGTCAAGGAATCGAACTCAAAAACACTGAAGCCAGCAATATTCGAGAACCTTACAACCCTTGAATTTTCAAAGCGCTATAACGCCCGCTTAAGCCGCTGACAACGCTATACAAAAGCTACCGCATTGCGCCTTAAACACAATTATCACTGCAAACCTAAAATGCCACGCGTTGGCAGTCCGCTTGAAGCGTTTGTTAGAGCGTAACGAGTACACAAACTCACTTGGTAGAGAAGCATTTTTCTTGCATTCAATGAACAGCATCTTAACCAACAAAACCTACTGCAACCAGACCACAAAGCCCAAAACACCGATTCAGTCGAGGAATTTACAAGAACGAACCGAAAGCCAAGCTTCAAAATCCGGCTAACCTAATTGGTTTTTAAAGCTTACTGAAACTTGGTTTGCGAAGATTTTCCACCTTGATTTAGGTTAAGGAATCGAACTTTCCAGCACTTAAGCCAGCTATTTTCGAGAACCTTGCAACCCTTGAACCACCAAAGCGCTATAACGCCCGCTTAAGCTGCTGACAACACTATACAAAAGCTACCGCATTGCGCCTTAAACACAATTATCACTGCAAACCTAAAATGCCACGCGTTGGCAGTCCGCTTGAAGCGTTTGTTATGTTGTTTTACTTAGGTGAACTTATTTATATAATTCTCTTTAGTTCTTTTTCTTCGCTCTTTGTTCACTTTGACAAAAGGATGTTGATTCCCCTTAATGTTTAGAGGCAGATCATGTTGCTTAATCAATGCTTGCTCAATACCAACATAATCAGACGTTTGACTATAGCTGATATAAACATGCTGATCCAAAAAAACATTTAATAACTCTTGTTTCGACAAACAGTCTATATCTTCATGATTAGCAATATAACTTAAACGTAGCGTAGACAAGGTACCATGCAAAATACATGAATGTGATGTATTTACCATACCTAAATGCCACTTTAACCGATACCGAAGATCTTTAGCCATACCTACATATAGAAGATGAACACTCTCACCACTAGGTATAATTTCTTGCTTAGAAGGAAAGACACCATTTAACTTTTGCAATCCTTCTGTATCAACAAAGTGTTTATAAACACCACCTTTATTTGGCACCTCATTTATATCATTCCGAATTTCGAGCGCTGAAAACAGCCTAGTAAACATGATTTCACCAAAACATAAAATAGAGTTAAAACTAGCTATTATCCCAATAATAAAGAATGTAATAAAGGCTGATAAAGTAACAAAACATAACGCCCAGTTAAGTAGCCAAAAACGCACAAATGCTGCTTCCGCAAGCTACCTTAATCACCAAACCCACCGCAAACTAAAAATGCCACGCGTTTTTGGTCTGCTTGAACTGTTTGTTAGAGCGATACAAGCATACAAACTCGCTTGGCAATGAAGCACTTAGCTTGCATTCAATGAACGACATCTTAGCCAACAAAACCTACTGCAACCAGACCACGAAACCCAAAACACCAACTCAGTCGAGAATTTAGAAGAACAAACCGAAAACCAAGCTTCAAAATCCGGCTAACCTAATTGGTTTTTAAAACTTACAGCGACTTGGCTTGCGACGGCTTTCCACCTTGATGTTGATTGAGAAAGCGAACTTAAAAACACTGAAGCCAGCAACTTTCGAAATCATTACAACCCTTGAGTCATCAAAGCGCTATAACGCCAGCTTAAACCGCAAACAACGCACAAATCAAGCCGCTGCATTGCACCTTAAACACTAAATTCACCGCAAACCAAAAATGCCACGCGTTGTTTGTCGGTTTGAAGCTTTTG
>NZ_JAAUWT010000054.1 GCF_014694455.1 Vibrio sp. S9_S30 | reverse complement strand
AACAAAAGCTTCAAACCGACAAACAACGCGTGGCATTTTTGGTCTGCGGTGATTTTAGTGTTTAATGCGTAATGCAGCGGCTTGTTTTGTGCGTTGTCTGCGGTTTAAGCTGGCGTTATAGCGCTTTGAAAATTCAAGGGTTGTCAGGTTATCGAAAGTTGCTGGCTTCAGCGTTTTTGAGTTCGCTTTCTCAACCAGCATCAAAATGGGAAAGCCGTCGCAAGCCAAGTCGTTTTAGGTTTTTCAAACCATTCCGGTTTACCGTATTTTGAAGTTTGGCTCTCTGCTTGTTTTTCAAAATCCTCGACCGAGTCGGTGTTTTGGGTTCTGTGGTCTGGTTGCAGAAGGCTTTGTTGGCTAAGATGCTGTTCATTGACTGCAAGCAAAGTGCTTCTCTGCCAAGTGAGTTTGTGTACTCGTTACGCTCTAACAAAAGCTTCAAACCGACAAACAACGCGTGGCATTTTTGGTTTGCGGTGAATTTAGTGTTTAAGGTGCAATGCAGCGGCTTGATTTGTGCGTTGTCTGCGGTTTAAGCTGGCGTTATGAAGCATCTAGAAAAATCCAGTAAAATTAGTGGCTAAGGTTCAAAGTTTGCGATTATTTTCATCATGATTTGGATCTTTCCCAATTGAAAATCCGTTGTGTTTCTTTGGTGAAATGCCGCTTGGGTTTCATCAAAAGGCAAATTGTCTGTTTGGGTATTTTTGCCAAGTGATTCTTTCTAGCAGCCATTTGCTGCACCGTGGTTTTCAAGGGGCGGCAGGACATTGAAAAACTCCAAGTTTGGTGGGCGTTTTAAGTCAACTCGTTGTGAGTTTATCGTGTAGCTGCCGGCATTTTGTGAATTGGCTCTGTGTCTCAACCATATGTATTTGCTGGAATTCCGAGGTTGCCGTAAAGTCCGTTCATAACAAACAATTCAAGCAGACCAAAAACGCGTGGCATTTTTAGTTTGCGTTGAGTTTTGTGTTTAGGGTAGTTTGCAGAAACAGCATTTGTACGTTTTTGGCTACTTAACTGGGCGTTATGAAGCATCTAGAAAAATCCAGCAAGATTAGAGGCTAAGGTTCAATGTTTGCTTTTCGTCTCATCATGATTTGAGTCTTTCCTAATTGAAAATTCGCTGTGTTTCTTTGGTGAAATGCCGCTTTAGTTTCATCGAAAGGCAAATTGGCTGTTTGGTTACTTTTGCCAAGTGGCTATTTCTAGCTGCCATTTGCTGTGCCGTGATTTTAGTGGGGCGGCAAGATATCGAAAAACTCAAAACTTGGTGCTCTCTTTCATTCAATTCGTTGTGGGTTTATCGAGTAGCTGCCAGCATTTTGTGAAATGGCTCGGTGTCTTAGGCTTCTGTATTTGCTGGGAAATCGAGGATGCCGTAAAGTCCGTTCATAACAAACAATTCAAGCAGACCAAAAACGTGTGGCATTTTTAGTTTGCGGTAAATTTAGTGATTAGGGTGGCTTGCAGAAGCGGTATTTATACGTTTTTGGCTACTTAATTTGGCGTTATAGCGCTTTGATAATTCAAGGGTTGTCAGGTTCTCGAAAATTGCTGGCTTCCGTGTTTCAAATTTTGATTTCTCAACCAGAATCAAGGTGGAAAAGTTGTAGCAATCCAAGTCGCTGCGGGATTTCATGCCAATTGGAAATTCCGGATTTTGAAGTTTGTTTTTCGGCTCGTTCTTGTAAATTCTTCGACTGGTTCGGTGTTTTGGGTATTGTGGTCTGGTTGCAGATACTCACTTTGGCTAAGATGTCATTCATTGAATGCAAGCTCAGTGCTTCATTGCCAAGTAAAGCCTGTTTGCTTGTATCGCTCTAACAAAAGCTTCAAACCGACAAACAACGTGTGGCATTTTTGGTTTGCGGTAATTTTAGTGTTTAAGGCGCAGTGCAGCGGCTTGATTTGTGCGTTGTCTGCGGTTTAAGCTGGCGTTATGGCTATTTTCAAATACCGAATTTAGCCTCAAGTCCTTTTGAAGCTCATATCATATTTACCCTTTGAATCCACAATAGAAAAGTAGCAAGACAGCAGCGATAACAGCAGTAACAATTAAATGTCCCCAAATTGGGAAAGAGAAGAAAACTAAAGACGTAATGAAACCGATAGCGAAACAGCTCAATACAGCATTAGGTGACTCTCGAAACAAATCACCTAACATGAAAATGCCGGCGCCGAGTAAGAAAATTGCTCCAATAACAATAGCGGCAGCAACAGGCCAATAAGTCATACACACCTCACAAAAAAATCGAAGGAATATAGTATGTATATGAGTCTTAATGCAAACTTTTTCTTGAGTAACTCTGTGAAATAACCATAACAAACTGTTCAAGAGGGATTCGCAACGCGTGGCATTTTTACCATGCGTTGATTTAAGTGATTAAGGTGTTATGCGGCGGCTTTGGTATTGCGTTGTTCACCCCTTAACAGGGCGTTATAGCGCTTTGAAAATTCAAGGGTTGTAAGGGTTTCGAAAGTTGCTGGTTTCAGTGGTTTTGGTCCAATTTCTCAGCCAACATCAAGGTGGTTAGCTCTGCCCAAACCAACTTGGTGCAAGCTTTCAAAACCAATTAGGAACACCGTATTTTGAAGCTTGGTTTTCAGGTTGCTCTTCTAAATTCTCGACTGAATCGGTGTTTTCGGTTGTGTGGTCTGGTTGCAGAAGCTCACTTTGGCTAAGATGTCGTTCATTGAATGCAAGCGAAGTGCTTCATTGCCAAGTAAAGCCTGTTTGCTTGTATCGCTCTAACAAACAATTCAAGCAGACCAAAAACGTGTGGCATTTTCAGTTTGCGGTGAGTTATGTGTTTAAGGTGATATGCAGAAACGGTATTTGTACGTTTTTGGCTACTTAATTGGGCGTTATAGCGCTTTGAGAATTCAAGAATTGTTAGGTTCTCGAAAGTTGCTGGCTTCAGTGTTTTTGAGTTCGATTCCTTAACTTGAATCAAGGTGGGAAATGCTCTGCAAACCAAGTTGCTGTGGGATTTCATGCCAATTAGAAATTCCGTATTTTGAAGTTTGGTTTTCGGCTCGTTCTTGTAAATTCTTCGACTGGTTCGGTGTTTTGGATATTGTGGTCTGGTTGCAGATACTCACTTTGGCTAAGATGTCATTCATTGAATGAAAGCTCAGTGCTTCATTGCCAAGTAAAGCCTGTTTGCTTGTATCGCTCTAACAAAAGCTTCAAACCGACAAACAACGCGTGGCATTTTTGGTTTGCGGTAAATTTAGTGTTTAAGGTGCAATGCAGCGGCTTGATTTGTGCGTTGTCTGCGGTTTAAGCTGGCGTTATAAAAGCAGCTAAGAAAATGTAGCAAAATTATGGGGTAAGGTTCAAAGTTCCCTTTTCTTATCATCATGATTCGAATCTTCCTCACCTGAATATTTGCAAGTTTCTTTGGTGAAATGCCGCTTGGATTTCATCGAAAGACAAATTGGCTGTTTGGTTACTTTTGCCAAGTGACCTTATCTAGCAGCCATTTGCTGCACCGTGATTTTAGTGGGGCGGCAGGTCATTGAAAAACTCCAAACTTGGCATGCGTTTTTAGTCAATTCGTTGTGGGTTTATCGAGTAGCTGCCAGCATTTTGTGAATTGGCTCTGTGTCTCAACCGTTTGTATTTGCTGGAATTCCGAGGTTGTCGTAAAGTCCGTTCATAACAAACAATTCAAGCAGACCAAAAACGTGTGGCATTTTTAGTTTGCGGTAAGTTTTGTGTTTACGGTGGCTTGCAGAAGCGGTATTTATACGTTTTTGGCTACTTAATTGGGCGTTATGAAGCATCTAGGAAAGTTCAGTAAAATTAGCAGTTAAGGTTCAATATTTGCTTTTCTTTTCATCATGATTTGAATCTTTCCCAATTGAAAATCCGTTGTGTTTCTTTGGAGAAATGCCGCTTGGGTTTCATCAAAAGGCAAATTGGCTGTTTGGGTATTTTTGCCAAGTGATTCTTTCTAGCAGCCATTTGCTGCGCCGTGATTTTTGCGGGGCGGCAGTGCATTGAAAAGCTCTAAACTTGGTGGGTGTTTCAAGTCAATTCGTTGCGGGTTTATCGTGTGGCTGCCGGCATTTTGTGAATTGGCTCTGTGTCTTAACCTTCTGTATTTGCTGGAATTCCGAGGTTGCCGTAAAGTCCGTTCATAACAAACAATTCAAGCAGACCAAAAACGTGTGGCATTTTTAGTTTGTGGTGAGTTTATTGTTTAGGGTGGTTTGCAGAAGCGGTATATGTACGTTTTTGGCTACTTAATTGGGCATTATAGCGCTTTGATAATTTAAAGGTTGTAAGGTTTTCGAAAATAGCTGGCTTCAGTGCTTCAAATTTCGATTCCTAAACCCGAATCAAGTTGGAAAAGTTGTCGCAAGCCAAGCCGTTGTGACTATTTCAAACCATTCCTGTTTACCGTATTTTGAAGTTTG
>NZ_JAAUWT010000053.1 GCF_014694455.1 Vibrio sp. S9_S30 | reverse complement strand
CTCTGAGCCTAATCCATATGGCTCAACATGGGATTGTACAAGTGATGCAGTGAATATAGGGGATTATAATCAGTCAGTATCAACGTCACTCAAGTATTCAGCAGCAGTTGAAGCATATAAATCAAAGATTCCAGTAAGAATTGGAGTAAAAAATAGTGGTTCTGAGTGCTTTCTGGAATACATCACTTTGAAATAAGTTTAGGTATAACAAAAGCTTCAAACCGACAGCCAACGCGTGGCATTTTTAGTTTGCGGTGAATTTAGTGTTTAAGGCGTAATGCGGCGGCTTGTTTTGTGCGTTGTCTGCGGTTTAAGCTGGCGTTAGCGCACAAGGCTCACCTTCAAAGGACGGATAATGAAACTAGACAGAATTACAAAGCACAATATATACGATGTTCTTCGTTTAAAACTAAAGGAGAAGCAAATCGGTTTTGTTTCTTCAAATGCATTTTCAATTGCCGAGTCATCAGTTAATCCTGATTATCAGACAAGAGCAGCAACGGTTGATGGTAAGGTTGTAGGATTTGCAATGTATACCGAGTGGGTAAATGCATTGTGGATGAAGGAGGAAAAGCCTGGTGAATACTACATTCCAAGGGTTATGGTGGACAAATCATACCAAGGAAATGGTTATGGACGACAATTAATGGTTTTACTACTGAATGAAATAGAGAAGAATCAACCTAAAGCAATCCACATAGTTTATTGTCCAGATAACACGGTTGCAAAGAAGCTTTATATGAGTCTTGGCTTTGTAGAGTATGGTAAAGACAGTTGTGGTGATACTTTGGCGAGGTTGACTTTCTAGTTTTTGGCAAAGTGCGCTAACAAACAATTCAAGCAGACCAAAAACGCGTGGCATTTTTAGTTTGCGGTGAGTTTGGTGTTTACGGTGGTTTGCAGAAACGGTATTTGTACGTTTTTGGCTACTTAATTGGGCGTTATACCAGCTCAAGAGGCAAAATGGATACTAAAAAGTTTGATGGAATTGTATTGATGGGTCCTTTTGGTGTAGGTAAGTCTTATTTGGGAAGATTCTTGCATCATGAGAAAATCGGAACTTATTCAGAGTTGGAGCCAGTTTTATACAAAAAATTTTCAGATGGTGGTGAGCTTGATACTGAGAGGGCTTCAGCTTTCATTAGGCAATATTATTTCAACACCCTTTCCTCCTCAGAAATCAATATGCCGATTTTTGAATCTACAGGCATGGTTCAGCGCCCATTGCTACTTGAAGTTATGAAGCAATACAATCTGGCTCTAGTAAAAGTGGTTGTTTCAAAAGAGGTAAGTTTGGAAAGGGTCGCAAAAAGAAATGCTGTAAGTCATACTGCTATTGAACAAAACCAAGTTAGCGAGTTTTACGATAACTGGATGCAAAATGTCGCTAAACTATACAAGTTTTCAGTGGAAGTTGATGGTTCAGATGTTCATTCTGCTACAGAGCTAATTAAGTTCTGTATACAAAATAAATAGTTAGTGTTGGGTTTGAGCATAACAAAAGCTTCAAACCGACAAACAACGCGTGGCATTTTTAGTTTGCGGCGAGTTTTGTGTTTAAGGCGCAATGCGGCGGCTTGTTCTGTGCGTTGTCTGCGGTTTAAGCTGGCGTTATGTTGTTTACGTAACTATGCATGTTATTAAGAAATCTATAGAATCAATGAATCTCTCATTTACGTTATTTTTAGGTTTATATGAAATTTTTTATTTTACTTCCTATCGTGCTGCTACTTTCGGCTTGTATAAGTCCTAATACAAAGGATGAATTTTTCTCAAAAGGAAATGCTACCCCTGAAATATCAATATCTGCTCCTCTAAATGAAGTAGAGGGTGCTGTTGATAGTTATATCTCTAAGTGTTTTGCGAATACCGAAACCATTGTTAATGGTGTTAGCTCTTTAGCATTATTTTCGGTAGAGAAAGTGGAACACCCTGATGAAAAAGGAGTATGGGTTAAACAATGGATTAATGGTGGTTATTTTCACTTGGTTTACTTTAAGTTGTCAGTAAACTCACATGGGAAGGGTGTACTCTCAGCCATTGAAAGACCTAAGTTAGGTACTATTTATGATGAGCTTGAAGTTATGGCTAAAGGTGATGTACCAAATTGTGAACTGATCTAAAAACATAACAAACGCTTCAAGCCGACTGCCAACGCGTGGTATTTTTAGTTCGCAGTAATAATTGTGATTAAGGCGCAATGCGGTAGCCGTTGTATTGCGTTGGCAGCGGTTTAAGCTGGCGTTATGTGTTTCATCAAATTTGAGATAGGGATATATGAGCAGATGTGACTGGGTCTTATCATTAACTGGCTGCGCTGGATGGTGTATTTCACTTCTATTAATTAATCTAGGTATAACTGATTCGATGATAGTTATGCTTGTTTTGCTTTCGTTCGTTTTTATTCAGCGAGCAAGTGTTGAGAGACGCTTCAAGAGAGATTGGGTAAAGCTGATATTGGCGGCAGTTTTGGGTGTTGGTCTCTCCTTTTCTATCAATGAATTAGTAGGACAGGGAAAAATCATGAACATGCCCATTTTAAAAGGGATTGAGGCAGGTTGAGTTCGCATTTTTTGCCTATCGCTAGAGAGCGGTATCACAGGTCACCCTTTTTCCTAACGATCGAGTTGAAGATCATTTTCAGTGTTTTTTAATCCCTCCCTATGAAAATTTGGAGGTCAACCAATGAGTCATTCTTACCCGTTTATGCATTTCGAAAACATCAAAGATTATCGCCAACAAGGAAAGGTCGAGCACAAGTTAACAGATATCATTTTGTTAACAATATGTGCCGTTCTTTCAGGTCAAGATGATTGGAAAGCGATTCAATTGTTTGGAGAAGCCCGTATAGATTTCTTAAAAACACTAGGAGATTTTCGTCATGGCGTTCCGTCGGCTTCGACAATATCTCGAGTGATGGGAATGGTCAGTGCACCTCGTTTGCAAAAGAGTTTTATAGAGTGGATAGAAGCCTGTTGTGAAGTGACAAAAGGTGAAGTGGTCGCGATTGATGGTAAGACAGTACGAGGCTCTTATGACAATTCTCAAGGGTTAGGCGCAATCCATATGGTTAATGCTTTTGCGACGGGAAATGGTGTGAGTCTTGGTCAACATAAAGTCTACGAGAAATCGAATGAGATCACCGCAATCCCAGACTTACTAGAGCTGCTGAACGTTGCAGGCTGTTTAGTGAGCATAGACGCAATGGGGTGTCAAAAGAAGATAGCCCAAAAGATAGTGAATAAGAGCGCGGACTATTTATTGTCGGTCAAGGGAAATCAAGGTCGTCTAGAGGCAGCATTTAATGATTATTTTCATATGGGTATGATGCAAGAGCACGATGGGGATTCGTACAGTACTCAAGAAAAATCGAGAGGTCGTTTGGAAACTCGGTTGGCGCTCACCAACACAGATTTGAGCGTTTTAGGAGATATAGAATTTGAGTGGCCAGAACTAAAGACGATGGGTATAGTGGTAAGCATAAGGCAGGAAGAGTCGGTAGCGAAGGAGCAAGAGTTCTCGGTGAGGTACTTCATAAGTTCGAAGGAATTAAGTGCTAAGGAATTGTTAAATTCGGTACGTTCCCATTGGTTAATAGAGTCAATGCACTGGACATTGGATACGACATTTGGAGAAGATGCGTGTCGTAAACGAGCGGAAGAAAGGGCAGAGAATTTTGCGAGGATCAGGCAGATGTGTTTGAACTTATTAAAACGAGAAATGACCTTAAAGGCGAGCATAAAGCACAAAAGAGCGATGTGTGCGATGAATCCTGAGTATCTTTTGAAGGTTCTGGGAAGCCTTAATTGACGGGAAAGTTCGTGATTTTTCCCTGCGGTAGCTTTTGTATTGCGTTGCCAGCAGCTTAAGCGGGCGTTAGAAAAAATGGGCAACATGAAGCTGCCCGAGGAACTATAGGTTGTAAGCAATTGGATTGAGTTTTCTAATCATCGCTCTACAAAATCGCATTCTTTTGAACGCATGGTTTTGTTGCTGGATGGTTAGATTCCCAAGGCTATATACTTTTTGGCACCAATGGTCCAATTCAACCGCATATAAATTTCGCAGCACACGTGCTGCCTTTTGTGTGTAGTCATTCATTTGTAAACTCCTTTTACATTTGACTTATAGTTCGTGCTTTCTTCAATGAAAGCGGGAGAATGGATGGTACACAAGTTTCTATGTGTACGCATGAATTTTTCTAACAAAGCATTTAAGACGGATTCCCAACGCTTGGCATTTTTGGTTTGCTTTAGCTTCGGTGTTTACGGCACCATACTATTAGTTTGGTGGTCTGCGTTGCTCACCACTTAATGCGGCGTTATAGTGCTTTGATAATTCAAGGGTTGTCAGGTTCTCGAAAATTGCTGACTTCAGTGTTTTTGAGCTCGATTCTTTAGCCTGAATTAAGGTGGTAAATCCTCGCAAGCCAAGCCGCTGTGGGGTCTCGTGCCA
>NZ_JAAUWT010000052.1 GCF_014694455.1 Vibrio sp. S9_S30 | reverse complement strand
TTTTGTTGGTTAGGATGTTGTTCATTGAATGCAAGCAAAATGCTTCTCTGCCAAGTGAGTTTGTGTACTCGTTACGCTCTAACAAACGCTTCAAGCGGACTGCCAACGCGTGGCATTTTAGGTTTGCGGTGATAATTGTGTTTAAGGCGCAATGCGGTAGCTTTTGTATAGCGTTGTCAGCAGCTTAAGCGGGCGTTATGTATAGTCGGAAATGCCTAAATAATAGGATGAATAAGAGATGTTCGAACGAAATGTAAAATATTTACGCATACTAACGATACTTATTCTCTTTTCTTTATTCACTGCGATTGTTGGCAATGATATTTTACCTCTTCTAGAACCAAGAAGTGACAGTCAATCGACAATCTTGTACATAATCATCCATTCTTTTAGCGCCTTTACTATATTGCCTAGTGTCTTGTCGTTATCATTTGATGTGGGAAAAATCTGGGGTGCAGCAGCAGGTTGGCTTTTCCTGTTCAGTTCAAGTTTTGTTTCTCAATATTTTTATGCTGCTACACACTTGGTTGCGATTTCGTTGGTTTTTTATTTTTACTGGCAGGTTCGAGAAAACGAAAAGAATACATAACAAAAGCTTCAAACCGACAAACAACGCGTGGCATTTTTGGTTTGCGGTGAATATAGTGTTTAAGGCGTAATGCAGCGGCTTGTTTTGTGCGTTGTCTGCGGTTTAAGCTGGCGTTATGTTTATTTTTGGAATATGGAGCATTCGATGAAAAAACCAGATATAGCATTGGTATACGATAATTACTTCGGTGATGAGTTGGGCAATGACTTTTCCGCAGGATTGGATGCTAAATCCGTTAATGTTTTTACTCAAAAGTACGGTGTTTATGATGAGCCAAAAGCATGTGCTGAGTGGTTTTTACCCTCGCTAATAACAGCTTATGTTGCGAAACCATACTTCGAAGCAATGCTTCAAGAGCTAGGTAAAGAGCATTTTCAACTACTTAAGAAAAAGCTATCTGATATTGGTAATGACACAATTAAGAAACGCCGTATAGAGCCAACATTTGTAGCTACTTCAGGGAAAATTTCAGGTAAAAATCCATACTCACATTCGTTTTCAATAATGGTGGAATCGCAAGAGGGATTTACCTTTCAATTTCTTATTCCGAAATACAGTGAAAATTGCGACTATCAAGGTTATATAAATACATTTATGGACTTTGTTAATGACTATCACCTTGGTTTATTGCCAAATTTCAAGGTTGAGGCTAAGGACATAGTTGTTGGTAGGGTGTTTGTTCATATCAACGAAGTAAGTGGTCAGATTGAAATAGCACCGTTCAAACCATAAACATAACAAACGCTTTAAGACGGATTCGCAACGCGTGGCATTTTCACTATGCGTTGATTTTGGTGATTAAGGTGGTTGCAGCAACATCGGTATTGCGTCGCTCACCACTTAAGCGGGCGTTATAGCGCTTTGATAATTCTAGGTTTGTAAGGTTATCGAAAATTGCTGGCTTCAATGTTTTTGAGTTCGATTCCTTAGTCTGAGTCAAGGTGGTAAATCCTCGCCAGCCAAGCCGTTGTAGGTTTCAAAACCATTCAGCTTCATCAGGTTTTGAAGTTTGGCTTCCGGCTAGTTTTCCTAAATTCTCGATTGAATCGGTGTTTTGGGATTTGTGGTCTGGTTGCAGAGGATTTTGTTGGCTAAGATGCAGTTCATGGAATGCAAGCTAAGTGCTTCATTGCCAAGCGAGTTTGTTACTTGTATCGCTACAACAAACAGTTCAAGCAGACCAAAAACGCGTGGCATTTTTAGCTTGCGTTGAGTTTTGTGTTTAAGGTAGTTTGCAGAAATGGTATTTGTACGTTTTTGGCTACTTAACTGGGCGTTATGAAGCATCTAGGAAAATGCAGTAAAATTAGGGTGTAAGGTTCTTCGTTCTCATTTGGTGCCTTTGTTGTTTTGGAATGATCTCAGCCAGAAAACTCGTGCTATTCCTTTGGTTAAATGCCGCTTGGGCTTCATCGAAAGGCAAATAGGCTGTTTGGCTACTTTGCCAAGTGATTCTTTCTAGCAGCCATTTACTGCACCGTGATTTTAGTGGGGCGGCAGGGTATCGAAAAACTCCAAGCTTGGCACGCGTTTTTAGTCAATTTGTTGTGGGTTTATCGCGTAGCTGCCGGCATTTTGTGAATTGGCTCGGTGTCTTAACCTTCTGTATTTGCTGGAATTCCGAGGTTGCCGTAAAGTCCGTTCATAACAAACAATTCAAGCAGACCAAAAACGCGTGGCATTTTTAGTTTGCGGTGAGTTTTGTGTTTATGGTGGTTTGCAGGAACGGCATTTGTACGTTTTTGGCTACTTAATTGGGCGTTATAGTGCTTTGATAATTCAAGGGTTATCAGGTTCTCGAAAATTGCTGGCTTAATTGTTTTTGAGTTCGATTCCTCTACCTGTATCAAGATGGTGAAGTTGGCTCAAGCCAAGTTGCTGCAAGCTTTCAAAGTCAATTTGGTTTGTTGAATTTTGAAGCTTTGCTCTCGGCTCGTTTCCCTAAATTTTCGACTGAATCGGTGTTTTGGGCTTTGTGGTCTGGCTGCAGAAGCTCACTTTGGCTAAGATGTCGTTCACTGAATGCAGACTAAATGCGTCATTGCCAAGTGAGTTTGTTTACTTGCTGCACTACAACAAACGCTTCAAGCGGACTGCCAACGCGTGGCACTTTAGGTTTGCAGTGATAATTGTGTTTAAGGCGCAATGCGGTAGCTGTTGTATTGCATTGGCAGCAGCTTAAGCGGGTGTTATGTTGCTGAATGCTAACTGAAACTAAAGTTGAAGTGGCGCTCAAAACTTAATATCCACCATATGCATCCTGTATGGTATTGATTATCCTACCGCGTATGTATTTAGGGGTATTTATGTATATAGAAGACGGTAGGGTTGTTAAAAGAGGAAATAGAGTAACCATTATTCCTCAATCAAGGCTAGTTGTTAATAATTTAATTAATAATGGTAATAAAGTGATTCCCTATAAACGCTGGGGAATGCGTAATCCCAAATATGAGAATCTTGCTCTGGATTGGAACTTTCACTCTATAGTCATTCATCATTCAGGAAATTGGGGTGAAAAGAATCCTGTAAATATCGAAAGATTACACATGGTTGAGAATGCGTTTGATCATGTCGGTTACCACTACTTGATAGACAGCGCTGGTAAAATATATGAAGGTCGTGAATTGATTTACAAAGGCTCTCATGTAAAACATAGTAACACCAAAAGAATAGGAGTCCTGTTACTTGGGGACTTTAATGAACAATGGTGGGATATTGATGATGAGCTGACAAACTCTCAGCTTAAGGCGCTCGGGTCATTGGTAAAATCGTTTAAACGACATTTCCCTATAGAAAAACTTGGAGGTCATAAAGAGTTCTTACCAGGTAAAGGGTATTCATGCCCAGGAAATGTCGTGATGGATATTATTGACAATATTAGGAGTCGGCATGCTCTACAAAAGCCTTAGTCGTTTTCTATCTGTCTTTGTTACTTTATTACTATTGATAAAGTTTTTCACAGCAACAGTTGTTTTTTCAGATGACCCATATAGTTTTTTTGTATTTAAGACGCAACCATCTTTATATAATAAATTTGTAGTTACTAGTGACGAAGAGTTCAATGAATTTATTATAATCTTGTCTGATGAAAATAAATTAATTGGTCAGGATGTATACAGCTGTTTGATGAGTAGTACGGTTATAGTCTCTTTGAGCGGTTTATTATTGTTGGTTTTCGTTGCTGGAATGCGCTTATCAAAACGCAACAAAAAGTAATTTGTGAAGCCTTTGCAACTCAACAAATCTAGTGTGGTTGTGGTGCAACATAACAAACGCTTCAAGCCGACCGCCAACGCGTGGCATTTTTGGTTTGCAGTAATAATTGTGTTTAAGGCACAATGCGTTAGCCGTTGTATTACGTTGGCAGCAGCTTAAGCGGGCGTTATAGCGCATTGATAATTCTAGGTTTGTAAGGTTATCGAAAGTTGCTGGCTTTTGTGTTTTTGAATTCGATTCTTCAACCATATCTATGGTGGAAAAGTTCTCAGCAAACCAAGTTGCTGTAAGCTTTTAAAACCAATTAGGTTAGCCAAATTTTGAAGTTTGGCTTCCGGCTAGCTTTCCTAAATTCTCGACTGAATCGGTGTTTTGGGTTCTGTGGTCTGGTTGCAGAGGATTTTGTTGGCTAAGATGCAGTTCATTGAATGCAAGCTAAGTGCTTCATTGCCAAGCGAGTTTTTTGCTTGTATCGCTCTAACAAACAGTTCAAGCAGACCAAAACCGCGTGGCATTTTTAGCTTGCGGTGAGTTTTGTGTTTACGGTTGTTTGCAGAAGTAGCATTTGTGCGTTTTTGGCTACTTAACTGGGCGTTATAGCGCTTTGATAATTCAAGGGTTGTCAGGTTCTCGAAAGTTGCTGGCTTCAGTGTTTTCGAGTTCGATTCCTCAACCATATCTAAGGTTGGAAATTCTCT
>NZ_JAAUWT010000051.1 GCF_014694455.1 Vibrio sp. S9_S30 | reverse complement strand
AATTCAGCAGTAGCTTGAAGTTCTAAAGAAAATTCAGACATAAAAAATCGGTCCCAGATACATATCTGGGACCGATTATGAAGACTATTAAGGATCGTTCAAGAGTCTTAAACGATCGGCATTAACCAGACTGACCTACTTTGCAGATCCCGCAATAGGCTTCACTTGAACTTCATACCCGGTCTTTTCTTTGATGACTTCGATCGCTTCATCGAGGGGCATCTCAGCATCGAGTAGCGTTGATAGCATTCCAATTACTTGCTTAACGTTAAACGACTCCTCTTCTGGAGCCTGGAAGCGTGATGCCGGCCACTTGGTAAATCTTTTATAGTAGGTGCCGTGGTAAGGGCCAAACGCTAACGGCTCCACTTTCTTTAAGGGCTTAGCATTCTTAGAGTGTTTGGCTATCTCGGAGAACATGACCGAACTGGTTTCGCCCATAACGAAAACGTCTTTGTCCGTTGTTGCAAACCACTTTGCACATAGGGCGGCGGTATCATCACCTCCAACGGCACAGGCTGGAATACCTCGAGCTATTAGCAAGCTTGCTAACACTGGATCAGCTACAACCACCAGCCAACGGTTGCGTCGATGAACAGGATGGTGAATGTGACAAGGGAGGAGTGAGTCGCCATATACAAACCGCTTAGGCTTGCTCTCTAGAATTGAGCCTTCATAACCCCACAAAAGGACATCGTTGCGCCCGTTAAACCAGGGAACAACCACACCACCTTTCATCCCTTTGATAGACTGAAAAAGACCTTATGGTAGTCTGCCGTCCCACGCATTGATCAGAGCATCCGGGGAAGGTAACTTCCCAATTGGTGCCTTAACCAACAGCTCCTTTGTCCACCCACACTTTTCGAGTTCGCCAACTGCATCTTGGTCATTGGTGAGCCACAAACGAAGCTGAGATAAGAGCCAGGCAGCGTCAACTTTCGGCTTCTGCTCCTTCTTTACCTTCTGTGCATTGGGCTTCTTTACTGGTGGCTTTTGAGGGTTTAACACATGCGAAGGGATAACAACACTCAGTTTGTTAGCTATTGCATCGACGGCAGTTTCTTCCGTGTGCGCTCCAGTTACTACCATCGCATCGAGTAGATCCGTCTGCTCTTTACAGGCTGTACAGGTGACGATGGCTGCCCCGAAATAGTGGTAAGCGCTATGGTTCCAACAAGTAGGGTAAATCAACTCACAAGATATGTTGTCTTGACGTAAAACCGGCCGCAGCTCTTGCAGCAGTTTACAGTCAAGGAGGTTCAACTTTGGATACAGCTTACCAGTAACAAATTCTCTAAGTTTTTCATTCACAATCATGCCCTCGCCTATACTACTTCGAGTTAAACAAATGGCGTTGCAACATTAAACAGGACGTATAAATGATGAGCGTTTTGATATGTTATGTGACACAAAGTTTCATTCTACAAGGTGATTTACAACAAGTTTTCTCTGTTTACATTTTGTACCACGCCGCATTTTCAGTGAGCTGTGAGCCGATTTTCTCCCCTTACAGAGTCGAACTTAATCCCCACGCATTCCGAAAAAATTATTCATAATACACACCATGAACTGCCGAATTAGACTTGGCAAGTAACGGAGATGGCTAGGCTTCTCAAGAGCTTAGGTGTAACGAGACAACATTTAAAAATCGCAATAATATTTTTCACTTTGTTGACTCCCTCCTTGCTCTTTCTTGACTCACAGAGACGATGAAAGGTGCAAGCTGGTACGGGGCGGAGATCTTGCGGCAGTAGAACTGATGATGAAACGGTAATTTATGGAATTAGCAAATAGTAATGAACAAGAGAGGCCTCCTTTGGCGGTAGAAGATCGTGTTTTAGAAGCTCTCAAGCGAGGGCTTAATGTTGTAGCGTCGATCCGCGGTTTCAGAGTAGCTTTAACGCCTGTAGTATTTTTCTACATCGAGCTGACTGCCATAGACACACACAATAATGATCAAGAATTTGAGATAGGGTTTTGGCCTAGGATGACAAACGAACTGTCTGTTGCAGAAGAAACTCTAAAAGAAATTAAAATCGCTCACCCGGAAGTGCAGCTTCTGCACATGAAAGACCCAGTTTTTTTGAGGAAAGATGATAATCAAGTCGAGGCTGGGACCGTTGGGGCAACTTCACTTGCCCCAGTTACAATGCCGCGCTATTTCATTACCCGAACCACTTGCTGGTTCGGGTAATGCCCACAAAAATACTCAATCGAGTATTCCTTGCCTGTACCAAGACTGAGCTGCCATCCAAGCTACAGCATATCTTTGTTCCATCTGCTAGAGTCGAAGTGATCTGATACTCAGGTGAAACCGGTCGAACATGCAGGCAACTCAGGCTGTCCGATTCATCGCGCCTTTCTGTAAGTGCCTCCCTCACATCTCTTTTTGACCACTCTTGATATTCTTCCGGCAAGAAGACGCCAAATGACAAACCAGACTTCCCTAGAAAGGTATCGACGTTATAGTTATGGGCAGCATTACTGGCTATGTCCTTAGCAAACACTGCGATCAGGACACCTACAGCAATAGCTTTGGCATTAAGAAGCACACTCACAAATGGTCCTTCGCATTTAAAATTGATGGGATTATATTCTCACACCGCACAGTTTGTAAGTAACAGACTCATTGAGAACACAAGAAATCGGAATGGATGTTACCATATTTAACGCTGAATATTGACAGGGTAAGACTTTATTAGTATTGTAAGCGAACTACAGAAGCACCCTCCTTTCTTGTTCACGCTTCTTAGTACCTACCCGGCTTCCATGACCCTTTTGAGCCACGAGAACGCCCCGGCATTGTCGGGGCGTTTTTGTAACTATTGCAAAGACGAATGAAACACCTGACCAGCCATCCAAAGTCTTTGTTCCTCTACCACAGGTTTCCAGGCTACTTCATACAGGCATGGTAAACCTGAACGACGGGTAATCCTCGAGCTGTCGAAGATCAGTTGGTGAAACTTCGCGTCTTGAGCCCCTACCTTGCCCGAGTGTTGATAGAAAGATGTGGTTTCGTAGTTAAGCCCGTATTTGATGGCTAACTCAGGCATGATTACGGCGAATGTGGTCTTAGAAGTAACAAACGCCTTTGGCAGGTTTAACTTGATGATGTCATCTTTCAGGTCTGATTTCTCTTTGCGCTTGAGTGTGCGACCAAGTTCCAGTTCCTTTTCTTCTACTCGAGCTTCAAGCATTTCTTTGACTACCTTTGGTGGTAGCAGTTTCTCTTATTCTTTCATGGCGATCAGCATGCAGCCATTAGCGGCATGAACAAGCGATTCACCACCTTCCTTCAACGTTGGTGCAACCCAGCCGATTTTCTTTGAGTCGTGATCTCCGCATGGAACAAACTGGTTTTCCTTCAACCGTTTTTCCAGTTCGGCAGCATCAAGAGCAAAATCACGATTGAAGGTGTAAGGGACAAGGTTTTTAAAAAACATATTGGTACTACTCATTTCATTGTTTGTTCATGCCAGGGCTTGCCCGGGCGGTAGATTGATAGAATGACTTGGGTTGCTAATCGCGCAAATCACATGATTTAGGGAGGCCTGTTTCACTGTCGTATAAAGCAACTGGTCCACCGCCGTACCTTCTTGAGAGTGTTTGGTTGAGGTACAAGACTTCATTTATGCAACGCAAGTCGTAATCACCAAAGTAGTCTTGATAGGTAAGGCTACCTCTCTGATTACACAATTTTGCTTTGCCATTGGGGTCAACCATTGGGATCTCTCGATAACGAAACATCGTGTAGTAGACCCCTTGAACACACTCTGCCCCCAATAAGTGCCGCCTCTTCTCTTCTCCGGCCGGCAACGGTGGCAGCTTGTCCAATTCTGTTGGTGTTTGCACAACGGTCTTCCTTGCAAGTTCTTTCCGTTGCCTCTCTCTTATCTCATCTTCATGCATGCTGTGGAGTGCATACCCACCAACCACTAAGGCGATAAACAAACCGCCAACTACACGCCCGCTTTCATTGATTTGCAGAAATCGAGATTTCTTCTGGTACAAGAGACTCCTCCTTTGGTGTTCATAAGCAACTCTCCGAGGCATGACCAACCTCTTGCTAAGCAATTTCAACCACATAGGTAGAGGGATCCACCAGCAGTACAAACGATTCAAGTATGTTGCCATATGATTGCGCTTTATTAACGCTTATTATAGAATTCGTGGGAGATTTTTACAATGGAGAGAAATATGTCACCTTGGCTAAGCGCACTGAGCGCACTTGACCGACGACTTAGTGTTGACCAACTAGATTTAAGCCACTATCGAGCACTTTCATTTGTCCACGAGATGAACGACGTAACTGATGACGCATTAGCTATGTTCATCAGCAACAATGAGAACATTAATGCTGGCCACAATGTTATCGAACACTTGATGAGTAGACAGTTACTTGAGCGTGAGGAGGATACAAACAACATAATCCTAAGTGATCATTCAAAGATGGTAATTGATGAGATTTATCGCTTGTGCCCGTCCCGCCTAACAAAGCCACTGTTTACGCCGCCAGAGCGTTAAATGGTACCGGGCGCTCAACCTTGGCGACCATGTTTCCTTTCACTAATAAACCTGAGTTCTGGATAAGGAAATTCGTTAGGAAGGAACTAATGGCTCGTTCCGAGATCAGATCATTGACTAAATATATAAGATCTCAAAGGAACGAGCATGGATAAGTTAATAGAAACATTTTGTG
>NZ_JAAUWT010000050.1 GCF_014694455.1 Vibrio sp. S9_S30 | reverse complement strand
TGGCTTCAGTGTTTTCGAGTTCGATTCCTCAACCATATCTAAGGTGGGAAGTTCTCTACAAGCCAAGTTTCTGTGGGATTTCATGCCAATTGGAAATTCCGGATTTTGAAGTTTGGTTTTCGGCTCGCTTTCCTAAATTCTCGACTGAATCGGTATTTTGGGTTTTGTGGTCTGGTTGCAGTAGGTTTTGTTAGCTAAGATGCTGTTCATTGAATGCAAGCTAAGTGCTTCATTGCCAAGTAAGTCTGTTTGTTGGTATCGCTCTAACAAAAGCTTCAAACCGACAAACAACGCGTGGCATTTTTGGTTTGCAGTGAATTTAGCGTTTATGGTGCAATGCAGCGGCCTGGTTTGTGCGTTGTCTGCGGTTTAAGCTGGCGTTAGGCATTTTGGAGATGTTATGAATGAATTTTGGGTAAATTTAGTTCCGGATAAGTTTTCAAGCTTTATTGGAACTATATCGCTTGTAGTAGCATTTGTTTGTATGTACATGACGTTCATAGAAAAACAAAGAGCTCATGCTACAAAGTTGTTTGCGATAATGATCGTCGTGTCACTGTCTTTTTTTGCATCCCATTGGGGGACATACTTTGCGGCTATATTCATAGTTGCTACAGCGGTAACAGAGTTGGACTTTTTACAAAATTTAGCCGCAATTATTAGCAAAGATAAAAATTACTTTGAGTATCGAAAAGAAGCATTGTCTAAAGAGCAAAATATTAAGAGGAAAGCAGAGGAAGTTGTAGAAGAAGAGTTCAAGAAAACAATGAAAAGTCAGAAATCTTCTAAAGCAAATGATAAGACAACGGTCAATATTAATGAATTAATAGATTTGCCTCGCGCTTCAATCATGCGTATGGCATTTGAGGTTGAAGATAAGGCTTTGGACTTTTTAAGTAAAACGTACAGTAATATCGAGCGAGGAGTTAGGCTAAGTGGTGCCGGCGGACATATCGATGCAGACGGCTTAATCTTTGATAAAAAAGGTCCCCAAGAGTTTTTTGAGATCAAATGGACAAGAAATGCTCGCAATGTACGTATGCTTATTATGCACGAAGTCAGAAAGGCACAAGAGGTCTTTAGCCAGTTCCAAAACATTACTGGAAGTGTTCCAGAATATAACTTGGTTATAGTAGTCAACGAGTCGGACGATATTCAGAAAGATAAATGGGTAAAGACATTAGATAAAGCAGCAGAAGCAAATGTAAAAGTAAGGTTCCTAACACTAGAAGAAATTGGTTTTAGCGTTACAAAATAAAAATGCCTAACAAATTGTTCAAGAGTGATTCGGCACGCGTGGCATTTTTACTATGCGTTGGTTTTAGTGGTTAAGGTATTATGCGGACGCTTCGGTATCGCGTGCCTCACACCTTAACAAGGCGTTATAGCGCTTTGATAATTCAAGGGTTGTGAGGTTCTCGAAAATTGTAGGCTTCAGTGCTGGAAAATTCGATTTCTTAGTCAGCATCAAGATGGAAAGTCCTCGCAAGCCAAGCCGCTTTGGGATCTCATGACAATTGGGAACGGCAGATTTTGAAGTTTGGCTTTCGGTTCGTTCTTGTAAATTCTTCGACTGGCTCGGTGTTTTGGGTATTGTGGTTTGGTTGCAGCAGGTTTCGTTGTCTAAGATGTCGTTCATTGAATGCAGCCCAAATGCTTCATTGCCAAGCGAGTTTGTATGCCTGTATCGCTCTAACAAAAGCTTCAAACCGACAAACAACGTGTGGCATTTTTGGTTTGCGGTGAGTTTAGTGTTTAAGGCGCAGTGCAGCGGCTTGTTTTGTGCGTTGTCTGCGGTTTAAGCTGGCGTTATAGCGATTTGATAATTCAAGGGTTGTAAGGATTTCGAAAGTTTCTGGCTTCGGAGGTTTGGGTTGAATTTCTCAGCCAAAGTCAAGGTGGTTAACTCGGCGCAAACCAAGTTGCTGCAAGCTTTCAAAACCAATTAGGAACGCCGAATTTTGAAGCTTGGTTTTCTGTTTGTTCTTCTAAATTCTCGACTGAATCGGTGTTTTGGGCTTTGTGGTCTAGTTGCAGGTACTCACTTTGGCTAAAATGTCCTTCAATGGAATGCAAGCTAAGTGCTTCATTGCCAAGCGAGTTTGTTTGTTGGTATCGCTCTAACAAAAGCTTCAAACCGACAAACAACGCGTGGCATTTTTGGTTTGCGGTAATTTTAGTGTTTAAGGCGCAGTGCAGCGGCTTGTTTTGTGCGTTGTCTGCGGTTTAAGCTGGCGTTATAGCGCTTTGATGATTCAAGGGTTGTAAGGTTCTCGAAAATAGCTGGCTTCAGTGCTTCAAATTTTGATTTCTAAACCCGATTCAAGTTGGAAAAGTTGTGGCAAGCCAAGCCGTTGTGACTATTTCAAACCATTCCTGTTTACCGTATTTTGAAGCTTTGTTCTTGTCTCGTTTTTCTAAATCTCCGACCGAATTGGCGTTTTGGGTGTCGTGGTCTGGTTGCAGTAGGTTTTGTTGGCTAAGATGTCGTTCATTGAATGCAAGTTAAGTGCTTCATTGCCAAGTGAGTTTGTGTACTCGTTACGCTCTAACAAACGCTTCAAGCGGACTGCCAACGCGTGGCATTTTAGGTTTGCAGTGATAATTGTGTTTAAGGCGCAATGCGGTAGCTTTTGTATAGCGTTGCCAGCGGCTTAAGCGGGCGTTATAGCGCTTTGATAATTCAAGGGTTGTAAGGCTTTCGAAAGTTGCTCGCATCAGTGCTGGAAAGTTCGATTCCTCAACCATATCCAAAGTGGGAAATTCTCGGCAAACCAAGTTGCTACAAGCTTTCAGAACTAATTGGATTCACTGAATTTCGAAGCTTGGCTATCGGTTCGTTTTCCTGAATTCTCGACAGAGTTGGTGTTTTGGGTTTTGTGGTCTGGTTGCAGTAGGTTTTGTTGGCTAAGATGTCGTTTATTGAATGCATGCTAAGTGCTTCATTGCCAAGCGAGTCTGTTTGCTTGTATCGCTCTAACAAACAATTCAAGCAGACCAAAAACGTGTGGCATTTTTAGTTTGCGTTGAGTTTAGTGTTTAAGGCGCAGTGCAGCGGCTTGTTTTATGCGTTGTCTGCGGTTTAAGCTGGCGTTAGGTGCCAGTGTTACCCACAATTAGTCTATTTTCACAAAGGAATGTTAAATGTATAAAAAAATCGTAGGTGTTGTAATTTTAGTTGGGATCATGTCTGGCTGTGTTAACCGTGATAAAATTTACGCTAATCCACCCCAAGAGCTAGTTGAGTATGTTGATAGGTTAATGCCTGAAGCAGAAAAGTTTGTTAATGAAAATGAGTCAATTGCCTTAGAAAATGGAATCCCTTTAACTGATAAGCAGTTAACTATAGCAGCAAAGGTTGGGGTAAAGTCTCCTAAGAAAATACGGGTATTTTATGTTAATGAACTCCCATCTCCGAAAGATCCTGAGCTTTCAGCCTTAGCTAAAAAGTACGATTATAGCTCTCCAAACATGGCTGCATATACATACGGACACGGTATTTGGATTAAGAAATCGTACAAATACGATATGAAATTACTTTCCCATGAATTAATCCATGTTCGACAGTCAGAGCAACGGGGAAAAAGTGAGCTGACCAAACAATATTTATTGCAGTTATTTATATATGGTTATAGGAATACGCCGTTAGAAGTGGAAGCCTATAATGAAGAAGGCAACTACATTTAAGCACCTAACAAGCAATTTAAACGGAACTAAAACAGTTCGTCATTTTTGCAAAAACAAAGGGCGCAAAAATATCGCCCTATTTTAGTCCGCTTAATGTGGGCGTTATGAAGCATCTAGGAAAATTCAGTAAAATTAGGGTGTAAGGTTCTTCGTTCTCATTTGGTGCCTTTGTTGTTTTGGAATGATCTCAGCCAGAAAACTCGTGCTATTCCTTTGGTTAAATGCCGCTTGGGCTTCATCGAAAGGCAAATAGGCTGTTTGGCTACTTTGCCAAGTGATTCTTTCTAGCAGCCATTTGCTTTACCGCGGTTTTCGTGGGGCGGCAGGGCATTGAAAGCCTCCAAACTAGGCGCGCGTTTTAAGTCAATTTGTCGTGGATTTATCGCGTAGCTGCCGGCATTTTGTGAATTGGCTCTGTGTCTTAGGCTTCTGTATTTGCTGGGAAATAGAGGGTGCCTTAAAGTCCGTTCATAACAAACAATTCAAGCAGACCAAAAACGTGTGGCATTTTTAGTTTGCGTTGAGTTTAGTGTTTATGGTGGTTTGCAGAAGCGGTATTTATACGTTTTTGGCTACTTAATTGGGCGTTATAGCGCTTTGATAATTCAAGGGTTGTCAGGTTCTCGAAAATAGCTGGCTTCAGTGTTTTTGAGTTCGATTCCTCTACCAGCATCAAGGTGGGAAATTTTCAGTAAGCCAAGTTGCTGCAAGCTTTCAAAACCAATTAGGTTCACCGAATTTTGAAGTTTGGTTTTCGGTTTGTTCTTCTCAATTCTCGACTGAATCGGCGTTTTGGGTTTTGTGGTCTGGTTGCAGAAGCTCACTTTGGCTAAGATGTCGTTCATTGAATGCAAGCTAAGTGCTTCATTGCCAAGTAAAGCCTGTTTGCTTGTATCGCTCTAACAAACAATTCAAACAGACCAAAAACGTGTGGCATTTTTAGTTTGCGTTGAGTTTGGTGTTTACGGTGGTTTGCAGAAACGGCATTTGTACGTTTTTGGCAGTTTAATTGGGCGTT
>NZ_JAAUWT010000049.1 GCF_014694455.1 Vibrio sp. S9_S30 | reverse complement strand
TTGATTGTATTGCTTCCAGTTGGTGGTTTTGTAACAAGGTTTAGGCATTGGGCTACGAGGTGAAGTGAATGTAGCTGATCAGATCGTAGGTTCTTGATTTAGTTCCAATGAATTACGCAACAAAGCCAAGTGTGGCTAAAGAACCTACCGAAAGGAAAAGGATTCTTGATAGGTTTGAATATTTAACTGGAAAAATTGATGAGGATACAGGCGAACAAATTGGTTTAAGAACAAGGATTGTTCATATAGGAGCGCGTTTTGAGGGCCTAGTAAACCTAGCTTCTGAACGACGTGACTTATTTGATGAGTTGGACTTATATATTAGGATCATGATTAATGACATGATCGAGTTCTCACACATATCTTTTGGTGATTACGAAAAACTAAGGTCTGAACGCTAAAACGCACATAACAAACTGTTCAAGAGGGATTCGCAACGCGTAGCATTTTCACTATGCGTTGGTTTTAGTGTTTAAGGCGGTATGCGGCGGCCTCGGTATTGAGTTGCTCACACCTTGGCAGGGCGTTATACCTACCTATATGTGAAAGTTAGAGGGTTTTATGAAAAAATTTTTGTCGATATTGCTTGCTGGGCTTCTAGTTCCATGCTTGGCCAATGCCCAAGTAATCAACTGGACTACAACCATTAAAGTAGTTGTAGTTACGACCAATAAAGTGAATTTAATTGTAACTAGAGTCTCTGAGCCTAATCCATATGGCTCAACATGGGATTGTACAAGTGATGCAGTGAATATAGGGGATTATAATCAGTCAGTATCAACGTCACTCAAGTATTCAGCAGCAGTTGAAGCATATTGTAATCATCCCCTAAACTAGGGACATTTAGAATTAGAGTTCTTCGGTTTAAACTAAACCAAATGGAGAACGCTGATGAAAAAGTCACGCTATACAGAAACGCAAATCGTCAAGATTCTGAAAGAAGTTGAGGCTGGCAGGTTGGTCAAAGAGGTCTGCCGAGAGTATGGCATCTCAGATGCCACTTACTACAACTGGAAGTCCAAGTACGGCGGCATGGAAGCCTCAGACGTGAAGCAACTCAAGGAGCTTGAGGATGAAAACCGACGCCTGAAGCAAATGTTTGCTGAACTGAGCCTCGACCATAAAATTCTTAAGGATATCGTCGAAAAAAAGCTGTAAAGCCCACGATTCGGCGAGAGTGGGTGGATTACGTCAAGAATTGTCACTGTGTGAGTCTGCGTAGGGCTTGTCGTTTAGTCGGTATCAGTGACTCGGTCTATCGTTATCGACCAGATAAGCACCGAGATACCCCTGTGATTGCCGCCTTGCAAGAAGCCGTTGAACGTTATCCCGCTTATGGTTTTGGCATGTTATTCAAAGTGCTTAAACGATGGGGGTATCGCTGGAACCACAAGCGTGTCCATCGACTCTACTGCGAACTGAAGTTGAATAAACGCCGTCGAGGAAAGAAGCGATTACCAACAAGAGAGCCCGCTTCTTTATGTGTGCCAGATACCCTCAACCAATGCTGGTCAATGGATTTCATGAGCGATTCACTGATGTGTGGCAGACGCTTCAGGACGTTCAATGTTATCGATAACTTTAACCGTGAAGCGCTAGCCATTGAAATTGACTTGAGCCTTCCCGCTCAAAGAGTTGTCCGCGTATTGGAGCGTATCGTCGCTTGGCGAGGTTATCCAAGTCAGTTACGTATGGACAATGGTCCAGAGTTTATCTCAACGACTTTAGCTGAATGGGCGGAGCAACATGACATACAACTTGAGTTCATACAACCAGGTAAGCCCACACAAAACTCGTTTGTTGAAAGGTTCAACCGGACCTATCGAGATGAAATACTCAACATGTATGTGTTTAGAACGTTAAAAGAGGCACGTGAGCTAACGGAAAGCTGGGTTCGAGAATATAACGATGAGCGTCCCCACAGCTCGCTAGATGACCTGACCCCATGGGAATATCTCGCTAAGTTGAAATTGCCGGAAGACTCTAATTTAGGGTGCCACTAAAAAAGGGATGTTTACAACAAGACTTATCAAAGATGGGTTCTGCTAGAGTATTTATTGAGACTTTAGGCGGGGTTAACTGTGTGCTTAAGCAAGGCGCATCGGAAGTAGAGATACATTTTTACCAATCAGCTGCACCGAAATTAATGGGGATAAACACTCCAAGATTGTTAAAAATAGACAGAAACCATCTGTACATAGAACATATTCCAAATCGTATATTGCTCAAAGATTTACGAACTAAGTCCGATTTGCTTTCTCAATTGGCAGCCCTTCATTGTTCTGAATACACTCCTACTTTTGAAGTTAAGAAGCATGAATGGACAGCCTTCGCTACTGACGAAGCCCTTAAAATATTGAATCTTCCCGATGTTGCGGAATCCTCAATAAAACGGATACAGTCATTCTCCGATAGTATCTTTGATTACAAGGCGCTGATATCTGGTGACACCAATGACGGTAACTGGGGAACCCGAAAAAACGGAGATCTAGTGTTGTTCGACTGGGAGCGTTTTGGTCAAGGTAGCCCAGCTATTGATTTGGCTCCTCTAGTTAGCGGTCTTGGTGGCATCGCTGAATACAAGGAAATTGCTACTCAATACATCAAACACAACCCAGCACTCTCCAAAACTGAGCTACTTGAGCATCTCATTATCGCTAAGTGCTGGATAGTTATAGAAGTCGTAAACATCTTAAATAGCCGAAACAACCCAGAGCAAGAAAAGTACATAAACTGGTATAGGGCTAATATTCCTAAGTGGTTAGCTTCAGTGGAAGATGCGTTATAACAAAAAATTCAAGCAGACCAAAAACGCGTGGCATTTTTAGTTTGCGTTGAGTTTAGTGTTTACGGTGGTTTGCAGAAACAGCATTTGTGCGTTTTTGGCAGCTTAATTCGGCGTTAGTTTGCTAAAGGCTAGCGGTTAACTAGCCTAAGCTTGCTCTCACATCAGCAATGGTGATGAAGAGTTTATTTTCAGCGTCTTCAAATGCTTGAAAACCATAGCGTTCATAGAAGTGTTTCGCACCGTCTTTGGCGTCAACGATAACCACTGGAAATGCAACGCTATCACTAGCAGCTAATAGCTTTCTGAGTGCGTCGATAAGCAGCCATTCACCAAAGCCTTTCCCTTTGTATCGGTCATCGACAGCAAGGCGGGCAATCAGACCGCCAGAGGCGGATGATTGGTGCTTTTTTTGTAACTTATCAGGCAATGCCTTTAAGTCAATTGGTGTCATTGTTAGCGTGTAAAAGCCGATGACATGTGAGTTGTCGTTATCATCTTCCAAAACAAACGTTCTGGTGTTGTCTTTTTTTGCTTGCTGACTCGCCATTACTTTTAAGTAATTATTGAGAGCTTCGATACCACAGTTGAATCGGTTTCTATCGTGTTTAGCTTTATCTAGAAGTACCGTATTCATCATTGAGTTTTGCTCTCATATCGATCAGCAGCAGCTTTTAGTTTTGAGTTCTGTGTAGCAGGGCGGTCTAAAGCTTCCATCAGCAACATAGCATCAGCTTGGTTCAGTTTTAAAGCCTGTTCACGTTCGATGACTTGTTTAGCTTTTTCGATTGCAGCGCTTAGAACAAATGAGTTTATACTAGACATGCCAGCGATAGCCGCAGCCTTGCTAAGTAAATCTTGTGTGTCGACATCAACTCTAGCGGTGATGCGAGGCAAAGTAGTAGCCATAATGTTATCTCCTGTTGTGTCAAAATGTCACATGAGTATTATGGTCTTAAAGTGTGCAATAAGCAATCGCCGTGTCACTTTGGCACGCAAACTAACAAACAATTTAAGAGCGATTCGGCACGCGTGACATTTTTACTATGCGTCGGTTTTAGTGTTTAAGGTGCAATGCAGCGGTTTGATTTGTGCGTTGTCTGCGGTTTAAGCTGGCGTTAACTAAATTAGATGGTGAGTCAGATTATGTTCAAAAAGAAAGTGTATGCAACATTACTTATATTATCTCTAGCAGGTTGTGCTAGTACTACAGAAAACAAACAAGCCTACTCTGAGCCTGAAAACTCTAGTTCTTCGATATCTTTTGTAAGAAGTTCTTTTATATTTAAATATGAGCCTGATATAAATCCTACGAAAAAGAAGCTGCTTCAAGAAGTATTTTCGAATAGTGGGGAATATAGTATTGATATCTATAGAGATAACGCCAATTGTAAGACACCAATGACAGTTGATGTAGGCTCTCTGGAGAATAAAGCGCTAAAAGTCCCATCGAATGAAATGGTTACAATTTTGCTCAGTTGGCAAAAAGGAGAAAGGAGTACTGGTATGGTTAGATGTGAAAGCTTGTTTAGTTTTAATGTTGAGGAGAATACAAACTATACGGTAAAGCATCATCTAACAAACTACTGTAGTGTTACCGTATTTAATGATACAACGGGGTTAGCAGTTGATGTATATAACCGCGAGTACGCACATCGATGTGATAATGACGATTCTTATCCGGAGCCAGTAAAGACATTTAGTGTTCGAACATATTAAATTCAGTTAACAAAAGCTTCAAGCCGACAGCCAACATTTGGCATTTTTGGTTTGGATGAAGTTTTGTGATTACGTTGGTCAGTTTGAGCAGTGTAGCGGTTGGCTGCTGCTTAAGCTGGCGTTAGAATGAAAGAGGTTGAATAAATTAAATGTATTAGTTCCGACTAGATCTGACACTTCAATTTGAAAAGAAGAGAGTTACCCACTTTGATTAAAGGTGCTTAATCACTAATCAAAGACAATAAGAGGTAACTCTCATGCTTCATACTAGCAATCC
>NZ_JAAUWT010000048.1 GCF_014694455.1 Vibrio sp. S9_S30 | reverse complement strand
TATCCTCTACGACTACATGATCAAGTGCATGAAGGAGTTGGCGAAAGCTGAGCCTGATATCGATGCACTGCTGCCATGGAACTTCAAGCATTAGTTATGTCGCCCCGTGAGTTCATGGGGCGCTTACGGTTTGTTACGCTTAAGAGTGATATATTCGATCTTCGGCTGAATAAATCCAAGTCCTACCTAGTTCTCCACTTTACTATTCTGACTACCAACATGAGTCAATAAAGGTTATTCCTTTTTCGATACAGGTGCTTTAAAACTCAATGACTCTGATATCAAAGTATTTACTAACAAAAAGTAACCTATTGGGACGAGGATTTAGCTGTGAGCTCTTGAATATGTTAAAGAGAGCAAATCATCAAAGTTCTTATGGCTGGTGAGAATGATATGGCATTCCGTGTGTCATGAAAGAGCTGCAGCTTCCCTATATAGGAAGGCATTAAGCCTTCCATACCAGGCTAAAGATCGTTTCTAGAGCTGAACTATGGTTTCGGTATCTTTAAAGGGGGGAAGATGTTCTGGATAAAGATCGTATGGAGCCTTACCCAGAAGGGCTCCTAAGAAAAGGTGATCTCGTTCATCGTGGAGAGATCTTTATGATCCCATGTCCAATATTCACTGCTGCCGATTTGTATGCCTCCAATCCATTTATTTTCAACGGTGGATACAGACTTAAAGTCATCATGGCACAATTCAATGGTAGTGCTTTGCCACCCGCTTTTATCTAATCCTCTTGCATAAATAATAGGGGTTTCACCTAGAGTTAGGGGTTTGATCACTGCCCAGTACATCAGGTCAGCAAGGAAGACTAGCGGTTCTGCCTCCATATAGCGTTTGAAAAGCGTGTTGAAATCCAGTGCTTTTTTATTCTCTTTGAGTAACTGAATCGTGAGTTCTTGTGTGAGCCCTAGCCTTGAGGTTGAATGTGGTAATTCTTGTAAGTGCCTGAAGATAACGCGTTTGATGTTGGGGAATAGCGATTCATCAATATGGCTGTACTGCTCTATGAGTTTCTTAGGTGTCGGAGAGCAAAATGCCGCCCATAGACTTTTTGCAGCGGTAATATGATCAATAGTCAGTTCTTTACGTGTGTCCCAAAGAACTCTTAATGCTTCGGAAGGAAGCTGTCCTAAACCAATGAAACACTCCCTCCCTGGAAACTTATCGATTTCAATCAACTCAACACGGTCAAGGTTCTGATAAGAAAGCAGGGCAAGAGTGCGAATGAGCATGATCTGGTCGTAGTTGTCGTGCTCTACCCATAGTACGATTCTCTGATACTTACTTTCCAGTAATTGGTTGGAATCTCTTATGCTGTCTTTCTGGATGTGCTCTATGGATTTGTTGACCCCTTCCATTTCTAAAATAAGGTTATGGTAAATAAACTCAGAACGTAGAGTAAGTAAATTTTGCTCATTTTTTACCAAGGGACCAATACAAAAAGGGTCTATGTAAGGAAGAAAATCTCCAATGAATCCGGACTTTTTGAGTGTTCCTTGAATATCATGACCACAACGAACATGCAGTGTGTGAAGATCGTCTAGTGGGATAAGGACATTATCAGGTTGGTTTCTGTTGCTTTCTAATAACTCAACATGATGTTTGAGCTTAGCCCAGCTAGAGAGTCCAAGTTCACGTGAGATTGCGAGTTGTATGTCTGACAGCTTCACGTTTTCTGCTTTATGAGTATTGATAAAATGATGTTCATTGAGCCAGATTAGATCGATTTGAGAGCCTGATTTAATGGCTTTAAGGCGTGTTTTGGCTTGTTTCTTTAGGTACGAAAGGTTTAGCGAAAAAGGGTTCATACATTCACCGTCTCATTGCTTCTGTACTCGCTTTTCAGAAGAGAAGGTAAACCGAATTGTGGTTCCCATATGGGTAATACTTTAATGCCTTGAGTATCACTCTTTCCGCGAGTAGGTGGCGTAGGTGGCGCGCACAGGAAAATATATAATGAATTAGGCGGGAATGAAAGGAGTTGTGACGGAAATGCACTAGGCAGGGTGAGTGAGGTGTTTATTTGCTATGAATTACTTACGTATCTAGAACGAAAAAAGCCAAGTCTTCTGACTTGGCTTCTTAAATTTGGCTCCCCCTGCGGGACTCGAACCTGCGACATACGGATTAACAGTCCGCCGTTCTACCAACTGAACTAAGGGGGAATCGATTGTTTTAACTCTATCAAGAGTGGTGCCGACTACCGGAATCGAACTGGTGACCTACTGATTACAAGTCAGTTGCTCTACCTACTGAGCTAAGTCGGCTCTGGTGAATTCAGGATAGAACCTAAATTCTTAAAAGTGGCTCCCCCTGCGGGACTCGAACCTGCGACATACGGATTAACAGTCCGCCGTTCTACCAACTGAACTAAGGGGGAATTGATTGTTTTAACTCTATCAAGAGTGGTGCCGACTACCGGAATCGAACTGGTGACCTACTGATTACAAGTCAGTTGCTCTACCTACTGAGCTAAGTCGGCGTATTTTATTTATCAGTTATTCGTGCAAGCACCAACAACATAAAATTGTGGTGCCCGGAGGCGGAATCGAACCACCGACACGAGGATTTTCAATCCTCTGCTCTACCGACTGAGCTATCCGGGCAACGGGGTGTATTAAAAGGCTTTTCGGCTTAGAGGTCAATACAAAAATGTAAAAAAACTATCGTTTGATGTTTTTCTGTACTTAGTGGCACGTTTTTAAGCATTAGAGATGGAAATGCCATCATTTATAAGGCGGTTTACCTCAAAAGAATCAGAATATTGCGACGAAAAGGATGATCTCACCATAGACCTTGATGATAAAAAAGGCTAAGAGTGACAATAACACTCTTAGCCTTGTGTATTACCCTAATTAATTATTTTTGCACGGTAAACTTATTGACCCAAGTTTCAAGCTCATTGGAAAGAGAAGACAGAGTTTGCGTGCTGTTATGACTTTCTGAAACGACATTACTTAGCTGATTACCGCTTTCTTCAATCATGTTGATTCGTTGTGATATGTCGTCACCAACCTGAGTTTGTTCTGCTGCAGCCGTCGCAATTTGATGACTCATTGACGTGATGGACTCAAGAGCCTCAACAATGTGTTGCAATGCTTCGGATGCGTTTCTCGACTCTACAACCGTATTTTGACTGGTTTCAGCACATACACTGATTGTATTGATGGCATTGCGCGACCCTTCTTGCAGATTAGAAATCATCTGTTGAATTTCTTTGGTGCTACCTTGAGTTCTGCCTGCTAGATTTCTAACTTCATCTGCGACGACTGCAAATCCTCTGCCTTGCTCTCCAGCACGAGCGGCTTCAATTGCGGCATTCAGTGCCAGTAGGTTTGTCTGCTCGGCGATATCACCAATCACATCCAGTACCTTTGCAATATTGTTTACGTCATTGTCTAGATCCGACACCGCTTGGCTTGCTGTATTCAATTGGGTCGCTAAACCTTCGATGTTACCTACAGTGCTGTGTATTAGCTGCTGTGTAAGTTGGCTTTGTTTATCGGCTTCATCAGTGTTGGCAGCGGTATCTCTTGCCGAATCAGCGACATTGTTTGCAGAAGAAGCCATTTCCGTCATTGCTGTTGCAATCATTTCTGTAGACTGTTGTTGCGTGTCGGTTAATTCTGCAATAACCCCCGCGCGTGATTCGACATCGGAAAGCTCTTGTCTTAGCGCAACCATTGATTTTTCTAAGTTACTAACAAGTTGTGCAAGTGAACGGCTCATCTGCTGCACAGCGTGATAGATGCTGCCTTCCTCTGCTTCTTCACTGAAGTTTGCTTGAATGTTACCAGCAGCTACGGCTTGAACGGCTTTACGAACGGCTTGAGGTTCACCACCTAGCAATGAGATCATCCGACGAATGGCAAGTAGAAGAATGATAAAGATAGTGCCACCAATGAAAACACACAGGGTGAGCTGCCATTTTGCGGTAGACCAGAATCGCTCATTCACTTCATTGAATCCGATCCCTGTACCCACGTACCAGCCCCACACTTGAGATTTTTCAGCAATAGACAGTTTTTCTTCAATCGAGCCATCGGCTTGCTTTTGTGTCCAAACGTATTCCGCCATACCATTCGGATTGTTTGCTACAGCTTGCTGAAGAATGCTGCCGACACTGCCACCGTTTCCGTCCTTAAAATCATGGAAGCTGGTTCCATGAAGCTGGGGATCCAAAGGTGTTGCTACAAAATTGAGGTTTTCATCCGCAACATAAACATACTCATTGTCTTTATAAATATTGTTTCGAAGAATGCGAGTCGCGATTGTTTTTGCTTGCTCTTCAGTTAGGGTTCCATCCTGCGCCATTTTTTCCATCTCGCCCAAAATACTGTACGTACTTTTGAACAGTTCTGTTACACGAGACTTGTTATCTAGGTTACTGGCAACACGCAGTGTCCATAAACCTGTAGCGGTCAATGCTAGCAGCGAAATCAGTATGATCGCCGAAAGCAAATAAGATTGAGTTTTTAATTTCATGGTGTCCCCTCGGCAATTTTGCCCAATTAAAGTCAGCCGAAACCAAGTGTCGGATTCCTGCCTGCTGCTTTATATCGGCATATTAGGGCAGAGTTTAATATTTTTATAATGCTTAAATATCAAAGTATGAGTTGGATTAAATTTTCGGCTCGAAATAATTGACATCCAAGTAAGTAATTAATCGAGATTTCGTGCGGAGGTGCGTAATATCGAATGCATAAATAGTCAGTTGGATATTCCTCTAGCCAAGTTTAAATCATAGAATTCGTTATCCTATTTTGTTTGATTAATTAATAACGGGAATGAATTAATTTTAAATATTTGGATGGGTATCAATAAAACCATCCTTAGGTAGAAGCAAGGTCTCAATTATTAGATGACTTGCTTTTTGTTGATTACATCTCAGGGGAACACGAAGGGACATGAGATCTTGTGGAGTTTCTGTGTTTTTCGAAATTAGCAAAGCTCGCTGTTGAGACGATAGCATGTTGGTTCTCTATTTTATCTGGATGAGTGTTTTGATGCGTAATATTTTTAGTTATCACAAATGCGAAGTTTTCAGATTGGCGGTTTAGATGCGGAGTCCACTGACAAGACTCAACAGGATCACTGAGAATCTGATACCGCATATAGGCGTTGTGAGCACATAGGAATGGTGAAAACGGAAAAAGCCAAGTCTTTCGACTTAATGCCGCTCGCTTAACAGCGTGCGGCTCTTTTCTTATGTGGATACCGGGGAGCCTTATACAGAACAACCCGAGGAAAAGGCTTCCTCTTTCTTTTCTTGGGTAAAATGAGTCGCTTACCACTT
>NZ_JAAUWT010000047.1 GCF_014694455.1 Vibrio sp. S9_S30 | reverse complement strand
AAAGTGGTAAGCGACTCATTTTACCCAAGAAAAGAAAGAGGAAGCCTTTTCCTCGGGTTGTTCTGTATAAGGCTCCCCGGTATCCACATAAGAAAAGAGCCGCACGCTGTTAAGCGAGCGGCATTAGTCAGTCTGGTAGCAGTATTAAAATATCAGGAAATAAATAATCCAATGTTAGAGAAGTTAGATGATGGCCAGCTGTTAGCTGTAGCTATGGTTTCGTACGTTTACTTTCACCCAGAGCCATTATCACTCATTTCAAGTGAGCAGCCGAAGGATGGTGTTGTTGCAATCCCTCTATGGTTGAACCTTGATAACGGCTCAATTGCTTGTCGTCAGCGCAAGAGTCCAATGCTTCGAAACCGCAGAGGTATGGTGCGACTGCCAGATACAACTGTGCCCGTTCAACAGCTTGCTTCCAGGCACGACCTGACGATGCCGAACGGAAGAACTGATTTTGTTCTATCCGTGCTTGAGCACTTCATTACCCATTGGTGGGCTGCAGAGGCAGACCATGAATAAATCGGCTTAGACCAGGAAGCTTTTGCCGCGATCCGAAACAACTTAATGCAACCAGTATTCACCGTGAAGGGAACTCAAGACCCTTCCAAAGTCCTAAACAATGTGATCATGCCTGTTCTGTACGAAGGACAAGAAAGCTCGGCCGCTGTTCACTAACCGAGAAAATGAAGAAATATGCTTGTACTTCCTTTCCAAAAGCTCGACATGGAGCGCGAGAAGCCCGCTTATGGGTTTAGCGTGTCGGGCATTCCGAAACCTGTTCTGTGGCCATCTTCAACGTCTTTTTGTTCTCTGTGCCAAGAGAAACATGCTGCGCCGCTGATTCGACAACGAAGTATTTTGCATCCATCCAGTCGCCAATACCTTCTGAGGCAGCGGCTGATACAGCATTTACTCGCTGCTCGATACCGAGGTTAGTTTGCTTGTTGAGTTCGTTAGCTGAAAAGCTTGCGATAGATACTGCGGTAACAATCACGGATAGTGTTGTTGTCGCAATAATCTTGAATTTTAGTGATAGGTTTTTCATCTCTAATCTACTGCCAAGTGGTTCTGTGTCGTTTGTGGGGCAGGAGAATATCACTGGCTATTTTTTGAGTTGTTACTGGGTGTGGAATAGCAAACAGGAAAAATGAAAACTTGTGAACAGGTGTTTTGGTTCATGAAATAAGAGGTTGATTGTTCAGGCTTAGTTCTGTTCACGTCGGATTGCTCATAAGCGCTTTTTTGAATCGAAATTCAAAATCACAGATGCTCACCAGAGGATTTTTTCATTTCTTGAATATCTATGCGCTCTATATTCACAGTAAAAAGCGTGAGAAGGGTTGGCTGACTGCAGAAGCAATCAGCCTTTGGGGTCGGCGCTACATTAATGGTTAAGAACCTAAATGTTACAGTCTGACCCCGAGATTGCATACCAATGATACTCGCCAGCTGCCAAAGGAAAATTGCCTTACAAAGCAGTGCTATTCTTTAAGAATAACCATCTCAAAAAGGCTGCTTAGTAAAGTCCTCGTTCTTCCCGCTTAAAGTTTGCTTAGTTTCATTTGCTATTGCTCTTAATCCTGTAGTTACAGCCTCTTCTGCTGCTCAGCAAGAAATTACCCTTTTGGCTTTGGACCATGCATCCGTAGGTGGCGAAGCTTTTATGGAGCCACTGTATCGAGAGGCGTGTGGAAGGGTGGGGATTAAATGTCACTTAAAATGGGTGCCACCAGCAAGGGCGAGTCGACTAGCAGATCATGGGAGTGTGGATGGCGAAGCTTCAAGAGCCTATGAATACCAGTATTATCATCCAACCATGATAAGGGTTGAGCCAGCCATACTGGAGTTCGAGATCGGCATCTTCGGTCGTAGCGACATGGAAAGCCTGTCTGAAATCATCAAAGGCTCACTCAGCGGATTCAAGATCGAGTTAGAACGTGGCCAGCTGGTGGCTCATATATTGCTGGAAGAAATGGGCATCGAGAACTTGATTGATAGTGACGGTTGGGATAGGTCGTTAAAACGTGTCCTTCGGAGAAAAGCAGACCTATACGTAGCACCTGCATTTGAGGGGTTTACCCCCTGGAATGAACATTTAACTTACCGGCATGCAATAAAGAAAGTTGGCACTTTGCATCGCGCCAAAGCCTTCTTGTATCTGCACGAAAAGCATGGTGATCTTGCATTTAAGTTTGCCAGGGTTCTCAAGGAAATGAAGGTTGATGGAACATTGGACGAACTGACAAGAAATGCGGTCGTCAGGTTATCTGCACAATGAAAAGAAGGGAGCAACAGGAGTGCTGCTCCCAAACTGTTAGGGTTAGTCCAGAGGATTGAGCTTCTTGGCCTTGGCACTTTCATGACGCTCTGCACGAGTCGTATGTAGGTATCGTGATGTCACCTCAATGCTTTCGTGACCGGCATCAGCCTGAACGTGAGCAAGAGGTCTGCCTTGGGCAATATCGTGTGAAATACCTGTGTGACGGATGCTGTGTACAGTAAGAACTCTAACTTCGCCAGCATCTTCATTGAAACCATCTGCCTCAAGGCGCTCTGCAGTCTTATCAGTCACCTCTTGAACAAGCTCTCGTATCTGTCTGATACCAAGGTTTGCGTTAATATCACCGACGCTTCTACCGTGAGTTGCAGCTTTGTGTCTCACAAATAGAGGTGTGTCTTCTCCGGGTACTGGGATGTCGGAGAGCTTTCGGAAACGGCGATAGCGGATCAGCGCTTCCCTTAGCTCATCAGAGACAGATACAGTCCGGCGCTTACCGCCTTTCGATTTGGGAATGAAAAAGCCAAGGTTGCCAGTTTTCTTGTCGCGGCGGAACTGTGACATTACAGGCGCATAGCCAGATCGGGCGCCAATCTCAGAAATACGGCAGTAAGTGCCATACAGCAGCTTTATCAGGAACAATGTACGCTCGTGAGTGTCAGGGTCTTCTTCTGCCATTGCCTCAGCAGCGTCGATCGCGTAACTCCACTGCAGATCAGAAAAGAACTTCAACTCATCATCGTCTTCACCGGCTGCAGCTGATTGGCTCTTGTTTTTGTACTTACCAAACTTGAGAACAATCGCGGCCGGGTTCGCATCGCAATACTCTTCGGCATTCAGGTACTGGAAGAACATACTGAGGATGCTGAGCTTGGTCGAAATGGCTGAGTCTGACAGCTTGTATTTCACCTCACTAATATCGAGGCTTGACCCTTTTGGCACACGCTTTGTGAATGGGCGCCACTTGAAGTTAGGGACTTTTTCACCAACGCCTTTGTTGAAAACGAACTGGGTAGAGTTAAAGGTGCCCACCAGATCTTCGGGCGGGTTCTCGCACCATTCGATGTATTGGCGCATGTAGGATCGGTTCACCATTGAAACTGGCATGCCTTGCACCGTCCAGCACCAATGAAGGAATGCATTCAACTCTGCGCGGTAAGCTTTGAAGTTGTTGTAGTGGTCTTTTTGCTCAAGTAACCAATCCAAGGCAAACTCATAGAGCTCCCCGGCGTCTTCGACGACATTAACCGTAATAAATGCGATGTGGTCATTGATGAACCGATTCGGCTCATTCAAATTTTCAGCTGCTTCAAAGAGAGGCATAGCTGGTGGTAGTGGTACGGAAGATGTCTTCGTCAAAATCAGATTCTCTTTCTTTGATTTATTCTGTTAGCAGCACACAATCAGTGATTTACCGCTTACTGATAGATTAACACCGGATCGATCTTCTGTGAATTTTAACTGTACATAATTACAGATGTTGGGAGGAGAGGTTGATGCAAATGAAAACGCCATTGAGCTCAGTGACGATTATGTAAGCAGATATGAACCTACTTATTTTCGAGATTGGGTTTTGTGACAAATGCCCATCTATGTTACTGAAAGTAATTAACTTTATTGATTGGTGGTGGTCGAATTTTAAACAGGTTTGAGGAACTACCGTGCTAACAACGACCACCAACTCCTTGGCTATTGGCTATTGGCTATTGGCTATTGGCTATTTGGGGAAGACTAAATGGCGGTCTACAGAATGGTATTGTATCTGATACCTTTCTGTAGAGTGTTGACGCGGTGGTGCACAGAAAGGTATGCTAAAGCATACTTTTCTGTAGACCGTGAGGGTTTCGTTTGCAACAGCGAGAACTGGTAGGAACTCTGGATTACCTTGCAGAGAGAGGCGTCAGTGTTTTCTCTCTGAAAATGCTGCGCAGTTATTTCCTCTCCGATACCACTGCAAGCCTAAAACAGTCATTAAAGCGAGCTGAGACACAAGGCCTGATCGAGCGCCCGTGTCGCGGCATATATACATATTCCCGAGGCTTTTCCTCTAACCCAGCCAAACTGGAGTCGATTGCCGCCGTTCTTCGTGCTGGCAAGTATTCATATGTGAGCCTCGAAACTGCTTTGTCAGAATTTAGCATCATCAGTCAAATGACGGTTGGGCGCCTTACAGTCATGACCACCGGCAGAACTCAGACGTACTCAACTCCATACGGCACCATCGAGTTCATTCATACAAAAAGAAGTGACAGTGACATCATCGAGAACACTCAAAAGGTAGATGGTCGACCACTTCGCTTAGCTACACCTCAAACAGCCTATGAGGATTTGAAACGGGTAAACCGCAACATCCACATGGTAGATATGGACACCTATTTGGAAATACTAAATGAAGAAAATAAACCTGCAGGCTAGAGCGGAGCAAATAGCCAAACAAAACCCTGGTCTAGCTGCGATGCGGCCAGTGATAGAGAAAGAGCTGATCCACTACGACATTTTTTTCCTGTTACAGCAGAAGGAACTGTTACTCCCAGCCATGACTTTCATTGGTGGCACATGCTTGCGCCTATGCTACGGATCAAATCGGTATAGCGAAGATTTGGATTTCCACGCCGGTAAAGACTTCAAGCCTGCGGATTTCGACAAAATTCGGCTCGAAATTGAACGCTATTTGTCAGACCGCTATGGCTTGGAAACCGAAGTGAAAGAGCCGAAACAGCTGAAAAACGATCCTGACTATGCAAACACTAATGCCAACACATGGAAGGTCATCATCAAGACGAATGAAGGGCAAAAGCACCTTCCACAACAACGGATCCACATCGACATTGCAAACGTCCCGACCCACGATGCCAAACCGGAACTGATCAGGACGAACTACCAAGAACTGCCTGACGGCTATGATGCTATGTTAATGCGCAGTTCGTCATTGAATGAAATTTTGGCTGATAAGCTGGTGGCCGTACCCGCCAGGAACAACATTAAAGCTCGTGATTTATGGGACATACTGTGGCTACACCAGCAGAAAGCTGTGATTGATTCTGACTTGATAAGAAAGAAGCTAAGTGATCACGAGATGGGTAATTACAAGGACTTGCTTGAAGCCAGGATTAATGAAGTAGAAGCATACTTTGAGAAGCCTTTCTTCGTTACAGAGATGACGCGCTTCCTTGATTCTGACCGTCTTTCACAGACGGTGGAAAAGCCTGATTTTGTCGCTTACCTTCAATCTTTCATAAGTAAAACGCTAGGAGATGTACACGCAAGCCTTTATTCGGAAAAAAAGACAGAATACGCCTTCGAGCTTTAATCCTAGCCAAGCCTTGATTCTATCAAGGCTTTTTAACATACCTTCGTTCTCGTTCATAACCTGTTCTCAAAACCCCCTTGAAATTCTAACGTAATTTATTGAACGTGTAAGCGTTTTGGTGTATCATTGCCTCATACGAAGACATGAACATCTAAGCAAGTAGCTGCAAAGAGGTCATTTCTCAAACAAGGTTTTAGTTATATTGAGGTAAGTTATGAGTGGCATAATGGAGGCTTTGTTGCGTAATTCATTGGAACTAAATCAAGAACCTACGATCTGATCAGCTACATTCACTTCACCTCGTAGCCCAATGCCTAAACCTTGTTACAAAACCACCAACTGGAAGCAATACAATCAAGCACTCATTAACCGTGGCTCTCTCACCTTTTGGAT
>NZ_JAAUWT010000046.1 GCF_014694455.1 Vibrio sp. S9_S30 | reverse complement strand
TTTGTTGGTATCGCTCTAACAAAAGCTTCAAACCGACAAACAACGCGTGGCATTTTTGGTTTGCGGAGATTTTAGTGTTTAAGGCGTAATGCAGCGGCTTGTTTTGTGCGTTGTCTGCGGTTTAAGCAGGCGTTATGTTGCCTCATGGAGTAAGGAGAATTTAATTGGCATCGTTAGAAGAAGCTTATAGCTATGAATATGATGACATTATTGATGCGGAGCTTGCCTATGATCTTTATTGGGCAGGGGTGATTTCTAGTAAATCCGCGTTTGAATGTCCAAGTGAGTTTTGTGAAGCAAAAGTTACCTGCGTGAACATGGATGCTGAAAAGCAAGATATGCAGCAATCACCACACTTTCGTGGCTATAACCACTCGTCAGAGTGTGATGCGAGTATAGGTAAAAAACCGAAAGTTAGTGCTGGTTCAAAATATGAGCCTAGTGCATCTAAAGTTGTAAAAAGTGACCAAAAGTCAGACACATTTAATCTACATAGACCGCCTAATCAATTTGCCAAAAAGAAAAAAGGTGAACGTGATAAAAGCAAAAAGCGAGCAATCAATTCACGACGCCCCCATGTTCAAGGAGAGCATGAGCTTCAATCTGGCTCAGATTTCTATGCTGTCAGGTCTTTAGTAACTAAGTACATTCGTCACAGAAAAGATGAAACGCTGTCAGAACACTATGTAAATATCAGTGGAAAGGACATTAGCTATAGAGAGTTGTTTAAAGGTGTTTACAAGCAACCAATAGAGGCTCTTCGTGGAGAAAAGCGTATTTATTGGGGAGTTGCGTATATTAACCATATGCCGGACAAAAATACTTATCGCATTGTCTTTCAAAATGAAATGCAGCACGGCAGCAGCTATATTAAGCCTTCATTTTTCATATCCGCGGAGCAGATTGAAGCCTATCCAGTTAATAACCTTGTGACCAAGAGACTGGCTAAAATTTCAGAGTCAAAAGATAAGCGAGCATTCGTCTTTTTATACTCTAAGCCTCATGGTCAAGGGCTTAACTATATTAACTTTGATGTAGACAGCTTAGATTACCTTGAAATTAGGTATTTAGACTTATTTGATGAGCTCAAAAAGTCAACATAACAAACAGTTCAAGCAGACCAAAAACGCGTGGCATTTTTAGTTTGCGGTGAGTTTTGTGTTTAGGGTAGCTTGCAGAAACCGCATTTGTACGTTTTTGGCTACTTAACTGGGCGTTATAGCGCTTTGAAAGTTCAAGGGTTGTAAGGTTATCGAAAATTGTTGGCTTAAAGTGCTGAAAAGTTCGATTCCTTAACCTAAATCAAGGTGGAAAATCCTCGCAAACCAAGTCTCAGTAAGCTTTAAAAACCAATTAGGTTAGCCGGATTTTGAAGCTTGGTTTTCGGTTTGTTCTTCTAAATTCTCGACTGAGTTGGTGTTTTTGGTTTTGTGGTCTGATTGCAGCAGATTTTGTTGGCTAAGATGTCGTTCATTGAATGCAAGCTAAGTGCTTCATTGACAAGCGAGTATGCTTGCTTGTATCGCTCTAACAAACGCTTCAAGCCGACCGCCAACGCGTAGCATTTTTGGTTTGCAGTAAATTAAGTGTTTAAGGTGCAATGCGGTAGCCGTTGTATGGCGTTGGCGGCGGCTTAAGCGGGCGTTATGAAGCAGCTAAGAAAATCCTGCAAAATTATAGGGTAAGGTTCAAAGTTCCCTTTCCTTATCATCATGATTCGAATCTTCCTCACCTGAATATTTGCAAGTTTCTTTGGTTAAATGCCGCTTTGGTTTCATCGAAAGGCAAATTGGCTGTTTGGTTACTTTTGCTAAGTAACTTTTTCTAGCAGCCATTTGCTTCGCCGTTGCTTTCTTGGGGCGTCAGGGCTTTGAAAAACTCCAAACTTGGCGGGCGTTTTGAGTCAACTTGGTGTGGGTTTATCGAGTAGCTGCCGGCATTTTGTGAATTGGCTCTGTGTCTCAACCATTTGTATTTGCTGGAATTCCGAGGTTGCCGTAAAGTCCGTTCATAACAAACAATTCAAGTAGACCAAAAACGTGTGGCATTTTTAGTTTGCGGTGAGTTTTGTGTTTAAGGTGGTTTGCAGAAACGGTATTTGTTCGTTTTTGGCTACTTAATTGGGCGTTATAGCGCTTTGATAATTCAAGGTTTGTAAGGTTATCGAAAATTGCTGGCTTCAGTGCTTTTGAGCTCGTTTTCTTAACCAAATTCGAGGTGGAAAAGTCGTCGCAATCCAAGTTGCTGCAAACTTTCAAAATCAATTCGGTTCGCTGAATTTTGAAGCTTTGCTCTCGGTTCGTTTCCCTAAATTCTCGACTGAATCGGTGTTTTGGGTTTTGTGGTCTGGTTGCAGAAGGTTTTGTTGGTTAAGATGCTGTTCATTGAATGCAAGCTAAGCGCTTCATTGCCAAGCGAGTTTTCTGTTTGTATCGCTCTAACAAACAGTTCAAGCAGACCAAAAACGCGTGGCATTTTTAGTTTGCGTTGGGTTTAGTGGTTAGAGTAGTTTGCAGAAACAGCATTTGTGCGTTTTTGGCTACTTAACTGGGCGTTATAGCGCTTTGATAATTCAAGGGTTGTAAGGTTCTCGAAAATTGTTGGCTTCAGTGCATTTCAGTTCGATTCCGTAACCTGAATCAATATGGAAAAGTCATCGCAAACCAAGTTGCTGCAAGCTGTCAAAATCAATTAGGTTCGCCAAATTTGGAAGCTGAGCTCTTGGCTCATTTTTTCTAAATCTCCGACCGAATTAGCGTTTTGGGTGTCGTGGTCTGGTTACAGAAGGTTTTGTTGGTTAGGATGTTGTTCATTGAATGCAATTTAAGTGCTTCATTGCCAAGCGAGTTTTCTGTTTGTATCGCTCTAACAAAAGCTTCAAACCGACAAACAACGCGTGGCAATTTTAGTTTGCGGTGAATTTAGCGTTTATGGTGCAATGCAGCGGTTTGATTTGTGCGTTGTCTGCGGTTTAAGCTGGCGTTATGTGCTAGGAGGGTAAGTGGACATTTCTTATGAATCAGTAACTCAAAGTGATCTAGAATCCATTTTGGCGCTGGGTGAGGCTGTTAACGAAGAGTTTGTCATTCCTTATCTGAATCCAACTGGTCGAAAAGCAATGCGAAGTGCTCGTAAAGCGGACATTAAGCAAGTTACGAATAGCAATATTTACACCTCAGTAAAAGCGGTAAGCAACAGTGTATTAGTAGGTTATGTTGCTTGGAGGTCAGGAAATTATATTGCCCAGCTATATGTTAGTTCAATGAGTCAGGGGCAAGGGATTGGAACGGGTTTGATACGCGAAATGCAAAAACGTAGCAAGGCATCTAGCATTGAGCTGAAGGCATCAGTAAATGCAGTAGGTTTCTATAAACGTTTAGGTTTTCAGCCGACAGAAAGTGAGCAAGTTAAAAATGGCATCCGTTATCTGCCAATGGTTCTAAGGTGTTGACCGCACACATAACAAAAGCTTCAAACCGACAAACAACGCGTGGCATTTTTAGTTTGCGGTGAATTTAGTGTTTAAGGTGCAATGCGGCGGCTTGATTTGTGCGTTGTCTGCGGTTTAAGCTGGCGTTAAACGACATATGGAGGCTAATTAGATGAAATTGAGTTTGATAGCTTTGCTGTTGTGCTTTAGTTCATTTTGTTTTGGAGGCAATTTGGGTAAAGGGAAAGAAGACGCACAACACTTATTTGACTCGGTGCTACCTTTTGCGGAAAAAATGTTAGCTGAGTATGGAGAGTTTTATCCATATGGTGCAGCGATGACTTTAACTGGAGACGTTGTTGATGTATCGGTCTTCGAAGGGAACGAATACCCACCTTCATCCGAGATCATTGATTTGCTCAATTCTACTTTTCTTAAAGCAGCTGCAAATCGTCAATATAGCACCACCGCGGTAGTTTACGATGTTCGTATTACGCTTCCTTCGGGTAAGGTTTCAGATGCAATAGCCGTTAATCTTGACCATAATTCTGGCTATTCTATTGTCGTGTATTTGCCTTACAAAAAAGTAAACCAGGCTATAGAGTACGGTGAACTATCAGTTCAAGAAGGTCGTGGAGCAATATTTAATTAAGCGCGTGATATGTGCGTTTAACAAACTGTTCAAGATGGATTCGCAACGCGTGGCATTTTCACTATGCGTTGGCTTTAGTGTTTAAGGTGGTATGCAGCGGCATTGGTATTGCGTTGCTCACCCCTTAACAGGGCGTTATGTCACTCACGAAGGAAGTGAAAATTGTCAAATGAAAATAATAGAACCAGTAGCGAGAATAAAGGAAATTCGAAAGTGAAAAGTAAAGTATTTTGGGCAGGTGTTTTTGTCATATTCCTTTTTTTAATGACCAATAAAGAAAGTGACTCCAAATTGAACGTGACGGAAAAAACAACATCAAATGGAGTTGTCTCTTCGAGTGTTTGCATCGATAAAATTCATGGTATTACTCTGTATGATAGAAGTAGGCTGAAATATACGAGCGATAGCGACTCAAGTGTTTATGTCAATTATAAAAATGATCAAGGTCGTATTCATAAATTTAGATGTTCCGGTTCAGCGGGAACAGTTGAACTATTTGCAGAAGGTGCCGGCATATGGATGGCTATGTGATCAATATAGCTCCGTGGCATAACAAACGCTTCAAGCCGACCGCCAACGCGTGGCATTTTTGGTTTGCAGCAGTAATTGTGTTTAAGGTGCATTGCGGTAGCCGTTGTATTGCGTTGTCGGCGGCTTAAGCGGGCGTTATGTGGCAGTTGAGCTTGGAGGTTCGGTGTTTTCAGAAAAAATAAAGTTTTGGGCGTTAAAATACTTCTCTAAGCATATCTGCCCAAAGAAATTTTCATTGTCTTCAGACGAAGCTAAAAAGTATAACTTCTATGAAGTTAGAGTTATTTTCCCAACAGATAGAGATAAAGTTCTTTACCAATTTATGCCAGAGGACAATGGTGTTGTCCGAAGTGGATTAGTCTCAGGATGCAAGTTTGTTAATCCAGAATTAACTGAAAATTGCTTTGTCTCAGAATATTCGCTCAAAAGAGCGCGATTTGACGTAATCTATTATTTCAAAGGTTGGCGTATAGACGAGCAACATTGTAGTGAAATAACATTGATCAAGTTTGTGCTTTGGCGAGCTTTGTTTCTTATCTATCCATACATCACATACACAAAACTAAAAAACAAGCTCAATTCATGGCGTGTAACCAAGAGACTTAGAACTCCATTGAAGTCAAAGTATGAAATTTATGAAAGCTTAATGACTAATGATACGTTCCTAAAAACAGGTCAATTTCGTCAAAGTGACATTGTTAGTGGTCTGTTAGGTGGCAAACATATTGCTAATTTCGATCTAACACGGAAACTATCCAAGTCGTTAGATTGGATACTTGAATCCTCCATTGAAGACGGAGAAATATGCAGAGTTAGTCATGAGCGAGATCATGACCCTCTTTTTAAAATGAAAGGTAAAGGTATTCACTACTTCACGTTGACAAAAGAGCAAATCAAAAATGAAGAGCATAATCGTCTCATACAAAAAGCTCAGGTTAAGATTCAACAAAGAATGCTGTTGTTAACATTTTTCTTAGTGATCGCCACTTTTATAACCACAATTGATAAATTTGATGACTTAATGGAAATGGTGGAAGTTTTCAAGGTGTGGTTCAGTAGGTTCATCGAATAGCCACATAACAAGCAATTCAATCAGATTCGCAACACTTGGCACTTTGGGTTTGAATCGGCTTTAGTGTTTACGGCACAATGGTTGAGGTAGGTGGTAGCGTTGCTCACTACTTAATTGGGCGTTATGAAGCACCTAGGAAAATCCAGCCAAATTAGAGGTTAAGGTTCAATATTTGCTTTTCTTTTCATCATGATTTTAATCTTTCCCAATTGAAGATTCGTTGTGTTCCTTTGGTGAAATGCCGCTTGGATTTCATCGAAAGGCAAATTGGCTGTTTGGTTACTTTTGCCGAGTGGCTACTTCTAGCAGCCATTTGCTGCGCCGTGATTTTAGTAGGGCGGCAGGGCATCGAAAAATTCAAAGCTTGATGCTCGCCTTTGTTCAACTTGTTGTGGGTTCAT
>NZ_JAAUWT010000045.1 GCF_014694455.1 Vibrio sp. S9_S30 | reverse complement strand
TCTTGTTAACACACTTAACCCTCTGAAATTAAATCACTATGACTAGATTATTATAATTGATTATCGCTTTACAACATACTGCTGCTGAGGTCGCTCACAAGTAAATCTAGGTGTGTTGCATAACGCCAGCTTAAACCGCAGACAACGCACAAATCAAGCCGCTGCATTACGCCTTAAACACGAAGTCACCGCAAACCAAAAATGCCACGCGTTGGCTGTCGGTTTGAAGCTTTTGTTATGCGAATACTACACGTCTCGAACCATTTTGACATGTGGCACACCAGTACTTTTGGCTACGAAGGTATGACTAGTCTTCAAAAAACCGAGTCTTTCATACAACGACACAGCATGTAATCTTGCGTTCAAGTAAATCTCGATCGCACCCAGTTCTAAGGCCGTATCTATTAGCTTGCTAAGTACTTTTGTACCTAACCCTTTTCCTTGCATATTAGGCTGAACAACCATCTGGGAAATCTTAAAAATCTTTCCACCTTCATCACTTAGACGACCATACGCCAATAAAGAACCATCACCAACAACAGCAAAATGACGGCTGCTTGATTCCAATGCATCGAATAAAATCTCGCGGGGAAGGCAAGGTTCTTTGAAAAAGAGAGCGTATCTTAAATCAAGTGCGCGCTCATACAGCTCACTATTCGTTTTGATTTCTACAATTTCCATGATACCTCCTTTTCGCATAACGCCAGCTTAAACCGCAGACAACGCACAAACCAGGCCGCTGCATTGCACCATAAACGCTAAATTCACTGCAAACTAAAAATGCCACGCGTTGTTTGTCGGTTTGAAGCTTTTGTTAGAGCGATACAGGTAAGCATACTTACTTGGCAATGAAGCACTTAGCTTGCATTCAATGAACGGCATCTTAGCCAACAAAATCTGCTGCAACCAGACCACGAAACCCAAAACACCAACTCAGTCGAGAATTTAGAAGAACAAACCGAAAACCAAGCTTCAAAATCCGGCTAACCTAATTGGTTTTTAAAGCTTACTGAGACTTGGTTTGCGAGGATTTTCCACCTTGATTTAGGTTAAGGAATCGAACTTTCCAGCACTTAAGCCAGCTATTTTCGAGAACCTGACCAACCCTTGAACTTTCAAAGCGCTATAACGCCGCATTAAGTGGTGAGCAACGCTACCCACCCAACCTAAACCATTGTGACATAAACACTTGAACTAAAGTAAGCCGAAAGTGCCAAGCGTTGGGAATCCGTCTTAAATGCTTTGTTAAGTTTATTTTTGCAGCGCTACTCGTTCTAACCCGTTTGCCACAACGTAAGGCTTACCATTTTGCGATGTATTCTTTTCACCAAGAACCAGAACATATGCACCAACAAAATCTTCAACATCATCGATATTATGTCGTTGATAAAAAGTATCAACATCACCGGCCTGAATTAAACAACTGATATTGCCTCGACCACCCGAGTTCAACCATAAATTACCATTATTTCCCAATCGTGCATCTGCCAATAAGCCCCAATAACCATGAAATTGATAATCATGTTGATCATCTACGTCGGTAAAGTTAACGAAAAAACTGGCTACTGTGGTTGGTTCATTTTCAGCCAATGTAATTTGTTGTTGAGAGTTTCTAAATTCTTCTGAGTTAATTAGATTTCGCAAAAGAGTGCTTAAACGCCTTTGCATATTGGCATTAGGGCGAGGTCTATTGCCAACATGACGACCGCGTCCCTCGTTAGCTCCCTCCTGATCATTTGGTTCAACATCTACATTTACTCTTGGAGCTGCACCATAATTTAGGTCAATGACAATGTTTTGACCTGGGTTTCTAAGACGGTCTTCATCTCCGCCCTCATTTTCCACTCGTTGAGTTTCTGCTGAAGCAAAAGAACAATCGGCTTCATGTGGTCTCGCTCCAAAACAAGCTGCTTGACCCGTTCGAGAAGCCTTTCGGAAAAATGCATCTTTTTCACATTCAGTACATACCAAATTTTGCCTTTTCTCAGACATTTCGTTTGGTGGCAACAGTGAGAAATCTACCGCATTATATGTATTACCATCCAACGTACATTTTGCTATATCCATTTTTTACTCCATAAACTTAACGCCCGCTTAAGCCGCTGCCAACGCAACACAACGGCTACCGCATTGCGCCTTAAACACAATTATTACTGCAAACCAAAAATGCCACGCGTTGGCGGTCGGCTTGAAGCGTTTGTTATAACACAATTGCTATAAGTCACTTTCCGTCAGCATTTGACGACAATTTCGCACCGTTAGAATGCGAATTTCATGGCTGAGGCTATATATGATGCGATAGTGCCCAAAAATAATTTCACGAAAGTTGGTATGAGGCAATTCCGGCACCATACGACCCATTTCCGGCATACTTGAGAGAAGCTCCGTTTTATCGAAAACCTCACTAACCCAATCTTCTGCTGCTACTGGATTGTCCAACGAAATAAATTCAGCTGCATCACCTAACTTTTGCAATGCTAGAGGTGACCAGACTATTTTCATTTCTTAATACGCCCTAACACTTGAGCACGAGCGTCCTCATTAGAAACACCTAAGCCCGAAGCTAGTTGTGCTTCAGCAGTACGCATTTCTTCAAGTAACTCGATCTTCTCTTGCATTGCTTCATATTCTGCGACATCAAGAACAACAGCTACACCTTTACCACGCTGTGTTATTACTAGTGGTCTGCGAGTTTCGTTGATCTGCTTGATAAATGACGTTACGCCAGCTCGAAATTCAGACAAAGGCTGAATATCTTGGTCGAAATGGATACGGCTCATGTTGAACTCCCAATGGTACAATTTAATGTACAAATAATAGTTCAACTAGTCATTTTGAGCAATAGGCTGATTTTGTGTTATAACGCCAGCTTAAACCGCAGACAACGCACAAAACAAGCCGCCGCATTACGCCTTAAACACTAAATTTACCGCAAACTAAAAATGCCACGCGTTGTTTGTCGGTTTGAAGCTTTTGTTAGAGCGATACAAGTAAACAAACTCACTTGGCAATGAAGCACTTAGACTGCATTCAATGACCTGCATCTTAGCCAAAGTGAGCTTCTGCAACCAGACCACATTACCCAAAACACCGATTGAGTCGAGAATTTAGGTAAGTGAGCCGGAAGCCAAACTTCAAAATCTGATGAAGCTGAATGATTTTGAAACCTACAACAGCTTGGTTTGCGAGGATATTCCACCTTGATTCAGGTTAAGGAATCGAACTCAAAAACACGAAAGCCAGCAACTTTCGATAACCTTACAAACCTAGAATTATCAAAGCGCTATAACGCCCGCTTAAGCCGCCGCCAACGCACTACAACGACCACCGCATTGCGCCTTAAACACAATTATTACTGCAAACCAAAAATGCCACGCGTTGGCGGTCGGCTTGAAGCGTTTGTTAGCTGACACTACTCCGAAAACCAAGCCCTTTCAAAACTATCTACCAAGTTAAACGGATAGTTTAACTTGTCTATATCATCTAGTGCTCTTTTTATATCATCGGACAAAACCAGATAATTAACCTCAGTATTAAGATCAACCATTGAAAACATAAGGTTTTTAATTGAGGTTATTCGCCTATTTGGGTGTAGATATTGCTCTTTTTCAATGATAACTTCCAAAGTTAAAATAAGGCGCATTACCTCATTCAGCTCAGTGATAGCACAGTTTCTAATTGCCCGTTGACTGAGATAACCTAAGCCAGAAGATGCTTCGGAAGGTAGCTCCCTCAGCTGCTCGATGACACTGGCACTCAATTTCGTCGACTCAGCTAAAGCTAGGCACTCTGCATGCTTATTTTCAAAATTTATGAACGCGACGTCGAGTGATGACACCCCGACCTTCACTTTATTGATAACGCTATCTGAAGCAAACGTTAGGCATGAGAACGTACTAAGAAAAGCAAGAAATAGTATTTTTTTCATTAGAACTTACATCCATAATGTAGCGCTTTCCAAAACTGTCTTTCTTTGGGGCTAATACGTGAACGTATCATTTGTAATCCAGCTGTAGTACTAATCTGATTATTTGCATAACGGTCTAGAGAACTTAAAGATTTGAAAAAGTATTCCCAATTTGTTTGATATATATTATATGCGGTTTGCGTTACGTCGTTTGAAGCTAATTTAAACCCTAGAGTACTTTCTATAAAGCCAGCTGAACTTGTTGGCTTAACCGCCAACCCACCAAAAATTACAGCTAGCTGTCCAATTACAATAGCTACCCATCCATCTTTAACAGTACTCTTCATATCGTTAATCGCATTAAGTGCTTGCTGACTTTCTTCATCAAATGTAATGCCAATTAAAGTTGGACATATGGTATTACTCATAACGTTACCTCTACTTTCAATTTTGCTGTAGAGAGTAAATCCATTTGCACACCAGACAAACACTAATTGGAAGTAGTGTGACAGGCTATTTATGATAAATGTATGATAAAATACTTAATTACATTTTATTGCCGATAAAGCATGAATACCTTTTTGACAGCTAACGCCCAGTTAAGTAGCCAAAAACGTACAAATGCGGTTTCTGCAAACTACCCTAAACACAAAACTCTACGCAAACTAAAAATGCCACGCGTTTTTGGTCTGCTTGAACTGTTTGTTGTAGCGATACAAGCAAAAAACTCGCTTGGCAATGAAGCATTTAGCTTGCATTCAATGAACAGCATCTTAGCCAACAAAACCTTCTGCAACCAGACCACAGAGCCCAAAACACCTGATCAGTCGAAAAATTAGAAAAACGAGCCAAGAGTAAAGCTTCAAAATTCGGTGAACCTAATTGGTTTTGAAAGCTTGCTGCAACTTAGTTTACTGAGAATTTCCCACCTTGAATATGGTTGAGGAATCGAACTCAAAAACACTGAAGCCAGCAACTTTCGAGAACCTGACAACCCTTGAATTTTCAAAGCGCTATAACGCCCGCTTAAGCTGCTGGCAACACTATACAAAAGCTACCGCATTGCGCCTTAAACACAATTATCACTGCAAACCTAAAATGCCACGCGTTGGCAGTCCGCTTGAAGCGTTTGTTAGAGCGTAACAAGTACACAAACTCACTTGGCAATGAAGCACTTAACTTGCATTCAATGGACGGCATCTTAGCCAACAAAACCTTCTGCAACCAGACCACGAAACCCAAAACACCAACTCAGTCGAGAATTTAGAAGAACAAACCGAAAACCAAGCTTCAAAATCCGGCTAACCTAATTGGTTTTTAAAGCTTACTGAGACTTGGTTTGCGAGGGTTTTCCACCTTGATTTAGGTTAAGGAATCGAACTTTCCAGCACTTAAGCCAGCTATTTTCGAGAACCTGACAACCCTTGAACTTTCAAAGCGCTATAACGCCCAGTTAAGTAGCCAAAAACGCACAAATACTGTTTCTGCAAACTACCCTAAACACAAAACTCAACGCAAACTAAAAATGCCACGCGTTTTTGGTCTGCTTGAACTGTTTGTTAGGCTTTTACTTAGCCATATTTAAAATCATAAATTTTGAATTTGGATCGCATGATTTGTTACACCACATACCCCATTGAGAATCGCCATAGTCAAAAAACTTAAACCCCAATTCTTTACCTGATATAGATTTGACACGAAGCGAATAAACCTTTGGCGTACTTGTAGATTTATCAAATCCACTTTCAAACAGTTTAGCTGAAGAGACCGCATCGTCGCCTTGTAACAAATCCATTTCAACTGATGTGAAATATGATTTATTTCCTATACTTTTGGGGTTTGTGCGAACCATTTGTGACGGAATCATCACCGGACTATAAGTTCCGACGTTTGACCAAACATAACCTTGCTTGCTGGAAATAATATGTCCGTAAGGTGTGCAGACTATTTGCCCCCAATTATTGAGAGGCGAAGGTAACAACGTAATCGCATCCTTAGGCGTTCCTGTACAATCTCCGACTGGATTTGAATTCACAGAAAATGACATTATTGATATTAAAACAAGAAATAAATATTTCACAACCCCCCCCTAAAATCCTAACGCCTTGTTAAGGTGTGAGGCACGCAATACCGAAGCTTCCGCATACCACCTAAAACACTAAAACCAACGCATAGCAAAAATGCCACGCGTGCCGAATCACTCTTGAACAATTTGTTAGCTGCTTGCTTCGTATGACTCTTTTGTTCCCCAAGCGATATATACGCTGTACTCACGATTAGATTTTAACCCACCCGTACTAGGGACATGGTGACCATCTCTTGTGTCGTTTCTATACTTTTTATACGTTACTGCATTTTTATTCTGGGTGAGCTCGTCGAACAAAAATTTCTCAGCTTCTAGCGCTAATGTTGCATCCATTCCTGATTTTAGTACAACCAAATGAGGCCATGATGGACTGAAATATTTATATTGCTTTGCTCTTTGATCTACATCTACCGTAATTCCAACATTGAACCGGTGGACCTTTGGAGAACTAACTACACACCGTATAGTTTCCAACCAATTTTCTTTCATTTGACTTGATATTTTTTTCACAACCATCTCCTTGCAGCTAACGCCTTGCTAACAAGCGACAACGCGATGCCACTTAACTTGAATATTGTGCCATAAACACAGAGCTGAAATTGCGACTGAAGTCGCCAAGCGTTAGGAGTCTTTGTTAAGCAATTTGTTATGTGC
>NZ_JAAUWT010000044.1 GCF_014694455.1 Vibrio sp. S9_S30 | reverse complement strand
CGTCGATAGAGATGCCGTTGTCATCCCAAAACGCAATCAGTTTGCCCAAGCCTAGCGTCCCCGCAAGCGAACACGCTTCGTGCGAGATGCCTTCCATCAGACAGCCGTCGCCCATAAAGGCGTAGGTGAAGTGGTCGACAATGTCGTGACCGTCTTTGTTGAACTGCGCAGACAGCGATTTTTCAGCCAGCGCCATACCCACGGCGTTGGTGATGCCCTGACCAAGCGGACCGGTGGTGGTCTCGATGCCCGGCGCGTAACCGTATTCAGGGTGACCCGGTGTTTTTGAATGCAGCTGACGGAAGTTCTTCAGCTCTTCGATTGGCAAGTCGTAACCCGAAAGGTGCAACAAAGAGTAAATCAGCATAGAGCCGTGACCGTTAGATAAAATGAAACGGTCGCGGTCTGCCCACTCTGGGTTGGTTGGGTTGTGGTTTAGGTGAGAGCGCCAAAGTACTTCAGCGATGTCTGCCATACCCATAGGTGCGCCTGGGTGACCCGAGTTTGCCGCTTGAACACCATCCATGCTGAGGGCGCGGATAGCATTAGCTAGCTCTTTATTGGAAAGAAGGTTACGAGAAGGCATGTCTGCTCCTGAATGCATTAAGCGAATTGAAAGAGAAATTGTGAGGGCGTATTGTCGCAAAGCGCAATAGGTGCTGCAATCGATCTACCTACCATTTCGTGACATTTGCTGCCCTTTTCCTGCATTCCACGCGAACATCTCGGAAAAGTCGTCAATTTGCGCAAACGGTTGGTTATGAGATATGTACAAAATTTGCTTGAATTCTATCTGTTCGAAATTAGAATAGACGTCTAGATGTAGAAACACCCACATTATTTAGTGTCATTAATCGAGATGGATTTGAATCATCGGTCTCTTAAACTTTTAAAAAGTGGAGCTATTCATGGCAAAGCACCTATTCACTTCTGAGTCTGTTTCAGAAGGTCATCCAGATAAAATTGCAGACCAAATCTCTGACGCTGTTCTTGATGCAATCCTTGAACAAGATCCAAAAGCTCGCGTAGCGTGCGAAACCTATGTGAAAACTGGCATGGTCATGGTAGGTGGTGAAATCACGACTTCAGCTTGGGTAGATATTGAAGAGCTGACTCGCCAAACCGTTCGAGAAATCGGCTACGTGCACTCAGATATGGGCTTTGATGCGGATTCTTGTGCTGTACTGAATACCATCGGTAAACAATCTCCAGACATCAACCAAGGTGTCGATAAAACAGACCCTAAAGAGCAAGGCGCAGGCGACCAAGGCATCATGTTTGGTTACGCGACGAATGAAACAGATGTACTTATGCCAGCGCCAATTACCTACTCACATTTGCTGGTTCAAAAGCAGGCTGAAGTCCGTAAAAATGGCAAACTTCCATGGTTGCGTCCTGATGCAAAATCTCAGGTAACCTTCCAGTACGAACAAGGGAAAATTGTTGGCATCGATGCGGTAGTGCTTTCCACTCAGCACTGTGACTCCATTTCTACGCCCGATCTTCGTGAAGCCGTCATGGAAGAAATCATTAAACCCGTTTTGCCTTCTGAGTGGCTGAACAAAGAAACCAACTACTTCATTAACCCAACCGGTCGTTTTGTGATCGGCGGTCCGATGGGCGATTGTGGTCTGACGGGTCGTAAGATCATCGTTGATACCTACGGTGGTGCCGCTCGTCATGGTGGTGGTGCGTTCTCTGGTAAAGATCCATCAAAAGTCGATCGCAGTGCGGCATACGCGGCACGTTATGTCGCAAAAAATATCGTTGCAGCAGGGTTGGCTGACCGTTGTGAGATCCAACTTTCATACGCCATCGGTGTGGCTGACCCAACGTCTATCATGGTAGAAACGTTCGGTACGGAAAAAGTGCCACACGACATCATCATTGAAGCGGTTCGCCAAAACTTCGACCTACGCCCGTATGGTCTTCAAGAAATGCTGAATTTACTTCAGCCAATCTATAAGAAGACAGCGGCTTACGGTCACTTTGGTCGTGAAGAGTTCCCTTGGGAAGCAACAGACAAAGCGGTTCTACTACGCGAATTTGCTGGTCTGTAAGACAATATAGTCAAACTGATGCCCTCGCAATGCGAGGGCTTTTTGTTACATTAAATTTACATTTAGATCATTTTTTAAACATTTAAAGGTTGTTTTTTCGCTGGGTGATGACATAGTTAAGAATAAGAAAAGTGTGAACAATGTGATTTTTTGACCATGATTCACTTATTGATTCTAAAGGGTTTGCTATTAACCGATTCAACAAATTTCGTGGTATTGGAATAGGTTAATAACAGTAAGATGCAAGATGCATTCGTGACAAGGGGTTAGATTCACGGATCCATACTGCATCGAATTTAGGGGAAACTACCCACTTTCGGTAGTTGAATGCACTCATTCAGGAGGATTTATGCCTCGTACACTTAATCCAGATGATGTATCGGATAAGAAAGACCATGTCATCCCAGATTCTGAATACGCCAAAACTATACCGTGTAACAAAGTCGGCATCACTGAGCCTTTTCGATGGCTCGCAATGTCTGTTCACGACCTAATGAGAACACCACTTATCAGCGCATTTTACGGTCTATGCTTTACCGCTGCCGCCATAGGCGTGGTTGGTTTAGTCTACTGGCAGGGCACTCACCTTGTTGTTTTGCCAAGCTTGATCGTTTACATGCTCATCGGTCCTTTCCTTGCTCTTGGGCTGTATGATGCCGCTTGGGAGCTCGAGAAAGGTCACAAACCTCGATTAATGCATTCAATACATGCCATAGGGAGGAACTCTGTCTCTCAATGGGGATTCGCCCTCATGCTCAGTATTGCCATGATTTTCTGGATGCGAATCGCGGCCTTGTTGCATGCCTTGTACCCTTCCGTTGAAGGTGCACCCATTTCTGAATTTCTACCGTTTCTTGTTATCGGCTCTTTAATAGGGATTATTCTATCCACTATTATTTTCTGCATATCTGTCTTCTCCATACCGATGATGATGGAACGCAGAGTCGACATTATGACCGCCATTTTTACAAGCTTTAACGCAGTAAAATCCAACATCCCAGCCATGATTGTCTGGGCGGCGATCATTTGCGGCGGTTTGATCATCGGGTTTGCCACATTTGGGCTTGGAATGATGGTTGTCATGCCGATACTGGGTTATGGAACATGGCACGGCTACGAAGCAACGATTCAACGCCGACACCATTAACAAACTAGCAGATTCAAGTACAATAACAGCCTCAATCCAGAGGCTGTTATTTTATGCAAGATCCCACCACACACTATTTGATCGAATTGGTCATCAAACAGTGCCTCAAAAAAGCAGAACGCGCATTTCAAAGACGCTTTAAGCAGCCTACTTGGAATTTTAACGTCAGAGGTAAAGCCGCTGGGAAAGCGTATTTGCATCAATGGGAAATTCGCCTTAACGTCACCTTGTTTAAAGAAAATAAACAAGCTTTCCTACAAGAAGTCATCCCACACGAAATCGCACACCTGATTACTTACCAATGCTTTGGACGCGTCAAACCTCACGGTAAAGAATGGCAATATGTCATGGAGACGGTGTTAGGAATTCCGGCTAAGACAACACATAGCTTTGATGTCTCTGGGGTTCAAGGGAAAACATTCGAATACCAATGTGGTTGCCAAGTCCACCCCCTCTCTATTTATCGACACAATAAAATTCTCAGAGGGGAAACCCGTTATCAATGCAAAGCTTGCCGACACAACCTCAAATTTACAGGCACTCAATTGTCTTAAGTTTGTTAATTTCACTTATATCTATAGATAAAATCATCACCAAGTTGCTAGACTCAACGTTATTAATAATCCTAATTATCAATAACTATGAAGCTCTACCCAACTTTAATCAGCCTTGCTGTTCTACCCCTTTCCTTAAATGCTGCTCCTCCTTCGTCTTTTTCTAAAGCCAAAAAAGAAGCGGTGAAAATTTACGCCGACCATCCCGTCAGTTTTTACTGTGGCTGTGATATTCAATGGAAAGGCAAAAAGGGGGTTCCCGATCTCAAAGGGTGCGGCTATGAAGTACGAAAACAACTAAAGCGTGCTTCTCGAATTGAATGGGAACACGTGGTACCTGCATGGCAATTTGGCCACCAGCGACAGTGTTGGCAAACGGGTGGTAGAAAAAACTGCACCCAGAATGATAGTGTATTTCGTTCCATGGAGGCGGACCTTCACAACCTAACACCCGCTATTGGAGAGGTGAATGGCGACCGATCCAACTACAACTTCAGTCAATGGAACGGTGTGGATGGCGCGACCTATGGTCAATGTGAAGTGCAGGTCAACTTTAAGAAAAGAAGGGTTATGCCACCAGATAGAGCGAAAGGATCTATTGCTCGCACCTACCTTTACATGAGTCAAGAATATGGATTTCGCCTTTCTAAGCAACAAACCAATTTAATGAAAGCGTGGAATAAGCAATTCCCAGTCGATGAATGGGAATGCACGCGTGATGAGCGTATATATAAGTTACAGGGCAATCATAATTCCTTTGTTTACGAAGCTTGCCAAAACCGTTCTTAAGGGCTCTTCCATTCGATAGGCGTTCAACCCCTTGTTTTTTCCTCTTCACGCATCCATCTTAGTCACTAAATACGTGTCATGCAGGAAACAAAAAACATGCGAATCCCTCGAATTTATCACCCCGAAACCATCAATGAACTCGGCTTGGTGAAATTAAGCGATGATGCAGCAGGTCATATAGGCAGGGTGCTGCGCATGAAAGAAGGGCAACATGTCTTGTTGTTTGATGGCAGCAATGCGGAATTTCCTGCCATCATATCAGACGTCAGTAAGAAAAATGTCACAGTAGACATTCAAGAACGTGTTGAAACCAGCATTGAATCACCATTAAACATCCATTTAGGGCAAGTTGTCTCTCGTGGTGAAAAAATGGAATTTACCATTCAGAAATCCGTCGAACTGGGTGTAAACACCATTACCCCTTTAATTTCTGAACGATGTGGCGTAAAACTGGACACCAAACGATTCGAAAAAAAGCTGGTGCAATGGCAGAAAATCGCCATCAGTGCCTGTGAACAGTGTGGTCGCAATACCATTCCAAACATTCGCCCCATCATGCAACTTGAGCAATGGTGTGCAGAGCAAAGCGACGCTTTGAAATTAAATTTGCACCCAAGGGCGAAATACTCAATTAATACCTTACCTGCACCGATGACAAGAGTAAGGTTATTGATCGGTCCTGAAGGCGGGTTATCTGCAGAGGAAATCCGCATGACAGAAGAATACCAATTTGAAGAAACTCTGCTTGGTCCACGAGTATTACGGACAGAAACCGCAGCATTAACCGCTATTACGGCATTACAAGTTCGCTTTGGCGACCTTGGATAAACGGAGACAATCGTATGATAAAAATCGGCATCGTAATGGATCCCATTGCATCTATTAACATCAAGAAAGACTCAAGCTTTGCCATGATGTTAGAAGCTCAGCATCGTGGTTGGGAAATTCATTATATGGAAATGAACGATCTCCATTTGGATCAAGGTACTCCTTTTGCAGATACGAAAGTCGTCACGCTGAAAGAAGATCCTTCTGGTTGGTATGAATTCCAATCAGAGCAAACGATCGAACTATCAGAACTTGATGCCGTTTTGATGAGAAAAGATCCTCCGTTTGACACAGAATACATCTACGCAACGTACATTCTTGAGCGAGCGGAAGAAAAAGGGACTCTGATCGTCAATAAGCCACAAAGCTTACGTGACTGTAACGAAAAGCTGTTTACCGCTTGGTTCCCCGAACTGACACCAACCACCATCGTGACCCGCAAAGCCGAAAAAATCCGTGAGTTTCAAGCCAAACATGGCGATGTGATCCTTAAACCGCTAGATGGGATGGGCGGAGCCTCGATCTTCAGAGTGAAGCAAGACGACCCTAATGTATCGGTAATCATCGAAACACTGACGAATCATGGACAACATTACGCCATGGCACAAACCTTCGTTCCAGACATCAGCAATGGCGATAAGCGTATTTTAGTGGTGGATGGTGAGCCAATGCCTTATTGCTTGGCGCGTATTCCAGCAAAAGGAGAAACCCGAGGTAACCTTGCTGCAGGTGGCACTGGAGAGGCTCGACCACTCAGTGAAACAGATTTACAGATAGCAAACGCTGTAGCTCCTACACTTAAGGAGAAAGGGCTTATCTTTGTAGGTTTAGACGTGATTGGTGACAAACTGACCGAAATCAACGTAACCAGTCCAACTTGCATTCGCGAAATCGAAGCGGCATTCGATATTTCCATCACGGGGAAATTAATGGATGCAATAGAGCGAAGAGTCCAAAATAACTAGGGTCAATACTGGAGATATTATGAACTTAGCGAATCATTTTCTTGTTGCCATGCCCGGCATGCAAGACCCGTTTTTCAAGCGTACGGTTGTTTATGTCTGTGAGCACAATGATGACGGCGCTATGGGCATTATTATTAATGCTCCGATTGATATCTCCGTAGGTGGCATGCTCAAGCAAGTCGAGGTGCAACCTGTTCACCCACAGCTCAATACCGAGAGCTTAGAAAAACCAGTATTAAATGGTGGGCCGGTTGCAGAAGATCGTGGCTTCATTCTGCACGAGCCGAAAGATCATTACCAATCCAGCATTCAGATGACGCAATCTATTGCCGTCACCACATCAAAAGACATTTTGAGTGTGTTGGGTACAGAGGCGGAACCCAATCACTACTTAGTGGCACTGGGTTATTCTGGTTGGGAGGCGGGTCAGCTTGAAAGCGAACTGGCGGATAATTCATGGTTGACTATCGAGGCTGATCCTGACGTAATTTTTCAAACCCCAATTCATGAACGCTGGAAAAAAGCGGTTCAAATGCTTGGAATCGATGCGAGCCAGCTATCGTCGCAAATTGGACATGCATAAAGAGGTGGTCTCCCACCTCTCATCCCACGAAACACATTGAGATATTCATGACTTCACGCACCATTATGGCCTTTGACTTTGGCACCAAGAGCATTGGCAGTGCCATCGGGCAAGAAATAACCGGCACCGCCAGCCCACTAAAAGCGTTTAAAGCCAATGACGGCATTCCTAATTGGGATGACATAGAAAAACAAATCAAAGAGTGGCAACCCAGCCTATTAGTGGTTGGCTTACCGACCGACCTGCATGGGCGCGATTTAGAGACCATTACACCAAGAGCTAAGAAATTTGCGAATCGATTATTCGGGCGCTTTGGGGTGCCTGTCGAACTGCATGATGAAAGGCTTTCTACCACAGAAGCCCGTTCAGAACTTTTTTCCATGGGCGGCTACAAAGCCCTAAGCAAAGGAAACGTGGATTGCCAATCTGCCGTTGTAATTTTGGAAAGCTGGTTTGAAGCCCAATGGGCGAGCTAACGATGATTCTGGATAACGATAATTCCAAATAACCATCGCTCTGCTCTCGATGACGTTAGCTCCAGAAAGCTTAATTCCAGAGAACTTAACCTGAGTTCTGGATAAGAAATTAAACCAATAGCGGAACTCATTGCTCGTTCCTCGATCTGATCATTCGACCAAAAGTGAACAGACACCAACAAGGAACGAGCATGGACAAACTAATTGAAACC
>NZ_JAAUWT010000043.1 GCF_014694455.1 Vibrio sp. S9_S30 | reverse complement strand
TGCCAAGCGAGTTTTTTGTTTGTATCGCTCTAACAAAAGCTTCAAACCGACAAACAACGCGTGGCATTTTTAGTTTGCGGTGATTTGAGTGTTTAAGGCGTAATGCAGCGGCTTGGTTTGTGCGTTGTTTGCGGTTTAAGCTGGCGTTATGTGTTGCTACCAATTCAGTTGTGGTTTGGTTTTTCAGATACGCTTTTATTTATGTTTTACCATGCTGTTTGTGATGTGAATGAAAATCTACAAAGTGATTTATAATCTTGTTTGTGCTGTCACTTTGGTTGGCAACTTTGTGTTTCGTCAAATTGTAAATCGCGGTGTTTTTGTTTAATACCGTTTATGTTTTTTCATTTCGTCAGTCAGGTTTTGAATTGATTAATGAAATGAAATTGGGTTTTGTTAAGCGTTCGTCAACGGTTCAATTGTTAGCTTTTTGTTATCTGCATTGTGCTTTTTCTGCGGAGTTCAAAGTTAATCAATAAGTTACTTTTAATCGTGGTGGTTTTCGTTACTATTCTATTTCGAAAAGGTTGTTTTTAATAAAATAAGTGGCAAAAGGCCCGCAACCACCTAACAAGGCGTTTAAACGGAACTAAAACGGTTGGCTCGTTTCGCTTCGCTACACAGTATAGCCAACCATTTTCGTCCGCTTAACGCGACGTTATAGCGCAAAGAATTTATATCATCTATATAGGATTTAAAATGAAAGAAAATACTGAATTATCAATTAAAGGGGAAAGTATACAAAGCCTTTATGGGTCATATTTAAAAGAAACATTTCTAGTGAATAGAAGATATCAACGTAAGTTGGTTTGGACTGTTGAGGAAAAAAGATCTTTTATTGACTCTATAGTAAGTGGGTATCCTGTTCCCTTGATTCTACTTGCAGAAGTATCTACTGAGAAAGGTAGAAAACTTGAAATAATAGACGGTATGCAAAGAATGAACGCAATAATGTCATTCATTGATCAAGAGTTTGACATTGGTGATAAATATTTCAACTTGGAAACCATGGCAGATACTAAGTTTCTTATGGATGATGGGAAAATAACTCAGAAAGGAACTCCTTTAGAACGTTCTATTTGTGCCGAAATTGTAAGATATCAAATACCTTTATCTGTATTTCTTGAGTCTGGTGATAGCCATATTGATGAAGTATTTCGTAGGTTGAATTCAGGTGGAAGACATTTATCTAAACAAGAGTTAAGGCAAGCAGGAGCTATAAGCAAATTCGCATCTATTGTTAGAAAATTATCAAGTAATATCCGTGGTGACTCTAGCCCTTCAGATATATTAGATCTTAACGCAATGAAAAACATCAGTATTACCAACAGGAATTTAGATTATGGTATATCTGTTGAAGATATTTTTTGGGTAAAAAACAATATTATAACTAAAGAAGCGTTGAGACAATCTCAGGATGAGGAAGTCCTAGCTGACATAGTTGCTTGGGTATCTATGGATAAAGGGCTCCGTTCCAGTTCTGATATTTTGAATCAACTTTATGGTTTCTCTACATTAAGCTCTCAAGAAACATCACTATCATCTTCAGTGGAGCTGCAAATACAAAAAGTAAATGAAGAGAATGTAATCGTTAATGTGCAATATGTATTTGATGAGTTAATAAAATTAATTGATGCATCGGGTCAAACTTTTAATTCACTGCTTTTTAAAAATCAACAAGCTAAGATTTCCCGTTATTTTCAAATAGTATTTTATTCTTTTTATAGGTTGCTTATTGAAGAAGAGATGCGAATAGGAGATCAAGCAGCATTGATTCAATTGTTAGATAAGGCTGGTGATAAAACTATAACTCTTGCTGCCGGTGGCGGTAACTGGTCTGCAAAAGAAAAACAAACACAGTCAGACGCACTATATGGTGTAATTCAAGGTTGCTTCATAAAATCACAAGATAAAGATCCTGCAAGATCTCAATGGGTCACGCGTTTCGAAAACATTCTTATGCAATCGTCAACTGAACAAGCACTTTATGATTTTAAGGTTGGATTACATGCATTAACTGATAGAGACCAAAAATTTAACCAAAAAGCATTTTCTAAAGTAATTAAAACTCTAACCGGAATGGCTAATACGTTTCCTGGTGCGACTGGTTATTGCTTGCTAGGTGTAGCTGATACTAAAGCTACAGCAGATCAATTTAAATCATTATATGATAATGAATATATTTCTTATTCTTCTTTTTACATTACAGGGGTTAAGGATGAAGCTGAAAAGTACCATGATGATTTAGATAAATATTTTACGAAACTAGTCCAGTTGATAAAGTCTGAACCAATAAGTGAAAGAGATAAGGATTATTTATCTAGAAACATTTCTACTATACGGTACTTTGAGAAAGACGTTGTTGTTTTAAAGATAGAATCAGATAATAAACCTTCTATATATGATGGAAAATACTTTGTCCGACATGGTAGTAATGTAGACGAAGTTCAGCCAGAAAACTTTGGTCAATTATTTTCGAGGTTTAATTAGTAATTGCGCTATAACAAGTTGCTTAAACGGAAAATTAACAGTTGGCCATCGCTTCGCGATTATAGTCAACCATTAATTTCCGCTTAGCAAGGCGTTATAAGGTGCTCTCTAAATCAGTGTTTTTTGAAGTTTCGCGAGTACGTTTTGTTGGCGTTTTACCGAATTAAATCGTCAAAGTGTATTGGATTTAGAAAGGGGGCTTGGCAGTTTGTATTGCTCCTTAATTCGGTTTTTCACTTGCGGATTCGTCAATGGGTAGAACGTAAATTTTTGTGTTTGTTGTTGCTGACTTTCCATTTCGTCCATCAAGTTTTGTGGCGGAATTTTAAACCAAAAAGGGCAATTGGGTTTTCGTAAAGTGTTTAATGATTTGTTTTGTTGAAATCTTCGTAGTCATTTTTTTGCGTGAGTTCAGAGTTAATCACTAAATGGCTTTTAATCTTGTGGGTTTGTTTTATTATTTCATTTGGTTGTGCACTGGTTAAGTTGTTGTTTTAAAACTGAACGCACACTTATAACAAGGCATTTAAACGGAACAAAAACGGCTGGCTACGTTTCGCTCCGCTTCACAGTATAGCCAACCATTTTTGTCCGCTTAATGCGGCGTTAGAACACAATTTGAAATGTGAGGTAATATGAAAAGTATCATTAAAGGTTTTTTTATTGGGGCTAGTTTACTGAGTGTGATTGCATGTCAGTCCACAAGCTCAGATAAGTATGTACACGAAGTTTTTGGTCAGAAAATGATTATTGAAGGTGAATTTTTACAAGAGTTAAGAGATAAATGGGTAATTAATGTTCCCATAATTAAATCAAACCAATTAAGAGATTCTGATATTCAATGGGCTTTAGATAATATCTCGATGGCAGAAGGTATGAACTCTGCGGGCTGTGATAGTCTTGTTATGATTGAAACGAGAGATTTTGACTCTAATACTGATGTTAATCAGCCAAAGCAAAAAGTATCAGTTGGTCAATTTGATTATGCTTGGGTATATGAAGCTTGTGGCGAAAAACATATTACACGTGTAGTGCATGATAATAACTCAAATTCAATGGCTGTATATCCAACTTGGCTATAGAGTGTTCTAACAAGCTGTTCAACTGGACAAAAAACAGTCGGCTATCGCTACGCGATTGTAGCCAACAATTTTTTGCAAGTTAACAAGGGCGTTATACACCTTCAATAAGGTTATGAAAATGTGGTGTCCAGATTTATTACAACAAAACATTTCTCAAAAAGGATTCGATGTAAAAAATTTTACGGAGTCTATTCAGTCTGTATTTAGAACGATTGATATATATGAATACCACAAAGAAGAGGCATATTCCTTAATATTGAAAATTGAACCTAAAAGTAATCGTGATGGTTTCATGTTTGTGCTTGAGCCTTCAGAAGAGGTGTATGAACAAAAACTTGCTATTCAAGCTCATATCCAGTCTGCAATTCATAATGCTAGGGCTTTATATGATTTGATTTCTCAATTAATTAATAAGTTATTGCTTCCAAAGCCGATTGAAATATATGATTGTACAATCAATAATTTAATTAAAAAAATGGAGCATTCTGAATTAAAAAGCACTATAGAAAATGCGATCGAGAGTGAGTCCTACAAATATATTAATGCATTTGTAAATGTAATTAAGCACCGAAACTTAGTTGCTTTTAACTCGCAATTTAAATTAATCGAGAATAAAGCTGGAATATTATTTCACTCATTTAAATATAGTAAAGAAATTTACCCAGAATTGTGGGCTACTGATGCTTTGGAAAAATCTTTAAATGTGAAAAATGAAATAATTACAATTGGTGAAAAACTTAATGAGCACCTGCAAATATACGGTGTATAACAAGGCATTTAAACGGAACAAAAACAGTGGGTTACGTTTCGCTTCGCTTCACATTTTAACCCACTATTTTTGTCCGCTTAATGCGGCGTTATATGTCGCTCTATTTTGAGTGTATGTTTTAGTTTTTCAGATACGCTTTGGTCACTGTTTTACCATGTTATTTGTGAAGCATCCCTAATATAAAAAAGCTGAAATGTAATCTTGATTGAGCCGTTGCTTTGATTGGTTAATTTGTATTTCGTCAATTGGTTAATCGCGGTATTTGGTTTTTCTGAATAGCTTTATTTTTCAATTCGTCAGTTAGTTTTTGAATTGATTTGTGAAATCTAAAAGGGGGCTTTTAAGCGTTCGTAAACTGTTTAATTATTAGTTTTGTGTAACTTTCGTAACGTGTTTTCTACTGAGTTCAAAGTTAATAATTAAGTGGCTTTAAATCTTGATGGTTTACTTTATCATTCCATCTCGTTATGCACTTGTATTTACGTAGGTTTTAAACTGATCGCGAGCATATAACAAGGCATTTAAACGGAACAAAAACAGTTGGCTTTTGTTCGTGCCTCACAAAGTATAGCCAACCATTTTTGTCCGCTTAATGCGGCGTTATACATTAGGAGAAGATTTTGAAATCTCATGAGAATAATTGCGATTGTGTTGGTTGCAAAAATAATTTTGATGTACCACTTCCTAAGGAGTTAGTCGATGAAGTGCTAGCTGGGAAAGTTACGTTTTTTACTGGGGCGGGTATTAGCACAGAAGCTCCAACTGTATTAAACATTAACTTCTATGAGCAGGTAGCAAGGGAGATTAATGCATCAGATACAGATCTAAGCTTTCCGCAAATGATGCAAGAATTTTGTAAGCAGCCAAATGGACGTATGAAGCTGTTACAAATGATTCGCTCAAGGTTTAAAACCATTGATTCATTTCCTGAATTGCAAAAAATGGCTACGTCTTTTCATAAATCAATTGGAACTCTTTTCCCTGTTAAAAACATCGTCACGACAAATTGGGATACTTATTTTGAAGACTTTTCTCATGCAACGCCTTTTGTCTTAGATAGCGATTTGGCATTTTGGGAGGTTGCCGAGCGCCGTATATTAAAAATTCATGGCTCAATTGATAATCTCTCAACTGTTGTAGCAACAGAGGACGACTACACTGAGTGTACTAGGCGTCTCAATGAGGAATTGATTGGAGGTATGCTCAAAACCATCCTGGCGACTCAAACAGTTATTTTTATTGGTTACTCAATGCGTGATAGCGATTTCCAAGAGGTATATGGTTTGGTAAAAGCTCAAATGGATCTTCTGCATCGACAAGCGTACGTGGTGACTCCTTTTGAGGCTGAGGCTGAGCGATTTAGAGAGGCTGGGCTTATTCCAATCGTAACCGACGGAACTTACTTTCTAGAGTTGGTAAAGCAAGAGGCTGTTGAACGGGAGCTTTTACTTCCAGATCTTTCCTACGAGTTGTCCGCATTCATATTAAGTGATTTCGCAGATGAGCACATGGAAATAGCTAACAAAGTTAGCAATACTGAATGTCCACAGATCATCTACGCTGCCTGTTATCAAGATGGGGTGATTCATGCGCTTCAAAGGATACAAAAAAATCGATATTCGGGTGAATATTCTCACCCATGCCGATTGCATAGATTAATAGTTGAATATCAACATATTCAGTCAGAGAAAAGGAAAGCCAAAAGTTATACTGGTGTCGCTTATATAGAAGGTTATATTCGAGGGCTAATTTATCACTTAGAGAACTGTTTTGAGAGTGAAGACTTTGAAATTCCTAAGTATTATGCTTTTGGTACAAAGGAAGAATTATATAGTTTTGAAGACTTTATTGGCTTCGTTAGGTCTAACCCGAATGCCCATAAAGCATCATTAAAGCAGGCGACACAGTACCTAAAATCACTAAAAAATCCTGATGAAATTGCAATTCATCATCCGCCGTGGATCTAATGTATAACAAGCAATTTAAGAGGGATTCACAACGCTCGGCATTTTTGCTTCTACTTCAAATTTAGCGTTTATGGCACAATACTTTAGGTTTGGGTGGAGGCGTTGTTCACCCCTTAATTGGGCGTTATATGCAAGGCGTGAAAATTTCAAATTTATCAATGGGATGTGTTTCCTATAAACCAAATCTCAGTTTTGCCTAAAGAACAGTCATTAATAAGATATCTCCATTTTAAAAGGAGATATCATGAAAGCGACGCATTTAGATGCTGAACAGCGCTATTCTCAAGTTAGGCTTAACACAGTAAAAGCCGCTCAACATAAGCTGAATAAAATAGCGGAGTACAAGAGTATAGAACTCAAGTGTATTGATAGTAAGGCTTTAAAAATGGCCAAATGGTGGGCGAACTCTGAAAAAAGGCAGGTAGATTGGGATTAGGTTGAAGGTTATGCAGCGTTCAAATTTAGGTATCCAAAGAGATTTGAGCTGGCCGTTTGGTCAAAAGGTGAACTGTTAAGTTTGTCGTTAGGGCGCCCGACATATTACGGATCTTCTATGAGGTTGGATTTCATCGAAGCAAACCCTGAAATATCTGGACCTAGGGTATTTCCTGCTGCTCTGTTTACAATGATTACGTATGCTGAGTTACTTGGAGCTACCGAAATTCGGGTAATGAAACCTATTAATTCGGATGTTAGAAACTACTATCAGTCGTTTGGGTTAACATACGTGAGTAAAGGCGACTACCTGTTCATGAGGCTGTAAATATGAAGGAACAGAAAGGGAAATTGGTAGACATAAAAGGCTTCAAGGAAAGGAAAGGAGTTAGTAAGAACTTCCTAGATACCCTTGGCAACCAAGAAGAACCAGAGGCTTTAGCTTCCGGTGGTCAGATGGACAAGATACTTGAAGAGAGTAATGATGATGAAAAAAGCGAATAATTATAAAGAAGAAAGTGATGTTAGGGAGAAATCTAAAGATGTTGACCCTAATAAAATGACATCGGCTCTCGCGAAGGCTCTTCATAAAGCTGCAAGGCGTTGTAATCTGCCAAGTTAGAAACGTTGCATATAACAAAAGCTTCAAACCGACAAACAACGTGTGGCATTTTTAGTTTGCGGTAATTTTAGTGTTTAAGGCGCCGTGCGGCGGCTTGGTATGTGCGTTGTCTGCGGTTTAAGCTGGCGTTATAGCGCTTTGATAATTCAAGGGTTGTCAGGTTATCGAAAATTGCTGGCTTCAATGCTTTGGGTTCGATTTCTCAACCCACATCAAGGTGGTTAACTCTGCCCAAACCAAGTTGCTGCAAGCTTTCAAAAAAATCAGGTTCGCCGAATGTTGAAGTTTGGCTTTCGGTTCGTTCTTGTAAATTCCTCGACTGAATCGGTGTTTTGGGCTTTGTGGTCTGGTTGCAGTAGGTTTTGTTGGTTAAGATGCCTTCCATTGAATGCAAGCTAAGTGCTTCATTGCCAAGTAAGTCTGTTTGTTGGTATCGCTCTAACAAAAGCTTCAAACCGACAGACAACGCGTAGCATTTTTGGTTTGCAGTGAATTTAGTGTTTAAGGCGTCATGCAGCGGCTTGGTTTGTGCGTTGTCTGCGGTTTAAGCTGGCGTTATAGCGCTTTGAAAATTCAAGGGTTGTCAGGTTCTCGAAAGTTGCTGGCTTCAGTGTTTTCGGGTTCGATTCCTCAACCATACCCAAGGTGGGAAATTCTCGGCAAACCAAGTTGCTGCAAGCTGTCAAAATCAATTAGATT
>NZ_JAAUWT010000042.1 GCF_014694455.1 Vibrio sp. S9_S30 | reverse complement strand
GTACTGGGCATTTTTGGGAAGGGCGATTCAAAAGCCAAGCTTTATTGGATGAACAAGCCCTTGCGGCGGCGATGGCCTACGTCGATTTGAACCCAGTTCGAGCTAGTATGGCAAATACCCCTGAAGCATCGGAATACACCTCTGTAAAAGCGCGTATTGAAGCACTGAAAAACAACAAAACTACGGCACCTTGCTTACACCCTTTTGTGGGCTACCCCAGAAAGAATATCCCTCCGGGCATTCCTTTTCGGCTGCTGGATTACCTAGAATTGGTCGACTGGACAGGCAGGCAAATTCGTGAAGACAAACGTGGCAGTATTCACTCGGCGCTTCCTTCCATCCTAAACCGATTGGGCATTGACCAAGCCTCTTGGATGAGCGCTTGTACTCAACTGGAAAAGGGCACAATCGTTGGTTGCGAAGCTACCATTAAACACGCGATGCCGAAACTAAACAGAAAGCGCATATCCGGTTTTCGGTTACCAGATAGCTAACGCTCCCTTCAAACTAAACCACACACCATAAACTCTTAAGCCAAATAGCCACTTTGGCGGTTTCACATACCTAAAATTCAAATAGATAAGGGATATTTGCCACTTTTCAGGCAAATAACCCACGCATCCGACCCGATTTCAACTATACGAACAGAACAGTACTTGGTATAAGCAGCAAGAAACACTTCAAGCTTCTTCTAAAAGTGCCTGTCCTCAAGTTTTTTGGAAAACACCTCAAGCTTCTTCTAAAAATGCCTGTCCTCAAGTTTTTTGTTGAATTATTTTAACAGCATTTGAGCGGTATTTTATGAGTGTAGTTCTGACCTTATCGCTCTTCCCAAATACACATGTTAAGTAAGTTTTTCTGGCTAAATTCAGAATTTGACATTGGTTGAATGTATATAGTTTCAGATAGTTACGAGACGCCTTTCTAGGAATAAATATGAAAAACATCACTTTTTTGCTTGCCGCACTTTTATCTACTTCCACTTTCGGAGCTAACCACTATGTGGGCATCAAACTTGGAGGAGCAGCAATCAATAATGATGACACTGACGATGCTGGGATTGCAGTCCAGTTTGAATACGCCTATCAATTTCACACCAATTTTTCTGCTGAAATTGGTTATGCGACCGCTTCTGGAGTGACCAACGCTATTGTGACTGGTGCACTTACTGACAGCACAGAAACGTTTGAATATGATGCGACCTTCGCTGGTTTGAAAGCTAACATTGCTCCAACGGACTTTATCAATTTTTACGCGATGGGTGGTGTCAGCCATTCAGATCTACAACGAACACTCAAACCCAAGTCAGGGGGGGCAGAAACGGTTGAACACCAAAAAGGGGTAAACCCATATTTTGGGGGCGGAGCAGAGATCATCTTGCTGGATACTTTTAGCCTTAGTTTGGACTATCGTCGCTTCATGTTTGAAAACAGCTATTACTCTGACACTATCTTAGCTGGACTCAACTTCCGATTCTAAAACCCACCAAGCTGCAATGATTCCCAAAGCTGCCGTATCATTGGTACGGCAGCTTCGCTTTCAGTAAGTATTTCTTTAAAGCTATAAACTGGATGGCTAATGAATTAGTCATATAGTCACTGTAAGAAAACACGACTTCTATCAGACACAGTGAGTTGAGCTTGGAACACAAAGCCACTCACTGCAACTTTTGGTGTTCAAGGGGTTAGCGTGCGTTATGTTCCAGTTTTTCCTCGAAAAGATCGTTCATCACAATTACGGCATAAACGAAAAGTGATTATCCACGATTTTAAGCTTCTTCTAAAAGTGCCTGTCCTCGAGTTTCACACAGCCATGATTGAACTGCCACAAATTCGAATCTGAGTGCTCGAGTCTCCTATCACGCCATTAGAGGCGGTGTTTTCTTAAAGTGTGTGTCCCACTAAGGTTGCACTAGCCCGTTAGGGTAATCATCGATAAAGTACGATTCGCCCCGTTCGTTGGTCATGGTACTGACGAAGTTTTTGGCGTTGTTGTAGTCGTATTGAAGTGACGACCCATCGGGTTGAGTCACGCGGCTGACCAAATCGGTGTGCGGGTGATAATCGAAGCGGGTGACATGCCCGTTTTCGTCCACCACTTTGGTGGGTTTACCGTAGCCGTTGTATTCGAAAGATTTGGATTTACCGCCCGGTAGCACAATGCGAGCGAGCCTGTCTGCCGAATCCCATTCATAGCGCGTCATCGCGCCAGTCACGGATTTCTCGAGTACGATCCGTCCAAAGATATCGTAGCGATAAGTCGCTTCCGAGCCGTCTGGGTAGGTTTCCCCAATCAGCATGCCCAATCGGTTCCACGCCAGTTTATGTTGGCTGCCATCGGGGTAGCGGATTTGGTCTAGCTGACCGTATTGGTTGTAGAGATAAAACGTATCCTGACCAAGCGGATCACGCTTTTCGGTAATGTCGCCAAATTCGTTGTATTTGTAGCGCCAGCTTCGGTCGAATTGAATGACTTTGCGTAGATTGCTGCGCTATTAGGGGCGGTGTTTTCTTAAAGTGTGTGTCCCACTAAATTCACTAAATTCTAAATTCTAAATTCCAAATTTCATGTCCCATTTAAATTCATTTAAATTCTTATGTCTAAGGTGTTTTAAATTTATCATCCAAAATGAAAGAAAATCTCTTTTATTAATTGACCATCATGGTTGTTATCAATTTCCAATGAATATTTTCTCATCTCATGTAATATATACTTAGCAATAGGGGTTTTACTATTTTTAACTTCTTCGATAAGATGAATTTTCCTACTTTCATCAGAACAGTACTTATTCAACAGATATATTAGGTTTTTGTCTAATTCTTGTTTTTCCATAAGTTATTCTCCTATAGTTTTCAATGTTCTAAACTTGATTATAGGCTTATTTGACATATCAATTGGAATCAACTGCCTCTCCCCGCCATTACCATACTCAGGATAATATCTTGTAAAAGGCTCAGGAATCTTACCATGGTCTCCAGCCTCCATTGGAACTCTTACTTGAGGTTCTCCTGTCGAATCATATAGCTGTAATGTATCAAATTCACCTTTTAACCTAGCATCACTCCATGAGTTTAAAGGATCATTTTTATCGTAGTATATCTGGAATGCATCTCTCGCTTTTTTCCCACTATTAAAGTTAGTGAATCCAAAGTAACTTAGGGGAGCTTGCATTGATTCCATTGTTTGATTGGCAAAGGAAGAATCCATATATCTATATGCGGTTGATGGCAATGTGGATGAAGGACCATCTGGACCGACATAAAAATCTGGTTTTTGGGTTGTACCACAACATGCCCCTACAGCCTTCTCAACCGCCAATCCCAAAGGATCCACCCATCCCGTCGGATTAGGGACATACTGATAGTTATTTAACCCGCCTGCAAGCCCGATTGGGTCGGCGGTGGTGAATCTGCCCGTGCTTGGGCTGTAGTAACGGTGGCGGTTGTAGTGTAGCCCTGTTTCGCTGTCATAATACTGCCCTTGGAAGCGCAGTGGGTTGGCAATCTCTTCAACATGTTGGTACAGCACATTGCCGTAAGCGCGATATTGAACCGACCACACACTGTTACCACTGCTGTCGGTGAGGTCTGTCGGGGTACCGATTTGGTCGAGCTGATAATGGTAAACCTCGGTGTGTTCCCCTTCGCCACTAATGAGTGCTAACGGCTTAAAGCTGCCCGGCTCGTACACATAGGTTTGGTAGTGAGAATCACTGGTTTCCGCAATCAGGTTATCGCCTTGCCACACAAACTCGGTATTGGTTTGCTTACCCAGCTTGTCGGTCACGCTTTTTGCAATGCGTCGCCCAAAAGCGTCGTACTGGTAGGTGGCGATGGTGCCATCGGGCAGGGTAGCTTGGGTTAGTCGGTGCTGGCAGTCGTATTCGTAAGTGGTGACAAGCGCTTGCCCTTTCCCACGCCTTTCCGCAATTAAACGCCCAAATTCGTCGTACTCATAATGCGCATCGCCATGAAATTGCAGCTGGTTACCTTGTACGCCAGACTCTACCTCTTCAAAACGCCCACCTAACGTTTGTTGCAGCAGGTTACCCGCAGGGTCGTGGGCGAAGGTCTCTTCGACTACGCCTTTAGTGGCACTTAGGCGTGAAAGTGGGTCGTAATCGTAGTGGACTTTGCCATATCGGCTGTCTGCCATTTCCGCCAGATTGCCATCAGCACTGTACTGGTATTGTTTGGATTGAGTGAGCTGACCGCGTTGATGATGCGTGTGAGCAATCAACCTGCCTTCTTCATCGTGCTGGAAACGGCTAGTGAGGCTCCCTTGCTGGCGAGACGTCTCCAAACCGTTATCGAAGTGGTGCCGTGTGAGCTGCTCCTCATTCAGCATAATGCGCGAGAGCACGCCACCAGCACTGCGCTCATACCGAAGGGTATTGGCGTCGGGCAGTTGCCAATGAGCCAGGTTACTCAGCTCATCGTATTGATAATAGTGAGAGGCCCAGCCTTGGTGCTCTTGGGTAAGCCTGCCTAGCGCATCATATTGCCAAGCTAATGGGGTGTCGCCATCGTTAACGTGCGTCAGTTGCCCATATTCGTCGTAAGCGTAGGTAACTTCGTTGCCATCGGGGAGGACTTTTCTGGTCAGCCTACCCATTACATCGCGTTCAAATAGGGTTTCTAGTCGGGTACCTTGTGTGCCCGTTTCCGTTTCTTTAACCAACTTGCCGTTGAGGTCGTATTCGTATTCGAAGAACCGGCCATCGAAGGTGGTTTCTCTTTGCACTAGCCCGTTAGGGTAATAATCGATAAAGTACGATTCGCCCCTTTCGTTGGTAATGGTACTGACGAAGTTTTTGGCGTTGTTGTAGTCGTATTGAAGTGAAGACCCATCGGGTTGAGTCACACGGCTGACCAAATCGGTGTGCGGGTGATAATCGAATCGAGTGACATGCCCGTTTTCGTCCACCACTTTGGTGGGTTTACCGTAACCGTTGTATTCGAAAGATTTGGATTTACCGCCCGGTAGCACAATGCGAGCGAGCCTGTCTGCCGAATCCCATTCATAGCGCGTCATCGCGCCAGTCACGGATTTCTCGAGTACGATCCGTCCAAAGATATCGTAGCGATAAGTCGCTTCCGAGCCGTCTGGGTAGGTTTCCCCAATCAGCATGCCCAATCGGTTCCACGCCAGTTTATGTTGGCTGCCATCGGGGTAGCGGATTTGGTCTAGCTGACCGTATTGGTTGTAGCGATAAAACGTATCCTGACCAAGCGGATCACGCTTTTCGGTAATGTCGCCAAATTCGTTGTATTTGTAGCGCCAGCTTCGGTCGGATTGAATGACTTTGCGCAGGTTACCACGCCAGTACTGAAACTCTGTTGTAGCGCCATCAGGGGCGATGGTTAAGACTTTTTGGTTTTGCTCGTTGTAGACGTGTTTGGTTTCGTTGCCCATCGCGTCGACGGTTAGCACCAAATCGCCATTGTCGTTGTATTCATTTTTTGTCACCGCACCATCGGGGTCGGTGGTTTGAACTAATTTGGCGTTCTCGTCGTGTTGGTAGGCGGCGGTGCTGCCGTCCGAGTAAGTGACCACGACGGCATTGGATTCGTCATCCCAATCGAATTGAGTGTTGTAGCCTGTATTGCTCCAGTGGCGCAAGCATCGAACCGATTTGCCGCTGCCACCCCATTCCCAACCAAACTCCACGCCGCCTGCCATTTTCCGAAGCGTGATAACGTGCTGAGCATCGTAGGCGTAATCTTCCCCCTCACCGCCCGTATTTCTCTGTGCGATGAGCTGGCCACTTGTGTTGTATTGATAGGTGGCACAGGTTTTTTCGGTGAACCACTTACCCGTGGTATCACCTTTGGTGAGCGTGCGAAAATCGATTTGAGCGATAAGGTCGTGCTTGTACACAAACCATAGGGCGATGCCGTGCTCATTCACGACGGCCTCAGGGCGCTGATACCCATCGTAGCGAACGGTCAGCCGGTTACCGTATTGGTCGGACAGTGTGCTCAGGCGAGCCGAATTGCCTTGTCGTTTGAAGTGGTAAAAAGGCGAACCCGCTTGGGCGAGGATGTATTCGCCGTCTTCTTGCCCTAAGAATACCGCCGCACCAGCCAGATCGTTGTATATCTCGGGCAGTTGTGTCGTGGGTTCAGGCAGTTCGGTACGTTTGTTTTCTGCATCCAGCCAAAAGAGCTTTCCACTTTCGAAGACCAAAGATTGGCTGAGTGGGTGGCTCCAGCCAAACCCTAACCCCGTATTGAGATCACAGCTACTGGTTTTGTAGGTTCGGGTAAAGGTAAACGGCAGTGCACCGGGTAGGGTGACATCTTGCAGCTCAAGCAGTTCTTCGCCTGTCACCATTGAAACAGGGCAACCTTCGGTATTGGTTTTTTGGTTCGATTGAGTTGCGTCGCCGTTACCATTCTTACTGGCGTTGTTTTCTACCGTTCGCTTGTCGTTAGTGGTTATGTGCGTCGATTGTTTGGCTTGGCGTTTTTCAGATGTCGCGTTTTGAACCGTTTTACCGTCGACAGATTGGTTGACTTTCGCTTGCCCGTTGAATTTTCCGTTACCATGTTGGGTCACTTTGTTGAGGGTGCCAATGTTGTCTTTGGCATCGACCTTCACTAATTCGACCATTTCTTTTATTTTTTTGACGATAGGGGCATAGCGGGGTTTTCTAGCCATTATGACGCTCCTACGAGCGTCGCTGCGCCAGCGACGTTGCTCAATCGATTCATGTTTTTCAAAACAGCCCCGCCCGGAATCACAATGCTTAATACCACTTCCACAAGAAGCGGTGCCAGCATGCCCGTGGCAATACCAATGATTTGAAGTGGGCTCAGCAACTTAAACCAAGAAACAGCCGCATTTAAACAAAGGAAGCAGCGCGCTTCATCCTTTAATAAGGTGAGCATTTCGGCAGCTTCTTTTTTCGCTGAAGCGAGTTTTTGAGCGATCAGTTCCGGGTTTTCAACGTATTTGGCGAGTTGCTCTGCCAGTTTGCTTGGGTTGGCGAGCAACTTGAACAGTTCGGCGATGTCATCCCACGCATCGATGATGGCATCCAATAATTTGCTCATGAATTGTTTGACTTCTCTCCACACATCAATCGGCTCGTTAATGTAGAGGCTCCATTCTTTACGAAGACTGGTATTCCACTGGGTTTCGAGCCAAGCGCTGAGTTTGCTGATGGTGGGGTCGTAAGAATCCAGCATCGCTTGGATGTCGCTTTCAGAAACATTGGGGTAAAAGGTGACGCGGACTTGTTTACCTCTGTGCTCTGGCGGCAGCGTAATTTCAGCGAATCCGTTGTCATCCATGGTGCCTGAAATGGCTTCGCCGTCCGCTTCGTATTCAAAATTCCCCCAAAAGTTTTTTTCAAGTTTCATGGGCTGAATTTTGAAAGGTGTGCCACCAATGGGCACAAAAGCTTCCGCTTCGAAGCAGTGAACCAGTGTGATTTTTCCGTCTAGTGGGCAGGTAATTAAGTCGGCCTCGATGTTGGAATCGTCGGTGTCCGCTGAGTACTCATCCTGATTAACGATGACTTTTTGTTCCATGTCTAAAGCCCAGCCATAAAACCAATTTTTTGAATGGCGACGATACTCATCTATCGAGCTTTCGAAGTCGGTTTTAATCGTACTGAACAGATTTTCTGCGTCTGCCATCGTCATGGTGGTCGTCATCGGTATACCTCTTTCTCAAGCACACTTTTTATGTATTCGTTGAGTGAGCCAAATTCCTTTCTGTGACGGTTAACTAAACGCGTCACTTTGGCTTCAACGGTGCTTTCGGGGAAGAAAAAATAAATATCGGCATGGCTTTCTTTTAGCCATTTTATGGTGTTAGCGATAAGGGTAGTGTTATCCATATTGGAGAGTTGTAGCAGCGCGTCTTCTGGCACTGTCCACCATGGGAACTCTTGTTCTATATTGTCGATAGTGGGAGCAGGGTTAATCACATCCCCATGCTGAGAAAGCCAAACTTGACAGGGCCCCATGACTTTCGCTCGCTGTTCTTTATCGCAAAACTTCGCCACATTCAGGCTAAATCTCGGATCATAAAAACGGAAAAAGGCATGAGTGCCAGATGGCATCCATATTTGTGTCAGGCTACGAAAATGCGCTAAGACCTGTTGAAATGTGGACGTGGTGCCAACCAACATGCCCCAGTCTTTTTTGGCTTCGTCCGCTACCCAATCGATGAACTCACCCTGAGGATCAACAGGGGCGATGTAGGGCATCACCAGTGTCCAATCTTCATATTGCGTGCCTAACCAAATGCCGTAGGCGTCTTTTCCGCCTCGCTGGTAAAAATCCGCAAGGGCACTGTAATCGGTCGCTCCGTTAAAAATGGCATACCAAGACAACGCTTCTTTGTCTGCGTACGCGTTTAGATCGAACATTGTCCATCCTTGCACTTCTCACATTCTTCACAGAAAGGCGCGGCAGATTTCATGGTGGCGATCTGTGCGGGGGTAAGAATTGGCGCAGGGGCTGCCGGAGGGGGGGCTGGTTGCCCAGGCTCTAAAGCGGCTTGCCCCCCGAAACCACTGCCACTGCCAGCCGCACCACCCGAGTTCAGGTTAACACCTGCCCCCGATAGCGTGACGCCAGAAGCATCAACGGTAACGAAGCTGCCACCCGCTTTGATCGTGATTTCATTATCGGCTTCTAGTACGACCTTTTGCCCCGACTTTACGTGGATCTCGGTGCCTGCATCGCTCGCCCAGTTATTGGAGGATTTTTGATGAATGGACCCCTCGGCGATCAACGTATGATCGGCTGCAATTTTGATCCGGCTTTCCCCATCCACCGTCAGATGCTGATGGTTTTTTACATGGGTAAACTGGTCGTTATCCACCGTGTGGTGTTCATCGTTATGAATGTGGGTGGTGGCGTCGTTTTGCACATCCCGCTCCAAATCTTTTTGAGCATGCAGGTAGACTTTTTCATTGTCGGCTTGGTCTTCAAAACTCAGTTCATTGAACCCATCGCCTTGGTGGGTTTCACTGCGGATGACCGTTTTGGTCTTGTTGTCCGGCAAAGTGTACGGCGGAATGTTGGTGGCGTGATAGGTGCGCCCTGTAATAATCGGCTGGTCTGGGTCGCCAT
>NZ_JAAUWT010000041.1 GCF_014694455.1 Vibrio sp. S9_S30 | reverse complement strand
TTGCTTGGCGACCATAGCATTGTGGACCCACCTGATTTCCATGCCGAACTCAGAAGTGAAACGCAATAGCGCCGATGGTAGTGTGGGGTCTCCCCATGTGAGAGTAGGACATCGCCAGGCTTTGATTACTGTTTTCAGATTTTTATAAATCTGAGGAACAGAACTAAGGCATAGCATTACTAATATAAGTCTAAGTTTTAGTAACAACTTGTGGAGAGATGGCTGAGTGGTTGAAAGCACCGGTCTTGAAAACCGGCATACGTTAATAGCGTATCTAGGGTTCAAATCCCTATCTCTCCGCCACTATTCTAAAACCCACTGAGATATCAGTGGGTTTTTTACGTTTGTCGATAGAGATTTATTCCCAGCTTATATTAAAACCAATTTGGAAAATTAACTGGTCAGGTCTATCCATTCCCTTGAGCACATTCTCTGATAAATCGATTTCAATGTTAGTAACCTGCATTTGCTCTTCTCCCAGCAGTTTAAGTAATGAGTTTAAGCACGACACGTTGATGTCGAGTAAGCGAGGAGACCATCACATTAGGTGAGTTATATTACCCTTAAAGTTTCTTCTCGACATACGGTATTGACTGTTATAGTCTGGACATATAGACGTCTAAATGCCTTAGGGAGAAAGTAAGATGCCCATCAAGATTCCTGACCAATTGCCAGCGCTGGATACGCTTAGATACGAAAATATATTCGTCATGCCAGAGTCTCGTGCAACGACGCAGGAAATACGCCCACTTAAAGTGCTCATTCTTAATTTAATGCCAAAAAAGATTGAAACGGAAACACAGTTTCTTCGTCTCTTATCGAATAGTCCATTGCAGATTGATGTAGAATTATTACGAATTGATAATCGACCAAGTAAGAATACGCCGACAGAGCATTTGGATACGTTTTATCGCCAGTTCGAAATGGTAAAAGACAGAAACTATGATGGTTTAATCATTACTGGTGCACCATTAGGTCTCGTTCAATTTGAAGATGTTATCTATTGGGATCATCTTCAAACGATCATGAACTGGGCGAAGGATCACGTAACCTCTACGTTATACGTATGTTGGGCTGCACAAGCGGGCTTAAAGCTGTTGTACAACTTACCCAAGCGCACTCGAAAGGAAAAGCTGTCAGGAGTGTATCAGCATCAAGTCTTGCAACCCTACCATCCCGTTCTTCGGGGCTTTGATGATACTTTCTTAGCACCACACTCTCGTTATGCTGATTTCTCACCTGAATATTTGTCGGAGCATACAGACTTAGATATTTTGGCTACATCGGATGTTGCTGGTGTGTATCTTGCTACAACGAAAGACAAGCGAAATGTCTTTGTCACTGGTCACCCTGAATATGACTCTCACACATTACATAATGAATATATTAGAGATCTAGGGGAAGGAATGGAGCCACCAATTCCTGTAAATTATTATCCAAACAACAACCCAGATAACAAACCTAATGCCAGTTGGCGAAGCCATGGTCATTTGCTGTTTTTGAATTGGTTAAACTACTGTGTTTACCAACAAACGCCGTATGATTTGTCTCTCTTCTCGGAAGCTAACTTCACAAAAGACGACGAGTAAATTTTTTAAAATAAAGGGCAGCGTAATTGCTGCCCTTTATTTTTATTCTTCTGCTTTGGCTTTCTCTATCATAGGAGTGATAGTGGAGCCTTGTATAAGAATGGAAAAGACGACAACGGAATAGGTCATTACGAGAATGATCTCTTTAACGTCTATTAGCTTATCTGGAATCACTAAAATGCCAGGAGGGATAGACAGAGCCATTGCAAGAGCTAACCCCCCTCTGAGTCCTCCCCATGTGAGAATTTTCACTGACCAAGGGTTATAGCGACGGTATCGTTTAAAACCTAAATAGGAAAGCCAAACACTCAAATATCGGCTGGTCAAAACAAGGGGAATAGAAAATGCCATTAGAATCCAATCTTCATGATGGAATTCGAACAAAAGCATAGACATACCGATAAGTAAGAATAAAACGCCATTCAAAAACTCATCAACCAGCTCCCAAAAATGATCTAAGTGCTCTTCACTTTCTTTTGAAAAACCAATAAAGCGAGTCCAGTTTCCAATCATAATTCCTGAAACTACCATCGCTAAAGGTCCGGATACATGAATCACATCTGCAAAAGCATATCCGGCTGTTGGTATTCCTATAGTCAATAAAAGCTCCATAGAGTGATCGTCGGTAGAGCTGATTAAATAGTGGAATAATAGACCAAGAGCGAATCCATATACGATTCCGCCTATGGCTTCTTGTGCAAATAGGATAGTCACGCTTGTGACTGTCGGGGATTCCGTACCAAACGCCATAGTATACAGTGTGACAAAAATGACGAGACCAAACCCATCATTAAAAAGGGATTCACCCTCTATTTGAGTGGAGATGCGTTTGGGAGCATCAAGCTTTTTCACGATGGCGAGCACGGCGATGGGATCTGTTGGTGATATGAGCGCCCCGAAGAGCAAACAATATATTAGGTCGAACTGTATACCAACAACTTGGCAGAATAAGTAGAGTGCACCACCGATAAATGCGGTTGAAAACAACGTAGCACCTAGCGCTAAAACCGTAATTTCCCATTTTTGATCTTCCATATTTGGAAGCTTTATTCCTAGACCACCGGCAAACAGAAGAAACCCCAGTATGCCTTTGAGTAAAAACGCTTCAAAATTGATGGTACTGATTGTTTCTGCAGCGACTTTGGTTAAGTGAAACCAATCGTTCTGACCCGCAATAATAATGAACAGTGATAAGATCAGTGCACCTGCAGTGATGGCGATGGTGGTCTGCATCTTTCCTATTTTACTGTTTATAAAAGCGATCAACATTGCCGCTGCGGAAAGAAAGCACAGAGTGTAATAGACAGACATAAACTTGGGCATTCCAAATGTAACAAAATGTGTAAGTGGCGAATTTTCCTCCTACTCAGACACAATATCAAATACTTTTTTTGTTCATTTACGGAGTAAGAAAACAGCTATGATAGATTGATAATTTACTAGTTTAGACGTCTAGATTTCTATTGCATGTGTGGTAGGATGAGAGCAAATATAAGGAATGAGGCTGTAGTGTGGCTGGAAGCAATTTAAGACATCAAATCGAACAACAACTGTCCCGAAGAATCATGATCATTGATGGTGGCATGGGCACCATGATTCAGGACTTAAAGTTGGAAGAAGAGGGGTATCGTGGCGAACGCTTTTCCGATTGGCATTGTGATTTAAAAGGCAACAATGACCTTTTAGTGTTGTCTCAGCCACAGCTTATTAAGGACATCCACAATCAGTATCTGGAAGCTGGTGCTGACATTTTAGAAACCAACACGTTCAATGCGACGACGATTGCGATGGCTGACTATGATATGGAAAGCCTGAGTGAAGAAATCAACATCGAGGCAGCGCGGCTGGCAAGAGAAGCCGCAGATGAATGGACGGCAAAAACACCAGACAGACCACGCTATGTTGCCGGTGTTCTTGGTCCGACTAACCGAACGTGTTCGATCTCTCCAGATGTTAACGATCCTGGATATCGTAACGTTAGCTTTGACGAGTTAGTCTTGGCGTATTCTGAATCGACGCGTGCACTCATCAAGGGAGGAGCACACCTCATTCTGCTGGAAACCATTTTTGATACATTGAATGCAAAAGCCTGTGCGTTTGCTGTTGAATCGGTATTTGAAGAAATGGGCATTGAATTGCCCGTTATGATTTCAGGCACGATCACCGACGCATCCGGTCGAACCCTTTCAGGGCAAACAACGGAAGCATTTTACAACGCATTAAGACATGTGAAGCCCATTTCATTTGGTTTGAACTGTGCGTTAGGTCCCGATGAGCTGCGTCAATACGTAGAAGAGCTTTCTCGTATTTCAGAATGCAGTGTTTCTACGCACCCGAATGCTGGCTTGCCCAACGCGTTTGGTGAGTATGATCTGTCACCAGAGGACATGGCTGAGCATATTGGCGAGTGGGCAAGAGCAGGGTTTCTTAACTTAGTGGGTGGATGTTGTGGGACGACGCCAGAACACATTCGCCAAATAGCATTAGTCTGTGAAGGGGTTGCACCTCGCAAGCTGCCGACAATACCAGTGGCATGTCGCTTATCGGGTCTTGAACCCTTAACGATCGAGAAAGATACCTTATTCGTTAACGTAGGTGAACGAACCAACGTAACTGGGTCTGCGCGCTTTAAGCGCCTGATTAAAGAAGAGCTTTATGATGAAGCATTAGATGTTGCTCGTCAGCAAGTTGAAAACGGTGCTCAGATCATCGATATCAACATGGATGAAGGGATGTTAGATGCAGAAGCTTGCATGGTTCGTTTTTTGAACCTGTGTGCCTCTGAACCTGAAATCTCCAAAGTCCCAATCATGGTTGACTCCTCTAAGTGGGAAGTCATCGAGGCGGGTCTAAAATGCATTCAGGGTAAAGGCATTGTTAACTCGATTTCTTTGAAAGAGGGTAAAGAGAAGTTTGTTGAACAAGCGAAACTCATCCGTCGGTACGGTGCTGCCGTAGTCGTGATGGCGTTTGACGAAGTGGGGCAGGCTGAAACGCGTGAACGCAAACTCGAAATCTGTACTAATGCATATAACATTCTGGTTGGTGAAATCGGTTTCCCGCCAGAAGACATCATTTTTGATCCGAATATCTTCGCGGTTGCGACGGGTATTGAAGAACACAATAATTACGCGGTCGATTTCATTGAAGCCGTTGGCGACATTAAACGTAAACTGCCACACGCGATGATTTCTGGCGGTGTGTCTAACGTTTCCTTTTCTTTCCGAGGCAATAATTACGTTCGTGAAGCCATCCACGCTGTGTTCCTATACCACTGTTTCAAGAACGGTATGGACATGGGTATTGTTAATGCTGGTCAGCTCGAAGTATACGATAACGTTCCTGAAAAGCTTCGAGAAGCCGTTGAAGACGTAGTTTTAAACCGTCGTGATGATGGTACTGAGCGCTTACTCGATATTGCTGCCGAATTTGCAGGAAAAGGCGTAGGTAAAGAAGAAGATGCGTCAGCATTGGAATGGCGAAGCTACCCTGTTGAAAAGCGGTTAGAGCACGCATTAGTGAAAGGAATAACAGAGTTCATCGTTGAGGACACGGAAGAAGCTCGTCAGAAAGCGACAAAACCACTCGAAGTGATCGAAGGTCCTTTGATGGATGGCATGAACGTGGTGGGTGATCTCTTTGGCGAAGGTAAAATGTTCCTTCCTCAGGTAGTAAAATCGGCACGTGTTATGAAACAGGCAGTGGCTCACCTTGAACCGTACATAAACGCGTCTAAACAAGCGGGATCGACAAATGGAAAAATACTGTTAGCGACCGTAAAAGGGGATGTTCACGATATTGGTAAGAACATTGTAGGTGTTGTACTGCAATGTAATAACTATGAAATCATTGATCTCGGTGTCATGGTTTCTTGTGAGAAGATCCTGAAAGTTGCCAAAGAGGAAAACGTAGATATTGTTGGACTATCGGGTCTGATTACCCCCTCTTTAGACGAAATGGTTCACGTTGCAAAAGAAATGGAGCGGCAGGGCTTTGAGCTCCCACTTCTTATTGGTGGCGCGACGACCTCCAAAGCGCATACAGCGGTAAAGATTGAACAAAATTATCACAAGCCAGTGGTGTACGTGAATAACGCTTCACGCGCGGTTGGGGTATGTACCTCTTTGCTCTCTAAAGATTTGTATCCTAGCTTTGTTGAAAAGCTGGATGCAGACTATGTTCGTGTGCGTGATCAGCATAATCGTAAGAAGCCTCGAACCAAGCCAGTAACCATTACAAGGGCGCGAGAAAATCGAGTCGCAATTGATTGGGTGACTTACACGCCACCAGTACCGGCTAAGCCGGGCGTGCATATCTTTGATGATTTTGACGTGTCCATATTGCGCAAGTATATAGATTGGACCCCTTTCTTTATGACGTGGTCGCTGGTAGGTAAATACCCTGCGATCTTTGATCATGAAGAAGTGGGTGAAGAAGCAAAACGATTGTTCAAAGACGCTAATGAATTATTGGACAAGGTTGAAAGTGAAGGTTTATTAAAAGCTCGAGGTATGTGTGCGTTATTCCCTGCTGCTAGCGTAGGGGATGATATTGAAGTGTATACCGATGAGAGCCGAACCGAGGTCGCTCACATGCTTCATAACCTTCGCCAACAAACTGAAAAACCAAAAGGGTTTAATTACTGCTTGTCTGACTATATCGCACCAAAATCCAGCGGTAAGAAAGATTGGATTGGTGCATTTGCTGTCACAGGCGGGATTGGTGAGCGTGAACTTGCTGATGCATACAAAGAGCAAGGTGACGATTACAACGCCATCATGATTCAGGCAGTAGCCGATCGATTGGCAGAGGCATTTGCAGAATATCTTCACGAGCAAGTACGAAAAGACATCTGGGGTTATGCTACGGATGAGAACCTAAGCAACGACGATTTAATTCGTGAAAAATATCAAGGGATTCGACCTGCACCGGGCTATCCGGCCTGTCCAGAACATACTGAAAAAGGCACGTTATGGGACATGCTAAAGGTTGAAGAATCGATCGATATGTCTCTGACCACAAGTTACGCCATGTGGCCTGGAGCATCGGTGTCGGGTTGGTACTTTTCGCACCCAGATTCCCGTTATTTTGCCATTGCGCAGATCCAAGAAGATCAAGCGAGAGATTATGCAGAAAGAAAGGGGTGGAAGTGGGAAGAGGCCGAGAAATGGCTTGGACCCAATCTTAATTGATCTGCCTGTCATAAAAAGAAAGGGTTGGCGAATGCCAACCCTTTTTGTGTTTGAAGGCTATTTTTCAAAAAGCTCTTGGTGGAGGGCTTGCACTGCTTTCTTAGACACAGACTCGTGCAGTAAGAAACAAAGGTTGTGAGCACTTGCTCCGTAGCAAATCATACGAAGATTGAAATCCTCCAGTGTACTGAAGACTTGCTTCGCGTAGCCTTTGCTCTCTTTCATGTTGTTCCCAATAAGCGCAACCAAGCACAGATTATGTTCTATATCGACCGTACACAGTTCTTCTAGTTCTCGTCTGGCTTCTGCGGGCAGCTCTGGTGCACCGCCACTGGTATTGGTTTGATCAAGCGTAAGCGAAACACTGACTTCTGATGTGGTGATCAAATCAACAGAGATTTTATACTTCGCCAGGATTTGGAACACGTCAGCAAGAAAGCCATACGCTTGGAACATATTCGGGCTTCGTAATGTCACCATGGTTTGATTGCATCGCAGTGCCAGTGCCCGAAATAGCGGTGCACTTTCTACCTTTTGACGAATCCAAGTTCCACCCTTTTCAGGCTCTTTTGATGAGCCAACAAAAACCGGTATTTGATGACGCAGTGCTGGTAGTAGCGTGGAGGGGTGCAAAATCTTAGCACCAAAATTAGCCATTTCTGAGGCTTCACTAAAGCTGATTTCTGGAATCGGGCTCGCTTTAGACGCAATGCGTGGATCAGTTGTGTAGATGCCTGGAACGTCTGTCCAAATCTCTAGACCTGCTGCTTCGACAGCTTCGGCAATCAAGGCCGCACTGTAATCACTGCCACCTCGTCCTAATGTCGTGGTGTTTCCATCCGAATCAGAGCCAATAAAACCTTGGGTGACCACCACGTGCTGGTGACAAAGGGGAACCAGCTTTTCTTGCGCCAGCCGAGAAATCTCTTCCAATTCTGGTTGGGCTTTTCCATGAGCAGAGTCGGTGCGCAGGACATCACGGATATCAAATCGAACAGCATCAACGCCCCGCTCTTTCATCAACTGAGTCAGAATATGCGTAGACATGAGTTCGCCACATGACACCAAATGATCCGTCAGCTTTTCACTGGATTGGAACGATGCCGCTTCCGCTGCACTCGCAACGGAATCTAAAATCGTATGGACTTGCTTTTCAGTATCCGTAGGATCGGCAAGCTGATCTAAAATTTGATCGTGTATATCCGAGATCTGCTTAATCAATTGCTGACGCTTACTGGCGTCTTGAACACCGCTTGCAAGTTCAACAAGAAGGTTTGTGACACCAGAACAGGCGCTGCTGACAATCAATCGTGTATTAGGATTGTTTTCAATAATGGCGCTGCAACGACTCATTGCTTCGAAGTTTGCAACACTGGTTCCACCAAATTTTGCTACATTAAATGCATTCGTGGCTTTGTTCTCGTTCAAAGCACTGTCTCCCAAAAAACGTCCAAGAATAACGACAGGGTAATCAAAGGAATTACCTAACATCCGATGTTGAAGAGAGATTACGTAGAGCAGAGGGAAAGCATAAGAAAGGAATGCGTACCTCAGAAGCTCTTCACCTTATTGGTGACAGTCGGTAGGATTCAACCTACTCGCCCGATGTATAATTCACCCGCAATGAATCATCATCTCGGCATTGCTCCCCCTGAGTGAAGTGTTTTGGAATTGGGGTTCCACACCACACCTGCCTGGGCAATGCTCCTCTTCTGCTAGAAAGCCCGTTTATTGAACGGTTTTATTATTAAAATGTCAATCACAAAGCGTGAATTTGTTATTTTGTGATAATGGCAATACAAAAATTGGGTTCTAAATGCTCGACCTGAGCCCATTAGATGGATTAGAGTAAAATTCGTACAGTACGATTGCACACCATTACGAAACCTACAATTACAATAAAATGAGAACTCCTATGACAATCACAAGCTTCAACCCGCCAAGACGCATTTTACTCGGTCCGGGACCATCGGATGTGTACCCTGAAGTTCTTCAAGCCATCAGCCGCCCGACGGTTGGTCATCTCGACCCGTTGTTTATTCATATGATGGATGAGCTAAAGCAGCTTTTAAAATACGCATTTCAAACTAAGAATGAGTTCACTATCGCGGTATCCGCCCCTGGCAGTGCGGGTATGGAAGCGTGTTTTGTTAATTTGGTTGAACCCGGAGACAAAGTGATTGTGTGTCGCAATGGTGTATTTGGAGAGCGAATGAGAGAAAACGTTCTTCGATGCGGTGGTGATGCAGTTGTTGTCGATGATGAATGGGGGGAGCCAGTCAGCGTTCAAAAAGTACAAGCGGCATTTGAACAACACCCTGATGCTAAAGTATTGGCGTTTGTACATGCAGAAACCTCGACTGGGGCTTGTTCGGATGCTCAAGCGCTCGCAAGTATTGCCAAGAAATACAGTGCGTTGACCATAGTCGATGCCGTCACTTCTTTAGGCGGTGTACCGCTATATGTAGACGATTGGGGGCTTGATGCGGTGTATTCAGGCAGTCAGAAGTGTTTATCGTGTGTGCCTGGTTTATCGCCATTAACTTTCTCGCAAGCAGCCATTCAAAAGATTACGCAGCGCAGCACGCCTGTACAGAGTTGGTTTTTAGATCAAAGTTTGGTATTGGGGTATTGGAGTGGAGAGGGTAAGAGAAGTTATCATCATACCGCTCCGGTCAATAGCTTATACGCGCTTCATGAAGCCTTGCTGAAATTAAAAACGGAAGGGCTCGAAAGGGCTTGGGAAAGACACAAAGCCATGCATGGCAAGCTTAAAGTTGGGTTAGAAAAATTAGGTTTTAAGTTTGTCGTTGAAGAAGATTCACGTTTACCACAGTTGAATGTGGTGTACATACCAAAAGGCGTCGATGAAGCGAGCGTACGTGCTACCTTACTTGAAAGGTACAACCTAGAGATTGGCGCAGGGCTGGGAGCGCTCGCAGGTAAAGCATGGCGCATTGGTTTGATGGGGTATGGTGCTCGTGAAGAAAATGTCGCACTGTGCCTCAAAGCATTGGAAGAAACGCTTTAAAACGTCCAAAAAAGCCGCTTTAGACGAGCTAATGCCGCTCGCTTAACAGCGTGCGGCTCTTTTCTTATGTGGATACCGGGGAGCCTTATACAGAACAACCCGAGGAAAAGGCTTCCTCTTTCTTTTCTTGGGTAAAATGAGTCGCTTACCACTT
>NZ_JAAUWT010000040.1 GCF_014694455.1 Vibrio sp. S9_S30 | reverse complement strand
ACATGAGCACATGGCGCCCGTGTGACCAAGTGGAATCGGCGGTAGCGTGGAAACTGGCGATTGAGCGCAGAGATGGCCCTACATCGCTTATCTTCTCTCGTCAAAACCTCGCGCAGCAAGCTCGTGATGCTGCACAAGTGGCAGACATCGCAAAAGGTGGCTACATCCTGAAAGACAGCGACGGCAAGCCAGAGCTTATCTTGATTGCGACGGGCTCGGAAGTCGAGCTGGCGGTAGAAGCCGCAGCCAAACTGACGGAAGCTGGTAAGAAAGTACGCGTGGTCTCTATGCCTTCAACGGATGCGTTCGACAAGCAAGATGCGGCTTACCGCGAGTCGGTACTGCCTTCAGACATCACAGCGCGTATCGCTGTGGAAGCGGGTATCGCCGACTTCTGGTACAAGTATGTGGGCTTTGATGGCCGCATTATCGGTATGACGACATTCGGTGAATCGGCACCAGCAGACGAATTGTTCAAGATGTTCGGCTTCACGGTTGAAAACGTGGTCGAGACAGCAAACGAGTTGTTGGCGTGATCGAAGTTTAGATGGAAACACCCGAAGTGGTGCTTCGGGTGTTTATCCATAATTTCACTTTATTCAAGCTGTATGTAATTATGGGTTTTGCATGTTCGTATTGATTTTTTCATACGTGATACGATCATTAATAGGGCTATCGATAATTAAGTCTGTGTGTGTCGAAGGTGGAAAGTTAACATGTGCTGCAAAGGTATTCGCTGAATTCATTAAAGTTACGTGCCCATGGCTGCCAGTAATCCCTTGTTCACTGTCTACGAGCTCATCAATGAGCTCTCCAGAGCTGATGCTGACAGAGTTATCTGCGATACCGCCTTTACCAGCTAAGGCACTGTTGTCAACACGAACCAGTATTTGAGAATTATTGATGCTGCGGTTATCAATCACTTCATCAATCAGTTCACCATTTTTAATGTTCACGGCTTTGGATCCAAACGCTTTCCCCGAATGACTGATGGTGATATCAATCGTAGAGCTTTCAGTAATATTCTCAGCATCCACAACTTCATCAATAAGCTCTCCCTGGGTGATCGAAACCGTTGAAGTATCCGCATTCGCGGAATTATATATTTGGGTATTGACCGTCGATAATCGGATATTTTCAGAGTCGAAGACTTCATCCATCAATTCCCCTTCGAATATCGTTATCCAGTCTGTCGCGGTCGCGGTCGCTGAAAATCTGTGCAAGATATTCACATTGGATCTGAAAATGTTGTTGCTATCGATCGTTTCGTCAAGCAGCTCCCCTTCATTGATAACAAGCCGATCCCCTCTAAACGTTGCCACATTATGAGTGTTGGCAGTTATGCCAGAGTTATTAATGTCCCCAGCATCTATCAGTTCATCAACGAGTTCGCCATCGATAATGCGTAAATAACTTGCTTGAACCGTTCCAACATTGGTTAATTCTAAACGGAAAGTACTGTTTTCAATGTTTCCTGTATCCACCGTTTCATCCGATAACTCACCATCAAAAATATGCACTTCGCTACCGGTTACATTGGCAACATCACGTTTTGTTACATAGATATCGGTTCCGTTGGTGCCATAATCAAAGTTCTCATTCTCAAGTTGACCATCGCGAATGTACGTTTTTCCACTTCCTCGAACATTGGCACTGTTTTGTATGTTGGTTTCGAAACACCCTCCCGACAATTGAGCGTTCGCATGGTTATTTGGTCTATTGATCAGTTCTTCAATCAAACTCCCTTTACCTATATAAAGCTCACTCTGGGGATGAAGCAGCTCAACATTTGCAGAATTTCGAATATTGATGCTGGCTTGAACGTCTTTGCCGATAACACCATAAACCACATCATCAATGAGCGCAGGCTCATTCCCGGTTTCGATTTTAGTGATATCTGAGTCTTGAAAGGTACTGCCAATAATATTTTTGGAGTTATTGTTGTTAGCTGGTCCTTCTGGGAGCTTATCTCCAACAATCAGAGTCTGGTTTACGTTCACATTAGCACTATTGACGATGTCCACTCTTAAGTGGGAGGAGTCTGACAAGTTTGCAATGATGGTAGGAACTAGGTGGCTCATTTGAACATCGGCACTAAGCCTAGCCTGATTCACGTTATTGTTGTTGTAATTGCAAATGGCAACGGAAAGCTGTTGATTGATTCCTGTTGAGAGTAGCGGCATTTGCCCAACTTGATATGGCTGTGCTGTGCCATTATTAAAAGCATAAAAGATCCCTTGTTTGCCATCACAAGATATGGCTTGTGTTGTTTGTGCACAGTGAGTATTTGAGAAAGATGGCATAGAGGTTAAGGAAGTGATACCAAGTATCGTTCCTACCATTGTGTACTTCATATTTGCTCTCCGGTTTAAGTGTATTTTTCTCAAGCGTGCTTGGTTCACTTGAGATGAATGGCTACCTTTGATGATGAAATAACGAGTATTTGGGTTCTAGAATGTGAATTTATATTTATGCTAGGTATCTATAAAATATTTGTAATTTTTTGTTAATGAAGGCTTTATCGTTCGTTTTTTTGAGCTCGATATTCCGCTTACAACATGGATGGGAAATGAAAGGGGGCTTCTCATATATTTTTGATTCGTTTTCTTTAAGGAGGGGCAATCGTGTTGACTGCCTACCCACAGCAGAAGAACGATTCAAAGTGTTTGATTTTGATTTTACAGTTTGAAATATTGTGGAAGTGGAAAACACCGTTTTTTAGCCTAAAAAACAAAACCGAGCCAGCAGCTCGGTTTCTTATTATTCAAATTCGCTACCGCGATTATCCAGCACTTGATGGTTGCATACCTTGCAGGTCACGTAGCGATCCGTATCGTGGTATTCGCCAGCGTTTATCCATGAATGAACAAATAACTTAATTCGCCCGAGTATAGAACAGTCGGTATCGTAGCGGCTTGGCTTACGTACCATTATTTCTTTATGTGGTGTGGTTTTCCTACAAGTATCACAATATTGTTCGACTGACCATTCTGTCATATGCGTGTGCCCTTTGGTGAATAAATGGGTATCAAAAGTGCCAAAGGATAGCTACTTGGTTTTATAAATATGAATATTAGAAAGTTCAATTGATGGTGTGGTTGGTTGCGACTGACTTCAATTATTTAGGGCTTTCTGTGCACTTTCAGCAATATCAGTTACTATCTGTACCACGCAATTTATGTGAGGACAGCAGAGATGCTAAAAGTCGCGATCAACGGATTTGGTCGAATAGGGCGCAACGTGCTGCGCGCGGTTTATGAAAGCGGTAAAAACCAACAGATCAAAGTGGTTGCAGTCAACGAGTTAGCGCAGCCAGAAGCGATGGCGCACTTACTTCAGTATGACACCTCGCACGGTCGATTTTTTAAAAAAGTCTCTCATGACCACGACCATCTTTTTATTCATCATGATGGTGGTGAGTGTGATTCTGTTCGTATTTTGCATTTGGAGGGGATTGAATTACTTCCTTGGCGAGACTTAGGGGTTGATATCGTACTGGATTGTACTGGTGTATATGGGTCTCAAGCTGATGGTCAAAGGCATATTGCGGCTGGAGCCAAGAAAGTCCTGTTTTCGCATCCGGGTGCTCATGATTTGGACAATACCGTAATCTATGGTGTGAATCATGAATCTATAAAAGCAGAACACAAAGTGGTATCTAATGGGTCCTGTACGACAAACTGTATCGTTCCGATTATCAAGGTACTTGATGATGCCTTCGGCATCGATTCGGGAACCATTACGACTATCCATTCCTCAATGAATGATCAGCAGGTGATTGATGCATATCACCCCGATTTGCGACGCACCCGAGCAGCCAGCCAATCCATTATTCCTGTCGACACAAAGTTGCATTTGGGAATTGAGCGTATATTCCCGAAATTTTCTAACAAATTTGAAGCGATTTCGGTACGCGTGCCCACAGTAAATGTTACTGCAATGGATTTGAGTGTAACAATAAATACAAATGTGAAAGTTAATGACGTAAATCAAACCATTATTAATGCTTCTCGGTGTACATTAGATAACATTGTTGACTATACTGAGGCGCCGTTAGTTTCCATCGATTTCAATCACGATTCCCACAGCGCCATAGTGGATGGTTCACAAACACGGGTGAGCAACGGACATCTCGTCAAGATGTTGGTGTGGTGTGATAACGAATGGGGTTTTGCTAACCGGATGCTGGATACCGCAATTGCTATGTGCAAATTGCGTTGAATTAAGCGGTGAAAGTTTTAATTTCGGGGCTTGAAATAAGTGTACTTGCCCCAAAGTAAGCACCAGAGTAAGAATTTATTGGCTGAGCATGATGCTGGGCTACCAAACTTTAAAATTGAAACATTGAGAGGACAAACCATGTCTGTAATCAAGATGACTGACCTGGAACTAGCAGGTAAACGCGTATTCATCCGTGCTGACCTGAACGTGCCAGTAAAAGACGGTAAAGTAACTTCAGATGCACGTATTCTTGCGTCTCTACCGACTATTAAGCTTTGTTTAGAAGCTGGTGCAAAAGTAATGGTTACTTCTCACCTTGGCCGTCCTACTGAAGGTGAATACAACGAGGAGTTCTCTCTCGCCCCTGTTGTTAACTACCTAAACGACGCTCTAGACTGCGACGTTAAGCTAGCAAAAGACTACCTAAATGGTCTAGAGCTAAACGCCGGTGAGCTTGTTGTTCTTGAAAATGTTCGTTTTAATAAAGGCGAAAAAAAGAACGAAGAAGCACTTTCTAAGCAGTACGCGTCATTGTGTGACATCTTTGTGATGGACGCGTTTGGTACGGCACACCGTGCACAGGCTTCTACACACGGAGTGGGTATGCATGCACCTGTAGCCTGTGCTGGTCCTCTTCTTGCTGCTGAACTGGAAGCGCTAGCTAAAGCAATGGATAACCCTGAGCGTCCATTAGTGGCGATTGTGGGTGGTTCTAAAGTGTCGACTAAACTGACGGTTCTTGATTCACTGTCTAAAGTGGCCGATCAACTGGTTGTTGGCGGTGGTATCGCGAACACATTTATCGCTGCTGAAGGTCACAACGTTGGTAAGTCTTTGTACGAAGCTGACCTCGTTGAAACCGCTCAAAAGCTAATGAAAGAGTGCTCAATCCCAGTTGCAACTGACGTGGCATGTGCCAAAGCGTTCGACGAGAATGCAGAAGCAGAAATCAAGCATGTGTCTGAAGTTGCAGACGACGACATGATCTTCGACCTTGGTCCAGATTCCACCGCTGCCCTAGCTGAAATCATCGGCAATGCGAAAACTATCCTTTGGAATGGTCCTGTCGGCGTATTCGAATTCAAAAACTTCGAAGCGGGTACTGCAGGTATCTCTAAAGCCATCGCGGAATCCGCAGGGTTCTCTGTCGCTGGTGGTGGTGACACACTAGCAGCCATCGACAAGTTCGGTATCAAGGCTGATGTTTCTTACATCTCTACAGGTGGCGGCGCATTCCTTGAGTTCGTTGAAGGCAAAGTGCTGCCAGCAGTGGCCATGCTTGAAGAGCGCGCTAAGTAAGAATAATGGAAAGCGGGAACGGTATTCCCGCTTTCTTGTTTGCTGCACGCTGAATGGTTCTCTGCTAGAATACCCCGCGTTGTGAGCAAACGTTTGCAAGAATTTAAACTTACCCAGTTTTATTTTTAAAACGACAGATAAATAGGATTACATCCATGTCTAAGATCTTCGACTTCGTAAAGCCAGGTGTTATCACTGGTGATGACGTTCAGAAAGTTTTTGAAGTTGCAAAAGAAAACAACTTTGCACTTCCAGCGGTTAACTGTGTTGGTACTGACTCTGTAAACGCAGTACTAGAAGCAGCAGCTAAAGTTAAAGCGCCTGTAATCGTTCAGTTCTCGAATGGCGGTGCGGCTTTCTTCGCTGGTAAAGGCGTTAAACTTGAAGGTCAAGGTGCTCAAATCCTTGGTGCGGTAGCTGGCGCGAAATACGTTCACGCTGTAGCTGAAGCTTACGGTGTACCAGTAATTCTGCATACTGACCATGCAGCTAAGAAACTGCTTCCATGGATTGATGGGCTATTGGATGCAGGTGAAGAGTTCTACAAGCAAACTGGTAAGCCTCTATTCTCTTCTCACATGATTGACCTTTCTGAAGAGTCGCTAGAAGAGAACATCGAGATCTCTGCTAAGTACCTAGAGCGCATGGCTAAAATGGACATGACGTTGGAAATCGAACTCGGTTGTACTGGCGGTGAAGAAGATGGCGTAGACAACTCTCACATGGACGCGTCTGATCTTTACACTTCTCCAGAAGACGTCGCTTACGCATATGAGAAACTGAATGCTATCAGCCCACGTTTCACTATCGCTGCATCTTTCGGTAACGTACACGGTGTATACAAGCCTGGTAATGTTGTACTGACGCCAACTATCCTACGTGACTCTCAAGCATACTGTGCAGAGAAGTTTGGTATTGCTCCAAATGCTCTAAACTTCGTATTCCACGGTGGTTCGGGTTCTACTCAAGAAGAGATCCAAGAGTCAATTGGTTACGGTGTGATCAAGATGAATATCGATACGGATACTCAGTGGGCAACTTGGGATGGTATCCGCGCGTACGAAGCAGAAAATCGTGAATACCTACAAGGCCAAATCGGTAACCCGACGGGTGAGGACGCGCCTAACAAGAAGTACTACGACCCACGCGTATGGCTACGTGCTGCACAGTCTTCAATGGTTGTTCGTCTTGAGCAAGCATTCGCTGACTTGAACGCTGTCGACGTGTTATAAGTTGTCATTTTTACGTATTAAACCCGCTTTCGAGCGGGTTTTTTTGTGTCTGTGATTCTATCAAGTCGACTCACGTTGAAGGGCTAACCGACATCGTGCTTTCTTGAGGAGCCCATCTTTTTTAGTTTTTGTCTCAAAATTAATGTTGCTATGACTTTTCATATGCCCAATTGTAAGATATTTTGTCCGGATTCTGTCATAGAGGCACCATTCCCTAATCTCGCGGTTCAGCGTTGGTAGGGAGTGAAACATAACGATTCAAAGAAAAACATAGAGGTATAAAAGGAATGGCAAGCGAACCATCAGTGGTTGATAAACTAAACTTAACAGGAGGAGTTAGTGAAATGGAATCTTGGCTAGCAAATAACTCAGATCTCTTCATTCAATATGGAGTAAACATTCTCTCCGCAGTTCTTATATTGTTTGTCGGTAATATCATTATTAAAGCAATTGCTAATAGCGTTGCGAAGGTACTGAAGAAGAAGAACATGGATAAGGCGGTCGTGGAATTTATTCACGCGCTGGTTCGTTACTTATTGTTCGTTATCGTACTCATTGCTGCTTTGGGTCGCCTAGGTGTACAAACTGCCTCTGTCGTTGCCGTCATTGGTGCGGCTGGCTTAGCAGTGGGTTTAGCGCTTCAAGGTTCTCTGTCTAACTTTGCAGCGGGCGTACTTATCGTCGCGTTCCGTCCGTTTAAATCGGGCGATTACGTTGAAATCGGTGGTGTATCCGGTTCCGTTGAATCCATCCAAATTTTCCAAACCGTGTTGACGACACCAGATAACAAAATGGTTATCGTTCCTAACGGTGGTGTAATTGGCGGTCCGATAACAAACTACTCTCGTCACCAAACAAGACGTATTGATCATGTTATTGGTGTTTCTTATGGCGCTGACCTTAAGAAAACCCAAGAAATCATCGCAGAAACATTGGCAAAAGATGAGCGTATTTTGAAAGATCCAGGCGTGACCATTGGTGTTGTTGCGCTTGCTGATTCTTCGGTTAATTTTGTTGTTCGCCCTTGGGTGAAAACAGCGGATTATTGGAGTGTTTATTTCGACTCTCTACAGGCGATTAAAGAAGCTCTTGATGAAGCGGGTATTGAAATACCATTCCCTCAAATGAATGTACATGTGAACAAAGTCGATTGATTGTAGCTGGATTGGTCGATTAAGACATTTGCATTGAGATAAGGCGCTTACTGAGTTAAGCGCCTTAATTTTTTGAGAGACTTTCTTCTTTGCTTAATCTTAATGAGGGTGTGGTCTATTTGGCTAAGGTAAAGATAGGGTTTTCTATAAACGCTAGAAGCTTTTCCAAGTGGAGGACATGAAACCCAATGGTTACAGCAGGGTCTCCGGGGGTATAAAGCAGTTCATCGTGTTCTCGTAGTGAAGCATCCCAAATAATCGGGACTGAGCTGGGTAATGTAAACGGGCAAACCGCCCCAGCTAAACAACCTGTCGCTGCGGTCATTTCTTGATTATCACAAATGGATACCCGTTTCCCTAAAATCCCCTTAATGCCTTTTGCATTGAGACGGCTATCTTTATCGGTTAAGTAAAGCGCGTAACCACCGCCTTTGACTTTCAGAAATAAACTTTTAGATAACGTACCTGTCCAGCCAAATTCTTTGGCCACTGCTTCGTCTGTGGTAACGTCCAAAATTGGGCGATGCTGCCATTCATTGAATGCGATATTCAGTTGGTTTAAAAGCTTAATGTTTCTTTGGTAAATTTGCTGGATTACATCCATGTAATCTCCTCTGCGCTTTAAGCATACCTACACTACATGTACTGTTGCCACAAGCCTTTCGCGAGAATAGTCGCAATAGCAAACATCATAGTGGCAACGCCAATATCAATTCCTTTTTTCACTTTAGGTTTAGAGAGCGTTGGTCCCAGTCTTGCGGCACCAAGAGACAGACTGTAAAACCAAGCAAACGAGGCCAAAATTGTTCCAATAGCAAAAGCAATACGATCATGCCCTTCATATTGTCCTCCGATTGAACCCAAAATGACGACAGTATCTAAATACAGGTGAGGGTTCAGAACCGTAACCGCGAGTGCACCTAAGACCACTGCACGCTTTCCTCTAGCTGTGATTTGAGCGCTAGATTCTCGTTGTTCTGCTGGAGCGAACGCACTTCTTAAAGACATAAGACCATAGATGGTCAGAAAAGCGATGCCACCCAAAGTGACCGAAGTGAGCAAGAGTTCGTTTTGAGACAGGATAGCGCCACCGCCAAAAATACCGAGAGAGATGAAGAAAACATCCAGTAAGCTACAGATTGTCGCGGTTGTCAGATGGTGATTACGCTTAATGCCTTGATTCAGTACATACGCGTTCTGCGCTCCAATCGGAATGATCATGGTGGCACCTAACCCAAAACCTTGCAATAACACCCAGAAGTTCACAACGTTACCCTTACTTAAAAATAGAAATGTCAAAATTGAGCCGCAAGGATAAGGGGAATATAAAAATAAATTAAACTAATAATTTTAATGAATGATAAGTTATGCTTATATCTTGGCAATATGGTGGGGACTAAGATGCGCGGACTGGATTATCGTTGGGTTGAAGCACTAGATAGCGTGCTTAACCAAAGAGGTTTCGAGAGAGCAGCGGAACAGTTGTGTATTTCTCAATCGGCGGTATCACAAAGGATTAAGCAGCTAGAAAAATGGTTAGCACAGCCGGTATTGGTTCGAGAACAGCCGCCACGAGCAACACAAGCGGGTAAGAAATTGCTTGGGCTATATCGTCGGGTGTGCTTGTTAGAAGAAGAGCTGTTGCCAGAGTTAAGTACAGAAAACAGTGAGCGCCCGTTGTCCGTTGCCTTGGCGACCAATGCTGATAGCCTTGCAACGTGGCTTCTACCCAGTTTGTCACCTCTTCTGAAACAAAAGCGAATTGAGCTGAATTTGGTGGTTGATGATGAAGGAAGAACCATTGATAAACTTCGAAGTGGTGAAGTGGTTGGAGCAATAAGCCTTGAATCTCAGCCAATGTCGGGGTGTGACGCCGATTACCTAGGGAGGGTGGACTATTTGTGTGTGGCAAGTCCAGAGTTTTGCCGGATTTACTTTCCTGAAGGGGTGAATAGAGAGTCGTTAAAGCGAGCGCCAGCTGTGGCTTTCGATCAGCATGATGACATGCACGAACGCTTTGTTCATCAGCATTTCAATTTACCCATCGGTAGCGTATTGAAACATACTGTTCGAAGTTCGGAAGCGTTCGTGAAACTGGCCATCAGCGGTGTGGCTTATTGCTTGATTCCTAAGCAGCAAATTGAATCGGAGCTTAAGAAAGGTCTGTTGATCGACATCACGCCGAGTTTCTTCCTCTCTCACCGTATGTATTGGCATCACTGGCAGTTAGAGAGTGGAGTGCTAAAAGAAGTCTCTCAGTCGATTATTCAATATGCGAGGCAACACCTCCCACAGTAAACTTTGTGTCAAATATGAATATGAATGGAGTCAACCTCTGATGTTAGCGTTTATTATTACAACGAACCCTTAGGAGAACGGCATGAAAAAATTATCGATGATTGGTGTGTTGCTCATGGGAGTGATGATGGTTCCTGTGAAAGCAGAAGAGCTTTCATTTCCACATATTTCTACGTCGGGATACGGCGAAGTGACCGCAGTGCCAGATATGGCGGAGTTTACTGTTCAAGTTGTGGAAACTATGTTGACGGCTGAACAGGCAAAGCAAGCGGTAGATAAAACAGTGAACTCCTTTGTTGAGCGTCTAACCACTGCCGGGGTGAAGCAGGATAACATAGCCAGTACGAATTTGTATTTGGCATCACAGTATCATTATCCAAAAAGTGGCAAGGTCGAATTGGTTGGTTATCAAGCTTCTCGCAGTGTGACTGTGACGGTTGAAGTGTTAGGTAACTTAAACAGTTATCTGGATGGTGCCTTAGGCGATGGGATCAATCGCATTGATGATATTCAATTAAAAGTAAAAGACGAATCTAAGTATCAAGAGCAAGCACGTTTAGCGGCAATCAAAGATGCGACCCAGAAAGCAACGTTTTTAGCGAAAGGTTTTGAACGCGAAGTGGATGGTGTATGGAAAATCAGCTACGATAATAATTCAAACCGTCCGATGTTAATGCGAAGCATGGCGCTTGGCGCGGAAAAGGCATCCAATACCTATCAAGATTCCAGTATTGTCATCCGTGATCGGGTGGATGTGACTTACAAGCTGAAAGATTAAGCCGCTAAATGTTTAAGTGTATTAGTTCCGACTAGATCTGACACTTCAATTTGAAAAGAAGAGAGTTACCCACTTTGATTAAAGGTGCTTAATCACTAATCAAAGACAATAAGAGGTAACTCTCATGCTTCATACTAGCAATCC
>NZ_JAAUWT010000039.1 GCF_014694455.1 Vibrio sp. S9_S30 | reverse complement strand
AGCTTGGCTTTTGAATCGCCCTTCCCAAAAATGCCCAGTACAGCCGTCTTCTTTGTTGGCTTGAGCGGCAATAAATTGATTCAGCAAGCGCATAAACCAACTGATGCTGGTTAAGCGCTCTCGCCACATATCAATAATCTCACGGATTTTGACTTCTTCTGCTTCTGAGAGGGTATCTTGTTTCAGCCATTTTTGAATCAACGTAGGCGGCGTGTGAAAACTTAACCATCGGTCGCAAATCTCTTGGTCAGAAAGGGCTTTTTCACGTTCAACATTGATATGAAGAACAACATGGTAGTGGTTGCTCATAATGGCGTAGGCGCAAACATCAATACAGAATACTTGGGAAAGCTTAAGTAGCCGCTCTTCAATCCAACCCCGCCGATGTTCACAGCATTGTTTTCTTTCAAAATCATACCCACAAAGGAATGAACGGCGAACGCAACGAGATACACAATGGTAATAAGGTGTGGCATCAAGGCTTATTAGTTGAGAGCGTGCTTTAGTCATAGGGATATAGGAATCACGTTTAATAAAAACTTACACCACCATAAGACGAATTCATACATTAGAACAGCACCCTATTTGTGAAACATGAATCCCCAAACAGAGCTATGCAATTGACAATATTATACTTTTCTTAAATTGACTGTCCTCGTTTTCACTCGTTCAATTAGTAAGTTTAAGCTCCTTCTCTCTTATCGTTATATTTATTTTATGGCTCAACCCTAATACAACTCAGTAGGGGCAATGCGCAAAAATGGCACTTGAGCTTACAGATTCAAAGTGTGAAGTAGGATATTACTCCTTATCTTTTAAAGTGTTATTCAAATCGCTATATTGTGTTCCAATAAAAATAATTGGAACAACGTCATGCTAGAAATTTCACATGAAGCTTCTCTGAAAAGAGCAATGAAAGAGGGTGCATTGCTGCCGCTAGTCGGTGCAGGTGTGTCAATGGCTGTCAAAAGTAAACAAGGAAAAGCGGTTTTTCCTAGTTGGACCCGCTTGCTCGAGAATGCATCCGAGTACATGGACGAAGAAGACAAGGACTTTTACCTTGGCTTTGTTAGGCGTGGTCGGCTCCTAGAGGCGGCAAAAGAAGCAAAAGGCAGTATTGTCGGTGAAACCTGGTATGAATTCTTAGAAGATCAATTCAACCCAGATCTTGATACCTGCGATCAAACCAGCTTTGACTTGGCACGCGCCGTATGGAAAGTGAGCAAGCAAATCATCACTTTAAACTATGATCGTGTATTAGAGCATGTAGCGCCAGCCAGCAATGCTCGAATTCTTCGGAACTCCTCTACAGCTCCACTCAAACAAATGATGACAGCCAGTGACAATAGTATGATCTGGCATCTTCATGGTCATATTGATGAACCGGACAAGTTGGTTCTTACCCCACAGAGTTACGAGTTCCTATACGGAGAGGACAGTAAGTACGAAGCCGCCATCCAAACGTTTAAGCAAGTTGTGGCAACGCGCAGTTTGTTGTTTATCGGCAGCAGTATGGAAGATACCGAGATCCTTGCCGAAATGATGGTTCAGCACGAACTGTTTAATGGGAATTCCAAAGTGCATTTTGTGTTGGTGCACAAGGATCATGTTGCCCTCATGAACGAAAAGTTGAAAGCCTTCAACACAATTAAGCTCATTCCTTTTTCTGGCTATGGTCAGCCACTTATTGATACGCTCCATAAGATTGCCGACCTAGGCAATACTATGGATAACGAATCAAATAATCAGCCCTCTCCACCACAAATAAGCAACGTACAACCTGCCCTTAAAATCGCGTATCTCAGTGCCAAACCTTTCGACCAAACACTGGGCAATTTTGCCGCCATAGAGAAAGAGATAAAGAAATCGCCGCCATTTGATATGTCTAGTTTTCCCCTTACGGAAGAAAACTTACATTCGCTTGATGGGTACCAATATCTTGTACTGGTATGCCACATAAAGAAAAACAAACTCATTATTGAAAATGAATGGTGTGGCAGCACACGTATGCCCCTTTCTGAATTTGAACAAAGCATTGACGCTGAAGAACTGAAAGGCGTGATCGTCATATGTGATGAATTACCAAGCCAACAAGCTTTAAGCCGTATTGCACTGCCAATGCTGTTTATTCCTGAGCTATGTGGCTCTACCTCACTCGTTAAGAAGATCTGGTTCCAACTTTTTAAAAAGCAGTCGTTTACATTGTTTGAAGAGGTTGGTGCACTCGTCAACACCAGCCAATTTGATTTGGGAGAAAAAGTCAAACAGTTCAACGGCTTATTTATGAATCATACCAGACGCCTCCCCATGGATATCTCGAAAGATGAAGTCGCCAAATTTGTCGGTAGGCAACAAGATTTAGAAGAATGCAGCCGAAAGCTCTTTCAAGCCACTGAGCAAAATGAATGCTTGACGATTTTAGGCACTGGTGGGTTAGGTAAAACATCCCTCGTTAAAAAACTCGCCTTTGAATACAACGAACGCGGACTATTTGACAATGTGACCTTCATAGACTGCGAACATTTGGTGAACTATAAGCAGTTTCATTGGCATATCGCGAGTGCGTTTGATCTGGAAGATGCCGTCAACGTGATCGAGCATATTGAAGAAAATGTCGAGTTTCAGCAAGGTCATCGCTTAATTATTATTGATAATGCCGAAAGCTTACTCCAACTTGAAGATCGTGCTTTAGTTCTGGATTTGATTCGCCAGATGAATGAATACGCCACGCTACTCGTAACCAGCCGAGAAACGCTGGGTCTCTCATCAGAATCCACTTACCAACTGCGAGATTTTGTCGCAGAAGAATCCTTAGCATTGTTCGAGCAAAAATCGAAGCAGACGTATTCTGAACGCGAGAGAGTGTACTTAAAGGAAAAAATACTCAAAGAGTTATTGGATCATAATCCGTTGGCTATCTCTCTTGTTGCAAGCACAATGGTAAGAGGCAAAAATCTAAAAGAACTGAAAGAAGATTTGGACAACAACTTCTTCGACGTGGTTAAAAAAGCACAGTCTGAAGGCATTGAGCCAACCGATAAAAATATTGATAGAAGATACTCCATCTACAACTGTATCGACTACTCATATAAAAAATTACCGCCAGTTGCAAAGGAAGCACTGGTCAAACTCTCTTATTTCCCAGATGGCATTGATTTAGGCAACTTTAAGAAATTAACAGGGAAAGACGCCAAAGCACGTGGCTCTGCACCAATCAATGACACCACCATTAAGTTACTTCAGGATAAGTCCTTAGTTCAAACTAGCCAGCAGTTCATCCGCTTGCACCCTTTGGTTGCAAGGTTTGCCAAAGGTCAAATGACCCCCTCTGATGAATCAAGCTACATCAAAGTTATTTTTGACTATCAGCTAAATTACGTTTTAGCACTTAGCACACTCTCCAATGATTACTCGGTAGAAAAGCAAATAAGGGCGAAATCCATTACTGCCAAACAAGCCAGAAATTTTGGGCAAATCCTTGCATCACTGACCCCAGAGCTGGGTGAAAACGCTGTGCTTAATTACATTCACCACTCTGTCCACCTATTCAGCACAATAGAAGAATATTCTATTATGAATAAGTATTTAACCCAGAGTAAGGATAATTTCAAAGAGAATAAGAACCTATATAAATACATCAAGTTGGTTATTTTAAAAAACAACTACTATATGGGGGATTTTAAAACGTCTCTTCGCCACTTTAAACACCTTCTACCACTTAAGGAGTGTCTAGAGCTTGACCTAAATAATAATGTAGAAGTGGAAATATTCAGGATAACCATGCTCGTATATGGTAATGAAGGGGCTGAATATGCCCTAACAAAATACTACACTAAAGGCTACTTCATTGGACCGATATACGATGGAAACTTAGTACACTTAGGCGTATTTAACCCAATACTAGCAAAATTAAGTGTGACTAATTTCAATTCACTCTTTGTAAGAATTGCGTGCGGAGAGGCGACCATAGCGGATATTAACGCAGACATCGACACCTTACACCCCAAAGCTCACATTCAGTATGCTCGTCTTCTCACTTTAAAGTCGAAATATACCGAGTTAAGCGATAAAGAAATCAGCAGGATTGTCATCGTCAATCCTTATACCAAGGGTGTTAAGCTGTTACTGCAAGCTAAACAATCTTCCGAACTGGAAGAAGCTAACCACCTGTTTAGTCAAGCATTACAAGAGCTAAAACACACCAAATTCGCGTACACCGAAGCCCTGCTGGCGTACGCCACTTGGATTAAAAAGCATCAACTGGATGGGCTGATTGATGTTCTAAATGAAGGGTTAGAGTGTGCCCAAAAACACCACTATCGATATTTGCAACATTGTTTAATCAACTTAAAAAACAATACGCATCATCCCTATGATGAAAGTCAATATCCTTTTCCAGACAATGAAAACTTCATAGAATTTATAACCAAATGCATTCAACATTGTAAACGTACTAGAAAAAGATAATTCTCCAATTTAGGTTAAAGAAGGAAAGAAGATTAAGCTATGGATTCTTAGAAGATATAGCATCGGCTAAGAATCCTAGCGATGAGCAATCGGGTTTCCCCAATAAAATCAGAAGAGAACAAATAAATGGAACACACATTTTAAAAAACTTGAAGAACTTATCCTTCTACCTTTTCATCTATTTGAGCGTCTCATTGAGCCACGGTTACCATTACAATGATTCAGCTTAGTCAATGCTCAATATCCTATTTTTTGAATTTCCAATAGGCTAAACACGGTGGTGAAATAGTCTGTTGATAGTATGCGGATCTTGTCTCATTTCTTACAGCTTTTAAATAAGTCAGTTCAAGTCCAGCTGTTGAAAGATAAGTATGCCTCACTTTATGGGTTCACGATGAATAATGAATCCGACTTACTCCGATTTTAGGTGGTTCACCAATGCATTTCATTTTCCGTCTTTCGGCTTATCTCTCCATTCTGACGTATTTCTTTCTTTTCCGTGCCCCAATCTCCTTTACGCCCAATAAAGTGGTTTATGGCGGTAAAAAGAAAACCATGCCAGAGGAAGTAGAGAACATACTGAACGAAAGATTGAAATCGGGATAAGCGGTTAGCTAACCATTGAAATATATTTTTATGTTGGCTTATTCTCATGAGATATTTTCACTTAAGACAAGGCAAAACCCCGAACCAATAACGGGTTATTGGGAGAGGGTTCAACGCAGTATTCAGTAAAAAGAGCCAATAGAAAGCAGGTGTTATCCCGAGTTCAGGTTATCTAGTGGTTTGTGCTTTCAAAAATCTTATCCGCCGATGCCGCCACAAACCCTGGGTACAGATCGCCATTGCTCATCGGATAGCGCTTGGCAAATTCATAAAAGCCTCCCGGCACAATTTCTGTTATTCCTGCAAACGTCACCGGCACTTTATCCGCCATTGTGGAAGATTGCTCCAGCAAAACCTCAGCAGACCCTTTCACTTCACCACCAAACTCGTTGATGGTAAAACTGGCTCGCCTTAAGTGATCATTCACTTGTTTCACTTCTTCGAATTGATTGAGCTGGTTCACACTCACCGTAAAATGGTTCGCCCCATAACCATGAGCGGCTACCCAACCTGCATACTCACTTTCTGCTGCCAAGGCTAAATAGTCTTTATAGGTGATATCCCACAACCGTCCGCCATACAAAAACTCATGACCTTCCAGCTTCGACGTGTCCACTTTTTCCACCAGTTTTGCCACGATCTCTTGCAGTTCCGTTGAGCACTTATGCACTTCCAATGCACTAATAAAGACTTTAGGAAATGTTGGGTTTGAGTGCTCGAAATGTTTGGCAACCAACTTTTTCGACTCAAACACGTAGTCGCCAGCAGGTTGGTACCCCAATTCCAACAACGGTCTAGCCAGAGTCTCCATCCCCAATAGTTCGACACCAAATGTACGTAAAGCAATGTGGTCGTTAATCAGGGCTTCGTCTTCTTCTAGTAAGTCATGGACTTTTAGCGCTGAAGGGCAAAGACGGCTCGTGTAATCTTGCCAAAGTGAAGCAAATAAATTTTCTGGCGACATGACGCCTCCTTATTGGATCTGGAATGATTTGTTGGTATGCCCAAACGCATTCGCTTGGGTATAAAGCACCAAAGACATCAACAGGCTTTTTTGTTGATGATCAGGTTCAGTTGAACGACGTATTCTTGCTATCAACCTTACTTTGAGCGCTTAACTGTGTGAAATATGTTATTTTTATGTTATCCATAGAATTTACCTATGACTAAAATGAATTTTGATGAATTGACATATATTAGGTAAAGAAGAATGGAATTAAGAACATTACGTTATTTTATAAAAGTGTATGAGATTGGCAGTGTCAGCGGGGCGGCCAAGCACTGCTTTGTTTCACAACCTTCAATCACCACAGCAATAAAAAATTTGGAAGCGGTACTCAACACCACGCTTTTTGTTCGCCATGCCCGTGGCGTGGTGCCAACACCTGCTGCGATACAGCTTTACCCTGAAGCACAGAAAATGATCGATAGCGAGAAAAGCATTCTCCAAATCTTTCACGAACAACCCATAACCGTCCCTCTCAGGCTAGGAATAATGCGCTCGTTAGGTGCTAAAAGAATGAGCATACTGCTTCAGCACCTGAGCGAAGACATCGAACATTTGGAGCTCACACTGGTTGACACGAATGAACCATGTGACGCTCGAATATTAGTCGGCACTTCTCATGTCAGCGACGATCAGTTTGTGCCCATTTGGGAAGATCTCTACCAATTGGCACTTCCCCACCACTGGGCTGAAGCACAGAAAAAGAGTTTGGACTTTGAAGATTTGAATGGCATGCCATTCATTCATCGGGAACCATGTATGGCACTCGATACCTTGAAAGACAGCCTACTGCAAAGAGGGATCCAATTGAACACTCGGGCCAATATCCGAACCATTGATTACGCATGGCCACTTGTGCAAGCAGGCGTGGGGGCGGCATTGCTGCCCAACTGGACAGAAATTACCAGCTCAGAATGCATAGCACTCAGATCCATCAAAGGGTTTGACTGTTCGCTCTCTGTCGGCATGGCCGTTACCGTAAGCCAGCGCTCAAATCCGTTAATGGACAGAGTGATTGAGAGCTGCCGCCGATTTAGCGATGCTGTTTAAAGGCGCATCAACTTCTTGAATAGTGGCTTTGTGGTCGCCCACTCCCCTTGTTTAAGCATTTATCTCAATTTTAATTATTGACTAAAAATTAACACTACCATAAAAGATAACGCCATCTTCCCTATCATCCTTAGGCTTCTCGTCCAAACCCTAATGAGATGTAAAAATGAAATTTGAACGTCCCGTGGCACTTCTTTTAACCATCGCGTTGGCCTCTCCCTCTGTCTATGCCAACACCATTGATAATTTGGTTGCGGATTTTGTAAAACGCATCGAGCAAAGCGGCTGTTCGGTCGATCTCTCCGATTTAGAAACATCGCAATCCATTTCACAAAGCTTAGGTGTCAGAGTAAGCCCAACTCTCCATTTAATGAAAAACTACCTCATCACGCAGGGCACCATTGAAGCACAAGAAAACGATGACGAAATTTCAGCAAAAACGCCATTGTGTGGTGGCGATAGAATGGTCCCTAAACCCACAGAAAGGCTAAAAAATGCGCTGCTTGAATCGAGTCAATGCTCATTCAATAAAAAAGAGTTCAGAAGCTTGCTCAAAGCGTCAAATATTGGGAGCTGGGAGGGCTCAGGTGCGCTCAATGCGTTAACCAAAATTGGCGATGTGGTTCAAGATAAACAAGCAGACACCATCAAGATAACTGTTGGACAATGCAGTTAGGATCGGTTGGCTGAACCACTCTTCCTAAACATCAAAAAGGAGCCCTCAAAGAGTGCTCCTTTTTTTATCCCTTGTAAGGGCAATGCCGTTAAAAATACCTTATTGAGGGTTCAAACCCAGCTTCTGAAGCACCAGTTTGAAGTTTGCACGGCGCTCAGCAATCGCGTGAACGCTACCACTGATTGGGCAAGCATCGTCTGGGCAACCACGGTTAACAATACCAGAAACCGCATCCACAAACTGAGTCCCTACCATGCCACCATCAACGTACGCTTTCAGTTCGTCATGGTAGTTCCAAGCCGCGTAAGGACCGCCCACATCGCTGTAGTTTTGTACCGACGTCATCCAGAAGAACAGACCAGCAATCCACTTGATCTCCGTGTTCTCTTCCGTAGAACAAATCAGCTGAGGGTTAGAACACAAATCAAGATCGGCATACAGTGGGTTTGCAGGAGCCGCTTCAACGTATGTGCCGTCGATTGTCTTACCAATGGTGTCTGGATCAACATGGCTACGACCAATGAAGTGGTTCAACGTACCAAAGTTCTGGCGACCTGTGGTTTGGATAACACCTCGACCCCACCAGCCACACCCTTCGATGGACTGCTGGCTACTGCCATCCCATAAGAAAGCACCGGCTTTTTGACCTGCGTAGATTTCACACTTCGCACGTTCCCAGACTTGCTTATTCTCATCAATGGTCTGAGGGCTCACCATACAGTGTTCACCGTTAATGTCCCAGCGACCCGCCGCCCCTGCGACCATTTTGCCTTCTTCTTTCAGCACCGCATCTGGAGCCACAAAGATTGGAGCAGGTGCACCGTACCAAGAAGCGTGCGTGTTCGCTGAAAGCTCAAGCTTGTTGTTACGAGGACACGAATAAGGGTGGTCGTTACCCGTGATAGGGTTCACGCCATAGTCTGCGTATTTCTGATCGAGCTGACCACAAGACGCACTGTTCGGGTGATTCGCTGGTGCACCGTATTTGATCTCTGCCCAGTTGTTCTCATCACATGCGTTGTAACGGATGGTTTCCTGCATACTTTGAGATAAGAACGCTGCAATCGCTACTTTCGCGTATTTTTTGTTGGTCTCCACGTCTGCATTAGGATCGATCAGCCAGAATTGGTTACCCGCCACACCCACGTTGTGCATTGAATTCAACGCCTTCAGGAAATCTTTCCACTTGTAGATGGTCGATGGTACCCATTTGTTACCCGGAAGCTCATACAAGAAGGCTTCATTATTCATAACGGTTTCAGCGCCTTCTAAATCCGCATTTAGAGCGGCAACGCTTGTTAATGGTGTGGTAACAAGGCTTTCTGGTACGTAGTACAAAGGAATAGGGTTCGCTTGGTAAGCGGCGACTTTGCCCTTCAACCAGTCCGTATTTGTCGTTGCAGACACGACCGGTGTCGCGGTATCACTCCCCCAAAGAATGGAAAATACATTACTGTGTGCTGCACGGCGAAGTTGGCTTACCCCCCAGTCGTGAGACTCTTGCTCCACCAAAGAAGCAACAGATGACACGCCATACGTTGTACTGTCCAGTGCAATAGAGGCGACATCGCTGCGTAGGTTCGCGGATGTATTACCCAAAGACTTATCGCCCATGAAGAAGCTTGCCGCTGTACCTGCTTGAGCCGCAACGTCGTAGCTACCCGTTTGTGACGTGGTCGCAAGGTGAGCGCCCGGCAACTTGTAAAGCATCGCTGGCACGTCGATAGAATCGGTGACCTGCTTAACGTAAACAAGGTAGTTATCCCAAGCAATAGGACCGAATGCGTGCTCCGCACGGCCGGCATTGGAAAGGCCATTGCTGCCACTTTGCTTGAACACTAAGAAATCCGGTTTCGCTGCTGCGTCTGCGTAAGCGCCTGTCCAGTTTACGAATGAAACCACCGATTGAGACGCCGCGTTCCAAGTAGAACGTAAGCCTGCGTAGTCTTTGTGCACCCAGCTTGTAGTACCCGGATTAGAAACGCTGAGCGACCAACCGTAAGACACGTCTTTTGCGAATTGTTCCATCACAAAGTTTTGGGAAGCCACCCAACCTTTAACGTTGTCATCTAAGTTAGCGACAGCCGCATCGATAGCCGTTAGGTTATACAGGCTAGAAATGCTTTGTGATGTGCCCGCCGCGTCCGTGACCGTCAGTGCCGCTGCATTGGTCATCGCTTCACGCAGTGCACGCTTAACTTGCACTTCCGTCAGCGCCGTACCCGTACCGAATGCCGAGGCAAATGTGGTGTCTTTGTTTGCTTGCCATGTTGCCAATAAGTCTTCATTCAGAACAATAGAGCCCGGAGACGTATGAGCCGCATCTTTAAAGGCCTGAACCTGAGCCGCAATTTGAATGAGGTTTTGGTAGTGAGCAACCAAGTTAGCGTACGTCAGAATGTCGGCATCGCCCAAACCAGAAGCCGTAGAAACCGCAGCAACTGGCACGATAGCTTCGCCCCCGTTAGCCTTTTCAACGTCTCTTGCTTGCTTCAGCGTCGCTAACGCATCCGCTGCATTGGTGACAACACTGAATACAGAATCCACCTTGGCACTGGCTAGCGCACCGTTTAACGCGGCTGAATTATCGGTAAACGTCCCCATTGCAAGGGTACTTGGCCAACCAGCAACCTTTAGGTTGACTGGGTCTTTACGAATTAACAGCGAGGCGGTTGGCGTGATCGTTCCTGTTCCCGCGTCAGGATTTGTACCCGGATCGGTGCCTGTGCCTGGATCGGTACCCGTGCCATTACAATCAAAAGCGAATGTCCAAGAACCGTCTGAACCTGGCGTAGTACTGGTATACCAGTTTGCCGTGTAGGCTTTGCCTAAGTGTTGCATTTGGTCGCCTGCTTTCGCATGGTTTGGGTTGCCCGCCCAATCGAGATGTGGCCAATTAGGGTATTCATTGATGCCCGCACAAGCATCAGCGGCGAACGCACTGACAGGGCTAATGGCACCAACGGCTAAAGAGACGGCAAAGATGAGTTTATTTTTTTTAAAGATAGTCATTAAATACTTCGCACCTTGGATGTAGGATGTTTAACGTCACGAGCTTCGTAGTTACTCAGAACTTAGATGAATCACTCGAAGTCACTTAATTGGATCTATCCATATGTTGCTTAGAGAAGTCGATGTACTCAAATGAGTATTTACTTAACAGTGGTACTTTTCGAGTGACCGCACAGTGAAAATGTATACATAAGAAAACAGCAACGCACTTTGCCCAACGAGGTCATACATTTCATATTTTTCATGTAATTACTAGAAATGCGATGAATGTTATAAAATCAGACATTTCCTCTTACCACTTAGAATCCATAAATCGTGACACCGATCCAGGCACATTCTCGCTACCTAAGCAATTATTCGCCCACACACAAGCAACTATTCGCTTTCCCAACTTTGAGTAAAAGGGTAACCAACTGTTTTAAATCCATTTTTAACCTTGGCACATCCCTTGCTTTTTAAGCCTAAAGATCTGGCCACTGGCTGTTGGATCTCGTCATGGATTATTGTTTGGGGCTTCGTCCCAACTTATGAGGACTGCATGGGCACCTTAAACTTCTCATTGGATGTCGAAGGACTGGCTTCGGATACCTTGATTGTGCGCGAGTATCAGGGGCTAGAATCCCTCTCGGATTTTCAAGGCTGTCATGGCTTTCGCTATC
>NZ_JAAUWT010000038.1 GCF_014694455.1 Vibrio sp. S9_S30 | reverse complement strand
TTGAATCTATTGGGAGGATTGATAGCCTATTGCCTGAAAGATGAGAAGCCCCACTTAGATCTAACAGCTCAAGAGCTTGAGCTGTTAGAAAGTAATGGCATCACGACGGCTTAACCAGATCTGAGGTAACTTAGTTCCAGAGGACAAATCCAGCCTCAACGTGGCATAAGAATGAAGAAGGGAAGACATCATCGTCTTCCCTTCTTATTTTTACATCCAACTTTAAACACCATCAATTCATGTCGATCTTTACACCATCCAATGCGCCACCAGAAAAGTCGCCTCCCCGCTTGGTTTTCAGCATTAACCTTAAATCGTTCGCGGAATCAGCACTGTGCATGGCATCTTGCTCGGTAATCTTGTCGGCGACCACCAGCTCATACAAGCTTTGATCAAAGGTTTTCATACCCGACTCATTCGATTTAGCCATGGTTGCTTTTAGCTCATGCAATTCACCGCGCCGAATAAGATCAGACACCCTAGGTGTATTCAATAAGATCTCAAATACACCATGACGTCCTTGCCCTTTTTTATCCCGAATCAACTGCTGCGCGATCACTCCTCGAAGGTTCATAGAAAGATCGAACAAGAATTGCTCTTTTTGTTCTTTAGGCACCAAATGAAGAATGCGCTCTAGCGCTTGGTTGGCATTATTGGCATGCAATGTTGCCATGCACAAATGCCCTGTCTCAGCAAAGGTCATGGCGTATTGCATGGTTTCTCTTGAGCGGATTTCACCAATCAAGATCATGTCCGGTGCCTGACGAAGTGAATTTTTCAGCGCAATTTCATAGGAGTCAGTATCCAACCCAACCTCTCGCTGGGTAATGATGCACTTGTTGTGTTCATGGACAAACTCAATGGGGTCTTCAACCGTTAAGATATGCCCCGTGCGGTTCTGATTACGAAACCCCGTCATTGCTGCCATAGTGGTCGACTTGCCTGATCCTGTCGCCCCCACCACCAGCACCAAACCGCGTTTAGCAATCGACAAATCTTGTAAGGTGTCCGGCAATCGAAGATCGCCAAACGTTGGAATTTGAGTTTCTATGCGGCGTATCACCGCACCGGGTAATTCACGCTGGAAAAAGGCACTGACCCTAAACCGACCGACCTCTCGAACAATCGCAAAGTTAGACTCTTTGCTTTTACGGTACTCACTTTGACGATCCTCATCCATCATACTGTCGAGCATCAAAAAAGTTTGCGCTTCCGTAAGAGGCTCCCCTAGCGGCTGTAATTCCCCATGGACTCGCAGCAAAACAGGTGCACCAACAGTAATGTAAATATCCGATGCCTTCTGAGCCACCATTTCAGATAAAACTGAGTTCAATTCCATGGCGTCACCTAATAGCCGAAGGCATCGGATTCAAGCTTGATCCGAGCTTCGTCTGCATCCACCACACCCTGAGCAATCAGCAGCTTGGCATGTTGCTCTGTTGTTTGCATGCCCATCGCCCCACCCGTTTGAATCACGGAGTACATTTGCGCAACTTTGTCTTCACGGATAAGGTTGCGAATCGCTGGCGTCGCTAACATGATTTCGTGGCACGCAGCACGCCCTCCCCCCAAGCGCTTCAACAACTTCTGTGAAATGACCGCACGTAAAGACTCGGAGAGCATCGAACGCACCATATCTTTATCCGTACCGGGAAACACATCAATGATTCGGTCGACGGTTTTCGCGGCGCTACTGGTGTGCAATGTACCAAATACGAGGTGACCGGTTTCCGCTGCCGTCAATGCCAAACTGATGGTTTCCTTATCTCGAAGTTCCCCGACTAGAATCACATCCGGGTCCTCACGCAAGGCACTTCGAAGTGCGGCGTTAAAACTGTGCGTGTCGCGGTGCACTTCACGCTGGTTGATCAAACATTTGTTGCTTTGATGTACAAATTCGATCGGATCTTCAATCGTCAATATGTGCTTATTGTGATTACGATTGATGTGATCCACCATGGCTGCTAGCGTCGTTGACTTACCTGAGCCTGTTGGTCCAGTGACCAGAACAAGCCCCTTTTCGTAATTGGAGATTTGGGTAAAAATATCAGGGGCATCAAGCTGTTCTAAGCTAGGTACTGCTGTAGGGATCGTACGGAACACCGCAGAGCAGCCACGAGATTGGTTAAAGGCATTAACACGAAAGCGCCCGACATTTGGCAACTCGAAAGAGAAATCGGTTTCCAGCTTTTCTTCAAATTCAGCTCGTTGCGCATCGTTCATGATTTCAAAGACCAATCGATGGACATCGGCGTGAGTAAAAGCAGGTACACCTAACTTACGCACATCGCCATCAACGCGAACCATTGGAGGAACACCAGCAGAAAGATGTAGATCTGACGCATTATGCTTTACACTAAAATCCAGTAACTCAGCGATATCCATAACAATCCTTAATTAAGTCAATTATGTGTAGTATTCAACAAAACATTCAGCAGATCACCGCACAAATTCGCAGTCTCGAAGAAAAGTGTGGTAGAGCTTCAGGCTCGGTGCAACTTTTAGCCGTCAGTAAAACAAAACCCAACGCGGCCATTGCCGATGCGCTCAAGGCAGGTCAAGTGGCATTTGGGGAGAACTACGTTCAAGAAGGCGTTGATAAAGTCCAGTATTTTTCCGAACACTATAGCGACAATGCCATTGAATGGCACTTTATTGGCCCAATACAGTCCAATAAAACTCGACCTATCGCAGAAAACTTTGCATGGGTGCATTCGGTCGATAGGGCGAAAATCGCTCAGCGTCTCAACGACCAGCGTCCAGCAGATATGCCAGCATTGAATATACTGATTCAAGTGAACACCAGTGGCGAAACGTCCAAGTCAGGCATCAACGAAGCGGAGCTATTTGAACTGGCTGCATTGATAAATGACCTACCCAACCTCACATTAAGAGGGTTAATGTCCATTCCTGCACACGTCAGCAGTTACGAATCTCAGTTGACCGCATTTAACCAACTTGCTGGTCTAAAAGACAAACTCGCAGAGAAGTACCCAGAAGTGGATGTGCTCTCAATGGGCATGAGCGGTGACATGGAAGCGGCTGTAGAAGCAGGCAGCACCATGGTGCGAATCGGCACCGCGATTTTCGGGGCTCGGGATTACAATAACAAGCCATAGCAGAGTTTAAGCCATCAAGAAGATGGCTTCTTATCGCGAATTTACATTTAGGATCTTTTGAACATGGAACACAAAAGTATTGCGTTCATCGGAACAGGCAACATGGCACGCTCCATCATCGCAGGTTTGGTTGCCAGTGGTTATCCTTCGACGCTCATCACCGCCACGGCTCGAACGGAGTCTAAACTTGCGGCGCTGGAAGACCAATACAAAATCAACACCACAACCGACAATGCTGCCGCTACTCAACATGCCGATGTCGTCGTATTGGCCGTGAAACCTCAGATGATGGCAGATGTGTGCGCAAAGCTCCAAGGCATCGATTATAGTAGCAAGTTGATTATTTCCATTGCTGCGGGTATTTCTGCATTGAGACTTGAAGACATGCTGGACGCAAAACTGAACTTAGTCAGAGTTATGCCCAACACCCCTTCTCTCGTCGGAAAAGGAATGAGTGGACTTTTTGCACTACCCTCAGTTTCGGAAGAAAACAAGACATTCGCTTTTGATCTCATGGGATCGGTTGGCGAAGCCTGCTGGGTTGAAACCGAATCTGGCATTAACAGCATTATCGCCGCAGCTGGCAGTGCACCTGCGTACTTTTTCTTGTTTATGGAAGCCATGCAAACGGAAGCGATGGCGCAAGGGTTTGATAAAGAAACCGCAAGATTACTGGTACAGCAGTCTGCAATAGGCGCTGCACAAATGGTGGTAACTAACCCAAATATTGAACTGAGCACATTGCGTGAACAAGTCACCTCAAAAGGTGGGACCACCGCTGAGGCTCTGCGCACATTTAACGAACACCAATTGACTGACATAGTCTCCAAAGCGATGAAAGCTGCTGTAGCTCGCGCAGAAGAAATGGAAAAACAACTCTAACAACTGATTTTTAAAATAAGGGTAAAGAATGAATTCTCTAAATTTTCTGGTTTCAACCTTATTTGACCTCTACATCATGGTGGTCATTTTGCGCTTATGGCTACAAATGGCGCGTGCGGATTTCTACAATCCGTTTTCACAGTTTATCGTTAAAGCCACTCAGCCTATCGTCGCGCCTTTACGCAGAATGATCCCATCAATTGGGAGTGTTGATATGGCAACACTGCTTTTTGCCTACCTGCTTTGCGTTCTTAAGTACGTTACGATTGTCGCCATATCAACCAATGGGAACTTTGCGTTTGGCGCAGAGTTTCTCTACCTAGGCGCTCTATCCCTAGTGAAAGCGGCGGGTGGGCTACTGTTCTGGGTTCTACTGATTCGCGCAATCCTAAGCTGGGTAAGCCAAGGTCGAAGCCCAATCGAGTACGTATTCCATCAATTAACCGAACCCATGTTAGCGCCAATTCGTCGTATTCTTCCTGAAATGGGTGGCTTCGACTTAAGTGTACTGGTTCTGTTTATTGTGTTGCAGTTCGCCAATATCATGATGGGTGACGTCATTGGGAACATCTGGTTCCGTTTATAAAAAGTACGACCTATTTAAACATGCCAAAAGCCCGGCTGAGGTTCGGGCTCTTACTTTACTAAAGTTATGGGAATAACTTGAGCTGTTCTACAACTAAATCCAAATTGAATGGTTCTGAATATTCAATTTGCAACTTGCTAATTTCTTCACTATCTAAGTGCTGAATTCTATCTCTTGCCAACTCCTCCAATGGAGTAAATTCCGTGGAAAAGATATTGAGGAGCGAGTCATTTCCATCATGAATTAGTGCTTCTCTTAAATCGCGGACTTCTTGTTCGGTACAGTGTCTGTAGTTAAAGTTATATAGATAACCTACAACAGTTTGCTGATCCTCTACTGATAGGCTATTAAACCATGGGGAAACGGGGAAAGGTCTATTATTTTTACTCGCTAGGTTTGTACATTCCTCGTATCTATCATCCCACTTTTTTAGCGCCTCTACGCTGTTCGTATTTGATGCGCACCCTGCCAACAAAAAAGTCATGGCAAGTAAACTATTTTGCAACTTCACTGACACACCTCCAGAATTCCCTTTCTTTACCGTACGTGAAAATTTATTGCTTAGTAAGCAACTTTGAATATCTGCCCTCGAACTATAGGTGACGTTGCCCGTAACGTCTTAGCAAAAATTTCCCAATGATACTCTCGAATTGAAATGGCGGATTCGACGGCAGTATTTGTAATACTTGAGCTAGCAAAAATCTGAAATAACAGAATGGCAGACACGGCAGTACTAAATAGTTGACCTTTTTTCATAATATCCCTGACACTAGCTACAGCTTCTTTACTTTTAACACTAAGCCTCATTCCATGAATTTCACAATAACCTAATTTTTCCATATACTCCCTTAACTCTTTGTTATCTAAATACTTAAGGTATCCACAATAAATAGCTGTGACTTAGATTACTCATTCTATTTCTTACATGTAAATACTCAATAATCTATCTGACAGCATAATTATTGATAACAGCCGCTTTAGCGCCAAACATTGGTCTATATAAATCAGTTTTAGGCGGTAAAACAATACGTTTTATTTGTATTTGATATATCACCAGAGTGCAAAATTAAGGATGTTGGAAGATTTAAAAACTGAACTATGGGTAACATATCAATATTCTCAATAAGTTCTCTAGGTAAAATTATATTGACGCCAAACCACCTAATATTAGAGGAAACAATCATGAGCAAATGGCTAACCATCTTGTTGACCCTGTGCCTAATCGCACCAGTCACCGCTGGTCAATTCAAAACCATCAAAAATATCGAAGTCCACTACTCCGCCTTTAATACGACATTTCTTACGCCCAAAATAGCAAGGCAATACAACCTCAGCCGCAACGGATATTCCGCATTGCTGAATATCAGTGTGTTAGATGACTCCAAAATAGGCAAACCTGCCATCACAGCCCAAATCACAGGTTATGCTAAAAATTTGTTAGGGCAAATGCGTGAGCTGACATTTAGAGAAGTCAAAGAAGGCTCAGCCATCTATTACTTAGCCGAGTTTCCAATCACCCATGAAGAAACCCTTACTTTCACAGTAGAAGTGGATGCGGGCTTATCTGGAAAGGGACCATTACGATTTACTCAAAAATTCTACGTTGAAGAGTAATTTGGACGACAAAAAGAAGAGTAATGGAGTCTCGCGGCTTAAAAGTGATATCCTTGCGCCGCTTCCAATCTTACTGACAGGAAACCTCATAATGAACAAATTGGTATTGGCGACCGGCAATCAGGGCAAAGTGAAAGAAATGGCAGCCCTACTGTCTGAATTCGGTTTCGATGTATTAGCACAAAGCGAATTCAATGTTTCCGCAGTGGCTGAAACGGGCACAACATTTATTGAAAATGCCATCATCAAAGCCCGACACGCAGCAAAAGAAACGGGGCTTCCCGCCATTGCTGACGACTCAGGTCTTGAGGTGGACTACCTTAAAGGCGCACCGGGTATCTACTCTGCCCGCTACGCGGGCGAAGACGCGTCTGACCAAGAGAACCTAGAAAAACTCTTACAAGCGATGACAGACGTACCAGAAGATCAGCGAACTGCGCGCTTTCACTGTGTATTGGTCTTAATGCGCCATGAGAACGATCCAACCCCTATTGTGTGCCACGGTAAATGGGAAGGAAAAATACTAACGCAAGCACACGGTGAGAATGGCTTTGGCTACGATCCTATTTTCTACGTACCGGAAGATAAGTGCGCGTCCGCCGAGTTAGATCCCATTCGCAAAAAACAGCTTTCTCATCGCGGAAAAGCCCTAAGCCAACTGTTTGATCAGCTTAAGCAACAAGGCATTTAACGTTTTATGCTCACACCACCCGCGTTAAGCCTGTATGTACATATCCCTTGGTGTGTACAGAAATGCCCCTACTGTGATTTCAATTCGCATGCACTCAAAACGGATATCCCAGAAGCGGAGTACATTGCGGCGCTACTGGAAGATCTCGATACAGACATTGAGCGGTACAAGATCAATGACAACCCAAGACTACTGCATTCGATCTTTATTGGGGGCGGCACCCCTAGCTTGATTTCGGCAGAGGGTATCTCAGATTTACTCCGAGGCATTGAGCACCGACTCCCTTTTAAACCGGATATCGAAATTACGATGGAAGCCAATCCGGGGAGTATTGAAGCCGAGCGTTTTGTTGGATATCGAAAAGCAGGCGTCACTCGAATATCGATTGGCGTACAAAGCTTCGAACAGGAAAAACTGGAACGACTTGGCCGTATTCATGGCAAAGAAGAAGCCGTCAATGCTGCGAAGCTGGCGCATAAAATTGGGCTAAACAGCTTTAATCTCGATCTCATGCACGGCTTACCGGATCAAAGCATAGAACAGGCTCTCAGCGACCTAGAGAAAGCGATAGCGTTAAGTCCCCCGCATTTATCTTGGTATCAGCTGACCATAGAACCCAATACCCTGTTCTATTACAAACCGCCGACACTACCAGATGACGATGATTTGTGGGACATCTTCGACTTAGGGCACCAAAAGTTGACCGATGCAGGCTATGTCCAATACGAAATCTCTGGCTACAGTAAACTGGGATACCAATGCCAGCATAACTTGAACTACTGGCGTTTTGGCGACTACCTAGGCATTGGCTGTGGTTCACACGGAAAAATCAGTTTTGCCGACGGCCGAATCCTTCGCACCACCAAAGTTAAGCATCCGCGTGGTTACTTGGCGGCGTATCAGAACATGGTTAAACCGTATCTCGACAAAGAGCATGAAGTCCCACCGGAAGACAGACCGTTCGAGTTCTTTATGAATCGCTTTCGCTTGCTTGAAGCATGCCCAAAAAAAGATTTCATCGAAATGACAGGAATGGCGCTATCAACGATTCAAGGCACCATTAACCATGCGTTAGAACTCGGTTACTTATCTGAAACAGACTCTCATTGGCAAGTCAGCGAAAAAGGAAAGCTATTTCTTAACGATTTGCTGGAAGCCTTTATGGCAGAGGAAGGCGAATAAGGCAGGACACCCCTGCCTTATATTGGATGATTTGTACGCTAGCTTACACGCTTGAATTTAATATCCCAGACACCATGCCCCAAACGGTGACCTCTCGCCTCAAATTTCGTTAAAGGACGGTCTTCAGGTCTTGGCACAAAATCGCCCTCTTCAGCGATATTTGTGTAGCCAGGCGCTTCATTCATGATTTCAATCATATGTTCGGCGTAATTCTCCCAGTCCGTCGCCATATGAAAGACACCCTCTTCCAACTTCAGCTTTTGGCGAACCATTTCAGCAAAATCAAGCTGAACAATGCGACGCTTATGATGACGCTTTTTATGCCAAGGATCTGGGAAGAAAAGTTGAAGTGTCGTTATGCTGCTATCTGGGATCATATGAGCAAACACTTCCACTGCATCGTGACACATCACACGCAAGTTAGTAATGCCAGCTTCACGTGCGGCGGCAAGACACGCGCCTACCCCCGGGCTATGAACTTCTATACCAATGAAGTTTTTCTCTGGTGCATTGTTTGCCATTTCAACCAATGAGGCACCCATTCCGAAACCAATTTCCAGAACCACAGGGTTGTCATTACCAAATACCTCTTTCCAATCAAGAAGCTGCGGTTGATAGTCGATACCCATTGTCGGCCAGCATTCATTCATCGCATTTTCCTGACCTTTGGTAAGACGCCCTTCACGACGTACAAAACTGCGAACTTTGCGTACCAGTTTGCCGTCTTCAGTGTATTCGTTAGTGGTCACTTCACTCATTGATTATCGCCTGCGCATTAATTGATCAAAGCGGGGATTATCCAAAGAATTGGCGCGGGTGCAAGTGTTATTCGAAGAAAAAAACCTTGGTCATTTCACTCACTATCTCCACACACTTTGTCGGTTTTACATCCGGTCCTAAATGTGGTGCAATTTTACCCTTAATAAAAACAAAAAGCAGAGCAGGTCGTGACCCCATTCGCAAAGGCAATTTTAACTTGGTATGACGCCTACGGGCGGAAAAGCCTACCATGGCAACAAAACAAAACCGCGTACTCAGTTTGGCTGTCTGAGATCATGCTACAACAAACTCAAGTCGCCACCGTCATTCCCTACTATGAGCGTTTTCTTAACCGATTCCCCACGGTGACGGATCTCGCCAATGCCGACCAAGACGAAGTACTGCATCTATGGACAGGGCTCGGCTATTACGCCAGAGCAAGAAACCTACATAAAGCAGCAAAAGAAGTGGCTGAAAAGTACCAAGGTGAATTTCCACAAGACCTAGCAAGCATGAATTCGCTTCCAGGGGTTGGACGTTCTACCGCTGCAGCCATACTTTCTTCTGTTTACAAACTACCTCACGCCATTCTAGACGGTAACGTAAAGCGTACATTAGCCCGCAGCTTTGCTATTGAAGGTTGGCCAGGACAAAAAAAGGTCGAGAGTCAGCTTTGGAAGGTTGCTGAACTGCACACGCCCAGCACCGATGTGGACAAATACAATCAAGCCATGATGGATATGGGTGCCATGATTTGCACACGAAGCAAACCAAAATGCACGTTATGCCCTGTATCGACCATGTGTGAAAGCCATAAAAATGGAAATCCACTCGATTACCCAGGTAAAAAGCCGAAAAAAGAAAAGCCCATTAAAGAGACTTGGTTTGCTTTGCTTTATCACGATAACCACATATGGTTGGAACAAAGACCGCAAAGTGGTATTTGGGGTGGGCTATTTTGCTTTCCTCAAAAAGAAGACCATGAGCTGGCAACAGAGTTAGACAAACGTTCGATTGCACAATCAGCTATAGATGAAGAAAAAACGCTCATTGCGTTTCGCCATACCTTCAGCCATTACCATTTAGATATCACGCCCGTTTTGTTCAAACTGTCTAAACGACCGAATATGGTAATGGAAGGAACGAAAGGTCTCTGGTATAACTTGTCACAACCTGAAGAAATTGGCTTGGCTGCGCCTGTAAAGCAGTTAATTGAAAGCCTACCCTTTGAAATAAATTAAGGAGTCATTATGAGCCGCACTGTTTTTTGTGCTCGATTAAAGAAAGACGGAGAAGGATTGGATTTTCAACTTTATCCCGGTGAGCTGGGCAAGCGTATATTTGATACTATTTCGAAAGAAGCGTGGGGGATGTGGCAACACAAGCAAACCATGCTTATCAATGAAAAAAAGTTGAACATGATGGATCCAGAGCATCGTAAAGAGCTAGAAAGAGAAATGGTCAATTTCTTGTTTGAAGGTAAAGACGTCGTGATCGATGGTTACACGCCACCGAGTGAATGATCACTTAAACGCAAACCTACCTTTACCTTTATCCCGTAAAAAGACATCATTACTTTTAATTACGGTGTCTTTTTCGGGAAAACAATGAAGAAACTGCTCTACTTTTGCGCTGCTTTATTCCTTATGGGGTGCAGCCGTGAATTCATCGAAAATATTTATCAAGTAGATTACGAACCCACCAATCGATTCGCTAAGAACCTCGCTGAGCTCCCTGGTCAATTCCAAAAAGACATGGCTGCACTCGATGCACTGATGAACAGCTTCTCCATCAATATTGAAAAGAAATGGGGTAAGGCTGAAATTCGAGTTGCGGGAAAAAGCAATTATGTCAAATACATAGATAACTATCAAAGCCGAGCAGAAGTCGACTTTGCAAAAGGTACCGTCACCATTAGCACGATTTCTTCTACTGAACCGAAAAAACACCTGAAAACGGCCATTGTCACCACACTACTCACACCCGATGATCCGGCAAATGTCGATTTGTATTCGTCTTCCAGTATCAAACTCGAAGGCAGACCCTTTCTTTATCAACAAGTCGTAGACCAAGACAAAAAAGCGATTCAATGGAGCTGGCGTGCTAGCCGTTTTGCGGATTACCTCATTGCTACCCAATTAAAATCCCGAACCATTGATTTCAAAAAATCCTATTACGTTGAAATACCAATGGTGAAAGATCACTTTGAACGCCGTAGCTATAAGTACGCCGACATCGTACAAAAAGCTTCACGCAAATATGATATTCCTGAAGATCTGATTTACGCCATTATCAAAACCGAAAGTAGTTTCAACCCATACGCCGTTAGCTGGGCAAACGCTTACGGGTTAATGCAGGTTGTCCCAAAAACAGCGGGACGCGATGTCTTTAAACTCGTCAAAAATAAATCAGGGCAACCCTCTCCGGAATACCTATTTGATCCCGAGAAAAATATCGATACGGGTACCGCTTACTTCTACATTCTTAAGAATCGCTACTTAAAGAATGTGAAGCACCCTACCTCTTTAGAATACAGCATGATTTCCGCCTACAACGGTGGAACAGGGGGGGTGTTAAATACATTCAACCGAAACGATAGAAAACGCGCCATGAGGGACTTAAATGCCCTCCAACCGAATCAAGTTTATTGGGCACTCACCCAAAAACACCCGAACAGCGAAGCACGTCGTTATCTGGAAAAAGTGACTAAATTCAAGCGCGACTTCAATTCCACCAAGAATTAAGTGTTGAAACTCGGGCGTATCGTTTACTTTCTCAACAAAAACGCACTTTTTTGATTTTTTTTCAAAAAAAAGTTGACGGTAAGGATGAAAATCCGTTTAATAGCGCTCCGTCGCCCGGATAGCTCAGTCGGTAGAGCAGAGGATTGAAAATCCTCGTGTCGGTGGTTCGATTCCGCCTCCGGGCACCACAATTTGATTGTTGGTGTCTGAATTAGACGTCAGCAAGTTAGCAAAGAATACAGTGTGCCGACTTAGCTCAGTAGGTAGAGCAACTGACTTGTAATCAGTAGGTCACCAGTTCGATTCCGGTAGTCGGCACCATTCTTTTGCCTCGATAGCTCAGTCGGTAGAGCAGAGGATTGAAAATCCTCGTGTCGGTGGTTCGATTCCGCCTCGAGGCACCATTATTTAGTGTTGATCTTAATGAGATAACACGAATAATTCCCCCTTAGTTCAGTTGGTAGAACGGCGGACTGTTAATCCGTATGTCGCAGGTTCGAGTCCCGCAGGGGGAGCCACTTTCAAAAAGCCAAGTCGAAAGACTTAATGCCGATCGTTTAAGACTCTTGAACGATCCTTAATAGTCTTCATAATCGGTCCCAGATATGTATCTGGGACCGATTTTTTATGTCTGAATTTTCTTTAGAACTTCAAGCTACTGCTGAATTT
>NZ_JAAUWT010000037.1 GCF_014694455.1 Vibrio sp. S9_S30 | reverse complement strand
TGATTGTATTGCTTCCAGTTGGTGGTTTTGTAACAAGGTTTAGGCATTGGGCTACGAGGTGAAGTGAATGTAGCTGATCAGATCGTAGGTTATTGATTTAGTTCCAATGAATTACGCAACAAAGCCGCGTACAGGGCAGTGGGGTTGAAGCTCCTGCAGCCGACAAAAAAGAGAAACATGGCTGGAATACCTAGTCGAAGACCCGTGGCCGTTTCATGCTAGGAACCCTAGTAGCAGTAGCGGCGTTTGGACTCTATATGCAGCAGCCATCTGCGGCACTAGCAAATGACACCAAGGGTGTTGCGAGTTTCGTGAAGTGCTCTGGTAGCCTGAATGCAGGTACCCTGAACGAGCAAGCATGCCGGAACTACTTTGAGCACGATCTAAAAGACCGTATCGCTGAAACTGATAACCTTCCGAAAATTGTTCCAATCGAGATTATCGGCGGTACATACCAAGCAGCTCAAAAGGGACTGGTTGCCAATGAGAGCATAAAAATGTGTGGGGCAAATGCTAAAAATTTATGCAACTAGTTTCATTTCATCCCCGACCACGTTCACCATTTCACCATCTATAGTCACGCCAGGATACCAACGTCTAAAAATCGATTTTAAGTCTCCGTTGAGTACTGCTGTCCTCGTTTGCAAAAGACAATGGGCACCCTCATGCGTCCATTGCATTTGCTGCTTTTTGACCATGCGTTTGGCGACTACTTCATTGATCGTTGATTCTACAAAGGCTGTCGATATGGTTTCATTATAGCGGTACCGCTCCCCATAGTTGGGGATCATGGCCTGATTATTTTCGATGTATGTAACCATCTCAGTCAGATGCTGGTAAAACTTTTCTCGCTTTTTATAGGTGAGTGTTTCGTCAAAGCAAAGTTCACTGCAGCATTCAAGCTTATACAATGCTTTTTCTGTATTCCCGTGCCAAAGATACTACTTGGTACTTTCAATATCATCCTTCATCAACGACCCCGCTTCCGGATCCGATTTTTTCATGCCATTAGCACATTGCTCTAATACTGTTAGGCGCATCGTCACATGAAACCAGTCGAGAAGATGGGATGATTCCGGATACATGCAATATTGTAGATCCTTCAAATTATCAGCACCATCAGATAAAAAAGTGATTTACTGGTTGGCTTGCATGCCTTGCTCTGACAACACACTCATCACCCGCCTTCTTGGTTTCTTGTCGATTTTCTGGACCCAGCCAAAGCGTTTTGTCGCGGCTTGTTTCGACATGGACTTACCAGCGATCACTTCAAAATTCGTTTTTTTATCATGCCAGTTTCGTACGTAGCCGCCATCAATGCCCACCACCATAGGTTTATTTGGTTTGCCCAATTCGTCCCATTCATAAGGGCAACCTAAAAGGTACTCCGGTTTATTTTCCAGCTCCTTATCCTGACGTTTAGCAACGTCATGTAAATGATTACGGATGGTTGAACCATTGAGTGACTCGCCGATCGGGAGGATATCTTTCAGTAACTCAGCCGTCAGGCCATAAGCCATTAACGATCCCCATTTTGTCTCAATATACTTTAACTCCGGGCTATTATGTTCTGGGATCCAGGATGTTAACAGGCTCACTGTTTTAGTGGCAGCACCTTCACACTCACAACAATAGACACGCTTGCAGGGGATAGAGATGATCCCGAACAGCGTCCGGTACTGGATGCTATGAAAACCTTTAGTTCGTCTATGTTTATGGCAATGCGGACAATTTGTATGCGCTGCGGTATATTGCTCCGCCTGGTGGCAAACGATCTTTTTCTGAAGTGTTTTCAGCAATGACTGCGATTCATGTATCGATAAGCCAATGTCACGCCGATTATCTGCTGACTTGTTTAATTCGATAATGTCTTCTGTTCTGGTTTCACCGTTTTCATCTTTGATGACTATCTGAATGCTCAATTGCATGTCGTTCCCCCTTAATCACTCCAAAAGCGTTTAAATCGATCTGCTGCCAGTTGGGTGTATTTCACCGTATGTTGAATATTTTTATGGCCCAGATAGAGCTGAATAGCGCGTGTATCCTGCCCATCGTTAGCCAACTTGAACCCCGTAGGATGGCGTAACATATGAGGGTGAACAGGTAATCCCAAATCGGCTTTATCTCCTGCTCGAGCTACAATCTTTCGGAACATTGAATCCGTCATCGGACTTTTTCTCTCTGATAAAAAACGTAAGGTGTTTCGGGATAGGTCTTAGCCATTTTACGCAGAGCCCTCAGCTCCGACCCCCATAACGGGTGAGTACTGGGAATGCCATGCTTCCTTTGATTAACGTGAAGTAAACCCAGATTAAGGTTTACTTGATCCCATTGAAGGGAAATCAATTCTGAAACGCGAAGGCCATGACGAAAAGCCAGCAAAATCATTGTCTCATTACGATGGCCATGTCGCCCGATCTGCCTAGCGGAGGCCATTAATAGATCAATCTTATAGGGCGTAAGATACTCCCGATTGCGTCTAGATTGATTGGTCGGTTTCAGAGGTGGTTTGTTCATCGTGATCTAAGCTCATCAAGCAGACTTTCCCTAAAAGGGTTGGCAAGCTAGGTAAACGCATGGAGCCAGAACCCTTGTAAATACTCATATTAGTATAGCCAACATTCCCATAAAGGCGCACTTTAGGGAATGTCCATCACGCGTAACCATCAGCCAAACACGTCATGTAAAGACGGTTTTTCTGTCTCTAATTTGACCATATCATGATTCACTTGATTGCGATTAAAGCGCACCGCATTTAACGCCTCGACGTAAGGGCGAAGCGCTCCGACCGTCGTAGTTTTGTTGCTTTTTGTAACGGCTTTCAATAGTGAACCGATCACCGACATCAAATTTGAAGTCATCAATGTACACTTTGTAAGCATTGTCACCGAATGATAAGCCTCCACTATAGCTGATACCATAATCTTTGCCATAGATATGAAATTGATGAAGGTGCTCATCATCCCAGCCCTGGGTAATTTGGATGATATAATGCAGACTAGCCAATGAGGTATTGCCGGCAATTCGAAGTCGGCGCCATATCATCGGGCTCACTCCATGCAGCGCCACTTTGATGGAATAGATTTTCATTGTTAGAAATATCCTGGATAAGACATGTACTGAGTATCTCTGACAATATGTTAAGCGGGAAGTCTACAAGGAAATGCCCCACTCATTTTTATGCTCTCATGGCCTAGGGACCACAGATGAAAACGATCAGGTGACTAATACCTTGTAGCTACACATACAATAGGCTTGTCTGGGCAGCAGCCAGAAACCAGAAACGTACGAAGAGCGTGTGATCCCAGCTGCCTTGGTAAAGTGAGGTCGAAAAATTTACGACACTTCTAGTGTTGAGGTGTGTGATTCAACAAATGAGATCAGATCGTTGACTGTGGTGAAGTCATTAATGGTTTTATCGGCTGTGCCAAACTCAATACCTAAGTGCTCTGTGACTCGGGTCAGTAAAATGATCTTGTTTAATGAATCGATATTAAGTTTATCTTTTAGCTCAAAGTCATTTTGGATCTCGTCTCCACGTAGTGATGAACGATTCATTTCTTCAATAAAGCTAATTACCAATGTTCTAGCTGTTGCTGCGTTACTCATGTTATTTCATGCTCCTTGTATCTTTTGTTAGTCTAGGTGTAACAACGTTAGTCTTCATCAACCAACCAATAGCGTTTCTTCTCAAATGGATAGTTGGGTAAAGTATGTTTTTCAAAAGCCTTGAGAGGATAGTAGTTTTGCCAGTTAATTTGCGCGCCTTTGTCGATAATCGTGGCAAGCAAGGACCACAGTTCGGTGGTAGTAAACCGTTCGCTGGCACAGACATACACATCATCTGTGAGGTTATGTAAAGGACGATTGCGATAAATTATCGGGCCTTCACTTGCGAGGTGTAGATCTTGCTCAATGGTCACTTCACCCATCTGAGAAAAGCTATGAGTTTGTGCGTGGTTTAAATTACCGTGATGTATATGTAGTTCTTTTTCCAGCGTACTGAGCCACTGTTGCGAGGGGACATCTTCCAACAACAGTTGCGCATATAGACCGATCCCCTCACCAAGAAATGATGCCATCTTTATTCCCCAGTGCTTTAACTGCTCATACAATGCCAGTTCAAATACCAACAATTTCGCCACGTGCTGTGCAAAGGGGGCCGTGGAGTCATTTATTAGAGTGAGCGCTGCACTGTCCATCCAGCGTTGATAGGCATCTGTAAAACATTGGCAGCGCATGTCAGCGGCCAGTGTAGCTAATTGGCTGGCATGAACGAATTCTGTGGGGTTACATATATACTGGATTGGTTTATCAAATGTCGTTCCGCGCCGCTCGCTGGACGCCGCGATCTTGGTCAAGGCTTGTTCGCGCCACTGCCCTATACTCATATCCCGGTCAATCACCACTGTATTACGTATTGGTAAATGTGCACGGCTGGTGTTGATGTTGTAGGCGAGGGCACACAGTGGCAAAGGTCGTTCATCGTTTGCGATACACTCGATATATTCGACGAGCTGTGTTTTCGTTTTGGCTGACAAACACAGCACATCTTGTGCAGGTTCAACCAGGTTGTTGTCATTGGATGCTGTCGCGTCGGTGGTGGGGAGATCGCTGAGAATGGCAAATACATTGGTGCCCCCCACACCCAAACAGTTCAGCCCGGCGTAGCGCCGCTGTTGTTCGGGTTCCCACATTTCATAGTCGAGTGCCATTTTAAAGGGGGATTGTGGCAATTTTAATTTCGGGTTGGGTGCGCGAAAATTAATAGTGGGCACAAGCCGACGATGTTTTATCATCAGCGCAAGTTTGATGAGGCTGGCAAGTCCAGCCGCCTGCTCTAAATGACCTATATTCGGTTTGACGCTACCGATATGACAAAATTGTTTTTTATCGGTATCCAGTGAAAATGCCTTTTCGAGCGAGCGGATCTCCAGTGGGTCGCCTATTTTGGTCGCAGTGCCATGGCATTCAATATAACTGAGCTGATCCGCACTGATCCCCGCCAATGCAATAGCTTTAACCATGGCCTTGGCTTGACCTGGCACACTGGAAGCGGTAAACCCAAACTTTCCAGCCCCATCATTATTGACCGCGGTTGACTTGAGCAGTGCATAAATATGATCGCCATCGGTCAGTGCGTCTTGATAACGTTTGAGTACCACAGCGCCTGAGCCACTGCCAAAAATGGTGCCATCGGCGTCGTCTGAAAATGTTCTACAGCGACCGGTTGGTGAGTAGATCATACTTTCTGCGGCATTGTAGCCACGTTCTTGTGGTAGTCTGATACAGCTGGCTGCGGCGATACCGATATCGATTTCTCCGCTCAGTAATGCGCTTCTTGCCAAGTGAACTGCAACCATGGAGCTTGAGCAGGCTGTTTGCACGGAGAGACTGGGGCCTTGTAAATTTAATTTGTAGGATACCCGTGTCGCAAGAAAATCTTTATCGTTGAGTAATTGTAACAAGCTGCCGGTATCACTATTGCCCTTAAAGTGCTTTGCCGCTTCTTGATAAAGATAGCTACGGGTGATCCCACCACCAGTTGCATAGACACCTGTTTCTCTCTGCTGCGCTGTTTGCAAAGCGCCGCCATCTTCTAAAGCGTGATAGATAATTTCAAGCAAGATCCGCTGTTGTGGGTCCATTAACTTTGCTTCTGCTGCTGGGATCCCAAAAAAGCGCGCATCAAACTTGTCGATATCGGCAAGGGGGGTATATGCTTTGACGTAACTGGGTTGCTCAAATTCGCTGTCGCTGACACCTGCGTTGCGTAATTGCGCGTCGGATAATCTTGCTATGGACTCCCGTCCCTGTGCTAAGTTTTGCCAAAACTGAGCCGGAGAACTTGCCTCAGGAAATCGGCAAGCGAGCCCGACAATTGCTATATCATCTGTAGCCATCATGTATTTTTACTTCTACGTTTATATATCTGAGTCACGCTAGATATGAACAGCTGAAATACCATAGCGAGCACCAAAATGATGGCGCATATAGCCAATGTGTTGCTATGATCTTATATGTCAGTGTCTAGCTCGATTACCGTGTTTGATTCTTTATGGCTTTTAGTTCTTCGCTGAGGGCGTCATGTGTCCCCTCAGGTTGACCTGATAAGCCCAGCGCATAGGCCGCAGCGAGATCATCTATGGTAACGACACTGGTGATGGCAACCAATTCCTCGAATGGGTCAACTTCATAGCGCGCTTCTAGATTGCTGATCAGTTCGGCCAAATCCAGAGACGTTAATGACAATTCAGAAAATGCTGTAGCGCTTTCCAGTTGTGTGATCGGCAGCGACTTTTCAGACAGTATTGTGGCCACCTCTTGGATAATACTATCCAACACCTCATTTTTAACTTGTTGTGTGTCTAGCATGTAAAACCTCCATCTATGACGATGTTTTGCCCGGTGATAAAATGCCCCTCAGTTGCTAAAAATAGCACCAACTTGGCAATCTCACTCTGTGTACCTAAGCGCCCTAGCGGTGTACGGCGCTCAATTTTACCTAAAATGTCATCTGACAGATCTTTCACCATGTCACTGGCAAAATAGCCCGGAGAGACAGAGTTGACACGGATCCCTTTTCTGCCTAGCTCCTTCGCTAAGCTTCTGGTCATGCCATCCATTGCCGCTTTTGTGGCACTGTAAATTGAAACACCTGGTAAACCTCTTACGCCCATGATGGAAGAGATATTAATGATAAACCCATCGCGGTTTTGCAAGAGCTTCTTAGAAACTAATTTTGATAGATAGATCTGTGCTTTGAGGTTCACATCCAACGCCCGGTCAATGTCAGACGTACGCATTGTGCTGAGCACCCCATCCGCACCAATGGCGGCATTGTTGACCAGGCCAACAATATTTCCGAGTCGTTGCTGAGCTTCTTTGAGAAACTCGGTTAGAGCCTGATAGTCACTGCCATCAACCGACTTCCAAAAAAAGCGTGGATCATCTGCAAGTGCTGTTACATGCTCAGTACTGCCTCTTGAAAATGTCGCAACGGTATATCCTTGCTGCAAAAATTGGGACGCGATTTCGAACCCCAACCCTCGGCTTCCACCGCTGATCACAATTGTACCCTTTTTATTTTCCACTGGTTTGTGTTCCTTGTATCTTATTGATTTTTTTAAACCTTTCGCTATGATACTGCTCATTTACAAATTCGAAGTGTCTTGGGATTTTGTAGGGGGCTAAGGTTCGCTTACAGATATCTAAAATATGTTTTTTTGCCGGCTTCGGATCGACTTCTTCATCAGTGTAAATTGTCGCAGCGACAATTTTTCCGGTGATCGGGCTCTTTTTCCCCCAGACTGATGAATTCTTTACAAATGGAATTTGTAATAGGAAGGCTTCAATTTCGGCCGGAAATACCTTTTCACCCGCGACATTTATCACTGTGCTCTGGCGCCCCAGAATGCGAATATAGTCCCCCTGTTGCTCCACCAAATCCCCAGTGCACAGCCACCCATCATTCAATGGCGCATGATCTTGGTTGAGGTAACCAAGCATCGCCGTTGGCGATTTGACCCACAACACGCCATCCAGCACTTTGTAGTCGGTTTTTTTTATTTTTAGCCACAGTGAGTTGCCTGCCTTCGACTCTGTGGGTAAGACCCCCAGCTCGCTCATACCATATGTTTGTTTTAGCGCGACATGCGGCAACGCTTGTTGCAGCAAGTCGAGTGTTGCTTGTGGCATGACTTCTGAGCCATATGCAATCACGGTAAGTGAACTTAGATCTACGCGTTGATAGCTGCGGTTGATCAACACCATGTTGAGAAAAGTCGGCGTAGTGGGTAATACATTGATACGATGTTTTTCAATGGCCTGACACACATCTTCAGGGGTGCGTTTAGTCATGCTGACCAAGGTGCATCCTGTCATTAGGCACTGCATCAAGACATCAAAGCCGCCAATGTGATCAAAAAACAAAAAGCCTGCGATGGTGGAGGTGGGGTGCTCTTTGTGAACTTGATAGCGCTGCAAAAGCTTGTCTAAGCTGAGTAAAATGGCTTTGGGTGTACCTGTGCTGCCTGAGCTGTATAAGATCAGTCCGGACTCTCCCAATGTATTCAGTTGCTTTAATAATGCAGGCTTGGTGGTTGCAAAGGGGGCTATCGTGCTGCAGCACATGATGTCGTCGCGTGTGTCACACAGTAAATCTGGATGAACCGTGTCAATGATCGTGTCTACATGCGTTGCATCGCTATTAAATAATGGCACGATTGTACATTGCTTGATATAGGCACAAAGCATCAACCCCAACGTCGTTGCGTTAAATAATCCATTGATGACAATGATACTGTGTTCTGTGATCGACTCATTGGTCAGCCAATTTTGAGCGCTTTGGGCAATCGCATCAAAGGTAATGCATTTATCTTCTTCAACAACCGCGAGGGTCTCATCGAACTGTTTTACGCGATCCAAAATCCATGTTCTATCCACTGGGTTAGCTTCCTTTTTTGGTTGCTCATATTTTGTCAAATAGCTTGTCGCCACTGACATAAACAGGTGCTATTACGCCGATCGCCACGCGTGACGAAACACCTTTGATAGCATGGCGGCAAGCCTACAAGGTGATAGGGGATCAGCATCAAGTGACCTCAAAACACAGGCGATGCTTATGGAATTATAATCGCAGAAATACCGCCCAGTTTAAAGGGATCTTAAATTATTATTTGTCTAGGCACTCAGGGTGTGGTTATTTTCTGATGTATGACAATCAGCACACCAACGGCGTATCTTCAGCCGTGTAATTGAATGATGAAAAACATTGTAAACATTGATAAATAACATGTAAAGCATGTATTGAGTCACAGAGTGAAAGGGGAGGGGTGGGCGATGTTTGCAGAAATTTGTCTATTTATTGGCCTAGTTAACAGTGTGCACAGGCACCTAAAAAGTGACTGTGCACAACTGGATAGTGTTAGGTTATGTCGCCTTACTCAACTTAAGCAATAGCGTATGACCCTCTACATCATAACGCGCAACCGTGTCATCAGATGCGATATCGCGCTTTTCAAAGCTCAATGCCAATGTCTCCGATGAGATGGTGTCTGTATGTGCAGCGATAGCGGCGTCGAGTGCTTGATCACATGCATATTTGACATGAATACGGTCTTCGATCTTAAAATCAAGCTGCTTACGTGTTTTTTGAACACGATTAACGATTTCACGGGCCAGACCCTCAGCCAATAACTCCTCGTTGAGTTTACAGTCTAGTTCAATGGAAATATAGCTATCAGAAATGACTTCTGAGCCTTCTTTTGGTTCACGGAAAGTGAGGATTTCTTCTTTGTCGAAGCGAATGCCCTCAAGTTCAATGCTGCCGTCTTTCTCTAATTGACGTAACTGCTCACCAGTGAGTGCCTCAATAAGCGTTTTATATTGCTTAAATGATTTACCCAATTTTTTGCCCAGCAAAGGTGAATTTGGCTTGGCGTAGAAATTGATAAAGGAGTCTTCGTCTTCACTATAGACGACTGATTTTACATTCAGCTCTGTTTGTAAGTAAGACTCTAACTTCTTGATCTCTTGAAGGAGACCTGTATCGCGATGGATCACTGTTAGGCTCATTAGAGGGATTTTGGTCTTGATCCGCTCTTTATTACGCTTTTGACGACCTAGCAACACGACGTTTTGCAATAGCGCAAGTGCATCTTCAAGCTCTGGCTGAATGAGTGCTTCATCCACGGCTGGATATACACATAAGTGCACTGACTCAGGTTGCTCTCCACGATCTTGTATGGCTAGCATCTCTTGATAGATATGCTCTGACAAGAACGGCGCAAACGGTGCCATGGCCAAGCTCAATTCATAGATACAGGTGTACAGCGTCTGATATGCACATGCCTTGTCTTCAGTCAGTGTTTCAGCCCAAAAGCGCGAGCGATTAAGGCGGATATACCAGTTAGTTAATTGCTCAATAAACTCAAACAACACTGGAATAACGTTGTATAGCTGATAGTTTTCGATCTCCGTGGTGACCTTTAACTTCAATGTTTGCAGCTTTGACAGTATCCAATGATCCAACGGATTGGTTATTGTGTGCGCGGTATTTGACGGTTTCCAACCATCGATATCTATATAAGTTTTCAGGAATTTAAAGGCATTCCACCAAGGCAGCAAGGCACGACGAACGGTCAGTTTCACACCTTCGTTTGAAAAGTGTTGTGGTTCGCCTTTTACCAAACCTGAGTTGATTAAATATAAGCGTAGAGCATCGGCACCAAACTCTTCCATGATGTCATCTGGCTGAGTGTAGTTGCGCAAGCGCTTCGACATTTTCTTGCCATCTTCTGCCATCACGATGCCATTAACAATGACGTTCTTAAATGCGGGCTTGTCGTGTAAAGCCTGACTTAATACCAATAGGGTATAAAACCAACCGCGTGTTTGGTCCAGTCCCTCGGCAATGAATTCAGCTGGAAAGCTGGACTCGAAAAGAGACTGATTTTCGAACGGGTAGTGGAGCTGAGCATACGGCATCGCGCCTGACTCAAACCAACAATCGAGCACTTCCTCAATCCGCTGATAAGTGCCTTCTTCACCTGCCACACTGAAAGAAATATCATCGACGTAGTCACGGTGTAAGTCATCGACACGGATCCCTGAATAGCGCTCTAATTCCTCGATTGAACCAATACATAAATAGTTGCCAGTAACGTCGTTGCGCCACAGCGGAATCGGTGTTCCCCAGTATCTGTTTCGCGAGACTGCCCAGTCAATGGCGCCAGCCAACCAGTTCCCCATCCGACCTTCTTTAATATATTCAGGTACCCAGTTGATCTGTTGATTCAATGCCACGAGCTTGTCGCGCATCTGCTCTACTTTGACATACCATGATGGAATAGAGCGGTAGATGATCGGCGTGTCAGAACGCGGGCAGAACGGGTAGCTGTGCACTATGGTGGTGTGGCTGTACAGGTGGCCTGTTTCTTTTAAGTGGCGAATGATTTTCTTATCCGCTTCTTTGACGTGCATTCCGCTAAAGTCCGTCACTTCTTCGGTAAACTCGCCAACCATATTCAAAGGACACACAACGACCTGAATATTTGCCTCTTTCATGACGCGGTTATCGTCTTCACCAAATGCTGGTGCGATATGTACGATACCCGTACCACTGTCCATGGTGACATAATCGTCAGCAAGGACAACAAATGCGCCTTCATTCTTTAGTTCTTTGAAATAATCAAAGAGCGGCTCATAGCGTTTTCCGACCAATTCCGCGCCTGTATATTCTTGCACTACAGTTAAGTTTTTCCCTTTACCTATGGCTTCAAGGCGCGCTTTGGCAATAATAAAGTGTATATCTTTATCTTCATCTAACACTTTTATGTAGTCGGCATCGGCTTTGACGCACAGTCCCAAGTTGGAAGGCAAAGTCCAAGGTGTGGTGGTCCACGCTGCGATATAGCAGTCTTCGTCTTCTAATTTGAACAACACTTCAAGTGCAGGATCTTGCACATCTTTGTAGTTAGAGCCCGCTTCGAAGTTAGATAAAACGGTGCCTAAAGTGGTAGAAAACGGCACAACTTTGACGCCTTGGGTGATAAGCTCTTTTTCCCAAAGTTGTTTGAACACCCACCATACAGACTCCATGTACCAAGGTTCCATGGTTCTGTAATCATTATCAAAATCAACCCAGCGGCCAATGCGTGTAACGGTAGAGCGCCACTCTTTAGTATAGCGTTGAACGATACCTCGACACTCATCATTGTATGCTTTGATCCCTAAGGTCTCAACGGCCTCTTTGGCTGATATACCCAAGGTTTTATCGGTTTCATGTTCAATTGGTAGGCCATGACAATCCCAGCCAAAACGGCGTTGGACGTAATAACCTTTCATCGTAAAGTAGCGAGGGATAATATCTTTAATGGTGGATGCCAGCAGATGCCCATGGTGTGGTTTACCAGTTGCAAATGGAGGTCCATCGTAAAATGCATAGGGTGGATTGTTGGCTGTTTGACGAAGAGATTTCTGAAAAATATCCTGTTTTTCCCAAAAATCAAGGACTTTTCGTTCCGCATCAACAAAGGAAAATGTATTCTGATCTGTATCGAGAGTATTGCCGTTCATTCTGCCAAAGTAACCTTTAATTAGAGTTCATTATGCTGTAGCGATAAGCTGATATTTCATCATACCATAAATTCAACAACGTAAAAGGCTTACGGTACTTATGGGATTATACCAATTAGAGTAAAAATATGATCTAATTGAGGCTATCTAAAACAAACCTATTATCACCATGGAAAGCCTCAATAATATTGACTTCAAAAAGCTTGCTAACCAGCAAAAATCTATGCAAATGAAAATGCGCTTCTTGACCTTGGCACATTTCAAAGACGGAGTGTCTAGAACTCAAATTGCCAAATATCTTCAAGTAAGTAGAACCAGTGTGAATAAATGGGTTCAAATCTTCCTAGAAGAAGGTATCGATGGTTTCCAAGAAAAGCCACGCACTGGTCGACCCCCATTTTTAACGTCAGCTCAACGTGAACAACTCAGCCAATACATCAAAGAGGAAGCTGAAAACTCATCAGGTGGTCGACTGACTGGCAATGATATACACGCTTACATCATTGATAATTTCGACAAGCACTATCACCCAAACTCTATCTATTACTTGCTCAAACATATGGGCTTTTCTTGGATAACTTCACGCTCAAAACACCCTAAACAATCCCCACAAGCTCAGGACGATTTTAAAAAAATTCAAAATTGAAACGATCCTCAAGATCCCAGGCCACATAGGGCTTGAGCACGTTGATGTCTGGTTTCAGGATGAAGCTAGATTCGGTCAGCAAAACACAACAACACGCCTTTGGGCAGAGCGGGGTACTCGACCTAGAGTGGTGAAACAACAGCAATTTGAATACGCCTAACCTGAGTTCTGGATAAGGAAATTCGTTAGGAAGGAACTAATGGCTCGTTCCGAGATCAGATCATTGACTAAATATATAAGATCTCAAAGGAACGAGCATGGATAAGTTAATAGAAACATTTTGT
>NZ_JAAUWT010000036.1 GCF_014694455.1 Vibrio sp. S9_S30 | reverse complement strand
CTTACGCGATGATTAAGGCGCTGAATAAGCTTACTGGGTTAGGTATGCCTAAAACTTGTCGTATTGACTAATAAATATACGACATGGGACGATTCTGTCTCTGAACTGAATTACGCAACAAAGCCGAACCAACCCTCGCTTTTGCGATCGTAAAAAGATGAACGCCCTCCGTCTGCTTGATCAGCTGCGGATGCTCTCGGTGTGATTGCCGCCATCAGGCAGGCAGCTATTGCTGCGGATAGGATTTTCGTCTTCATAGCAAGGAATATTGCCTGAGAGAAAACGGGTGCGTGGCGATTTACTAGGTGTATTAAGGGGGACTTAATCTACTTGGTTTTGAATGCGTGGTAATTACGCAAAAATGAAACTGTTCTGAAAAGACTTAGTGAAAGACGGTAACCACACCGGCCGGGGTGTGGTTACTTATCAAACAGAGGGGAATCACGCTCACAAAAAGGGCAGAGGCTGTAGTTTCGCTCACTGTGGAAAATGAAATCCATACCGCATTTAGAACAAATTTTGCGTGAGAATGTGCCATCAGATAGGTAGCAAAAGATGTAGTAAATTCTATTAATATCTACATATTGGTTGTTGTTCAGAACCAAGTATGTACGAGCTAATGACAGAAGCTCTCTATCGGTTATTGCCCTGTCAAGATCCGCGTTTTCAGGTACGGCATTACAGTACATGCGGTAAACGATATTTGCATGAACACGATGAACAACATGAGTTGTCATCCAGCCAGCACCTTTTCGGAACTTACCAAGCTTCTTGTTGATCACCATTTCCAAACGCTTGTCTACAGCAAAATATTGGTCAAGCACATTCGCATTAGCACCTAAGCTTGCCATCTCATAAGCAAGGCGAAGCTGCTCATAATACAAGCCTGGATCCCAAGGTTGTGTTCGTCGTTTGGTTGTTTTGCAGTTTTCAGCCATCCTCTCGCTCACCTACCTTGCAACCGCAGACATACTGCTCCCTTGATCGCGCTCAAGGGAGCCATTGTTAACCGGGCCAGAGAATGCGTTGATATGTGCAACCGTATTATGGAATGCATCGGTACCACTTTCCTGCAAAGAAGCAAGAAGAGCTGCCATCGGGCTAGCACCACGCATGCAAGTTCCATCTTGACCTTTAATAGTCTAGATAGGCGGGCTTGAATACAGTGCCTTTTCCAGAACATGAACTGGGGTTTCGGCTAGTCGTCTGGCTTCGTCTTTAGTAATCTTGAACAGGCAAGCAACACTAACTGGGTCTATCCGCGCTAAATCTCGCATAGATAGGATGAAAGAGGCTTGTGCTATTTGTACTGAACGATAGCTGTCGTTGTCTAGTATTCCGATTTCTATAGTGCTCCGACCATTTGTTAATGCTGCATTTTAAACGTGTAGTAGCTAGCATTTTACGGACAGACGCTTACGCTTTCAACGATTTTCAAAGTTTTGCAAGCACATGGAGTTTAAAAATACTATGTTCCGAAACCTTTCTCTTTGTAACTCAACAACCTAGAGTAAGCGGATTCATAGTCAGAAACATATCGTTTTACGAGCGGTAGCACACTAATCAGCTCTTCATCGACGGGCAACTTGCTTTCAGCAAGCAGTAACTCAAGCGAAACCTGCTTGTTACTGTGAGCTCTCACTACTTTGACCAGTCTTTCAATTGAGCCGCAAGGGTTATCCGGTTCGACATGGACGGAATCAAGCCCCCTGCCCTGCCCAATCTCTGGCTGTACACCATCAGTTGAATCATCAAAAATTGAATCCTCTAGGTACGGTGGTAGCTCTGCGTAACCTTGCTCCTCTGTCGTAGGCGGTTTCTGCAGTGATTCGATGTACGTTATATCTGGAGTGAATGTGGTTCGCTCTGTTTTGGTAGTTGTCTGATTATGTTGAACGGGACTCTTATCTTCGCGTGATTGAGTAACTACCTTACGCTCTTTACCTTTAGATGCGTCTCGTTGCTTAATCCGATACACAGATGCGCTCTGCCCTGCCGGCATCATCAATGGGATAGAGCCGCCCCTTGGAAGGTCAATCCGGTCAACGAACCTGAGTACATTAGCATCCAGTAGAGCCTGGCTATACTTTTTGACAGTGTTTCTGTTACCAATCCGGCACCAATAGCAAGCGAAAGTGAGACTGAAAGCTGTAGCATCGCTTTTTTGCTCCATAAATGCTCGCTTGCACATAAGCAGGTCACGGAAGCCAACATACAACCGTTCAGCGCTCTTTGCTTCCTCCGGCAACTCTGGGAGGTCTTCAATGATTTCAGGATTGATCATCCCGGATGCAATTAGTAGCCTTGTGAGCCAAACCTTGTGTGTACCAGCAGGGAAAGCATCACGCTCGATACGTCGGCCGCAGTGCATCATGGCATAAATTCGAGCTAAATCGATCTTAACTGGACCGCTCGCGCCTTCAATGTCGTGCGTTTCATTAAACGCTTGGTAGACGACTCTAGTTCTGTTGTTAGATGTAAGCAATGCAATGGTGCAGCTTGGTTTCTTATCCTCAACACCCGGAATGACAGATGAGAACGACTTCGAATAAGGGTTGGTTGCAGAGATGCGCTCTACTGGAAAACCCAGGTGTTTAGCAGCTTGCAGCCAAGTTCCAGGATGAGAAAGCAGCTCATCAAAATCAGATTGTGAGAATGGAGCTTTCAATGCCTTCGGGACAGGGAAACCACATATCTCTCCTGAACTCTCTACTGGATTTTTAGCCACTTGTTCAAAGTCGACTGAACTACAGGAAACGTATCCTCTGTTCTGTGAATGTGTAAGAGAGGTTTTTGCAGTGGTAGTTCTCTTAGTAACTTTCTTCTTTGAAGCTTTACCATAAAAGGGTTTAGCAGAGATCAGTGACCCTTCATTAGTCCACGAATAAACAAAATCATTATGAGTAGAAACAGATGGTAAGTAGAACAATCTATTCACGTTTGTACATGTCCGATCGAACTCTAGGTCTAGCTTCTTAGCAATCCCACGATAAACATTATCGAACTGTTCTGGTTCAACAGGTTTATCCAAGAGAATGATCACACGCCATCTAGGATGTTCAAAAGTTGCGGAGTACGTCGAATGAACTATGCAGGTGAATGATGAGAGCTTTTCTTTGAGATCACAAAGACGGTAGTAAGTGCTCTTGCAGTCGATGTCATACACAATCATTGAGATTTGTCGTACGTCTTCTGCTGAACGCGATTTCAAGTTTGAAAAAGTGCCTGGAATAAAAGCTGTCGTCGACTTGTCATCAACAACTTCATGTTGAGTAAACAATTCAAACAGCTGTGTCTTCGTAAGGGCTACTTCTTCTGGCCGTGAGTCTGCTTCATCCATAACGATGGTTATTGGATATGTTGACTCGAACGAACTCAAAAGCGCTTTCTTCGCTTTTGCCCGATCATTATTTTTCATCTTGTGCTTTAACCTTTTTTAGATCAATAGGTTGCCGTACCGTGGAAATTTGACCGAGTTGATACCTGTAGTATAATTAGTATCAACAAAGCCATTCTCTCCATGATCTATGGTGAGGCAAGCAGTTCACGGGATGCCACCCGATAGCTGCGAACATCTTGGTTTTGTTTCGTTTTAGGGGCCAGCCATTAGGCTGGCTTACTTTTTAGCGCTACTCTTTAAGCAACCCTCTTCTTCTAGTTCTAAGCTTTCAGTTCCACACTTCATTTTTTTACTATCATGATTTGAATATATGGAACGTCACAGATGAATATAACAGTAATTACAAGTAGATCAACGATCCCCATAACCACCCTAAAAAGCCCTCAGAGCCCCGTCTGGCGAGGCTTGGAGCAGATCAGAAGATGATCTACATTCGAATTTCGTGATCAATTATCAAGCTTATAATCCACTTCATGTTTTCGATCCATTTTATGAATTGAATCCACTACGAAGATTTATTCCAGTTCATAGATTTAATCCGTAGCATGGATTTATTCCACATCTGAGCTATCGAATTTGAAGTTCTTTATATGCCAAGCTACAAAACCCCCAAGCCCTAAACCCAGTAAATTCGTGCCTCTCAGCCAATCTAAGGATATTTCATCACTTATTTGTGCTTTGTTGAAACCGTGGGAAACAGTTGATGTAGAAGGCTTTGTGATAGCGCATTAGGGCTAACGACTACTCGAGTACGGTACTATGTGGCTGTGGAAGTGGATTAAAAAAACGAAATATGAATCCCCCTACCCTGCTGTTCATACATTTTCATATGGATGTGGAATAAATATATAAACCCAGTTTGCTAACCTGTTCACAATATGATCAGTTTTTTCTTGTACACATCTGTTATAGGTTTTCCAACTGCAACATTGTGTTTCAGAAGATCAAAACACTACTTCAAGTCGCATCCGGCCTTTGACATTCGAGGTGTCACATACAAATTTTCCCATCTGTAACCGTTTGAAATGTGGATTAAATCTATGGTCCATTTTGCATTTATGGGCTTTCACAATGAAACTTCACACGAGCTAGCATGATGCTGCCTGTATTCCTCAAACACTCGCCGAAAACCAGTAACGGTATTCACATGTAGGTATCCAACGGTTGTCTTTGCTTTTTCACAACGTTCATAGGCTGTTCATAACTTCCTGGATATGAGGAAGTTTTCATGTTTTCATTTTTCGAACTGGGTTTATTCCACCTTTTTGAGGCTAATGCCACTATCCAAGACAGTAGCTACGATCACTCACACTAACATTCTGAAAAACAGTGCCTTTCAAAGTTTCATTTTTTTAAACGTGTTTTTTCCACATGCTGCTTGCCCCTAGTTCTACTACCTCAACACAGTTCCAATGATGCATACCTGTCTCATCGGCTGCTAAGAGTGCTCCTATTCTTCACATTTGCATACCTTGTTCACATATCCCGCTCCCTGCTGGTCAATGATTACAAAAATGGGCATAGATTTATTCCACTTTGAATTGGACAAAAAAAAGGTGCCGTATGGCACCTTTGACACTCAATGTATTCGCTTACTTCTTTAGTTGATCACTCAAGTATGGAGAGACAAGGTTTTGAATCAGTAATGAATCCTGCTTTATTTCTGGCATCAACACGAACTCTTGCTCATCCAGCACGATCTTCACTCCTAGAATACTAGCTGTCTCCCTTAGAGCTATTCCGTTCTTATAGATTGGATCGTAGCTTTCATCTGGCACTTCAATAGCCTGACCCGCTTCCGTATACCCCGAAATTGTTGTGGCTGGAACTGAATGTTTTTTAAGAACTTCGCTAAACGCCTTCTTGAATGCGTGCAATGTAAACTGAGGCGCTGTCCTATCTTTAAGCTCCAACCAATCCATAACAGCCAAGCCTGTTTCTGAAAAGTATGCAGATGACCACAGGTTGAAGGCGAAAACCAAGTTATTTGTCACGGACAAGACAAACGGCTGTGTTTTTGTCAGTTCATGAAATGCATCAGTCTCCCCATCGAACCGGCGCCTGATCTGGGCTATCGTTTCTGGGGGGAATTGCATTTGCAAAACAAGTGAACCAGGTACCTCCTTGGATTCACCTTCCAACCTCAAGGTTAAAATGTTCAAGTGCAGTACCGAGTTGTCACTCATTCCATATTTTAGTAGAAACCACTTCGGAAGCTGATGCATGTGGAAGCTTGTACCAGACAAGCGGCGAATAGCTCTCAAAGCCTGCGTCTTGTTCCCTCCAGTTTTCGGAAGCTTCAATACCGTTAGGATGGAGTTCATCGGAATGTTGTAGGTTTCTGGTATCTCTTCACCATTGACAATCCGTTCGCGGATAATCGTTTCGAGAACCGTTATCGAAGCAATATAGTATTTGAGATCTTTAAGCAGCGCTATGCGCTCTCCTTTACCTGATCTTGTTTCGACTTTGACTCTCTCTGCGCCCCATACAACATGTAACTCGATTTTGGTCTGGTTGCCTTTTTGATTAAACCTAAGCGCTCCGAATAGAACTGTTGTCACGAGGTCGCAGAAAGCCATATCTGCCAAATCGGCTTGAGATATTAACTCCACATCTTCAACGTTCATGTGAGCCAATGGACGTGACTCTTCAACTCGAGCTTGAACGTCTTCGAGCTTTATCGAGAGGTCAGGGACACAAAAATCATAGAGTAGGCCGCGTCTCTTGTTCTTGGGATCAGTGGTGCAATATCTTTGCTTAAACACCCCTGTATTGTGGAGGTGTTTAGCGTGGTTACGGGCTGTAGAAACAGATACCCCCATTATTTCTGAAACTTCTTGCAACGTCGTAATGTGCTCATCTTCTTGCTGCTGGCACAAAGCAATCGCGTTGTTAATCAGTTCCAAGTGTTTTTCGGATATATCCAACATTGGCAATGAACGTCGAAGAGAAGCAATAACTTCTGCTTCCGGGATTCGAATCAAGGGTGGTTTAAGCCCTCTATTCATACCCAATTCTGTATAGTCTATAGTTGTTTCAACTTCAACTTCAACTTCAACTTCATCTGCCATCTGGCACCTACCTTATATTCTTTTGTGAGCACACTTTTCAGCACCTGTTCTCATCTTCTTTAACCTGACTCTGTATAGTTTCAAGTGTCCCGCGCGGGATACATTGGCTTCCATGGTAAAAAAACAATAAAAACAAATAGATACTATAGTTTTAAATTAAAATTTAATTATACTGACCTAAAGGCATTTCCGGCAGGTGTCCCGCGCGGGATGCTTGAGCAAAAGCGAGGAAAAGTACTTTAGAAACATTTATTTACATCACTTCTTAATTAAATTTTAAATGCGGGACAGTCCCTTTGCACATTGTGCCTATAGAGCATCCATTTCTGGAAGAAGTGGATTAAAAACATGAAAATGTGCTCGATTTACACTCATTATTCCATAGTTCCATTGATAGTGCATACTTGCTGCCGTATCCTTTTTGAAAATATTGAATTTTCAAGGGGAAGGAAGTGAAAAAACTAAAAAGAACCCCTATTTCTCTGGTGGTTTACAACCATAAGGGAGGAGTAGGGAAGACAACAATTGCTGGCTGGCTCGCATATCTGCTTGCGACTGGTGGTATTAACAAGCTAGGCAAGAAGTTAAGAGTTGTTCTGGTCGACTTAGATAGCCAGCAAAACGCTAGCAAAACATTTTTGAATATGGTCCAAAAGACAGGACTTCCTTATCTGCTGCCACCTTTACATCCTGACTACGTTGAAGGAGCTCTCGAGAACGGTAACTGGAATGGTTACTCAACATCCTCAGACATTCTCTTCAATCGCAATTTCGTTTACTACCCAGTAGCCGGAGTTGAAACCCTCAAAGTTCTGCCTTCTGAAGGACGTGTAGACAGGTTGAATGAAGTGATGCACAACGATGGATACATCCCGCTGATTGGTGAGCTTGCACAAAGCTTCCTTGAAATAGAATCAGAAATGGATGAAGTAGACATCGTTATTTTTGACACGCCGCCAAGTAAGACTGCTATCTGTGAAGGCTTCCTTTCGCAGTGTTCTCATGTCCTCGTACCAACACAGCTTGAATACGACTCTGTTGAAAGTGTCCCTCAACTCATGGAAAACATCAGGCTCTACAATGAGGAGCGAACAGATCCCATTGAGTTAGTCGGTGTCGTGCCAAACCTGGCGAGCTCACTCTCTCTGACAAATAACGAAGTTGAGCAATACATGGCGCTGGAGGGGTATGTAGAAAATTACAAATCAGCGAACAATATAAAAGATGAGCTTTTGCTGGAGGACTTCTTCCTGGTGAACAGAACAATATTCAAACCAAGAAGAAAGCCGGATGATCTTGATACCGTTTTCTGCTTGAAGAAAGACAAGAAAGCAACTGCAGAGATGACCAAGCTATATGACTTTGTATGTAAGAGATTAGGGGTAGCAGCGTAATGGCTGAGGATGAGAACAGAAAACCTGTGGCAGTTCGTGGTGGTCGACAAGGTGTTCGTACTGGCGTAAGTAGGCTACAACAAGCACGTCAACAGCAACAGGTCGAAGAGCAAATGCCTGTGGAGAAGCAGGAAGAGGTTGTTATTGCAACTGGAGCAAAAGAAGCAGTTAACGATGACCTAGCTATCTCAACAGTAACACCAGACTCAACAAACTCGCGTGACTTTCCTGTAGTTAAACCGGCTGGGGAGGAAGCTTTCCTAAAGGCAAATGAAGGAAAGGATGTGCCTTATGTCTTGTTGGATAAAGGCGTAATCATCAACAAGACCCCGAAAGACCACTACCTCTATCACCACATACAATCGCAAGTTGAAGAGGTAATTGCCCTAGCTGGACAAATCGAGTCCGGTGGTGGCCTTTATCAACCTATTGAAGTGTATCGAGCTGGTGGTGTTGATTATAGAATTGTTTATGGCCACAGACGGTTCTACTCTGTTGTGTACTACGTTGGCTGGGAAACGGTTTGGTCATTCAAGGTACTTCGGAAGATTCCTGAAAAGCCAAAGCTTCGCCAGTTCGTAGAGAACAATTCTCAAAAGAAGCTAGCGCTACATGAAAAGTTAAGAGCCTTTGTCTTCGCCTTAGAGGAAGCTCAATCTAAACTGGACAACCCTACTGCTCAGGATTTGATGAAGCTGCTGGGGGTTCCGAGAAACAGTTATTATAGATACATGAAGCTTACTTCTAGTCAGCTAGTCATGAATGCAATACAACGTGGTGTTGGCTTCTTAAGTGACCGCAAGGTGAACCCACTTATCACCCAGGCAGAAGCGCAAGTAAAAGAAGGGAAAGTTGAAGACTTCGAAACTGCGATGCGCCCATTACTAGCACAATGCTTCGTTGATGCTGGTAGGGAGCTTCCTGAGTTTCTTGCAGGTGCTCTGGAAGTAGTAGAAGAAAAAGATCCCAAGAACGAGGAAGTGCTGGAGCCGGCGAAACCAGCAAAGCGCGGTAGAAAGGCAACTTCATATTCAGCTCCCCGGATTAAGTCTTCCTCTGCGGTTAAAACTCTCCTGACTCAAGACGTTACTCAGATGGATATTGAGGGAGTAGAGTGGGCCGTTGTTGACTGGGAAGATAAAGAACAAGTTAACCAATGCCTGGCTGCAACGATCGAGTTTCTTGAATCTCTCAAAGAAGAGTAGGGTATTGAAGGGAATACAAGTAAGGGGCTGTGGGCTCCTTTTTTTGTTTCTGGTTAAAGACCGAGAAGATCATCTCCCATGTCCAAATCAGTTTCTTCCATTTGAACCACATCTGGGTCTAATGGTTATTCTGACTGTGATGGGCTCTGCTCAGTTTCTGCTATCTCGGTCTGTTCAACGTGAGGTTGTTGAACTTGAGTCGGCATAGCTGCCATTGCAGGCATGGTTTGCACCATTGCCATTGCTCCACCCAATTGACCATTCTTCACCATCAATCCCAACCTGATAAGGTGACGTATTTCTTCTGCACGAGCTTTTTCATTAATTGGTGCAAGATGATCAAAAATGTCTGGGTGGTCAGCTTTCATCGCTCGAAGATTACAACGAACAAAATCTACACCGGCCACAAGCTCTTTCTTAGGAGCTTTTGTCATAGACCAGCTCCTTTACTACTTATCCAGAACTCAGGTTAAGGTAACTGGATACTTAACAGAAGGAGCTTAAAGGTTCTCCCCGCAAGGATCGGGGAAATACATAGATATAAAGCGCTTACTTTTCAATACCTGGGTGTGGCTCTTGGTTCTTGCTAAGACGCTCCTCTACCTTACGTGAGAGGCATTCCTCGTCCAGGTTTACACCAGACTTCATCAAATCATTAAATATTGCTGGCGCACGTCCTTTACCTGTCCACTCATGGCGGTCACCATTAGCATCAATGTAGAGGTACTTAGCCTTACGCGGCTTCTTAGCTGTTGTGCTTTCATCCACAAAGTCTGGATCTGCAAGATCAGCTTCTGTAAGCCCTTGCTCTGCCATCAGCTCACGTAGAGCTATTACATTCCGTCTCTTTTCTTCGAGTTGGGCTTCTATGGCCTCTTCTTGCTCAACCTTTTCTTGTTTAAGCTTCGTGAGCTTATCAATCATTTGTTGAACCTCACCAGAAGTACGGTCACGTAGGTATTTTCTCATGCGGCGCTCGCGGCCCATGACATCTGCGAACTCGGTTGCAAAATCTGCTACTGGTTCTGCCTTTAACTTTCCAGCCATTGGTTCCCCCTTGTTTTCCTTGTCTTGATTACACGTAGTTATGCGAAGTTGAGTATATCCGAAGGATAGGGGACTTTTAATTGAAAATTGAAAATTGAAAATTGAAAAAGCTGGAATTTGTGAATTCGTTACTTATTTCGAAAACGAGCGTAACCGGATTGATTGGTTGGGTGAGGTTGTTGCGAAGAAGGTGCCTGTAAAGCACCATTTTTTGGTCGTTCAGTCTGGTTCTCAACAGGTTTCATGCGAATGTTCGATGGCACTTGATAGCTCGCAGATCTGCCATCACTAAGTTCTATGGAAGCACCCTGAAAACGGCCGAATGCCTTAGCAAACTGCGCTAAATCTTCAACCATGCCTGCCTCGTTAGCCAACTGGAAAAACTCCTTTCTGTCGTCTTCCCAGGTCTTCTTAGGCTTATCTGTTTTGTTCATCCAGCAGTTTATCCAGTGCTGCAGGATCAAGTTTACTCAATCGAGCTATCTGTTCGGCGCGTCTTTGTTCCTCGAGCTCTTTAGCTTCTTTTTCTGCAATCAGGTCAGTACACCATTCATTGACTTGTTTAGTCGGTACCTTTTCAAGGATGCGGTTGATGATTGCTGGCTGCGTTAGACCTGTAGCCTTCTTGAAATCGTTGACGTTGCTCTTGGCGCCTTCTGTAAATTGGAAGCTGGTGGATTTAGCTTTTGTATCTGACATCCATTAAAAACGCTCCATTTTTAAAGTGTGGTAAGGATACCTTTTAAAATGGGATGGATTCAAGCTGTTGTTGCACAACTGAGAGATTTTTGCCTTAAAACTACTCATCGCGTGTATCAAGCTTGTACGATTTGGGTCTTTCACATTTCCTAACTATGTTTATAGTAATCGTAAGACCTGATGGGGGAGAGACTATGAACAATGAGACACAAGGCAAGTTCGGAACAAAAGACTTAGCCATCAAACTTGCTGAGAAACACAACGGGCTGACTATCGAGCAGTGTGAACAAGCAATCAAAATTGTATTGAAAGGTGTGGCCAAAGGCATTGAGTCTGGTACGCGAACAGAGCTCCGAGGCTTCGGCACTTTTTCAGCATCCGTGTATGAGCCGGGGACTAAAAGAAATCCAAAAACTGGAGATTGCGTTGTCACGGGTTATCGCGGTAAAGCTCACTTTAAGCCCGGCAAGGAACTGAAAGAGAGAGTTAAAGGGCTTTCTCATTAATCAGACGAAAAAAATGGGTGATTTTGTTCACCCATATTCCCACCAGCTTCACCATCATTTATGCCAAGAAACCCGATAGCCTTGTCCATTCTTTTCGGCTCTTACACGATACGCTTTCATCACCTTTTGCAGGTATATCAGTTTATATTTGTGAGTCTTTGAATGGTAATGCCCAACAGCATTCCAAACGGATTGCCCCGGCTTTAGTTCGTTCAAGCGCTGACGCAAAACTCTTCCTGCTATCTCAAGGTTAAGCTCTACATCACAAGCGAGTTGTTGCCATGTAACATTCGGATATTCCTTCTTGAACCACCTCTCCTCGAGCTGAATGGTATTGACTTGTCCGGGGTCAAGGTCGTGAGAGCCATTAGATTTGTTCCGAATGACGGCACATTTGTTTCCCCGTTCGACATCCAAGATGGCCATCATCAGGGTAGGGTCGAAGTCATGCTTTCTTGCTGCTCTTTCAACGCTTTGTTCGATCACTACTGGAGCAAGCGGCGTCCCTTTGGTGAGCTCTTCTGGTGGAATATCTACAAACATTACTTGCGACCCGTCAGCACATGGTGAACTGTTCTTTGGACAAATAGCGGTGCGATGCCCATGAAGAACCAAGTAAATATTTGGTCGTGGATAATGTTTTGAAGTCCAATGCTCATGTAAGCCTTGGCACCCTTGAGTAGAAGAACCAACCAACAACAGCAACCGGCAACAATAGCGGTATGATGTCTAACCCGAACATCTTTTCACGATGCATGGACATGTAGAGGACACCAACATGGAAGATGGTAAGGCTGCAAAACATGTAACCCCACTGACCACCCATAAGCCCTGCAATAGCGTAAATACCACCCATCGCAAAAGAGTTGTATAAATCACGATTTTTCATGAACTGGATTTTCCCAGAGTCTTTTAAATTTTCCTTCATTTCAATACGCCCCATTTTTAACTCGCAAGAACCATAGCAAGAGCATACGATCTATACAATTCTTTCAGAGCGCTCGGAGTACCATGAATGACGGTAGAAAATACAGCACAACCTACAGTTGGTGTAGGGGGTGACAAAGCTAACCCTGCATCACAACAAGAAAAAAACGACAAGCTGATAAATCAGATAGACGCCATCCCAGAAGCTACAAAATTTGATAAATTTCGAGGCAAGATCAAAGGATACAAACTAGGGCTCGCTGTCAGCTCCCTGGTAGTTGGTGCATTTGTGTTTCAGTCAGAAGAGGCACACGACATTTGGCGATGGATCAAGCTACAAGCACAAGAGGCTATGGCTTCCGGCCCAACGTTGAACACAGACCCTATTGGCGTGTTTAGTCGCTCTTTTGTTGGTTACACAGAAACAAAGGGAGAGTTGGTTCAAGACCATCTACTTCCGCTTAACTTCCACTCAATCACGCGCTTTAAGCTAGACGCTATACGATTCAAGTCTGAATTCACCATGATTTAGAACACCGGTAAGTGGGCTGACTGTAACTTAACTGTCGAAGGTATCCTCGATGCGGCCGACGGCGGCATTTCACCAGATAACTATGTCCATACGTGCGTTGCTCTAATGGTCTCAATGTACTGCTTGAAGGATACGAACTGCTTGCTTACGAGCCAGAAGTAAACGCATTACTAGCGCCGGCTAACTACTACCTATACAACCGTAACGGAGCAAACAATGCCGGATAAATACTTTGATCATGTAGAGGCGCTTAGCTCCGAACAGTTCAACATGCACTGCCAATGCGGTAATGAAGTACGCTCTATCGACGGTGATTGTGCCAATGTCGATATTGGTCAGCTAGTTCGGGGGGGTGGTTGGATGATGTGGGCGTGGGATTGCCCGGAGTGCGGGAAGGTCTTCTCACTGTCCCTTGGTGTCGTTTCCAACCCTATTGATGACATGATTGCGATTGATAATTTCCAAGAAGCTAAGTCCAGTCGCATGGTACTTCTTGAAAAGGACGGTGTGACGGTTTTCGGTGTAGAGCAGTTCGAAGTTGAGCATGCAAACCCAGTGGCCGACTTTGCCTTGCGACACTACGACTGCATGGCTGACTACAACATTGGCCCAGTGAAAGACAAAAAAAAGTTAAGTGAAATGACTCGTAAGGTGGCAGGTGTTTTGATTAATCGTGTTCAGGTCGAAATGCCGTTGGCAAAACAAAATCAATGATGCTTTATGATGGACACAAAAAAGGCCGCTAGATGCGGCCTTTTGTTTACTTGATGCTTTAGAAGTTGGTGCTCCTTGCCAACCTCAGTGCAACTGTTCCTTTATCTTTCGACTTTGCCTCAATGCCTAACCACAGACTGGCAAGAACATCGTTACTCAACTTTGGGTAAGTCTCCCTGACTTCCAGAATGGCGGGGATCATGGCAGCATGCTTACTGTGTGCTGCCAGCATTGCCTCTGCCGCTTCTTTCAGCCGCTCCTCATTGCAGGCTTCTGTTAATGTCGCTATTTCCATCATGACTTACAGCGACACCTGGCGCCCGTTAATCACTGCACTGCTATTAGCTACGGAGATGTCCGTCTTTAGATCTGACTTATCATCAGATAGCGTTGCAAAACCAGTAGCTAAGATAAAGCGCGCTGAGTGTACGCCCAGCAACTTATCGAACTCGTTTACAGGGACAGTAAGGTTCAACTCGCCATTAAGAACTTTGATTAACCCCAGTGGGTTATGAACCATATCAGGCATACTGTCAGCTGGCAGGTTGATACGCAATGAACCGTGAATCTCTCCGCTTTCAGCAAGTACGTTTAACTTATCTACCTTTAATGTCATTCCTGACTGTAGGAATCGAGCATACATCGCTGGCAAGTGGTTCTGTGCAAGGAACGAAATACTGTCGTCAGTAACTAGCTTCTCTACATCAGCGGTAAATTGCTCAATTGCTGCTTGTTGTACGTCTTCGGTACTTGAGTGAAGAACGAACTGATCCCAATCAATGGTTGCTGATTCAAGCGATGCTGCCGCAGTATCGAAGGTGAAACAGTATGCGCCATTCATCAGGCTAGTGCCCATTTTTACTGATAGGTTTTCAGCCACCAGCTCAAGTGCTCCATTTGAGCCGAACTGGGAAAGCTTGCTTGCTTCAAAGTTACGAGTGCCAGTACAAATTGTCTCGCATTCTTTGAGTGAGCCATTCCATGAAAATGCCGCGTCCTCAATGGAAATCATCGCAGGGGAGTTTTGGCTACTTGCAGTGATTGCTTTTGAAGTGGCGAAGAACGCCGCGTCTTTACCGCCATCAAACGCCACAGCGGTAAAGCGGATAGGAGAGATCTCAATGTTTCGTCCGTACTGGATGTGGTCAGTCATACCCAGTAAGGTCTGTGTTTCAGTGTTATGTGGCTTTGTTGCGTAATTCAGTTCAGAGACAGAATCGTCCCATGTCGTATATTTATTAGTCAATACGACAAGTTTTAGGCATACCTAACCCAGTAAGCTTATTCAGCGCCTTAATCATCGCGTAAGTC
>NZ_JAAUWT010000035.1 GCF_014694455.1 Vibrio sp. S9_S30 | reverse complement strand
CGTAAAAGAGCCCTAGAAAGAAGTTTTCCTGCCCTAAAGTCTGAGCAAATTCAATGTCGGTGTAGTAATCCAAAGGAAGTTGGAGGATGCTTTCACTCTGCACTCTTAGGTAAAAAACGGTAGGACCTGCCAGAGCCAGAGCCAGAGCCAAATATGCCTGAGTCCATACCAAATGAGTTTGGTATGCCACAAGATGAAGATTGGGATTTTGATGATGCTGACCTTAGTGGTCTTGAAGAATGGTCAGATCTTCCCGAACCAACAGATGATCTTGATTTAAATGAATTAGACAGTAGTGACTTAGGTGAGCTTGACTCCGAATCTGCCGCGCTTGATGCGATGGCAGATGAGCCAGCGCCGCTACCGGAAGATCTGGACTTAGAGCCTACATCTCTAGAGCCTGAGACGGATGAGCCCGACGCGGTTAAGCCGGAAGGTAACGATCTTGAGTTATCAGAGCCAGCGGACAGCGAAACGGGAGAAGAGCCAGAGCAACCTGAAACCATCGAACTGGACGATGCCGATCTCGGAGAGTTTGATGAAGCTGCCGCGCTTGATGCGATGGCAGAGGAGCCAGCGCCGCTACCGGAAGATCTGGACTTAGAGCCTACACCTCTAGAGCCTGAGACGGACGAGCCCGAGGCGGTTAAGCCGGAAGGTGACGATCTTGAGTTATCAGAGCCAGCAGACAGCGAAACGGGAGAAGAGCCAGCGCAACCAGAAACCATCGAACTGGACGATGCCGATCTCGGAGAGTTTGATGAAGCTGCCGCGCTTGATGCGATGGCAGAGGAGCCAGCGCCGCTACCGGAAGATCTGGACTTAGAGCCTACACCTCTAGAGCCTGAGACGGATGAGCCCGAGGCGGTTAAGGCGGAAGGTGACGATCTTGAGTTATCAGAGCCAGCGGACAACGAAACGGGAGAAGAGCCAGCGCAACCTGAAACCATCGAACTGGACGATGCCGATCTCGGAGAGTTTGATGAAGCTGCCGCGCTTGATGCGATGGCAGAGGAGCCAGCGCCACCGCCGGAAGATCTGGACTTAGAGCCTACACCTCTAGAGCCTGAGGCGGATGAGCCCGAGGCGGTTAAGCCGGAAGGTGACGATCTTGAGTTATCAGAGCCAGCGGACAACGAAACGGGAGAAGAGCCAGCGCAACCAGAAACCATCGAACTGGACGATGCCGATCTCGGAGAGTTTGATGAGGCTGCCGCGCTTTATGCGATGGCAGAGGAGCCAGCGCCGCTACCAGAAGATTTGGATGTTTCGGACATCGCTGGAGACAGTGATGGCACGACAGAGTTGGACGACTCGGATCTCGGAGAATTTGACGAATCAACGGCGATGGAGGCACTCCCTAATGAAGCACTATCGTTACAGGAAGCTCTCAACCCTGTTGATGATGATATCGCAGCAGAAATTGAAGCCGAAGAAGCGATTCGTTTAGAAGATGCTTCGGTTAGCAACGATGAGTTAGAAGAATCTGACTCTCTAAATCGGGTGGAGATAGAACCTGCCCCAGAAGATTCGATCGGGTTGGATGATTCAGAGCTTGAAGAGTTGTCTGTAAGCGATGAAGAGTTAGGTGAGTTTGATGAGTCTGCAGCACTTGATGCGATGGAAGAAGAGTCTGCTACTCTGGATCCGTTGGAGGCTGAACCTGTTTCTGAAGATTCGATTGAATTGGATGATTCTGAATTAGGCGAATACGATGAGGCAGCAGCACTCCAAGACGCACTGGCTCTTTCTTCGTCCGATGATAAAAGTGCATTACTGACAGATGAAGATTTAGCCCAATTTGATGAGTCAGCCACAATGGCGACGCTACTGAGTGAGTCAGAAGGCGACTCGGTTGGGAGGTTTGAACAGCCCTTAGACAGTAAAGTCGTTGATAGTGCTGGTATGGATATCGACACCATGCTGGAGATTGGCGAGGACTGGAATGGTTTTAACCTCACACCAGAGCAGCAAGCCTCTATTTCAGAAGATGTTCCTGAGGAAGAAAAAGAAGTTTGGGGAACTGCGGAAGCGCTGCAAGATCCTGAAGTGCATGAAGAAGACTGGGAAAACCAGCCTGACATTTCTAGCGAAAAAGAAGCTGATCAGAAGTTCATGAGTGTCGATGAACTCATGGCGCAAGTAGAAAAGGAAGAAGCAGAATCCGGTGAAAAGCCAGACCTAGACGCTGAAGCTTTGGAATTGAACGTTGGGTTAGATGAGTTTCCCGATGTGCTCGGGGATGTGGAGCCTTATGATGTCGACGACAATAGTGAGGCCGCTGGCAAATTGGATTTAGCTAAGATTTACGTTGAAATGAATGACAATGATGGTGCGATCAAACTGTTGGAAGAAGCCATTGTTTATGGTGATGATGACGTTCGACGAGAGGCAAAATCTCTCATTGACAAATTGAATGAACAATAGCGTATAGCACGATTCAAACAGGCAGCCAATGGTTGCCTGTTTTTTATTGATCGGATGGTGATTTTGCTCAGCCTTGTTGGCTTGCCGAGCCTAGCACCGTTAGGTTGTTTGGGTATATACTCTCCGCCCCCGTAAGACAGAAAAGTAAACGATTATGCGAATAGCGTTAGGCATTGAGTACGATGGTGCGAAATACTATGGCTGGCAACGTCAGAGAGACGTCACCAGCGTTCAAGAAAAACTAGAAAAGTCACTTTCCATCGTGGCCAATCATGCTGTTGAAGTTCAATGTGCAGGAAGAACGGATGCGGGAGTTCATGGCACAGGGCAGGTCGTTCATTTCGATACGACCTCAGCAAGAAAGATGGCGGCATGGACCATGGGAGTGAATGCCAACATGCCCAAAGACATTGCTGTTCGTTGGGCGAAAGAGGTTCCAGAAGAGTTCCATGCTCGCTTTACTGCAACGGCAAGACGCTATCGTTATGTGATTTACAACCACGCCTATCGTCCTGGAATTTTATCTTCAGGCATTAGCCATTATCATGGCGAGTTAGACGAAAAGAAGATGCATTTAGCCGGTCAGTTCTTGCTTGGCGAGAACGATTTTACTTCTTTTCGTGCGGTGCAGTGCCAGTCTCGTAGTCCTTGGCGAAATATCATGCATTTAAACGTGAGTAGACAGGGTAATTACGTTGTCATAGACATTAAGGCAAATGCGTTTGTCCACCACATGGTGAGAAATATCACTGGTAGCTTGATTGAAGTAGGGCGTGGCAATCAAAGTCCAGAATGGATTCAATGGTTGCTAGAAGCAAAAGACAGAAGGCTTGCGGGAGCCACTGCCAAAGCGGAAGGGCTCTATCTGGTTGATGTTGATTACCCAGAACGTTTTGGATTGCCAAGAGAACCGCTTGGACCGATATTTTTACCCGATACGTTTTAATGCTCATTGTGAAATTGAAACGATTAGCTCCGTAGACTTGAAATGCCGATGCTTTTCTATGGAATTAAACCCGTTAGTACCGCTTTTTATGCTGGGTAAATATAAAAACAGTATCGCATGGCTTTTGGTTGTGTTGTGGTCACCAAACGTATTGAAAAGTTGTGAGTTATCGCACTTTGTTGCTGCTTTAAAATAGGTACAACCAGTTTTTGATCCACAGTGTGAGAATATTGTGCTTTAATCCTCACGCATCATTCAGAATTTGTATCTTTCGCAATTAGGCGAAAGAGTTAATAGAAAAAGGTCTTCCATGAGTTGGCTTGAAAAGATTTTAAATAAAAGCAGTATCGTAAGCTCACGTAAAGCGTCCATCCCAGAAGGGGTTTGGACCAAATGTACTTCTTGTGAGCAGGTTCTGTATCATGCAGAGCTAGAGCGTAACTTAGAAGTATGTCCAAAATGTGATCATCACATGCGTATGGGGGCACGTCGTCGCCTTGAGTCATTCCTTGACGAAGGCGAGCGCGAAGAATTGGCCACTGAGTTGGAGCCTCAAGACAAACTAAAATTCAAAGATTCGAAGCGTTATAAAGAACGCATTTCGACGGCTCAGAAAAACAGTGGTGAAAAAGACGCCCTTGTTGTTATGAAAGGTGAATTGCTTGGATTGCCTGTTGTAGCTTGTGCTTTTGAATTCAAATTTATGGGCGGTTCAATGGGCTCGGTTGTCGGGGCTCGTTTCGTACGTGCCGTTGAAGCCGCCATTGAAAACAACTGTGGTTTGGTTTGTTTTTCTGCCAGTGGCGGTGCTCGAATGCAAGAGGCTTTGATGTCTCTCATGCAAATGGCCAAAACCAGCGCTGCGTTGGAACGGTTGTCCGCAAAAGGATTACCTTTCTTCTCCGTGATGACTGACCCAACAATGGGTGGTGTTTCTGCTAGTTTAGCGATGCTAGGCGACATTAATATCGGTGAGCCGAAAGCACTGATTGGTTTTGCTGGTCGTCGCGTTATCGAACAAACTGTTCGTGAAGATCTTCCAGAAGGCTTCCAGCGCAGTGAATTCCTCCTTGAACACGGTGCGATTGATATGATCGTTGATCGTCGTGAAATGCGTCAGCGTATTGGTGGTTTGTTGGCAAAATTGACGAATCAAACTTCCCCAATGGTGGTATCGGTTAACGATTCTCCTATTGAAGAGCAATACGAAGTACCAGTTGCGGACGAAAAAGAGTAAAGTATTCATTAAACAGCCGCTTAAGAATTAGTTAAGAGTTTAATGAGTCATATTCAAGTACCCCAAGCCACATCATCTCTTACGATGTGGCTTCATTATTTAGAAAACATCCACTCTAGCGCCATAGACCTTGGTCTGGAGCGTGTACAGATCGTTGCCGAAAAAGCCCAGCTAACTAAACCCGCTCCAAAAGTCATAACAGTCGCCGGAACCAATGGAAAGGGTTCTACCTGTGCTCTTATGGAAGCGATTTTACTGGAGGCGGGTTATTCTGTTGGCGTTTACAGCTCCCCACATCTTATTCGATACACCGAGCGAGTGCGCATCAATGGTGTTGAATTGGATGAGAGAAAACATGCGCAGGCTTTCGATTTTATTGAAAAACAACGTGGCGATGTGAGCCTAAGCTTCTTTGAGTACGGAACCCTTGCGGCACTTCGCCTATTTCAAACGGAGAGTGTTGATGTCGTCTTGCTTGAGGTAGGGTTAGGTGGGCGACTGGATGCCACTAATGTGGTGGATCATGATGTGTCGGTCATTACTAGCCTTGCAGTTGACCATGTTGACTGGTTGGGTGACGACATTAACGTTATCGGCTACGAAAAAGCAGGGATATTTCGCAGCAATAGACCTGCGGTATGTGGGCAGCCCAAAGCACCTGCAACGGTCGCCGCACATGCTGATGATATTGGCGCCAAGCTACACCAAGTCGGGATTCAGTTTAGCTATTCCGTCGAGGGGGATAAATGGAGATGGCGCTCGGGGCAATTCACGCTGGATGATCTTCCTCTTCCCGATCTCCCTTTACCGAATGCTGCCACGTCTTTAATGGCTCTTGGGTGCGCAGAGTTAGATATTTCAGACGTTAATATCTTAAAAGGTTTGAAAAGGGCAAAACTTGCAGGTCGAATGCAAAAGCTGTCTCAATCCCCCATGATTTTGCTTGATGTTGCCCACAATCCGCATTCAGCTGAGTATTTGGTGGAGCAGCTCAATAAGCATTATCCAAACACACCAATCCATATGGTGGTAGCCATGCTGCGCGATAAAGACATTGCTGAAACACTGAAGGCACTCACACCTGTTGCAACGAAGTGGTATCCAGCTTCACTGGAAGGCGAGAGGGCAGCTAAGGTAGAAGAGCTTCTCACACACCTGCCATCGAATACTGGTAAGTTTAATACGCCAATAGAGGCATTTGAAGCAGCCAGAAAGCAGGCAGGTTCAAGTGAGCTCATTGTCGTTGTAGGTTCATTCCATACTGTGGGAGCGGTATTGGAATACTGGGAATCAGAAAGGAGCCATAATGGCGAGTAGGTTTCAAAGTAGGCTAGTAGGAACCATCTTATTGGTTGCTGCTGGTGTGATCGTGTTGCCCGATCTTTTGGATGGGAAGAAGCAACACTTTAAAGAAGAGCTTGCCCCTATTCCGATTAAGCCAGAGCTCGAGGAAGCCGCTGAAGTCTTTGAAGTGCTGGAACCAGTTGAAGACGATTTGGTGTTACCAGACAGCCCAGTTTCTGCGACGGTTTCTACAGAATCGGAGGCCGAAGAGATAGACGTGACCCCAAGATCAGTAGTCGAAAAAAATGACTATGCCGACAGTGCATGGATCATTCAGTTGATGGCGCTTAAAAACGTCGATAACGCTAAAAAGCTAGTGGAAGACCTTCAAAATCGGGGTTATCAAGCCCATCTCAAGCAAGAGAGCGCATTTTCAAGAGTTATTATCGGTCCTGACGTTTCTAAGCCCAAATTGGAAAAGCAAATCAAGGAATTGGAAAAAATCACTGGGGCCAAAGGCCAACTGTTGAAATTTAAACCATTAAACCCATAAGAAAACGTTTGCGTTGCGATTTTTTCTGTTAAAATGCGCGCCAACTTAAGATGTAGGACAGAATGAACTGGATAGATTTTGTCATTTTAGGGGTAATCGGACTGTCCGCTGTGATCAGTTTGATTCGAGGCTTCGTGAAGGAAGCATTGTCTCTTGTTATTTGGTTTGGCGCGTTTTTTATCGCCAGCCACTACTACACCAAACTAGCGGTGTATTTTACCAACATTCAAGATGATATGTTTCGAAACGGAGCCGCCATTGCAGCTTTGTTTATTGCGACATTGATTGTTGGCGCATTAGTCAACTATGTTATTGGACAATTGGTGCAAAAAACGGGTCTGTCTGGAACCGATAGGATTTTAGGGATCGTCTTCGGAGGATTGCGTGGAATTCTTATCGTATCTGCAGTGCTGTTTTTCATTGATGCATTTACTGCATTGCCAAATTCAGAGTGGTGGATTAACTCGCAATTGATTCCTGAATTCAGCCGAATCATTGCCCCGTTTTTCGAGCACCTAAAAGAAACTTCAAGCTTTTTGTCTGGCACCGTGTAGTGCCAGCCTACTGTCAAAACCGAGGATTATGACATGTGTGGTATTGTTGGAATCGTGGGTACAACACCTGTAAATCAGTCAATTTATGATGCGCTGACTGTACTACAGCATCGTGGTCAGGATGCCGCTGGTATTATTACCATAGAAAGCAATCGTTTTCGTCTGAGAAAAGCGAACGGTTTAGTTAAAGATGTCTTTGAAGCTAAGCACATGCAACGTTTGCAAGGTACTGTTGGTATTGGTCATGTTCGTTACCCGACGGCGGGCAGTTCAAGTGCATCAGAAGCCCAGCCTTTCTACGTAAACTCTCCATACGGCATTACTCTTGCCCATAATGGTAACCTTACCAACGCTCACGAACTGCGTGACCGCCTGTTTGAAACAGCGCGCCGTCACGTCAACACAACGTCTGACTCTGAAGTGCTTCTCAACATTCTTGCTCACGAAGTTGACTTGACGAAGGAAGTCACCAAAGATGCCGTATTCAGTGCCGTTGCAAATGTTCACAAACAAATCCGTGGTGCTTATGCGGTAGCGGCAATGATCATCGGACATGGTATGGTTGCATTTCGTGACCCACACGGGATTCGTCCATTATGTTTGGGCAAGCGAGAGCTAGAGTCTGGTCGAACCGAATACATGGTTGCCTCAGAATCCGTGGCGTTGGACGCGGTAGGCTTTGACTTTGTTCGCGACGTGGCTCCGGGCGAAGCCATTTATGCCACTTTTGACGGTGAGTTGTTCACCCAGCAGTGTGCGGAAAACCCTCAATCAAATCCATGTATCTTTGAATTTGTTTATTTTGCTCGCCCTGATTCGTTTATCGACAAAATTTCCGTCTACAGCGCTCGTGTGGAAATGGGTAAAAAGCTAGGCGAAAAAATCAAGCGTGAATGGGAAGAGTTGGACATCGATGTGGTGATCCCTATCCCTGAAACATCTTGTGACATCGCGTTAGAAATTGCACAGATTATTGATAAGCCTTACCGCCAAGGTTTTGTTAAAAATCGCTATGTTGGTCGTACCTTCATCATGCCGGGTCAGCAACAACGTAAGAAATCAGTTCGTCGTAAGCTCAACGCTATTCGCTCTGAGTTTAAAGGTAAGAACGTCTTACTTGTTGATGACTCTATTGTACGTGGTACCACTTCTGAGCAGATCATTGAGATGGCTCGCGACGCAGGAGCTAAGAACGTATACATGGTTTCCGCTGCACCTGAAGTTCGTTTTCCTAACGTTTACGGTATCGACATGCCTAGTGCCAATGAGCTGATTGCACATGGTCGTGACAATGAAGAAATTTGTCAGATGATTGGCGCAGATGCGTTGATTTTCCAAACGCTGGAAGATTTGGTTTCCGCTGTGGGTCTTGGTAACCGAGATATCGCCCGTTTCGAAAGTTCAGTATTCAATGGTGAATACGTGACTGGTGATGTTGATCAGGAGTACTTAGATTTCCTTGATTCACTGCGTAACGATGATGCGAAAGTACAGCGCGAAATTCAACAAGATCTTGCGAACTTGGAACTGCATAACGAAGGTGCGTAGTTTTTCTTTAGAATAGAATTTGTTAACGTCTACGAACAAAAATGCCAGAGTGTGATGCTCTGGCATTTTCTATTGTTGAAACAAGTTTCAACTCGCCGTTAAGGATGAGTTGGTTGAATGCTGACTGAAAAAGTCGATCAGAAGACGTACTTTTTCTGGCTGATGATCTTTATGGTTATAAAGCATGTAGACGTCTCTCGGGTTTGCGCTCCAGCCTTCCAATACTTGAATTAAACTTCCATCGGCAATGTACGTATCAAGCATAACGTTAGGCATCAACGTTATTCCCAGTCCCGCTGAACACGCACGTCTAACAACATTAAGTTCGCTGGCTTCGAGCCGACCACGTTCATTAATGATGACGGTTTCGTCTTCACTATTTGTTAACTGCCAGCGCATTAATGGATGACCTTTAAGCAATGCATGCTCTCGTAAGTCCTCAGCATGCAGTAGTGGACGATGCCGACGGAGATACTCGGGGCTTGCGACTAAAATATCCTTTACGGAATTGATCTTTCGGACAATTAAGCTGGAATCGCGCTGCGGACCGACGCGAAAAATAATATCCCATTCGGTAGGGTCTAGTTGATCCGCAATATTGGTTGTGGTGAGTTCGATTCGGATGTCTGGGTACTCCGTCATAAACCGATTAAGTAAAGGCATGATTATGCGCTTTGTTATGTTCGCAGGAGCTGAAATTTTGAGTTTCCCCGCAGCACCACGACAGCCATCGGAAATGCTTTCAGCCGCAGAAGCTAGCTGCTTTAGCAAAGGTGAGCATTCTACGTAAAACCGTTCTCCGGCCTCCGTTAGTGCGAGTTTCCTTGCATGACGGTTCAGCAATCTAAGATTGAGAGAGTCTTCAAGCGCTTGAATGCGGCGAGTGATTGTGGCGACAGGGATCAAGGTTTTACGCGATGTTGCGGTATAGCTGCCATTCTCGACAATTAGGCGGAAAAGATTGAGATCATCAAATTTCATTTGTAATACACACAAAAAATGCAAGAGAAATAGTGTAACGTAATTTTTCAAGAGGGGGTTGTTTTAAGTCAACGATTCCTTGCAGCAGAAAGAACAGTCGTCAACGCAAATTGCGGCATGGGTAACATTTGCGAAGTTGTGGAAATGGGGATTTCTGACTACGTTTTATATGACTAAGAAAAAATAATAAGAACCGTTTAGGAAGCATTCTATTTTGAGGTTAGACCTATGGTTAAATCAAGCGTATTGCAACATCAGGTGGCTGGAGGTGCTGCCTTAGACAAATCAACCGTCATGATCGTCGATGATGACGCCATATTTCGTCGAATGCTCACGAGTTATCTAGAATCCAGTGGTTATCGGACTCTAGAAGCGGAAAACGGGCTAGATGGGCTCAAACAACTTCGATTTGAAGTTCCAGATTTGGTCATATGTGATATTTCGATGCCCGTGCTAAATGGCATCGAATTTGTAGAAGAAGTGAGCTGGGAGTACCCATCGCTTCCTATGATCGTCGTCTCTGCAACTGAAGAAATGTCCGATGTCGCCAGAGCGCTCCGCTTTGGCATTAAAGATTTCCTTTCAAAACCGATTCCAAATATGGGTCATTTGGAAAAAGCGATCTGCAGCACGTTGGAAGATGCTGAGTCCAATGATTCTGACCAGCGTGATTTTGCGAGTCAATGGTTTCGTGTTGATGAATCCGGGGACCTGCCAGAGGAGCAAGAGCTTCATTGGCATTTAGATCACCTGCAAAACAACCCAAACATGGCCCGCGATCTGCTTGAAGCACTTCTTCCTGAAAGAGACACAAAAACAGGGGGTTGGAAATGCACCTACCGCCTTCTTCAATCTTCTGAGTCATTGCCTTTGGTATTTGATTATGCGTGGGTGATGGACGGACATTTTATTTTTTATTTGGTCGATGCGGCCTCAGGTGGCGATCAGTCGGTGGCAACCACGTTGCTGATTCGTGCGCTGTTTAATGATCAATTACGTAACAATAAGAGCGATACAGTCGATTTGAATCAGCTTATCGATGCCGTAGAGAAGGGGATTATGTGTTCAGAGTACGCCTCTTCCATCAGTGCCCTGTTTGGTGTGGTCGATATGACCGACAGCTCTTTGATAGTGCATTCCGCGGGGCTGGAAAGTGTTTGGTCTAGTGGCGGTCAAAATGTGCATTTGCACAAAGGAGTGAGGCTCGGAGAAGGATGCTTACATAAAAAATCGGAATCACCTCTCATCGTTCATAGTGGCGGGCAACTCACCATGAGTAAGCTAGGTGCGAGCAGTTTCTGTTTGTGTATTTACCAAGGCAATTTACAGTAAGATTCAAACCGTTTTTCGTTAAAGAAAAGTGAGACCGCGGTAGCGAAGGTTAAATAACCTTTTACTTTATAGGTTTTTTGAAAGTACGGCTTCTTATATAGTCAATCGTCTAGTAATGAGGAGAATATCAATATCATGTCAGAACAAGAAAACTATAAAGATCCATTCAACTTTCTTTACTTTTTAGGATTTATTGCTGCGTTACTTATATCTACACTACCTGCTACACTTACTTGGATTCGAATATTTTCCGGTTCCTAGTAAAATAGGATTTGGTATCGATAGATAGAAACGGTTTCCCATTGGAAGCCGTTTTTCCGTTGTTCCGGCGCAATTTTTTGAGCCTACGGTTACTTGAACATGGCAATTGAGTGATAATACTCATTTTACAATAGTGTCAGGAGAAGCTGGTTATTCGTATGCGTCGCACTGCTTGGAATGTTTTAGGGTGGATTTCGTTGCTATTAGGTGTGCTGGGTATAGTACTCCCTTTGCTGCCGACGACGCCTTTTCTATTGCTGACGAGCGCATGCTTTTTACGTGGAAGCCCGACGTTTTATGATTGGCTGCACTCCCACCCTAAACTTGGTCCTGTATTAAATGATTGGCAACAACACAGATCGCTTAAGGTCAGCGTGAAACGGCGTGCCTATGTCTTTATCATCATCAGTTTTTCGGTGTCCATTATTGTTGCCCCGATTCTTTGGGTAAAGGCTATGCTATTGGTATTACTTTGCGTTTTACTGGCGTGGTTTTCACGAATACCCGTCTTCAACCCTGTTGCTGATAAAGAAGAAAATCACTAACATTAGGCGCCGCCGAAAAGCGGATTTCATTTTTCTTTTTCCAGTTCGCAGACTAAAGCAGACTGGAGTATTACAATGTGCGTTTATTGTATAACGCCGAAGATTAAAAGATTGAGCTTATGACTACTGAAACCATCGCCCAAATCCAAGCGAGCATTAAAAGCATTCCGGATTACCCAAAACCAGGGATACTTTTTCGCGATGTAACCAGTTTGATGGAAAATGCCGACGCGTATCGCGCAACAATTGCATTGCTCGTTGAAAAATACAAAGACATGGGGTTCACAAAGATTGTGGGAACCGAAGCACGTGGCTTTCTGTTTGGTGCGCCTCTGGCATTAGATCTTGGTGTCGGGTTTGTTCCTGTACGCAAACCCGGTAAATTACCCCGTGAAACGATTGCTCAGTCTTACGAGTTAGAGTACGGAACCGATACCTTAGAAATCCATACGGACGCTATCGTTCAAGGCGATAAAGTTCTTGTCGTCGATGACTTGTTAGCCACAGGTGGCACCATTGAAGCAACCGTGAAATTAATTCGACAATTGGGTGGTGATGTTGAACATGCAGCGTTCGTCATTAACCTGCCAGAAATCGGCGGTGAAACTCGCTTGAAAGAATTGGGTCTGAATGTATACAGCATCTGTGAATTCGAAGGGCATTAAGCCTTTTTGGTATTCATTCGTAATTGGAAAGCGTGAATGAGTTATTTAGCGTTAGCACGTAAGTGGCGACCACACCAGTTCAGCGAAGTCGTTGGGCAAGGTCACGTTCTCACTGCGTTGGAAAATGCACTAAGCCAGAACCGATTGCATCATGCCTATCTGTTCAGTGGAACGCGTGGTGTCGGCAAAACAACAATCGGTCGCTTGTTTGCCAAAGGGTTAAATTGTGAAACCGGAATCACGGCGAAACCCTGTGGTGAGTGTTCGACATGCAAAGAGATCGATGAAGGTCGATTTGTTGATTTGCTCGAAATCGATGCCGCATCCCGCACCAAGGTAGAAGATACGCGTGAGTTATTGGATAACGTTCAGTACAAGCCTGCACGTGGTCGTTTTAAAGTCTACCTAATCGATGAAGTGCACATGCTTTCTCGTCACAGCTTCAATGCGCTTCTGAAAACATTGGAAGAACCACCTGAATATGTGAAGTTCTTGCTTGCCACCACTGATCCACAAAAGCTCCCTGTTACGATCCTTTCCCGCTGTCTTCAGTTTCATTTGAAACCGATCAGCGTAGATAACATTCATCAGCAACTCGATCATATCCTTGGGTATGAGCAAGTCACCTCAGAACCCCGTGCATTAGGGATGATTTCCCATGCTGCTGATGGCAGTATGCGTGATGCACTCAGCCTAACAGACCAAGCCATCGCACTTGGTAATGGAGTGATAGAGACAACGACGGTATCGAACATGCTCGGTACATTAGATACCGACCAAGCGATTCACTTGCTGGAAGCGATCAGTGCTCACCAAGCACAAACGGCATTAGATGCGCTGACTCGGCTCGCACAAAATGGTGTGGATTGGGATGGTTTGCTTCAAGAACTCGCCACTCAGCTTCACCGAATTGCCATGTATCAAGCTTTACCTGCAACACTGGACAAAGGCAAACCAGATGCCGAAAAAGTAGAGTTACTGGCTAAGGCGCTTTCTCCAGAAGAAGTACAGCTTTACTACCAGATCGTAATTAAAGGTCGTGAAGACATCGCCATCGCACCGTCACCTAAAATGGGTGTGGAGATGGTTGTCTTACGTTTGATTGCTTTTAAACCCGCGAGTGCCAAAGCACTGCCTTTGAATACTCAGCCAGAAGAGCAAAAATCTGAAGAAGCGCTCCCTGCCGCCATACGTTCAAGACCTATTCCTTCGTCTTCTGCCAATACTCGCTCGGATTCACCATTACCGCCTCTCAAAGAAGCCTCCGGAACACTTGTTGTACCCGCTTCCGCTACGCCAGAGGAGAGTGTGCGAGACAAGCTTAATGAAGTGCGAAACCCTACTGAGCAACAGCAACCAGCTTCGGTATTGACCTCGAATGAACCCGCTCCAGATTATGGCGATATGCCGAATTACGGTGATTACGAACAAGACACAATGCCACCGCAGTACGACGATCCGGCTTACGCTCAACCCCCCGTTTCAACGCCGAACCCATCGCCTTCAAATTCATCGAGTCAGGCAGGTGCCAACAGTCATACACCAGTGCAGCAGCAATCATCAGTACCTGTGAGCCCTATGTCTGGGTTGCGTCATCAGCTAAGAAGTCGACGTAACCAAGCCGGAAGTGAAAACAAGGCTGGAAGTGAAAATAAAGCCACTGGTGGGTCGCCAAAAAAGGCTAACGCGACACCCGCAACCAAAAAACAGACCGCAGCAGAGCGCATAGCGCAATTTGCTTCCGCTGGGCAGGTGTCGCCAGTCAATTCAGCAATGGCGAGTTCGTTACACGGTGATCCATCTCCACACCGCTCGTTAAACGTGCCTTCGGCAACAGCAAATACTGAAGAGCAAAACATTGCCAACGAACCTTATCAATGGAAGCCATCCAAGCCAGTAGAAAAGCCAAAGAAGACGGAACTGACACCGACTCAGATTAAGAAAGCGCTAGAACATACGAAAACACCGGAAATGGCGGCAAAATTGGTTGAGGAATCGGTCGCGGTCGATGATTGGTCCGCCTTGATTCAGAAATTGGACACCGAAAAACTGGTGGAACAATTGGCATTGAACTCTTCGTATCGTAAAGAGGGGCATGTCATCCATCTCACCTTGAGATCAGCTCAGGCGCACCTTAATACCGAAAAAGCTCAAAAAGAATTAGCCGAAGCGTTAGCGACAGCATTGGAAGAACCCTGTGAGCTCATTATCAAAATCGGTGAAGAGGGGGAATCTCCATTGGAATTAAGAGACAAATTGTATCAGAGCAAATTGCAACAAGCGCACGACAGTTTGGCTCAAGATCCTCACATACAGTTTATTACGGCTCGATTTGCCGCCGAAATAGACGCCGATAGCGTGAGACCAATCTGATTTACAGATGACAAGTTGGAATGGGCGTTGAAAGCAGGGTTTTTACCCCCATAAAGAATTTATAACCTAAGATAAACCAGAGAGAAAAGAAATGTTTGGTAAAGGTGGAATGGGCAACCTAATGAAGCAAGCCCAACAAATGCAAGAGCGCATGCAAAAGCTTCAAGAAGAAATCGCGAACATGGAAGTAACGGGTGAGTCCGGTGCTGGTTTAGTGAAAGTAACCATTACTGGCAGCCACAGTGTTCGCCGCGTTGATATCGACGAAAGTTTGATGGAAGACGAAAAAGAAATGCTAGAAGATCTTATCGCAGCCGCATTTAACGATGCTGCTCGTCGTGTAGAAGAAACTCAAAAAGAGAAAATGGCGTCAGTCACGGGTGGAATGCAAATGCCTCCAGGCATGAAAATGCCTTTCTAATTGATGCAGTAGACACAATTTATGCGAACCAGCCATATGCTGGAACAATTGATGGAAGCCTTACGTTGCCTACCTGGGGTTGGTCCCAAATCGGCACAACGTATGGCTTTTCATTTGTTACAGCGCGATAGAAAAGGCGGGCTTCAATTAGCGGATGCACTTTCTCAAGCCATGACTGAAGTTGGTCATTGCAGTGAATGCAGAACGTTTACTGAAGAAGAAACCTGCCATATTTGCCTTAACCCGAAGCGCCAAGAAAATGGCCAGTTGTGTGTGGTGGAAAGCCCGTCAGACATTGCGGCTATTGAAGCAACCGGTCAGTATTCTGGGCGCTATTTCGTACTAATGGGGCATTTGTCTCCGTTAGATGGAATAGGCCCAAGTGATATTGGGCTTGATGTGCTCGATTTTCGGTTAAGGCGCCAAGATATTGCCGAAGTGATACTGGCGACCAACCCAACCGTAGAAGGGGAAGCAACGGCACATTACATCGCCGAGCTTTGCCATGCACACGACGTGGACGTGACTCGAATTGCACACGGTGTGCCTATGGGAGGTGAGCTGGATCTGGTGGATGGAACCACACTGTCTCACTCGATAATGGGAAGGCACAAACTGTAAAGGCTGCTGTCTTAATTCAACGGTTTTGTTAGCCTAAAAAATGCCGCAGATTCTGCTAATGCCGCTCGCTTAACAGCGTGCGGCTCTTTTCTTATGTGGATACCGGGGAGCCTTATACAGAACAACCCGAGGAAAAGGCTTCCTCTTTCTTTTCTTGGGTAAAATGAGTCGCTTACCACT
>NZ_JAAUWT010000034.1 GCF_014694455.1 Vibrio sp. S9_S30 | reverse complement strand
AGTGTGTGATTATTACACTATTCTTATTGCATCGAATAGAACAGCACTCAGATTTGAATTTGTGGCAGTTCAATCATGGTTATGTAATTGATAGAAGTCGGTTTTTCTTAAAGTGACTGTCCCTGAGGGATCCCAAGTAAGGGAACTATATAATAAAATAACACCAAAAATCACTTCAATTAAAAGCGATTTCAGAAGAAAAATACTTCAAAGAACACTAGATGAATTATTGGATTATTATGAGTAATTAAATAATGGGTACGCACACTTTTAGAAAAGGTTTAAAGTGTCTTCTTGTCGCTCATAACAAGTTCTACCCGTATCGATAAGATTCGTCTGACAAGCGTATAGACTGCAAAATATCTGATTTTTTTTCGTTGACAATGCTAGTCAACCACAATTTCGATTTACTAATTCCCCATCAACACATTAGACTAGAAAATAATGTTTTCTTAAAGCGACTGTCCTTTTTCCATTATTATAATAAGAAAATCCATCTTATTGACTAAATACCAAGAGAATTAAAGGGACATATATGGACGCTTCCCTGACATCAAGGTAAATAAATCCTGTTGTCTCGCATAGCACCTCCAAAACAGGTTGAGGACGGTAACACTTGTTTCGCTGGAGCAGTATCCACCTCAATCGTGCCAAGCAGACAAGCATATGCCGCGCCCTGCAAGACCGAGTGTGAATACGTTTATTAAGACAAACCGTATTTTTTTAGGTAACCAATAAATGCATCATACAAAAAAACATTCGTCTCCAAGCGCTCCAATCGGTTAGTCCTTAGATCCTGATACCCTTCTTTACCTTTGGATAAGTAACTTGTCGTTACTATCTTGTATTCCTGTTCGTCTATAAGATCGGTTTCTTTATGCCCTTTATCGGCCTTACAACCAAAGTTCATGGGATAACTATTTTCCAAGGTATAACCAATAGCAAGGTTATATAGATAAGGGTAACTACCGGTTTTAGAACTACAGGAATACGCATTGACCAGTGATGAAAACAGCGCGTTTTTTAAGAATTTTCCTTTTAATGTTAAGACGTCAAGCGTAATAGAAAACGGCAGAACTTTACCAGAAATATCGCCTGACGTTATGACTCCGGGTTCCAATCCTGCACGTACTGCACCTGCATTAATAATGGCAAAGTCGGCGGTAATGTTGAGTTGATCACTCACGTAAACCAACATGGCTTTGGCTATCAAAGTAGCCAGTTCGCTACCCACGCCATTCGATGGAATGCGGGTGTGAAGAATGTGCTTGTAGCTCGTTGCCAGTTCATCTTCCGAGTAGTGCGTTAATTCTGGCAAAAACCTATTCTGTAATGTGCCCGCGATTTCTTGATCTTCATAGACCAATGCAACATTTGTTTGATTGCTCAGAAACAAAAGGATGTCGTCTGTTAACTTCTCAGAAAAATTATTGAGCTTTGATACTGAGTCGATATCAATCAGCAGTTTATTTGAACCCGTGACGTTGAAGGCTTTATCGAGAGGATCTGAGTGTACGATTAATTCCCCGATAAACTGGCTGTTGCACCCCGCTTGCAGTATGCATGTAGATCCAACCTGATATGGATAAGGACCTGAGCTTTCAATCCCTAAGTTTGTAAAGTCTCCTAAAAGGGTGTGACTGTGACCACCAATGATAAAATCGATTTCCGGTACAGCATGCGCTAGTTCAACATCGCGTTCAAACCCTAAATGGCTCAATAAAACAATGGGAGCAGAAGTGACCTGCCTTACCCTCCTTACGGCGCGTTCTACAGTCACAACAGGATCGTGAAACTTTAACCCAGGAGAAGGGGCTGCAATATCATGCATGGCGTCTGTTGTAACACCGATAACTGCAATACTGATCCCTTTCTTGCTAACTAACCTAAATGGAGGTGTCTCGTCTTTATTCCCGATGCATATGAGTGAGGATGTGTCATGCTTATTGAGTGGTGTACCAGAGGTAGGCAGTTCCATATTGGAACAAATAATCGGGAAATTAATATTACTTATATAGTCTGATAAATAGTCATCTCCAGTATCAAATTCATGATTTCCTATCACCATTGCGTCCAGCTCTAGCTGACTAGCAAGGCATGAATTAACTTTACCTTTAAAATAACTAAATTCCAATGTCCCTTCAAAACAGTCGCCAGCATGGAAGAAAAAACGTGTTTCGTTAATAGAGTAGCCTGTAACGTAACTCTTGAGTAAAGCGTACCCACCTGCGAGAACTTTGACGCTCAAAATATCATCATCAATGGCTAGGTTCAGATCTAATTCTTGACTTTGGAAGTGGGAGTGAGTGTCGTTGATATGGTGTAGCGTAAATGTCTTCATTTTAACCTAAGTAATACAAGCTAAATTCTAGTTTATAAAAAATCGAGATGGTAACGATCAAAGATTTTAAAAAAACCTATAGATAACTTGTTATAGCATAACATGACTTAAGAACAGAAAAGTGCCAAGTTCCCCTATAAAAAACTGGTTATTTATTACACTATAAATTTACGAAAGTTATAACGTTAACCATATCTTCAATACTATTAAAAAAGTGTAAAAGCATTGTGAATCTTTATTTTAAACCGTATGGAGAACCTATATAATAATATAAATATTCTTCTTATCAAATTATTCAGAGAGGATCCAGAATAATTATATTCGTAACAATTTGTTATATCAACAATTAATATAAGTCGAACTAAAGTATTTACATAAAAAATAGCAAATAAAAAATTTGAAGTGAGTCTAAAAACAATAAGATTAATGTGGGAATTTTTTCATATAAAGTCAGAATATAGAAAATAATTAATTGAAGTAAATGTTTACAATATTATAATTGCATAGTTATTCTTAAGTCATGCATCATTAGATTAATAAATACATTAATAAATGCTTAATATCGTACTTAAATACGTAGTATCTATTATATAGGTACTATGAGTGTGATTATTATAAGGAATAGATTATTTTGAACAATTTCATATTTGAATTAATAGACGTCAGAAAATTAAAGCCCCATGAACATGTAGACCCATTAAATGTCAAGTCTGTATATGATTCGATTGTTAGAACAGGTGCATGGTTAGAGCCAATTATTATAGATAGAGAAACAAATACCATTATGGATGGTCACCATCGCTATGAGGCAGCAAGGAAGTTAAATCTGGATAAAATACCTTGCTATACAGCATGTTACTCAAGTAATGACATATCGATTGTAAGTTGGAAAACAGGGGAAGCAATAAATCATATCGATATATTAGAAGCGGCTGAATCTGGGAAATTGCTGCCTATAAAATCTACACGACATTTAATTTGCACACATTTACCATCGAGCAAGCTAAATTTAGACAGCCTTATTTAAAGCAAGACTTCTATTTATACCAAGTCAAGAAAAGAAAACATTCAAAGCTTTACGGTAACTTAGACAATGTTAGATATTATTCAATATCAAATTCTATAGAAGGTTATGATTGGGATTGTTGCATTGAACTATTTATAGGATTTGGGACTGGAGATTCTGTATCACACAGTATTATTGAAAATAGTTTAACGTCTGAGATCGTCTATGTTGTTTATGCAGAAGGTCAAGATGTTTAGAAACCAGTTTGCTCTAGTAAGGTCACCATTGTACCTGAAACAACCTTCAGCATTGGAGAACAATACTTAGCTCTGGGTATAAATAAATCAAATGTAAAAATATTCATTTCTATTCGATGAATAAAAGTCTTGGTGGCTATTCATTAGTTTCTATGATTACTAGTATTAGCCATGCTAATAATCATAGATAACTTATCTTTCATTAAATAAAGTAAATAATTTAAAGAAAAGATAGGAAACGCCACATATAAATACAAAAAATAGCAATATATCCACATATATGGTTCTCAACATATGGTTGATGACATCAAGAATTTAGTAAGAAAACTTGGTGTTGATGAAAAATGTTTAATTGGTGATATGGTTTAAGGGGTTGACATGCTTTCAGATAATTACATAGGTAGAATCACGTCAGATAGTCGTGAAATATATGTAAATGGTGAGTTAATAGATGATGTAAGTAAAGAGCCTACATTTATTGGTGCGATCGAAATGATCAAATCCTATTACAATGCTCAGGAAGAGCATCAAGATGTTCACACATTTATAGACGAACACGGAAATAGATGCGCAATGAGTCTAATGTTTCCGAAAACATTGGATGATCTTAAACGCAAACGGGAATGCTACAAATCCATATCTGAGCTCTCATACGGGATGCTGGGAAGAACGCCCGACTTTATTAACTCCGCAATTGTTGCATTGGCATCCAATGCTCATATTCTTGGCCAAGACACACGAGCCAATTATGCGAAAAATGCCGCAGATTATTATGAATACTGTAAGTCCAATAATCTTTTTATTGGTCATGCAGCCATTAATCCTCAGATCGATCGAAGTAAGAACATCGGTGCCATCGACAACCAATATGCGGGGGTTAGAGTAGTAAGTGAGAACGAAAATGGGATTGTTGTATCTGGTGCAAAAATGATCGTCACGCTAGGTCCAATTGTTGACGAACTACTCGTTTTCAATATGCCTGGGTTAAAAGAGGGTGACGAAGAATACGCAGTGGCATTTAGCCTGCCAGTGGGGCTAAAGGGTGTAAAGCAAATCTGCAGAAAGCCGCTTAACCATCCAGGTTACAGCCAATTTGACCATCCGATTGCCTCTCTTTTTGATGAAATAGATGTTTATTTAGTTCTTGATAATGTCGAAATACCTTGGGATCGAGTTTTAGTTTATAAAAACGTCGAGAAATCCAATGCCTTTTACGATAAATCGTTTGCGCGAAACCATACAGGTCATCAGGGTATTGTTAGAGGCCTAACAAAAGCGGAATTAGTGACTGGCACTGCCATTAAACTTGCCGAAAATATGGGGTTGGCTCAGTTCCCTAATGTACAGGAAAAGCTTGGTGAAATGACGACAAGCCTTGAGCTGGTCAAGGGAGCCATTCTGCTGACTGAACATTCGGCGACAAAAGATAGCAACGGAGTTCTTACTCCTAATATCACCACTATCCAAGCATTACGCTATCACTTCCCTAAGTGGTATCAATCGATGACGCAAGCTATACAGTCTTTTGCTGCTGGGTCAATGCTTGCTGTACCACACAAAGACGACTTTCAAGGGGACAACGCCTCCATATTGATAGAGGCGCTCGATAGCCCCCAAATCAGTGCAAAAGAGCGCTCTGTACTGTTGAACTTGGCTTGGGATTTAAGTGGTGATGCATTTGGTCAGCGACAATTAAGCTATGAGTTCTACCATGCTGGTGATCCAATGAGGATTGCAGGAATGCACTACAAAGCCTATGACATCAACACACCCGACAAACTGACCAATGAGATTATTAGTGGAGCGCTAGCTTGAAATGTTCCTGCTTAGTGGCTGTTCGCGATGAGGAAGTCTTACTCATCCAGCCTAAAAATAAGCCGTGCTGGTACTTTCCTGGAGGAAAAAATGAAATAGGGGAAAGTGAGCTGGATACACTCATTCGTGAAATCGATGAAGAAATTGACATCAGACTTAATAGAGATCGGTTGGATCAGCGGCTCGCTTTGAAAGTCCCGAATCATGATAGTTCCAGTCATTTTACGATGTCTGTTTTTACTACAACAGAACGCCTTATCGAACCTAAAGCCAAAAGCGAGATAAGGCAACTCAAGTGGTTTCCTGTTCGCAGCTTAATCTCACAAGAACACGAGATAGCACCAGCCGTTACAATTATTATGAGAGAGTTAGGTTATGATCTATAACCATATTCAATTAAAGAAGCAAATGATCGACAACGATATCGATATTGTTGTCGCTTCCACAAAAGAAAATATTAATTATTTTACTGGTTATAATCCAGTTGTAAAAACGCTCAACCCTTATTACGGCGAGTCGTATGTCGTTATTTTTAAAGATAGCACTGAGAAGATTTCGGTGGTTGTGCCTGTAGCCGAAGTTGATCAGGTACAAGATTGTAAATCGAATTTACTTGAAGTAAGGACGTTTGGAACATTCTATCGAGAACATTGTGGTGCAGAATTATCCGACGAAGAACTTGAGTTAAAAGATTACTCAAATACTGAGTTATCCTTTGAAACTGCTGCCTCTGCATTGCTTTCTTTACTAGAGACTTATCGTGGTGGAAAACATTTAAACATAGCGATTGATGAAGATGCGACTCCCCAAAAAACACGTCAATTACTTGCATCAAATGAAAATTTCACAGTAGAACCTTTGGCCAGTCTCATAAGGAAAGTAAGAGTTTTTAAAACAGAGTATGAAATAGAAATGCTCTCTGAGTCTGCCAAGATTAATGAACGTGCCATTGACTCTGTATTGCAGAATCTTGAAGAAGGCATGTCTGAAGAGGACATTCGCGTTATTTTCGAGATTGAACTCGTCAAACACGGGGCGAAGCCGGCTTTGACTATGGTCAAAATTGGTAGAGCCGCTGTCGGCGGTCAACGAACTCAAAAGAATCATATAAAACTCAAAGCCGGTGATCTTATCTGGTTTGATTCAGATGCCTGTTATCAGGGGTTTTGGTCCGATATTGCCCGAGTCTATCCTTATAAAGAAGTAACCGATCGAGCGGAACAAATATATTCTGGCCTACAAAAATCAATGCAAAGTGCGGTTGAATTAATTCGCCCGGGGATGAAGGCTTCGGATGTATTCCACTTGATGATGGAGGTCGCTCAAAAAAATGGAGTTCCGCACTATAGACGACACCATGTCGGACATGGAATAGGACATGAACCATACGAGATGCCAATTCTACAGCCTAAAGACGATACTGTGATTGAAGTTGGCATGGTGCTCTCTATAGAAACGCCATATTACGAGCTCGGTTTTGGGGCTCTTCATATTGAAGATCCAATTTACATTGGTGAACACGAAAACAGGCTACTGACTAGTCGCCCTATCCCCTGTCTAAGAGTCGTTAAATAAATGATTACAACAATTTGTAATAATATATCCGAAACAATTGGCAACACACCTATTGTAAAAATAAACCACCCACTCATTCCTGACGGGAAGAAGCTATTTGTCAAATTAGAGCAATTTAACCCTAATCTAAGTATCAAAGACAGAACGGCTTTAGGGTTAATTCATGAGGCATTTAAATCAGGAAGGCTTAAAAAAGGGGGGACTGTTATCGAATCCACTTCCGGCAACCTAGGTAAATCTCTCGCAATGCTTGGGGCGAGTATGGGCTTTAACGTTGTCATCGTGGTCGATCCTAAGGTCAGTTCGTCGGCATTGAATTGGTTTAAAGCGTTTGGAGCAACCGTCATTCTGGTGACAGAGAAGGATTCAAACGGCGGATATCAATCAACAAGAATAGAGAAAGTTAAAGAGTATCTTTTAAAGAAACCAGATACATACTGGCCCAATCAATATGAAAATTCGGATAATCCAACATACCATTACAATACAACCTCCAAGGAAGTAGCGAGTATGAATGTTGACCTGATCTCAGGCGCAATTAGTACTGGCGGTCATATGAGTGGGATTGCGAATGGAGTTAAACAATTAAACGATACAATATTGACAGTTGCCTGTGATGTTGTGGGTTCGGCCATATTAAATAAAAAATTTAAACCCTATTTAGTCAACGGTGCGGGCTTATCTTGGCGCTCAAGTAATCTTGACGAAACAAATATAGATTTCACAGAAAACATCTCAGACGAAGAAGCCTTCACAATTTGTCATGAAATGGCTAAAAGTAACGGAATACTACTTGGTGGTTCTTCAGGTTTGAGCATTATGGGCGCATTAATTGGATTACAACTAGATTATGTGAATTCTGCAATGGCTATTTGCCCAGATACTGGAGTGAATTACCTCGATCAGTTTTACGATGAAAACTGGTTGGAAGAAAATAATGTGAACATATTAAGTTCAGAAATATTACACGATCGAATCTCGACCTACGCATATCATTGGAGTAACAAAGAATGAATTTAGAAATTTTGGGCTACATAGCCGCAACATTAACAACTGTCAGTTTTCTTCCTCAAGTGTTGCATACAATAAAAATTAGGGATACTTCGAGTATTTCCCTTGGCATGTATTCTTTATTCTTAATCGGAACTCTATGCTGGCTAAGTTATGGTGTATTTCTCGAATCAATACCAATGATCATCGCCAATACTTTAACAGTCATACTCTCCTCCATCATATTCGCGATGAAGGTAATTGATGTGATAAATCAAAAGAAGGTGGAGGGCTCAAGTGCTTCATAAAACTCTCCGTCTTTTGCCTCCAGAGGTAGCCCATGATATCGCGATTCAAGGGTTAAAATATTATCCTAAGAGACGCGTTTATGAGTCTAGCGAGGTAGATTTTTCCAATAACGTATTAGGCCTTCATTTTAAACATCCTATAGGGTTAGCGGCTGGATTTGACAAAAATGGCAAAGCCATACAAGGGCTTGGTAACATCGGGTTTAGTCACATTGAGGTTGGGTCAGTCACACCTGAACCTCAACCTGGAAATCCAAAGCCTAGACTTTTTCGCTTAAGTGAGGAAAAAGCGATTATAAATAGATATGGCTTTAACTCTGACGGGGCAGAAAAAGTCTTATCTCGATTAAAAAAAGCCAAGTCTTGCTGTGTGACCGCGATAAATTTGGGAGTGAACAAATCGAATTTCAACTATGTAGAGGGGTTTCTTCGAGGTATAGAAGTATTTAATCAGGAAGCCGACTATATTACGCTGAATATTTCTTCTCCAAATACAGATGGTCTTAGAAACTTACATTCGCCTCAAGAGCTACATCCCATTATTAGTCGTATTAGAGACTTTCAGCATGATTGCAAATGCATAAAGCCTATTGTTGTCAAAATTTCACCAGACAACGACTTAGCCTTGGAATTGGAGCTATTAGACTACTTATCTGAATCCAATATAGATGGTGTTATTGTCAGTAATACCACGGTAGATCGAACAATGCTTCCGACTAAATACTCAGAAGTTATTGGCGGTCTGTCTGGCTCACCATTGAAAAGAAAATCATATGAATTTTTGTCACGAGTATCGAAAGTGTTGTACGGCAAAAAAGTCATTATTGCATCTGGAGGTATAGAAAGCGGTGAAGATGCCTATATGCGCTTAAAATTGGGTGCTGATTTGTTACAAGTTTACACCAGCTTCATTTATCAAGGTCCAAATGTGATTAATAATATCCTTCAGAGTTTGGAAGAAAAAATGATAGCAGAAGGATATTACTCAATAAAAGATATAAAAAGGGAGTTAAGTAATGTCTAAACATATTTCTATAGAGTTTGCCCAATACTTAATAGAACAAGATATTGCTGTCTTTGGCGATTTTACACTTAAATCGGGTCGTAAGAGCCCATATTTTTTTAATTTTGGAAAGCTTGACAATACAAAATCACTGCAAGCCGTAAGCGATTTTTATGCCAGAAAAATTGTGGATTCCGAAGTGGATTATGATGTTGTATTTGGTCCCGCGTATAAGGGGATCCCCCTTGCTATAGGGGTCGCAAATTCTATTCAAGCCATAACAGGGAATACGGTAGAGTTTTGTTTTAACAGAAAAAAAGAAAAAACATATGGTGATGGCGGTTCCTTCGTTGGAGCCAACTTAACCGGCAAAAAAGTCCTTATCGTTGATGATGTGGTGACATCAGGTATTACCGTCAAGGACAGTATTACTTTGGTCGAGCAGGCAGGAGGAAAGGTTTCTGGCTTTGTTGTCGCAGTAGATAGGCAAGAAACAGGGGCAGACACTGGAATCTCGGCGGCACAATATTGTAAAGAACACTTTTCCTGCCCATTAATCTCGATTTCATCTGTTACCGATATAATTTGTAGTCTTTCTAAAAGTTCAGAGAATATTTTAATCGTTAATGAAATGAAAGGTTACCTAGATAAATATGGGGTGGTCAATCAACATATTCTAAGCCGCTAATTTAATATTTTTCGAATTCTAATATTTTTTCGAATCCCTTGTTTGATAATTAAGTCGCTGCTTGCCATTTTTCGCAGCGACTCTTTTATTTTTGTTTTTACAAATAACTCAAGTAACGCAAACAACTGGGGACACATTTTAAAAAGCCTTCATCTTGCTGGAGCGTTACATACTAAGACAAGTTCGCGATTTTATTGAAACCGCGCCCTTATTTACAACGTGTGTGCTCCCCTTCCTCATTTCTTATTGCATTCACCTCACGATGAATAATTGAATGCTTACTACATGGAAATTCATCACCTCGTGATGTTGATCCAGGCATTTTTTCGCTATTCGAGCAACAAATTGCCCAACAAAAAGCAATTACTTGCTCAACCACACCTTACCACCCTAATAAGTTATTGATTTTAAAGTATTTATTATTTGGCACGGCGGTTGCTTTATTCAATACGTCGATTGACAACTGAACAAGCGAATTACGCACACGTCTATTTGTTATTAATAGATTAATTAAAACGGGGTTATTGCTGAATTAGGCACAGCCCAAGTCAAAAGAGAATTGAATATGCCAACTCCATGTTATATCTCCATTGAAGGTGAAACACAGGGGCTTATTACTGCTGGCGCACTGTCTACCGATTCTATCGGTGATGCGTTTGTTGAAGGTCATGAAGACCAAATGCTGGTCCAAGAATTTAACCACAACGTAACGGTCCCTACGGATCCTCAGTCGGGTCAGCCATCGGGACAACGTGTTCATAAACCATTTCAGTTCACTGTTGCCCTGAACAAAGCGGTTCCGTTGTTGTACAACGCATTGGCATCGGGCGAGAAAATGAAATCGGTTGAATTGAAATGGTACCGTACATCCATCGAAGGAAAGCAAGAGAACTTCTTCACTACCTCTCTTGAGAGCGCTTCTATCGTAGATATCCACTGCGAGATGCCACACTGCCAAGATCCAACCAATTCTGATTTTACTCAGAACGTTACCGTGTCTCTGTCTTACCGTAAGATCAACTGGGACCACATAAACGCAGGTACATCGGGTACGGACGACTGGCGTAAACCGGTCGAAGCATAATCAAGCAATCGACCAACACTGTATTTGCGCTAATGATTTGCTCCCCATCTCGTTGGTGCACTCCCCATACGGAATAGGTTGTTCGCATGATAGCAAAGTCACACTGTGTGGCTTTGCATTTTCTTTCTCTGCACCTTTAATGCAGATATTTAATCAGTTCGATCGCTAAACGGAATGACTGCATGGGCAAATTAAGCTTCTCTCTGAATGTCGAAGGCTTAGCTCCAAATACTTTGATTGTACGCGAATATCAAGGACAGGAGTCTCTTTCAAACGAGGGTCAATGCCACGGTTTTAGATACGAGATTAAGCTTGCTAGCCGTTCTATGGACATTCAGCCAGATCAGGTTATCGACAAAGATGCTTGGCTCACCATCACTCAAAATGGTGAAGTAACACAAACCGTTCACGGTATTGTCCGTGCTTTTTATAAAGGCGATACGGGTCGTCAACATACCTTCTATACGCTCACATTAGTCCCAGCCATAGAGCGTTTGTCCCTACGTCAAAACAGCCGAATTTTTCAACATCAGAGTGTGCCGGATATTTTGTCGGTGTTGTTTCAGGAAATGGGCATCAACGATTATGCTTTTTCCCTAAAACGATCCTGTCAGCCAAGAGAGTTTTGCGTGCAATACCGCGAAACCGACCTTGAGTTTATGCACCGTTTGGCGGCAGAAGAAGGCTTGGTGTACCGATTTACACACGAAGTAGGCAAGCACACCGTCGTCTTTAGTGACGATAGCCAAACCTACGACGCCCTACCGCTTCCAGTAACGTATAACGCATTGGCGGGGGGACAAATCGATACCCCTTATGTTTTCGGGCTCACAGAAAGAGTCCGTTCAGACGCGACCAACGTGACGTTTCAAGAATACAGTTTTAAGAAACCCACCTATTCGTTCAAACAAGAAAAACTGGGTAACGATCTGGCCTATCAACGCGATGGGTACGAACATTACGATGCGCCAGCCCGCTACAAAGACGATGAAAGCGGCCAAGCCTTCAGTCAATACCGTTTGGAATACCTTCGCCGAGCCGCCCACACGGCGCGTGGGAAAAGTAACCATGCCGGCTTGCAAGCGGGTGTGAAATTTACGCTCACCGATCACCTAGATCCTAAATGCAACCGAGCTTGGATTGTGGTCAAGGTCACGCATTCGGGTTCGCAGCCCCAAGCATTAGAAGAAGAAGGCGGCAGTGGCGCCACTACTTACAGCAACCAATTCACCGTGATCCCTGCTAATAGGCAGTGGCGTGCCACCCCCTCACCAAAACCACACGTCGATGGACCCATGATGGCTCTGGTTGTCGGCCCCGAAGGTGAAGAAATATTTTGTGATGAACATGGTCGTGTGAAAGTGCATTTCCCTTGGGATCGCTATTCAAACGGAGATGAACACAGCTCTTGCTGGGTGCGAGTGTCCCAAGAATGGGCAGGCAGCCAATTTGGTACAATGGCCATCCCACGAATCGGTCACGAGGTGATTGTCTCTTTTTTGAATGGCGACCATGACCAGCCGATCATCACGGGGCGAACTTACCACGCCATCAATACGCCTCCTTATGCTTTGCCTGACAACAAAACCAAAACGGTGATTCGTACAGAAACGCACCAAGGCGAAGGGTTCAACGAATTTAGCTTTGACGATCAAGCCGACAACGAAAAAATCTACTTGCATGCCCAAAAAGATTTGGAGCGAGACGTTCAAAACAACAGCCTAAGCCACATACGGCACGACGAGCACACAACGGTCGACAACGATCAATTCACCCACATCAAAAACGCTCGCCATTTAGCCGTAGGCGGAGAAAGCCGCACCAAAATCGCCGCCGATCAATCATTGGTGGTAGACGGCTCTATTCACCAAAAGGCCGGCAGTAACTGGGCAAGCGAAGCCGCGACGGAAATTCACCTAAAATCCGGCGTAAAAATTGTGCTGGAGGCAGGCAGCGAACTCACATTAAAAGTCGGTGGCAATTTTGTGAAGGTGGATCCCGCAGGCGTGCACGTGGTTGGGTCAAAAATCAATCTCAATTCAGGCGGCAGCGCGGGCAGCGGAAGCGGATTTGGTGGGCAAGGTGCCAAGTTGCCTTTGACGTTAGAAGGGTTGGCTGCGCCAGTGGTGCAAGCGTTTTCTCCTTCTGTCGCTTCTCTACAAAGCCTGGTTCCTGCAACCCCAGTACTCATGCAGCGAATCCAAAGTGACAACACGTCGGATATGGCAATCACCGAGATCTGCCAAAGGCAACCCGATGGTTCGTGTCCGTTAACAAACTGCCCTTGCCGGAAGTGAGCTATATGTCGGACTTGATTACCATGTCGGAAGCAAACAATACGAAGGTACGCTCCACTCTGCTGGATCCGAACCAGAACGATTTGAAGCACTACATCATTGCATCTTATAGCGCTTCAACTGCTCAAGCGTTGTATGAGCTTGCCGAGACGGCTGAAATAGAACCTCTTTATGCCGAAAGCGTGCTTGAGGAGTTCTTGTCCATTAGCCCAGTGGTCGCTAGGTGTGACATAAAAAGCAAGCTATTTAGGCGACTGACAGAGGGAACGCCCTCAGATTTTGATTGGTCTTGGATTCTTGTGTCTGTTCCAACATCATTGTCATTCAAGCATCTTCTTCGTCAATTAAGAACTGGTCTCACGATCTCTTTTGATGGAGCGAGAAGGGGCGTCTTTCACTTTTACAACTCACGAATTGCGCACTATTTCTTTGGTCAATCCAACCCAATGGATACCCAAGCTTGGCTTGGCATCATCAAGCAGGTTACTTGGATTTCGCCATCGTACTCTCCAAACAGCGGTTCTGTCTGTTTTTTCGAAAACTCAGCAGAAGGCACGGAAGTTAACAGCTCGAAAGCAAACACACAAAAAGTACTTTCCCCCTCTCAGCAAATCGCTCTTGAACGCCTTTATGACGACAAAATTATTGGTGAGTATTTGTCTAAACAATCTATAACTCATTGTAATGAAAAACAATGGATGCGGTATCGAACGCTTTACATGCACTCTGAAAATCTTGGGCTTACCCCCCCAAATGACATCCACAGATTCTTTCAACTATGCGACCAATATGGCGCATCCCCTGAAGATATAGAAAGTGTGATGCATTTAGAAACACTGGATCTGGATTCCAAATTTCACGCTCTTGAACAAAAAATGATTGAGGACAAGCACTATGTCGGTGAATAAGCTCAGCTCAAAACCAGCCTGTGAGTCGAAGAAAGTATTCGTCGAAGTCAGCGGTATTCAGCACAATCCTGAGCAATCGATCATGTTCTACGATGAAACCGATCAGATCCGACAGGAATGGTTAGAGCAGCAAATCGAAACGGACTCGCTTGACAATACAACAATCAACAGTTGGGATTGGTCGGCACAACAAGCCCCTATTAATGCTTGGTTGGCGGTGTCGAAGGAAAATGGCCAAATAACCCTACCGTTATACCCAAACATACAGCCAAGCGAGAGACAATCTGGCGAGCAACATTACTTACTTCATTCCATCGTTCCACTCACACTGCTGCCTACGTTTGATGAAAATTTAGATTACAAGGATCGAATAGCCCCCGTCCGTAACGGGTACCTCTATGTTTTCTACAACCATAAAGCGTGGCGAGAAATTGAAGTTCGTACGCAAGAAGATGGCTCCATTAAGTTCCGAGACGTCGATCTGTATAAGTACCGAGAAGCTACCGATCAACCTTTCAAAATCGAAGAGAGAGAACCTGAAGGCTTACCCATTAGCGATATTTGGGTACCAGCAAAAGCGAATGGAAGAGGAGCAAGAATTCATTTTGCCTATTCTGAAGTTCAATGGAGTGCGCAGTATTTAAATTACCTAGAATCCAATGAATACGATCGCTCAAAGCGTCTGGTCGCCTTTCATAGGCTAAATGTGAAAGACCATATTGACGTTCTTAATGCCAATACGTTGCCCGAGATGAGAGCTCGCCAGCCTGAGATTGAACTTTTCTGTGCAGAACCTAGGTACCTAAACCATGACCTATCTGGTCAGTGGCTTAATAACCAATACCAAGAAATAAAAAGCAAATTCAAAACCATTGCTGCTGATGGGAAAAGTGCGTTAGATGCCCTCAGGTACAATGAAACTTACCAATACGAATACGGAATGAAGCACGCGGCTCTAGAGGCGATTGTTTCACCAGAAAGTGCCAGCGAAGACGCATGGAAGACTGACGCACTTCAAGATTGTTTGGCTGACGCACGCGAGCGCAAGCTCCGAGCCATTGTTCTAGATGACCCTTTGTTTGACCTGAGGCACAACGCCTTTACGGTGATGTATGGCATTGGTTATTTGCAGCAAGTCTATACGGATATGTCTAAACAAGAGTATTTCCAATGCGCTGAGCTGGTTCAACGATTTGTTTTGCCAAAAAAATTTGGCGAGCAAGAGAACCCATTCTACGAACATAAAGACGAGTTCGATACGTATTGGGGAGGGCGATTCCATCGCACAATGAGAACCATTGAACGGCAGATCTGTGTGCGAGATGTAAAAAAAATTCAGGAAGCCGTAGAACTAAAAATGAACGACACACGCACCGCACAAGTGCTTCGCGACATCAGTTCACTTAATGGAGTCAATGCTTCTGCGGCTCATGTCATTGCGGGGTATGGCTTAACCGCATTAAGCATGGATATCGACAACCTTGATTCGATGACGATTCCAGAGGATAAAAAGCCTGTGAGCTTCATGCCGACGGTAAGACATATCCTCAAAAGCGGCAGCCCTCACCCGCTCCATAAAATTTTATTCCCATCGACGGAGCTGGTTTCGTTGGAAGATAAATACACGCCGCCAGAGCCATTCAATTCAGGAACGGGATTCGCGACTCCTGAATCCCTCGCGCAGTGGGAAAGTGAACACTTTATCATCGAGGATGACGCACTCAAGGTCATGGACTTAGCATTCATGGCTAAGGCAAATGACAATTCCGAAGGTCCTTTCGCTACGGCACGCCGAATTTCAAACACAGCCGATGGCATTTTACGAGGCTACTTCGACGCAGTACTTGCGTTATCTAAAAGTATTAGTGAACACGCTAAAGTGCTGGAGTTCAATTCAGCTTATGCACCCGTTCTCGCATTGTTAAAGTCCACAAATTCAAAACTGTGGGGCGAGATGACCTATGTACCTGTTGGGGGTGCTGAATTAAAAGGCGCAGTGGTTGGCGTGCATGGCCACGGGTTGAGTTACGGCGTGTTGGATGTAGAACGCAAGCATATACAAAGTAAGAAAAATAAAACCCCTATGGGGCGTTTGTTCGATAAAAATGGAAAACTGATCGCCTCTACTGGGAAAAAGGCGTTTCATTCGAACGATGTGATATCCGGGACCAAAAGTGTTGGTGAAAAGCTCCCCCTTAAAGTGGTAGTGGTACCGGAAGGTTCCGAAGTCGCCGAGGCTTTAAATAGGGAAGCCACACAAAGAACATTGCAAGACATTGGCAAAAAAGGGGAGACAGGAAGTAAAATCTATGAAGCACTGAAAGTCCCATACCTTATCACGGTGATTGAAACGATAAATTTGATCAATAATTTGCAACACTTTAAAAACATGATTGATAAGAAGAATGGCTTGCACTCTATCGCTAATGCGTTTAGCGCTACTTTAGATTTAGGTGTCGCGCTGGCGCACTCGGCAAACTTTTACACATCTAATGCGTCTTCCTTTGCCATCAATAGCGCTAAGACTTTTGTACGTTTTCCACCGAGCCTTGTTGCCCGCTTTACCTTTCAAAACGGTACAACGACCTTAGTCAGTAATATTAGCCGGTTAGGGACCATTGGGATTTTTGGGGGACTTTTGACTGCAGGCATAGCTGCTTGGGACAGCTACCGCCTCTTCGAATCAAACGATACCGATGCGGGTTTGGCAATGGGGATGGTTGCAATGGGCACGCTGGTCACCACCCTAGCAACAGGGTTATTTACCTCGTCTGCCACTTTTCTGGGCCTTGGTCCCATAGCTTGGATAGGGGTGGGGATAGCCGTGCTCGGGTTCGTGCTTTACACCATTTTTAAGGATGCACCGATTGAAGTATGGTTAAAAAACGGTCCTTTTGGTAAAGACCCATCAAAAAAATACAAGCATTTGCAAGATCCAAAAACCGCATTTAACCGATTTATTGGGTTAATGTTCAATATTTCGATCAAATCGTACGCAATTGAAAAGCAAACGGAATTACCCGCCTCCATTACCGAGGAAGTGAAAGCATTAGGGGCGACACACGTGATATGGGTGAACACCAATCTCGCGTCTCTGTTCAATAAGGAAAAATTGAGGATAGAGTTTTTTGCGAGGCAGGGAATCTGGCGGAAAACGAAAGAGACCAGCCGTAGGGGGATTTCTTACTCCGCCAAACTTTCGGAGGCGCGCTCAAACAACTTAAGGGTGCTAAAAACAGTAAATACGTTTGACGGGTATGCCTTTTTTGTAAAACATGATCTTCCTTTAAAAAGTACAAGCTTTGAAACCGACATGTTTAAGAGTAGAGCTTATACTCACACTTATTTTAAAGCATTTAGCATTCGCGTCCGGCTTAGAGCAAACGATACGATTTACCCTGGGCCGGAGTTGGATGAAACGTTTGATAACTCAAAAGTCAGTAGCACTCCAAAGTTTAATAAAAAGGACGAGGATTGGCTCAGGGGGGTTGCCATTGTGCGACCATAAAAACCGAAACCGATAGAGAAAACGCAATAAATGACAAATTCCATTTATAACTCAAAGAGTTACACCAAGCAGAAACCCAACACTCACACGTCTTTTTTTTCCAAAGGGCAGCCGTTGGGCTTTTCCAAAGCCAGCTCGGTGGTTTCGGTCTCGTGCATCGAAAACTTAAAGCCTTCAGATTTTCGTGAAATGGAGAAAGACACCTCAAGAGGCATGTTTTGGGATGAGAAAGCCCTGCGGCAAGAGTCCTTATCGATGTGGTCACAGCTCTATTTCTTTTTAGTAGCAATGGCTAAAGTTGGACTTTATGTTGCGGTTCCTCTTGTGACTTTATTTTCTACTCTCCCATTTTTTAATCCCGATATACCAATCACTGTCGATTTATTTATCTACTCAGCTATAAACGTCTCATATTTCTTTGTCCCCTCTGCGGTTATTTACTTTCATTTTGTACTGGTTTCTAGGGGGTACTTGTTCTTAGCCCCGTTTCTTAAGAGCAAACGGTCTTTTGATTTGAGCCGCGAAACTGGCATGGTCACACTCTATAAAAAAGGCAACAAAGTTCGCTTCACCCACCCATTCATTGAATTTGACTGCGTTTTGATGTCTGCTCCTTCTCACCAAGGACATTTAAGTTACAGCCTGTTTTTGGTGCATCGTTATATGGGTTACTCGTTTGGCGTACCCATCGGAACCTTGATAGGGCCAAATCAACCTGTTGGCGAGTACTATCGCCTATGGAACATGATTCAACGCTATATGGACGTGAGCAAACCAATACCCGACATCATGATCCTTGAACCAGCGAGGCCAAAAGACCCGGTTACCGCAGCGCATGACGAACAAACAAGCAGAAAGCCAAGGTACTGGCGTGATATGACGGATGAAGAGTTTGAGGAAACGCTATCCAAATTAAGAACAGAGCAACGCGAGCTACCTACAACAGGACCAAGTATTGATATTTTTGAGTAGCACTAGGTGCGGCATATATGAATGATAAATTCCATTTATAACTCCGAGAGTTACACCAAGCAGAAACCCAACACTCACACGTCTTTTTTTTCCAAAGAGCAACCGTTGGGCTTTTCCAAAGCCAGCTCGGTGGTTTCGGTCTCGTGCATCGAAAACTTAAAGCCTTCAGATTTTAGGGAGATGGAGAAAGACACCTCAAGAGGCATGTTTTGGGATGAGAAAGCACTACGGCAAGAATCTTTGTCCGCTTGGTCACAGCTCTATTTTTTTCTGGCCACAATCGCTAAGGGCTTTCTTTATTTTGTGGTTCCTCTTGTAACTTTATTTTCTACTCTCCCATTTTTTAACCCTGACATTCCAATTACTATCGAATTGTTTATTGAGACAATTGTTATCGTCTCTTACTACTTTGTCCCCTCTGCGGTTATTTACTTTCATTTTGTACTGGTTTCTAGGGGGTACTTGTTCTTAGCACCGTTTCTTAAGAGCAAACGGTCTTTTGATCTGAGCCGCGAAACTGGCATGGTCACACTGTATAAAAAAGGCAACAAAGTTCGCTTCACCCATCCATTCATTGAATTTGACTGCGTATTGATGTCTTCCCCTTCTCACCAAGGACATTTAAGTTACAGCCTGTTTTTGGTGCATCGTTATATGGGTTACTCGTTTGGCGTCCCCATTGGAACCTTGATAGGACCAAATCAACCTGTTGGCGAGTACTATCGCCTATGGAATATGATTCAACGCTATATGGACGTGAGCCAACCGATACCAGACATCATGATCCTTGAACCTGCGAGGCCAAAAGATCCGGTTACCGCAGCGCATGACGAACAAACCGGCAGAAAGCCAAGGTACTGGCGAGATATGACGGATGAGGAGTTTGAGGTAACGCTTTCGGAATTAAGAACCAAGCAACGCGAGCTACCTACAACAGGACCAAGTATTGATATTTTTGAGTAGCACTAGATGCGGCATATATGAATGATAAATTCCATTTATAACTCCGAGAGTTACACCAAGCAGAAACCCAACACTCACACGTCTTTTTTTTCCAAAGGGCAACCGTTGGGCTTTTCCAAAGCCAGCTCGGTGGTTTCGGTCTCGTGCATCGAAAACTTAAAGCCTTCAGATTTTCGTGAAATGGAGAAAGATACCTCAAAAAGTATGTTTTGGAATGAACGTGCCCTGCAGCAAGAATCGTTATCCGCTTGGTCGCAGCTCTATTTTTTTTTGGTCACAATAGCCAAGGGGTTTCTTTATGTTGTAGTTCCGATAATGGTTCTTGCTTCATCTCTCCCATTTTTTAATCCCGATACTCCAATTACTGCAGATTTACTTGTTGCAATAATTACTAGCATCTCATATTTCTTTGTCCCCTCTGCGGTTGTTTATTTGCACTTTATACTGGTTTCTCGAGGGTATTTGTTCTTAGCGCCGTTTCTTAAGAGTAAACGGTCTTTTGATCTGAGCCGTAAAACTGGCATGGTCACGCTGTATAAAAAAGGCAACAAAGTTCGCTTTACCCACCCATTCATTGAATTTGACTGCGTATTGATGTCTGCCCCTTCTCATCAAGGACACTTAAGCTACAGCTTGTTTTTGGTGCATCGCTATATGGGTTACTCGTTTGGCGTACCCATTGGAACCTTGATAGGACCAAATCAACCTGTTGGCGAGTACTATCGCCTATGGAACATGATTCAACGCTATATGGACGTGAGCCAACCGATACCAGACATCATGATCCTTGAACCTGCGAGGCCAAAAGATCCGGTTACCGCAGCGCATGACGAACAAACCGGCAGAAAGCCAAGGTACTGGCGAGATATGACGGATGAGGAGTTTGAGGTAACGCTTTCGGAATTAAGAACCAAGCAACGCGGACTCCCAACAACAGGGTTAAGCATTGATATTTTTGAGTAGCTTTAACGGCAGCGTATAAATGACAAATGCTATTTATCACTCTGAGCGCTACACCAAGCAGAAACCCAGCACTCACACGTCTTTTTTTCTAAAGGGCAACCGTTGGGTTTTTCCAAAGCCAGCTATCAAGGGATGAATAGCGTAAGCCACCGAAAATAGTTTGTGACACCGATCCAGGCACATTCTCGCTACCCAAGCAATTATTCGCTCATACACAAGCAATTATTTGCTTTGCACTCTAGCAAGATCCACACAACTCTCTGTTTTATATAAACATTCCATTCTGGCATACCCCTTGCTCTGTAGTGGGGTGTGTCTGGTGCCACGCCGCACTCAGATACGACTCAATAACCAAACAATAACGTTTTTATTCGCTAAGGGGACAGCCCCTGTTTATGAGGATTGACTATGCCGACTCCATGTTACATCTCTATCGAAGGCGAGACTCAGGGGCTTATCACCGCTGGCGCGCTTTCTACCGACTCTATTGGTGATGCCTTTGTTGAAGGGCACGAAGACCAAATGCTGGTGCAAGAATTCAACCACAACGTCACCGTGCCAACCGACCCGCAGTCTGGTCAACCTTCTGGTCAACGTGTTCATAAGCCGTTCCAGTTTACCGTGGCGCTGAACAAAGCCGTACCTCTACTGTACAACGCGCTCGCGTCTGGCGAAAAGATGAGCAAAGTTGAACTGAAATGGTATCGCACCTCCATTGAAGGTAAGCAAGAGAACTTCTTTACCACAGTGTTGGAAAGCGCTTCGATTGTGGACATTCACTGTGAAATGCCCCACTGCCAAGACCCAACTAAGTCAGACTTTACACAGAACGTGACCGTTTCTATGTCGTACCGCAAGATCAATTGGGATCACGTTAACGCGGGCACATCAGGAACCGACGATTGGCGTAAGCCGGTTGAAGCGTAATTCAACCCATACCTTTCAAGCAAAGCCACCCAACGGGGCTTTGCTTTTTCTCGTTGAACGAACTTTGGCTTAACGGATTGACTGCATGGGCACCTTAAACTTCTCATTGGATGTCGAAGGACTGGCTTCGGATACCTTGATTGTGCGCGAGTATCAGGGGCTAGAATCCCTCTCGGATTTTCAAGGCTGTCATGGCTTTCGCTATC
>NZ_JAAUWT010000033.1 GCF_014694455.1 Vibrio sp. S9_S30 | reverse complement strand
GAAATTCAGCAGTAGCTTGAAGTTCTAAAGAAAATTCAGACATAAAAAATCGGTCCCAGATACATATCTGGGACCGATTATGAAGACTATTAAGGATCGTTCAAGAGTCTTAAACGATCGGCATTAGACCAAATGGCAGCCTTTTTTAACATCGATGCTTCACTATATTACCAGTCTAATCACGGACACTACAACGCAGCCCGGTCGACGAATGCCTTCAATTTCCACTTTAATTTCGCGCTCTATTTCTAAGCCCTTTGCCACGGGAGTCACTTTAAGGAGCTTACTTCTGGCACGAATCCGATTTCCAGCTTTCACAGGATAAGGAAAACGAACGCGATTCAACCCAATATTTACCGTCATTTTCGCCGAAGGAAACTGAGGGTTCTGGGGATCTACACTATCTGTAAGCTTTGAGAGCATCGATAGCGTAAGAAAACCGTGCGCAATTGGCGTTTTAAACGGCGATTCTTGAGAAGCGCGCTCTGGATCGGTATGTATCCATTGCATGTCTTCTGTAACCAAACCAAAAGCGTTAATACGCTCCTGATCAATGGTGAGCCAATCACCAACGTGAATCTCTTCGTTTAATTGGCTCTGTAACTCAAGATAAAGCTTTTCCGCATCATCTGACATTGGAAGATGCGGTTTATCTGCTTGTGGAGACTCTTCATTAACTGCTGGTGTACTGTGATCTTTAACCCATGGGAAAAGATGTTGCGCATGCGCTCTATTAACAATATCACTCCAGTACTCACGCAGCATCGGGGACATCAATTCGCGAAACTCGAAATGATGCTTTCTAGCAAGTGATTCACTTTTGTGTTTGAGAATATCAACAACTTTCATATTTTACCTTATTACACAACAACTCTCACAAGAGTTCTTAACAGTAATTTTGAATGAGATTAATAGAAATGGCAAATACTTTCGGGCGAACAGGTGTTGTCTGAACCGTAATATCTTCTTAAAAAACAAAATGATAAACAATAAAACAATATTTTATTATCCGTTTTAGAAACAAAGAAATTTGATTATATTTCTCGTATTCCGCTATTTATTGTTCCCTTTTTTCAACCCTATACCGCGTCGATGTATATTAACGCACCACATTGCTGGAAATACCACCAAAGTGTTCAAAAGTATAATTTATCCCTTTACAAGGATCGGTCATTTACATAATATCTGCTCTGCAACGGAGAGATGGCTGAGTGGTTGAAAGCACCGGTCTTGAAAACCGGCATACGTTAATAGCGTATCTAGGGTTCAAATCCCTATCTCTCCGCCACCTTAAAAAAGGGCGCTGTTTACACAGCGCCCTTTTTGCGTTTTTGATATAACAAACACATTATCACTCTCACACAAAGTCTTTAATTGGACTTCCAGTCTATTTTGGTATAATTTTGGACTATGCAAACAGTGAACTAGCACGTTTGGAGGTGAGAGCATGGCTCATTCAACTAATGCTGTATTTGCGCATAGTTTATCTACTGACGATAAAGAGGTTCGTTCAACAGGCTTGAAGGTCACCATTGATATTTTGGAGAAATGGTCATTATCCAATCACCAAATGATGCAAATTCTTGGGCTAAAGAAAAGCCAATTTTTTAAAGCAAAAGCGAACCCAAGTTCACTAAGCATAAGTAATGATCTTCTTGAACGAATTAGCCTTATTTTGAATATTCATGGTGTACTCAGAACGGTCTTCACGAATCCTGAACTTGTGTATGGTTTCATGACACGTAAAAATAACAACTCATTCTTTAATGGCCGCTCCCCTATCGAGATTATCGAAGGAGGCAACTTCGGCTCGTTATACGATGTGTATCATCGAATTAATGCACTTCGAGGTGGTCAATGGCAATGAGCAACTCTGTAAAAATGCTCAAAGACCAGATCGCCTATCGCCTCATCCCTTCGAAGTACCCGCCCATTACTTTGTTTGATGATGTCGCAAGTGAAGAGGAATTTTCTGCTTTATACGCCATTCAAGAACTCACTAACCCTCGAATACAGAATGAGGTTGGAAACCTTTCTTTAGTTTCCTTAAACGATATACCTTTTGGAATTTCCGGTTGCAGCTATGCGCTAGCACCATTTGTGCATTTAAGCCACGACGGCGGAAGGTTTAATGACAACCAATTTGGGGCATTTTATTGTGCTCAAGCAATCGATACCGCAATAGAGGAAGTCTCGTACCATCAAGTACGTTACATGAACAATATCGATAACTGCCCTTTTGATGTTATTACCTACCGCGGGTTAGAATGTTTGTTTTCTGCTAACTTGCATGATCTCACATCCATCAGCTTAGATAACCCGATCTATGACTCCAACAATTACGGAGCCAGCCAACAGCTAGCGAGAGAGCTCAAACAAACAGGCAGAGAAGGTCTTCAGTATTACTCGGTAAGATCGGTAAAGAGCGAGCAAGTATGCTACGCTCTGTTTTCGCCCAAATACATCAAAAGGGTTGTTCAAACCGCGCACTTTGAATCCTTCTATAGCGATGGCAAAATTATAAAGTTTGAGAAAGTAGCCCCTTGTAGCGATTGATTATTCGTTGAGCTGGAGAGCACAAAGGCAACCTTGTCTTAAATACCATTTCTTATCACAAGCTCAGTAAAACCGGTGCTCATATCAAACTCTCTCGTGAAGACCATCGTGTTGTAACTGTGAATAATCAGCTCTGCCGTGGTATCAATGATTGAACCGGGCATTAGATGCCCACCAAACACTTCTCCTTTGCGATTGGCAACAGAAATATGAATATGTTGATGAGAGTGAGTTAGCGTCCCCATAATAGAGACGATTTCTAAAGGCTCTTCCAAGGTTAAATACTTTTGCGCCCCCGCCAACCGAATGCGCAAGCAAGACAAACTTCCAACACACGATGCAATAGAACCCGCGCGAATGCCGTGTTCTACCACAACAGATTCAATCGCGTCTTTTAAATCTGCCCCTCTTTGAAATCGAAAGGCGAAAGGGATAAGTGGATACATAGAAATTCTGTCATTCCAAATAAAGCAGAAAGCTTATACCCAAACCAGCTCGCGGTGCTAGGTATAAATTAATGCTCTCTTATTTCATTGCCCTTAACATATGCTCAAACCTTGCTTTGGAGTAATGACGAGGTTTACGGAACGTTAATTTCATCCCAATCAAAGAAATAACCAACAGTCCTATTGCCATGAAGAAGGGTAACATTTGCTGCTGTATATTCGACTCGAAGCTGCCGAACAACGTGAATGATAAAGTAATGACCAGTGTAAAGAGATATAAAGCAGCCGGCAAAACTAAAGAGCGGCAAACCAAATAAATGAAATCATCTAGCCACACAATAGTGCTTAAGACACGCCGATTGACCGAAAACTGTCTAGCAAAGATAAACGCCCATATCGCAAATAATGCCACAGTAAGTAAAAAACTCAGCAATGATCCATTGAGAATATCGGTTAGCACCAATGTAGCGCCAAATAATGAAAGACCTACCACCCCACTGATTACCTCGTAGAAATGGCGATAAATTAAACGATCTTTACTGCGTTTTGATCTTGTCATGCTAATCTCTAACTTAATCACAGATACTGTATAAATATACAGTATCTGTGTAATGTAAGGCAATCGAAATCTGATCCTTTTAACAGTCCCATTCCTCCACTTAAGCTTGGAATCGTTACTGCAACGCTTGATGAGAAGAGACGTATAACATTTTGGGGTTAAGGGGCTGGACATGTGACAGAAGAAAGGACTGCTGCATCGCGTTAACAAAACCTCCTGATTGTTCGCTAAAGGAGGATACTTCTTTATCTATGAGGGTGATTAGCTTGGGGCAATGCAATGTATTGATTTCAAAGCGAGTGGTTTTAAATCAATACCCAAGTCTTTCACTGGAAAAGGGAATCACATGAGTTCCTTGGCGATTAGATGCAAGAGAAACGTTTCACGCTCAATACTCATGCCTTTTTTCTCACTTTCCGCCATTGTTCGTTCATTGTGCGCGATGGCTTCGTGAATATTCATCCATACCGCTTTCATCCCATTCTTAATTTCATAGTCTTCATAGTTTGTTTCCCCAAGTTGCTCATCAACTTGGCAGGTATAACAATACGAAATCATATGAATGACATCTGCATCGTTTTTATACCATGGTCGAAACTCTTCATAGATGCCAAAAGGCTTAATGTTGCGAATGTTTTGAGCGCCCGTTTCTTCTTCCAGCTCACGCACCATCCCAGCGATAATATCTTCACCTTCGTCCAATCCACCACCAGGAATGGTGTAGTCATGATATCTCTCGGTATAAAGCATAAGAATATCTTCACCACGTAAAGCAATGGCTCTGGCCGCATTTCTATTGAATATCACTTTATTGTCGAGATGATCGATATCAGGATGGCAGGTTGTTCTTAAGTGTCTCATATGGGGGCTGATAAATTGAGTTCAGCGCGGAGTGTAACGGTGACCGAATAAAAAGAAAAGCTTTGCTAGATGCAAAGCTTTTCCATATTTCTCTTATTGCGTTCTATTGGATAGCCATCAAAGACCTAGCCATCAGCATTGATGGCTGCAATCAGCTCTTTCTCAACAGACTCAGCCCTATTAACGGCAATTTGACATGTGCCTGCGGCTTGGTGCCCACCGCCACCATACTTAAGCATCAATTCGCCAACATTGGTTTTAGACCCACGATCAAAGATAGATTTGCCTGTCGCAAAAACGATGTTCTGCTTCTGAAAGCCCCACATTTTATGAATTGAAATATTACATTGGGGGAACAACGCGTAAATGAGGAACCGGTTTCCTGCGAAAATGACATCTTCATTAGTAAGATCAAGCAAAACCAAATTCTCGTGAACCGTTGCACACCGCTGGATCTGATCTTGAAACTTCACATTATGTTCACGATAAAGGTCAATACGCTCGCTCACATCAGGCAACGCAAGTATCTCTTCGATAGTGTGATTCTTACAGTAGTCGATCAAATCCATCATTAGGTTATAGTTTGAAATCCTAAATTCACGGAATCGACCGAGGCCAGTGCGTGCATCCATCAAGAAATTGAGTAAGTTCCAGCCTTGAGCATCAATGACTTCATCACGAGTAAACTGCGCAGAGTCACCTTTATCAACCGCAACCATCATTTCATTCCATGATGCAGGGAACACCTTTTCCCCCCCATAATACTCCCAAACAACGCGGGCAGCAGATGGGGCATCTGGGTCAATGATATGATTTGGCTTGTCACCAGTATTTCTTATGGTTTCCGATAAATGGTGATCAAACACTAAATGCGCATTATGAACATAGGGCAAGTTAGTTACGATATCGTCACTTAATATTTCCACAATCCCGTCTTGCATATCTTTTGGATGTACGAATTTAATCTCGTCAATTAAATCCAATTTCTTCAAAAGTACTGCACACACTAATCCATCAAAGTCACTACGAGTTACAAGCCGACACTTTTTCTCAGACATTATTGCTTTCCTTGCCTGTTATTGAACATAAACCTACGCCAAACCTCAACAATTTAACGTAATACCTATATCAAAGAAGCGATAAACTGATGCATGATTTGCTTAAAGCGAGATCAAAATTTCTTTGACTTTACTTGTAGCCTAAAACCGTATGCGTCATCGACTTTGAATCTAAATATCACTGTTAATATAGACCCCTTCCCCTGTTTTTTCCGCTACTGATATTACATTTCTAAGAAATTACCATGTATTATCAGATTTTTAGGCTCCAAAAATGTTTAATAACTTTCCGATTGCTGCTTTATGTAAAGGGCAACCTTACTAAAATGTGCAGAAACAAGAAGTCGTCACGGCAAGAAGCGCCCTTGTCGATGCCCCCACGAGTCCATGTAGGGTGTAGAGAATGGCGAGCAAATTGACTACTGCGAGTTTCAAGCAGAACGTTGTTTATGCAGCGTTTACCTAGAGCTCAAAAGTTTCTGCATACTTGACCAAGCAATTAAGGGAGTAGTGCGGCTTAGCCATTAGCCATGATTGTGCGGCGATGACTTATTGAGCAGATATGATTTCAAAACTGTGCGTCATCTCCACTCCGGAACCAAGCATAAGGCATACAGAGCAATACTTTTCTAAGGAATCGGAGACCACTTTAGCTACGATTGATTCATCAAGCGCATACCCCGTGACTTTGAAATGAATGTGAATTTCGGTAAAAAGTTTAGGCGCGCTTTCCCTTCTTTCCGAGCTAATTTCAGCAACACAATCCGTTATTTTTTGATTCTCAGATGTTAACCCATCAATGACGTCTACCGAACTGCATCCACCGGATGCCATTAACACAACCTCCATTGGACTTGGCGCATGTTCACCGCCACTGCCATCCATCACTAATGAATGTCCCGAGTTTGATGTGCCTAAAAATTTGAATCCGTCAATCCACTTTACTTCTGCTTTCATTTTCATTCTCTTTGATTTGAATAAGCCACTAAGACCATTTTACCTTCCAGCATTTTTACCATGCTATCCGTTGTGCTGAAAGGATCATTTAATCCTTTGCTCAGTACAATAGAATTATTTTTAACTCGATGAAAAAACAAATTAAGCAAATGAAGAAGCGACTTCCCCACTCATTACTAAGGCGAACTAAAAGCTGGCAGCCATGAGTTCGCACGCTTCAAACGAAGGGCAGCTGTTTGGTGCTCGAAAGCCAATTTCTAATATGACGACCGTACGCGTTGCCTTCATTGCTTGTGTAAACAGATTTATCGCAAAATGCTGCAACATCCTCTCGCGCTCTTAGCTCTTCCAGAATTTTACAAACAACACGCTTTGCCATCAGTACGGAATATTTCCTTCCTCGGTGTTCAGGTTGAATAAAGACGTAATAGATTTGATAGAAGAACACTGGGCATCCGCCATAACGTTCACTATCGACAATGTCGGTCCAATATGAGCAATACCCTATCGGTTTGCCTTCCTCAGAAAAAAGAAGAAGAACATGAAACAAGTCTTGCTCAAGTGACTGACGAAAGCGTTTTTTACAGACCATATTAAAGTGATCAAATGCTGATTGAGTGACACCGTCACACAGCAACGTCTCATTCAATGGATTGATACTCACCATGTATATTAACTCTTCTATTTATAAGTCATTGTTTAATAGTCGTACATGATCTCAAGTTTTCAAGCCGGAAATGTCGTTTGCAAATCTAACAGGTTGAGCCGCTTTTTAATTAAGCCTACAATCAACCACCTGCGTTACTTGATGGCAATGTCTAAAAGAAATGCCAAATATTGAACCTTATGGAAAAATCGATGGACAACCTAGCAAGCTCAATCACTCAACAATTCTATTTATTAGAACAAACTTGGTTTGGCGATGTCGTTATTATGACAAGCATAAGTTTGGTTTCTTGGATTGCTTGGCGTATTGTATATGCTCGAATAGAGTCTCTGGTTTCTAAGACCCAAAATCGTTGGGACGACGCAATCGTTCATTCATTGAAATCGCCTGTCAGTGTGCTGATTTGGGGATGGCCGGCAATGGTTTCTATTAGGCTTATTTTGCAAACCTACTTAGAGGGCTCTCTAAACTGGCTAAAAACCCTAGAAATATTGCTGGGGGTTGCGATCGTCATATGGATCGTGCTTCGCTTAATTACGAATATTGAAGACGAAGTTCTTTCTAAAGAAAAACACGATGAAACCACCGTCCACGCGATAGCAAAAGTGGCGCGTTTGGCATTCATTATCATCGGTATTATTTCGGTAATGCAAAGCTTAGGGCTAAGCTTATCTGGCCTACTCACCGTTGGTGGTGTTGGTGGCTTAATAGCAGGCTTGGCAGCGAAAGATCTTCTTTCTAACTTCTTTGGCGGCTTGATGATTTATTTCGATCGTCCATTTAAAGTTGGCGATTGGGTGCGCTCACCAGATAGGCAAATCGAAGGAACCGTTGAACGAATTGGTTGGCGCATGACCATTATCCGCACCTTTGATAAGCGCCCTCTTTATGTCCCTAACTCTGTGTTTAGCAATATTATCGTAGAGAACCCATCTCGTATGCTAAACCGTCGAATCTACGAAAATATCGGATTACGCTATGACGATACAAAAAAAGTGGATGCCATCATATCCGATGTGAAATCGATGCTTCAAAATCACCCAGAGATTGATACCAACCAAACACTTATTGTTAACTTTAACTCTTTTGGTGCATCCTCTTTGGACTTTTTCGTGTACACCTTCACTAAAACCGTCAATTGGGTTCGCTTCCATGAAGTAAAACAAGACGTCCTTCTGGAAATTATGGCGATCATTCATAAACATGACGCCGAAGTGGCCTACCCAACCCAAACATTAAAAATCGATGCCCCCGATGCACCATTCCTACAAAATACCTGAGTACAAACTAGCCATACTCTGCATACCTGCGCGGTTATTACATATGCATATGGTTACCGCCTATACCCATGTGGTTACCACTTAGGTTTAATAGGCACAGCGTAGCAATCACCTTATTTGTTACGCTGTGATCTTAAGTCAGTTACATTATTTCTTCCATCTTTCTTAACGCTCTCCCCAAGGCTAGTAAAAAGGCTTTACAAAGATAGATTGCAAGGTATATTCGCTGCGCAAACGCTTACGTCACTAGTTTCAAGCAAAAAAGGGGATTTAAATGCTAAGCGACATCGAGATCTGTCGAACAACTCCGCTTTCTTCTATCGACACTGTTGCATTCAATGCTGGATTATCCAAAACCGAATATACACCTCATGGTAAACATAAAGCTAAGGTATCGCTCGATGCACTCAGCCGCTTAGCTGATCATCCCGAAGGTAAATTAGTTGTCGTTACCGCGATAACACCGACCCCACTAGGCGAAGGAAAAACTGTCACCACTATTGGCTTGTCTCAAGGCTTAGCAAAAATTGGGCAATCGGTTATGGCGTGCATCCGGCAACCTTCTATGGGGCCAGTGTTTGGGGTCAAAGGGGGAGCGGCGGGTGGCGGATACAGCCAAGTCGGCCCGATGGAAGAGTTGAACCTCCATTTAACGGGGGATATTCATGCAGTGACTGCCGCTCACAACTTAGCTGCTGCGGCCATTGATGCTAGGATTTATCATGAACAGCGTCTTGGCTATGAACAATTCGCTGAAAAAACCGATTTAGAGCCGCTGAGAATTGATCCCCAACGCGTAGTTTGGCGCAGAGTTATGGATCATAATGACCGTGCTTTACGTATGGTGACGGTTGGGCAAAATGAAGCAAATAAAACGATCAATGGGTATGAGAGGCAAGACGGCTTTGATATCTCCGCCGCTTCAGAATTAATGGCCATTTTAGCGTTAGCATTAGATTTAAAGGATCTGCGTAAAAGAATAGGGGCTATTGTGCTTGCCTATGATTTAGACGGTCATCCTATTACCGCAGAAGACTTAAAAGTTGCCGGAGCGATGACGGTGACAATGCGCGATGCGATTGAACCTACCATGATGCAAACATTAGAAGGCGTCCCGACACTCATTCATGCCGGTCCATTTGCCAATATCGCGCATGGCAACTCATCCATTATTGCGGACAGAATTGCCACTCGCCTTGCCGATTTTACCGTAACAGAAGGCGGTTTTGGTTCGGATATGGGGTTTGAAAAGGCCTGCAATATCAAAGCAAACGTATCGGGGAAATCACCAGATTGCGCTGTAATAGTTGCCACTCTTCGCGGGTTAAAAGCGAATTCTGGCTTGTATGACTTGCGACCAGGCCAGCCATTGCCTCATTCCATCTTCAAGGAAGATACTGCCGCTTTAGAAGCGGGATTTGACAACCTGAAATGGCACTTAAACAATGTAGCGAAATATGGTGTGCCCGCCGTCGTTGCGATTAATCGCTTTCCACAAGATTCTGAAGACGAATTGAATGCACTTGCTCAATTAATCCAAGCCGATTTTCCCACTGTAAAAGTAGCCATAAGTGATGCGTTCTCCCAAGGTGGGAATGGTGCAATAGAGCTCGCAAACGCTGTGGTCTCAATATGTCACTCAGATACCCAGTTCTCACCGTTGTACCACTTAGAGCAAACGCTCGAAGAAAAAATCATGGCCATTACTGAGGTTGGCTATGGTGCTGGGCAGGTAACACTTTCCGACACAGCAAAACGCCAGTTAGAACAATTCAAACAACAGGGCTATGGCAACCTCGCCGTATGCATGGCTAAAACGCCCCTTTCCATATCCACAGACTCTTCCATCAAAGGTGCCCCTAAAGGTTTTAATGTCGATATACGAGAGTTTAAACTTAGCGCCGGCGCGGGTTTCATTTATGCACTGTGTGGTAACGTAATGACGATGCCAGGTTTGCCTGAAAAGCCAGCATTTATGAACATAGATATCGATGAAGACGGCGAAATTACAGGGTTAAGTTAGTCTCTTATCGCGAATTCGGGTTATTCGGGTTAAATGAAGAAAGGCAAACGTTCATGTTGCCTTTCTTCTTAATCGAACACTTGTGTTCACACTGCATATGGAAACAGCCCAATCAACCAACAAAACCTACTTGGATGTTATAAACATCAACTCAACACGCCGATTACAAGCCATCCCCTGCTTAGATAGATTGGAACAAGAAGGCATGTATTCTCCATACCCCCGAGTATAAACATTTGAAGGGAGAACTTGCTCCCGAGTGAGGAGAAGTTTCACCTGTGTTGCACGTTTTTCAGAAAGCGAATCGTTAATTTTATTACTTCCAGTACTATCAGTATGACCATCTATGACGGTTTTGATTGTGGGCTGTGAGGCCAAAAAGCGTCCAAGACCAGATAACCAATACTGTGATGCGTCTGTAACCAACGCCGAACCTGTTCTAAAATGAATTTTTTTGTCGAGCTTAATAATTGGATGTTGCCCAGGAACCACGTTGAAGCCAATGCCATTCTGGTCCATATAAGCCATTAGGCTTTGAATAGCGGTCATATTTCTAGGACCGGAAGGGCTTCCTACTGGAGAAGGTGGGGGCTGACGTTGGACATATTCCATTCGAGTTGTTGACTGTTCAATCTCTTCCCCACCCCAACCAGGGTAAATGAGTTCCGCCTCTGAACGAGGAGCCGTTTCTAGTAGATTAGGTGGCTTAAGCGCGGTACACCCACTTAGGGTTCCCAACAATAAAATAAAAGCCAGATTGAAATGTCTTGTCATAAGGCTACTAATTGCTCTAATTCAAAATGGTGCTGATTAGCATCTGTTGACCTATCAACTTAGGGCCAGAGGGCACAATAGAAATAGGCAAGCACATACAGGTTACAGTATCTTTATCGGCAGGAAGCGAAAACCTTTAGAAAAATCTACCTGATTGAACGCCTCCCCTTACGATGTTCCCTATATAGAATGCGCTTATCTAATAAATTTTAGTATGTCCGAAGAGAATTTTCTTCTACCATACTCGCCTCAATCTCGAACTGTGTATCACTATGTTTAAACGTTTCCATTCTCACATTTTCCTTTTTTTTTCTGCGGTTATGCTTGTTGCATGTACCGACGACGGAATTCCTACGCAAGGCACGCATTTTGAGCTGTTGCCCACCACTCTAAGCTCTGATCTTGTGTCTCCGGTTACTGAAGTCTTCTCTCTCAATTGTGGTCACTGCAGAAGCATGGAGAAGTTTCTGCCTGAAATAAGGTCAGAGCTCCCAGAGGAAGTTGGAAAAGTGCATGTCACTTTTAATGAAAACGCTCAGATAGGTGCGCTCATTTATTACGCTGCTGAGATGCAGCTTGATACCGTTCCCGACCACCAAATGATGGAAGAGTTATTCGCTGCGGCGCAAATGGGCAAAGAGTATTCTCAAGATGACATTAGGCAAGCAACGGAAATGGTGTTTACTTCTCGCGGCTTGATTAGCCCTTACCGTTTCGATAAAGAACAGCAAAAATCGTTATTTGAACATATCACCATCGCAGAAACAGTGACAAATCAAGCCCAAATCCATGCTGTCCCAACGTTCATTATCAACGGTAAATATCAAGTTGTTACGTCTGGACACAAAGATATAAAAGACATTGCCAAAACGATAAATTATCTTTTAACCCTATAGGGTCCATTGACCTAAGAATTTCAGCCACATCAAATCAAAGGAAGCCATCGTGTCTAAGTTAGTTTTTCCGATCATTATTTTTGTTCTTGCCGCCTTTTTAATCTACCGGACGTGGACAAACCATAAAGCTTCAGAAGCCAATTTTGAGCAAGGTCAAAACTTCTTAATGCAAAATGAACAACGAGCTGGCGTAAAAACGACCGAATCAGGGTTGCAATATGAAGTGATTACACGTGGTAATGGCGGAAGTCATCCAACAATAACCAGCCAAGTCAAAGTGCACTACCATGGAACATTGCTTGACGGAACTGTTTTTGACAGCTCAGTTGACCGCGGAGAACCCATTTCCTTTCCCCTAAATAAAGTGATTTTGGGTTGGCAAGAAGGCGTTCAACTGATGGTGGTTGGCGACAAATTTCGTTTTTACATTCCTAGTAACCTTGCATACGGGAAGGATGGCTCAGGTCCTATTCCACCAGCGGCCACATTGATCTTTGAAGTGGAATTACTAGGCATTGACTAGCAAAACGCCGTTTTTTCATTCAGTAGACGTACGACATAGCGGCGAATCTCCTAGTGCATTGCGCCCCAACAACGGGGCGTTACACTCCAATGCTATTCTCACCGTAAGAAAAATGGGAATTGAAGATAGCGGACTGTATTTGGAAGCAACTTAGCCATACTGCTCTAATTGTATCAATCATTATAAATCAAAACGTTTCACTCACTCTTAGATACAAAGCGTCTATTCGGTCTGAAAAATAAATGGTAATGACATTAAAGAAACATTCAGAACTGCCGATATGGTTGTTATTGAATAAGAAACTAATTTAAATGGGCATTTAAATAATGAACTCAATTGACTATTGTCATTCATAATAGAACCTTGTAAATGAGAAACATTACTAAGAACCCATATTATAATTACGCCTATTAAACGGGCTTAAAATGCAGCACTTTATCTTTATTTTATAAAACAGTTAGTTACAATAATACACATAAATATGTACATAAAATTAACAATAATGTCACATTTATTTGTAGCAGAAGTCTCATTTCTAAATTAACTTTATAAATATTGACGGTAAATATATCTATCATCATTAACATATATCATTAGAAGAAGAACACTTATGAATATTAAGTCTCGATTGATACTTTTAGGAATCGTTTCGATCCTTGGTATAGCGACCATATTAGGCGTGTCTACTGTTTCAACTAAAAATGTAGGTGAATTAAGCGCTGCTAGAACGCAGCTCTCAGATCTACAAGTAAGCCTACTGATGCTGCGAAGAAACGAGAAAGATTTCCTTCTTCGAAAAGACATCAAGTACCTCGATGCTTTCAATAAGAATGCAGACAAATTTCTAGCCATTAATGATCAGATTGCATCAACGCTTAAAGAGTATGATATCCCCTACCCTAATCAGCTTATTTCAGATTTAGAGATCTACAAAAAGAGCTTCACGAACTTGGTTACTTCCTACAGTACATTAGGACTAAAGGATACCGAGGGATTACTGGGTGAGTTTTATGTGGAATACGAACGCTTACTTGAATCGTCTAACGAAAAAGGGAAACTGGCTTTAGATACTTTTCGTGATTCCACTTTAAAAGGCGAGTACAACCCTTCTCTTCTTGGAAACTATGGCAGTAACGCGTTGAACAACTCTGCTCAAAAAGTTGTAAAACAACTTGAAGTTATCGGCCTTAAATATAATGTAGGCATGCTTGGTCAAGTACGCTCAGGTTCACATGAAATAGAGAAGCAATTTGAAGCATCAGCCGAAATTCTCCAAACGGGTGTCACATACTATGAAGAGCGTATCATCCAAGTGAAATGGGGAATCACCTTTGTGATTATCTTGATCATAATAGGTGCAGTGACTCAAATTACTCGATCCATCAATACGATGATGCATAAACTTCTCACAACGATTCAGGAAATCTCCGAAACCAATAACATCAGCATGCGCGTCGATATTAATGGCAAAAGTGAGCTTTCGGAATTAGGCAGATACTTTAACCACTTACTTGAAAGTATTGAGACATTAGTGTCTGGTTCTCAGATAAAGTCCAAAGCATTGTTCAGTAGTACCGAAAGTATGCACTCTCAACTTCAAAATGTAATCGAACAATTTGACACTCAGGCAGAGCACACGTCGTCGATGGCGACCTCCGTTCAAGAAATGGTCTCAACCATAAGTGAGATCTCCGAAAGCACCGCCGTTGCCGCGGAAGGGGTCAACCAAGCTGCAAACAATGCGAGATCGGGTAGAGATATCGTTAGCAGCACCGTTGATAACATCAATAGTCTGTCTGGTACATTAGGGCGTAGCCAAGCTTCCATCGCATCCTTGAACCAGCACGTTGACCAGATTGGTGGCGCGGTTGTTATGATTCAAGAAATAGCCGAACAAACTAACTTGCTTGCATTGAACGCTGCAATTGAAGCAGCTCGCGCCGGTGAGCAAGGTCGAGGGTTTGCCGTTGTAGCCGACGAAGTAAGAGCCTTGGCTAGCCGTACACATCAATCAACCGAGGAAATCACCTCTGTGGTTACAGCGATTCAATCACAAATGTCCACAGTAGTATCAGACATTGAGACATGTAACGCACAAGGCGAACAGACTAAGCAATACTCACAAACACTGGACGTCAGCTTTACACAGATAATCAATGATATGGACACAATACAAAGTAATTCAGAACGAATTGCATCCGCAATAGAAGAACAAGGTATTGTGATGAACCAAGTCAGCGGGTCGATCACCGAGCTGCAAGCGATTTCAGACAATAATATCCACTCTGCCAAACAATGCATGGAAGAAGTGAATGGCGTATCAAGCCAAGCACATGAAATGGATAAAGCGGTCGCTCAGTTTAAAACAAGTTAACCACTGACCAAAAACCTAACAAAAAACCCAGCCATTACGCTGGTTTTTTTGTTTAGAAAAACGTTATGATGCCAATATCTTACGTTTATCTACCATCTTACTTTTATCTAAAGTAAAGCTTGTTTATCTAAAGTAAAGCTTGCTCAAAGATAGTCTTATCTCAAACCATGAAGAAATTCATGTCGAGTGGCTGGATTTGTCTTGAATATCCCACCAAGTGCTGTCGTCGTCGTTACACTGGTTGCATCCATCACTCCACGAGACTTCACACAGTAATGCACAGCATCCATCGTAATGGCAACATCATCCGTTTCGAGCAATGTTTGAAGAGCGACAAGAACTTGCTGAGTCATACGTTCTTGCACCTGAGGGCGCTGCGCAAAAAAACGAACAATGCGATTGATTTTAGATAAACCAATAATTTTCTTGCGTGGAATGTAAGCCACCGCCGCCTTACCATCGATGGTGACTAAATGATGCTCACAAGTGCTTGTTACGGTAATGTCTTTTACACGCACCATTTCACTGCAAGCCATTTTGTTATCGATCACCGTAATTTTTGGGAAGTTCTTATAGTCTAATCCTGAAAACACTTCATCGACATACATTTTGGCGATTCGATGTGGTGTTTCTTCAAGGCTATCGTCAGATAAGTCCAGTTCAAGAAGTTGAAGAATTTCACGCATGTGATTTTCAATACGTGTTTTTTTCTCTTCGCGACTCACTTTGTTTGGCAACATTGGAGTCTCAATGCCCTTCTCTACTAGCGCTTTCTGAACCAACAGTGCTGATTCACTCAAACCAGACATGTTTACTTCTCCCATGCAATCTTTTACCCCTTTTGAATGGCTGACAAGCATACTCGTAATTTGAAATAATTACACCCATATTTTGAGCGAGGTTACTGGGGTCAAACCCTTAACTATGCTATTGTTCCGCGAATAGTTAAGAATAAAAAAATGGGGTAATTTATATGGGTTGTTGTGACGCACCGGGTTTGATGCCAATTGAAGATGCAATGGGAAAAATGTTGGATTCTGTTTCCGCCTTAACCCGAACTCAAACGATGTCTATTGCCGATGCGTGTGGGTATGTTTTAGCAAAGCCGATTCATTCCCCAATCCATGTCCCTCCTTTCCATAACTCCGCAATGGATGGCTACGCTATCCGCCGCGCTGATTTATCGCAAAACGCGATTATGCCCGTATCCGGTAAATCATTTGCAGGTCAGCCTTTTATCGGCGAATGGAGCAAAGGTAGCTGTATTCGTATCATGACCGGCGCTGAAATACCAAAGGGTTGCGATGCCGTCATTATGCAAGAAAATACGCGAGTGCTTGAAAACAGCGCAATAGAGTTTCTTCAAAAAGACGTCGAACTGAACAACAACATTCGTCCGATAGGTGAAGACATCCGTGAGGGCGATTTAGTACTCGAACAAGGGCACAGATTAACCCCTAGAGATATTCCTATGATCGCCTCTCTAGGCATTGCAAACGTCACTGTATTTGACAAACCCAAAGTTGCATTCTTCTCTACAGGAGACGAACTGAAACCCGTTGGAACTCAATTAGAAGCGGGGCAGATATACGACAGCAACCGATATGGCATAAAAGAACTCATCTCAAATTTTGGTTGTGAAGCAATAGATTTAGGGATTATTCCCGATTGCCCTACTACTCTAAAATCGACGTTTGTTCATGCGCAACAACAAGCCGATGTCGTCGTCACTTCGGGTGGGGTCAGTGTTGGTGAAGCCGACTACACAAAAGACATTTTGGAAGAATTGGGGGAAATCGGTTTTTGGAAGCTCGCCATAAAACCCGGAAAACCATTTGCTTATGGGAAACTGGAAAACGCGTACTTTTGTGGTCTTCCAGGCAACCCTGTTTCAGCCATGCTGACCATGTATGTTCTCGTACAACCGTTGCTCGCTAAGCTCAGTGGTCATTCTGGATGGCAAGCACCTGAATCCATCCCTGCCATCACTCGCTCACGTTTCAAAAAATCCCCTGGTAGAACCGATTTTCAAAGAGCCATCTACCATATTGAGAATGGGCAATTCTTCGTTGAGTCGACAGGAAACCAAAGCTCTGGCGCATTTCGATCCATGAGCTTATCGAACTGTTTTGCGGTGTTAGAACGAGAACGCGGTAATGTTGAACAAGGCGAAACTGTTCAAATACAACTGTTTAATCAGACGTTATATTAATTTAATCAGACGTTATACTAATAGACCTATGGATATTCTTACCGACAGCGAAATGCTTCGCTATAACCGTCAAATCATTTTAAAGAACTTTGATTTTGAAGGGCAGGAAGCACTTAAAACGTCTTCTGCTCTTGTTCTTGGTGCAGGCGGATTAGGCTGTGCTGCTTCTCAATATCTTGCAACCGCTGGCGTGGGCAGCATAACATTAATCGATGATGACCAAGTCGAGCTGTCCAACTTGCAGCGTCAGGTGCTCCATACGGATGAAGATATTGGGCGTGATAAGGTAAAGTCCGCTCAGAACGCCTTAGAAGCGCTCAATCCCCACATCAACGTCCGTAGCATAAACAGAAGACTCGGTGATGAAGAGCTCGTCGATTTGGTTCAATCTCACACGGTTGTTCTGGATTGTAGTGACAATGTCACAACAAGAAATCAACTCAATCGGCTCTGCTACCAAACAAAAACCCCTCTCATTTCTGGTGCCGCGATTCGTATGGAAGGGCTTGTTTCCGTTTTTACTTACCAAAAAGGTGATGCCTGCTACGAATGCTTAAGCGCGTTATTTGGAGAACAAGCATTAACCTGTGTCGAGGCGGGAATTATGGCACCAGTAGTAGGAATTATTGGTGCCACTCAGTCTTTAGAGGCAATTAAAGTCATGTCTAACTATGGGAAACCTTGCGTCGGTAAGCTTCTGACTTTCGATGCTCTCTCTCTTTCTTGGCGAGAAATGAAACTCGCAAAAAACCCAAATTGCAGCACTTGCAATTCATGTTCTGCCCAACCAGACTAGATCAAATCACGGTTTTTTTGGTTAACACCATTACAGAGGCACACCGAAAACTACCGATGATCACGGCATAATGTATCCGACTCTCACATACAATGTATGGCAATAAGGCCCGTTAGTTACTTAACTTCAAGGACAATGCGTCATGGCAAAAGCGTTAGTTACACCCTCTTGGCTTGAAAATAGGTTAAACAAGGAAAAAGTGGTGGTTCTCGATGCGAGTCTAGAACTCATGATACCAGGGGCACCTGAACCCGCACACGCTGGCTTTATTCCTGGTTCGTTACGATTTGACTACGATAAAGTCATTTGCGATAAACAGTCGCCTCTTCCGCACATGATGCCGACTGAAGTGGAATTTCAGCATCATATTCGCTCACTGGGAATCGACCAAGACACAACCGTCGTGGTCTATGATCAAGCCGGAACTTATGCCTCACCAAGGGCTTGGTGGATGTTCAAATCCATGGGGTTTAACTCCATTTACTTATTAGAAGGTGGACTTAGAGCATGGATAAACTCTGGTCGTAGAACGGTTTGCTCCTTGTCGAAATCAACGCACTTTGGGAATGCCATTGCAAAACTTAATTCTAATTTTGTTTGCAGTTCACTCGATGTGCTCAATGCGATCTCAAAAGAAAACCACTTCACCTTTGACGCAAGGTCAAGAGCTCGCTACGAAGGAAAGGCAAAAGAGCCTCGTGTTGGCGTAAGATCTGGTCACATTCCGGGCTCCCATAACATGCCTTTCACAGAAATGATGAACGGTTTCTACTTTAAGCCCGTAAATGAACTCGCTCATCTATTTAATAAAATGGGTATCCATTCCAGTAGCACACTCATCTTTAGCTGCGGCTCGGGAGTCACTGCTGCCATTTTAGCGGTTGCTGCTTACGAATCTGGGTATACTAACTTTGCGGTCTACGATGGTTCGTGGACCGAGTGGGGACAAGCGATTGAGCTTCCTGTTGAAGTTGGGTAATCTCTCAAGAACAGTATTAAGGCATAACAATTGAGTGACAACTCAACTGTTATTTGGATAATTCAGTTTTTCCGCGACTAGTCGCTGTGTAGTATCGAGGAAGTCAAAAAGTAGTAATGACAGACTTAAAAAGGAACATATGGACGCTGTATCGGCTGCTTGCGTTAATAAGCAGTGTGGTATTTCTGTCCATTGCTTGGCAACAGTGGCAAAAAGTTGAGCGCTCACACTCTCAAGAGCAATACAATGCAGTTCAGATTTTTACCACTAGTATAAAGTCACTCCTCAATAATCAGGAAATGTTGCTTGATGTAGTGGGCGAACGACTGCTTTCCGAAAATAGCAACCAAAGTGAAGAGGCTGGGCAAGAATGGTTAGACAGTTTACTCACTATCAACAATAGCATCGCAGCGTTTGGGCTGGCAGACCCTTACGGCAATATTAAACTCGTCAGCTCTAACTTGAGCATGTTCGCGCAACCTAACTTATTAGAGCAAGAAAGTACACGTGAGTCCTTTGCAAAAGCGTTAACCAGCGACTCAATGGTTCTAGGAAGAACCTATTACAAAGAAGACATTGATGAATTTATACTACCAATCCGAAAGTCCATTCGTGACAGCTCTGGAGAGGTATTAGCGGTAATGACTGCTGGGCTTCAAATCGATAGAACTACGCTTTTCAGTATTGAGCTTCACAATAATTTCGAACACAAAATTGGCATTATCAGAGACGACTATTACATCCAGTTTATGGCTGCCTCGCACAATACTTCTGTTAACTATTCAACCCCTGTCTCAGAGTCGTTTTTCGACAATTTAATTCAAAGTGTTGCCGCATCGAATTCTCTTAAACTGAATGAGCTCAAGGCTAAGGGGATTCCTACCGTCAGCTATGTATTGGATCAAGAAAACCCAGCGTTGTATGCAATCCAGTACATTCCTCGATTCAACATATGGACAGTATCTGAAATTGATTTGCACCATATCGCCTATGAATACCTAGGTATCATGACGGTTTACCTTCTCATTTTTGTATCTATTCAAGTGATTTTCTATTTATTTGTTCGCTCAATAGACAAGCATGAAAAAGATCGCCATGAGGAACTGCTGTTCCAAGCCAATCACGACCCCCTGACTCGTCTGCCAAACCGACATTTCCTGCGTTCTCATATCCACCACTGGCTAAGACCAACAGCCCCACCGTTTTCAATTCTGTTCATGGATATGGATAACTTTAAAAATGTGAATGACAGCTCGGGTCATGACCATGGTGATAAAGTTTTGCAGGAAATTGCGTCTCGATTATCTGATGCTACAGATGACCAAGCACTTTTGATTCGAGAAAGTGGCGACGAATTCATTATCGTGACGTCGATGACCGACCATTATGAGCTTAACTATTCAGCTAATAACATTATCCACAACTTGTCTAAACCGTACGAAATTGATCAATTCAGCTTTATTTTAGGTTGCAGTATCGGTATCGCACAATATCCCGAACACGGAACAAGCCTTGATACGCTTTTGCGCTGCGCGGATATCGCCATGTACGACGCAAAGACTCGTCGTAACTCTGTTAGCTTCTTTACAGAATCCATGCAAAGTAGTTATCTGCATTCGGTACGATTGGAGCAACGTCTTCGCCAAGCGATACAGCAAGGCCAGCTGTATATGGTATATCAGCCGCAGTTCAACGCACAGGGTAAGCTGCACGGTGTCGAAGCATTGGTTCGATGGGATGATGACGAATTAGGATTTGTTCCTCCGGATAAATTCATTTCTATAGCAGAATCATGTGGTCTTATGCCGACTTTAGGTCAATTGATCATTGATACCGCGTTGGCAGAAATGGGGCAACTACAAAAACGGCTTGGGTACCATTTTCAGGTATCCATCAACATTTCAGTTCGACAAATTACACAGGATGACTTCTTAGACAAGCTGATACTTTCTATTCAAACTCAACGTTTTAATCAGCATAACATCACCCTAGAAATCACCGAAAATCTCTTTATTGAAGATTTAGACATTGTTCGCCCCATTTGCGAAAGCTTGAATAAATTAGGTGTGAGGATTTCTCTCGATGATTTCGGAACAGGCTATTCCTCTTTAAGTATGCTGGGTGAGCTGCCTTTCCATGAAATCAAAATTGATAAAGGGTTTATCGATAATATTTTGACCTGTACTAAGTCACTAAAAATGGTGCAAAACATCATTTCAATAGGAAAGAATTTTGACATGCAAGTTTTAGCCGAAGGTGTTGAACACGAAAAGCATGAAGCGGTATTGAAAGATTGCGGTTGCGACCTATTCCAAGGCTATTTGTACGCAAAGCCTATGCCTATAACTGCCCTAGTAAAATTTATCGAACCCTACGGCAAACAGTATCCGCCACAGCACCCCCTAAACACCGACACCAGTGACGTAAACCCGTGAATAAGCCAAGACAAAGAGCAGGCTCACACCTTGACTTTGTCTTGCCATTCCTTTTTTAGGCTAGACAAATTCAATCTGTCTTATGCTACTTTTCAATAACGTTCATTTGCTCATCAAGGTTTAACACCGTAAGCGCCGTACTCACTGTCGTGGCTATCACATCAACGACACCGGTCCTCAGCGCGCCAAGCAACGCGAGGGGTTTACTGTTCTCAGCGGCAATGGCGATAACATCACTAATCGGTCGAAACTCTTCTAGGTTAAGGCCAATCACACGGTCACTCATCACCGTGATAGCCGAATTCCCCTGAACATCAAAGAAGTCATAACCCGCAAAATCACCCACAACACCTTGGTGCAACCGTGCTTGCACGACTTCCTCAGCCGTAAACCATCCCAAATCCACCATATAGCTGTTTTCACTCATGTCACCAATGCCGACCAATGCCACATCGGCTTTTCGGGCCAAGTCTAACGTTTGTTTTACCGTGCTATTTTCCATGAAAGCCATTTTTTGCGCCTTGGTTTCCGCGTAGGCTGGCGCGTAAAGTGTTTCGGATGAGCCGCCATATTTTTTGGCCAATTGCCGACAGATGTGATCGGCATTAAATTTGCCGCCTCTCGGGTGAATGCCTCCAATCCCACAAACAAATTTACAATCTCTTGGCGATATAACACCGACATGATGCGCCACTGCCGACACATTTCGTCCCTGTCCTACGGTAATGACGGTTCCATTCTTGAGTGTGTTGTTTAAATAATTTGAAACTAGCCCCGCCACTTGAAGGCGTTGGAGTTCTTCTGTTGGCTGATCAAGCGCAATCAACGCCCTCTTAACCCCAAACCTTTCGACTAACCTTTGCTCTATTTTGGCGCTAAAGACAGGGTGATACTTTACTGTTATTTCGACAATGCCTTCGTCGCGAGCTTGTTTAAGCATCCGCCCTACTTTGGCTCGAGAAATGGAAAACTTCTTGGAAATTTCTTCTTGGGTTGCCCCATCCTGATAATAGGCAACCGAAATCTCTGTAAGTAAATCGCTATTTTCCGAGTTGATGTCATTTTTTGCTGTCATAATTCATTTGGTCTGGTCCAAAAGTGACACTTAGAATAGTCATTCCAGCAATAAAGAGCAATCTTTTGCTCACTGGCATGACATTTTCTCAGTGCCAAATTCTGTCTGACTCAAGCTTGCTTTTGACACAGTTGAATCAGGCAAACGTTTAATTATTTGGCGCTTGTGAGATAAATTACGTTTCATCGATTTTTCTGTATTGTGACATCAATCAATGATTGACTTTGAGCGCTGATCGATTAAATATGGCTACATCATTTACTCACTCATCGAGCATATGTTCATAGCAAATGTTCACTGAGCCAAAAACATTTTAAAGTCGGCGAAATTTGGATTTCTTTTTCGTCTGACTTGCTTGCAATTTAGTGCGCGTAATACTCTATCGCGCCCAAGAAATAGGATGATCGTAATGAGCAATAAGTTAGAGCAACTTCGCAAACTCACCACTGTAGTCGCTGATACTGGCGAAATTGACGCTATCAAAAAGTACCAACCTGAAGACGCAACAACTAACCCTTCTCTAATCCTTAAAGCGGCTCAAATTGCAGAGTACGCACCACTGATTGACCAAGCGATCGATTATGCTAAAGCACAAAGTTCAGACAAAGCTCAGCAAGTTCAAGACGCTTGCGACATGCTGGCGGTGAACATCGGTAAGGAAATCCTAACGACGATTCCTGGTCGTATCTCTACAGAGGTGGACGCTCGCCTTTCCTACGACACGGAAGGCAGTATTGCGAAAGCTCGTCAGCTTATCAAAATGTACAACGATGCTGGCATCACAAATGATCGCATCCTGATCAAACTGGCCTCTACTTGGGAAGGTATCCGCGCTGCTGAGGTTCTTGAGAAAGAAGGCATCAACTGTAACCTAACGCTTCTATTCTCTTTTGCTCAGGCACGTGCATGTGCTGAAGCAGGCGTTTTCCTTATTTCACCATTCGTGGGTCGCATCATGGATTGGTACAAAGCAAAAGAAGGCCGTGATTTCGAAGCTTCTGAGGATCCAGGCGTAGTATCAGTAACTAACATCTACAACTACTACAAAGAATACGGTTACAACACCGTTGTCATGGGGGCAAGCTTCCGTAACATCGGCGAAATCCTTGAACTTGCAGGTTGTGACCGCTTAACGATTGCTCCTACGCTACTGGCCGAGCTTGAAGCGGCAGAAGGCGAAGTGATTGAGAAGCTGATCGATTCTAAAGGCTCTGCGGAGCGCCCTGCTGCAATGACGCACGCTGAATTCCTATGGGATCACAACCAAGATGCGATGGCAGTTGAGAAACTGGCTGAAGGTATCCGTAACTTTGCCGTTGACCAAGGCAAACTGGAAGCGATGATTGAAGCCAAGCTTTAATCCTTATATCGAATCAAAAAGGGGGAGCCAATGTGTTCCCCTCTTAGTTTTCACTTTCTCTATTAATCATTCTATTTGGAAGTAATTCATTATGGATCATTCTTTATCAACAAGAAGGCATCTCGCTAATGCTATCCGAGCCCTCAGCATGGATGGTGTTCAAGCGGCAAACTCGGGTCACCCAGGCGCACCTATGGGTATGGCAGATATCGCTGAAGTACTTTGGCGCTCTCACCTAAACCACAACCCAACCAACCCAGAGTGGGCAGACCGCGACCGTTTCGTTTTATCTAACGGCCACGGCTCTATGCTGATTTACTCTTTGTTGCACCTTTCGGGTTACGACTTGCCAATCGAAGAGCTGAAGAATTTCCGTCAGCTGCATTCAAAAACACCGGGTCATCCTGAGTACGGTTACGCACCAGGCATCGAAACCACCACCGGTCCGCTTGGTCAGGGCATCACCAACGCCGTGGGTATGGCGCTGGCTGAAAAATCGCTGGCCGCGCAGTTCAACAAAGACGGTCACGACATTGTCGACCACTTTACCTACGCCTTTATGGGCGACGGCTGTCTGATGGAAGGCATCTCGCACGAAGCGTGTTCGCTTGCGGGGACGCTAGGCTTGGGCAAACTGATTGCGTTTTGGGATGACAACGGCATCTCTATCGACG
>NZ_JAAUWT010000032.1 GCF_014694455.1 Vibrio sp. S9_S30 | reverse complement strand
GAAATTCAGCAGTAGCTTGAAGTTCTAAAGAAAATTCAGACATAAAAAATCGGTCCCAGATACATATCTGGGGCCGATTATGAAGACTATTAAGGATCGTTCAAGAGTCTTAAACGATCGGCATTAGCAGCCACTTGCGGGGTTTTTGGAATAGCGAACATTTATTCCGATGCACACTCTACTTCATATCAATTTCACCGTGCGATGAACGTACTTTTACGTCTTTTGCCAGCGCAATATTTAACTGCGATTCTACATAGCCAGGTGAATGCGTACGAGCCGAGATCAATCGATACATCGTTGGAATCACAAACAAAGTGACCAGTGTAGCAAACGCCATTCCGAAGAAAATGACCGTACCCACAGCCACTCTACTCTCGTAACCTGCACCACTCGACAAAATCAGTGGAATCGAACCAGAAAGCGTGGTGAACGCAGTCATCAAAATTGGGCGTAAACGCCTTGCAGCGGCATCCACGATCGCCTGTTCAAACTCGATCCCTTTATCCCTTAGCTGATTGGCAAATTCAACAATCAAAATGCCATTTTTCGTTACCATACCAATCAACATGATCATGCCAATTTGGCTGTAAATATTGAGTCCTTGATCCATAAAGAACAGCCCCAAGAACCCACCAAGAACCCCCATGGGTACGGTAAACATCACCACCAAGGGGTTAATGAAACTCTCAAATTGTGCGGCTAACACCAAATACGCGACCAGTAACGCCAGCGCAAACACGACGAATACGCTCGCTTGGTTCTCTTTAAACTCTTTTGATTCCCCAGAATACGCCACGCTGATATCACTGGGTAAATGGTTAATCGCGAGCGCATCAAGATGATCCAATGCTTCACCTAATGTCACCCCATCGTTGAGATTCGCACTGACAGTAATGGATTTTTGTTTATTGGTGTGCGACAAACGAATGGAGGCACCCACTTCGTCTATCTTAGTGACGGCATCTAACGTGATCAGATCACCGCTTCGCGTACGTATGTAAATTTGGCTCAGATCCATCGCACTGTTGAAGTGGTTTTCATCCCCACGTAGGTAAACATCGTATTCTTCCCCGCGTTCAATAAACGTAGTTTCTGTTTTACCACCCAGCATCACTTCAAGCGTGTTGGAAACATCGGTGACTTTGATGCCTAATTCCGCTGCACGCTGTTTATCTACTGTCACAACCAATTCCGGCGTTTTTTCTGAGTAGTTGATTTCTGCTCCGTTCATGAATGGGCTGTCGTTCGCTTTGTCTTTTATCAAGTTTGCCCACTTTTGCAGTTCTTGATAATCCGATCCTCCAAGTACAAACTGAACAGGTTCACTGGAGCCCCCTCTAAAGCCCGGCATCATTGGAAACACACGAGCATCTGGGATATCGCCTAACGCTTTTCGAACCATGCCCAACGCTTCTTGCGCAGTTTTCTCTCTATTTTGCCAATCTTCTAATATCATGATAACAAAGCCAGTTTGATCCCCTGCTCTGCCGCCAAAAGCGGGCGATTGGATGCTAAAGGATTTCAATACACCTTGTCCGAGTAGCGGAAGCAAACGTTGCTCTACAATATCGATATTGGCATTCATTCGATTGTAACTGGTGCCATCAGCCCCCCTTACGAAAGCAAATAAAACGCCTCTGTCTTCTTTCGGTGCCAATTGTGAAGGCACTTGCTCCATCAAATAGACGCTTCCTCCCACACAACCAAGAATGATAATGGGAGCAATCATCCGCCAAGCCATTGCTTTCGACAGCACTCGTCTGTATGTGCGTTCTAATTTGCCAAACATGGCGTCGATAAAGCGATTAAAACGGCTGGGCTTCACATTGGCTTTAAGGATCTTGCTGCCTAAGACGGGCGTTAACGTAAGGGCGATCAAAGAAGAAAAGATGACGGACATGGCTAATAACACCGAAAACTCGGTGAACAATAAGCCAACCATCCCTTCCATAAATGAAATCGGTAAAAACACCATAACCAAGACTAATGTGGTCGCGACAACCGCAAATCCAACCTCTCTTGTGCCTTTATACGCCGCAAGTAACGGGGACTCTCCACGTTCAATATGGTGGTAGATGTTCTCAACCACGACTATAGCGTCATCCACGACTAAACCAATAGACAAGATCAACGCCATCAACGTAATCAGGTTAATTGAAAAGCCAAAATAATAAGCGGCAATAAATGATGAAATAAGCGAAACGGGCACGGTTACCGCAGGAATTAAGGTTGCTCTCACCTGACCGATAAAAATGTACAGCACGAGAACAACTAAACCGCCCGTGATAAAGAGCGTGTTGTATACCTCAGAGATGGAACGGTCGATAAAAACCGTTGAATCGTAATCAATAGCAAGACGCGTTCCTTTAGGCAGGAATTTTTGAATTTGCTCAACTTCTTGATGCACGGCTTTTGCTACCTGAAGAGGATTCGCGTCCGACTGAGGAACAATGCCCAAACTGACGTTAACGACACCGTCACTTTTAAACGTCGAATTTTCGTTTCTCGCACCAATGAAGACATCAGCAACATCTTTGAGATAGACTGGCATCCCACCGTCGGATTGCTTCACCACCAAGTAGTCAAAATCTTCTGGTGTATTGTACAACCGAGCGGTACGTACCGACATGACCATGGTGTCGTTTCGCACTTCACCACCTGGATTCTCGACATTCTCGCTGCGTAAGGCACTGGTAATGTCTGTCGTGGTCACGCCTCTGCCGGCCATAAGCGCAGGCTTTAGCTTCACATACATCACTTTATAAAGACCGCCTGAGATGTTAACCGAGCTCACTCCTGAAATAAGTGAAAACCGATCCACCAATACGCGTTCGGTGTAATCTGTTAACTGCGTTCTGTCGAGCTCGGAAGAACTCAAGTTTATGTAAACCGAGGCCTCCCCGCTGCCGCTATCCTTATACACAATGGGATCATTAGCTTCATTAGGTAAGCGACGTTGTGCACGAGCAACGGCGTCTCTCACATCACTCGAACCGGTGTTTAAGTCGTAACCGAGTTCAAATTTAATCGTGATTCGTGAAGAACCGTTGCGGGAAACCGACGTAATTTCATCAATACCACTAATGCCAGACAGTTGATCCTCCAGCACAGAGGTGATCTGGCTTTCTATGATAGAAGCCGACGCACCCTCGTAGCGAGTACTCACCGTTACGACTGGGTTTTCAATGTCGGGCATTTCGCGAACGGCAAGCTTTGAAAATGACACCAAGCCAAACACACAAAGCAATAAACTCAGTACGATAGCAACAACAGGACGTTTTACCGACACATCAGATAACCACATGGTTATTGCTCCTTATGCGATGCATTTGTGCTTTCTTTACTTTTGCCCTGCCCCTGAGAAGCACCAACCTCTCGAACTTTTACGCCGTCACGCATGTTTACGACCCCTTGCGTCACGATTTTTTGACCCACTGCTAAGCCGTTCTCTACCACAACTTGGTTATCGATGCGCGCACCAAGGAGAATTTCCGTTTTTTGGGCTTGATTGTTTTCATCAATAACGTAAACAAAGCGTTTTGTGCCCGAATATTGAAGTGCTTGTACGGGAATAATAGGCGCGTTCAATGGAGGAAAATCAAGCGTCGCTGCCATCAACATGCCAGGCTTGAGTTGTTTGTCAGGGTTATCGAAATGCACCCGCACTCTCAGATTCAAGGTGTTAGGATTGATGCGAGGATCGATCGCCACCACTTTGCCTTGAAACACAGTATTTCCCCATGCTTGGCTTTCAGCGGTTACCGACATACCCACAGACAATTGAGCGAGGTAACGTTCAGGCACTTGCAGATCCAGTTCCATCAATTTTAAGTTATCTAGCGTCAATAATGGCTCACCAATACTGACCAGTTTACCTCGGCTAAAATCCACAAAACCGACAGTGCCAGAAAACGGCGCATCTATTTGTAAATCATTCAAACTCGCTTTGACGACCGATAAACGCGCCATCGCAATTTCTACTGCGGCTTTTTGCCCATCAATTTCTGTTTGGGTAATGGCACCTTTTTTTAAGAGCCGTTGGTATTCTTTTAAAATGCGTTGTTGATCCGATAAATACGCCGTCGCTTCAGCAACCGATGCTTTCGCTTTATCGTCACTGAGCTTGACCAAAAGCTGACCTTTCTTAACATCCTGATTGGACTGGATGAATATATTATCGACTTTCCCTGCGGCTTCAGGTGCAATTACAACACTTTCACTCGCTTCGAGCTTTCCAATCAAAGAAAGTGACTGAGAAACCTCATGCTCTGCCACTTCCAATGCAACGACCGCGATAGATCTATCTCCTCGAGGTTCTTTTGCAATTGCCAACGGGTTAATAAGGATAAAAGTAAACAAAAGAGTAGGAATTATCGATTTAGTATTCATATGGAATGCTCGAAGTTTGTATAAACGCAATTTTATCAAGTGATACGGCTTTGAGCGTAAAGGAATGTAAAGTTTGCGAATTAATGGGTAAGTAACCTGTTGCTGCGCATAAGATTAGTACAAAACGCCCAATTTTTGTTGCTCTTGCCCAAAAAGCCAGCATTCGCACCAAATATCTAAGAAATCTCTTTACAGCATAATCGAGTTTGCTATCATGCGCTCCGCACTTGGTTACTGAGTTGGGAAAACAGTAATTAAGTATGCTCTTTGTAGCAAAACAATACCCCTGGAGGGGTTCCCGAGTGGCCAAAGGGAGCAGACTGTAAATCTGCCGGCACTGCCTTCGATGGTTCGAATCCGTCCCCCTCCACCATATTTAATCTGCTGTTTATTCCTTTTAAACATCAGACAACTTGATTGATGTGTTGGGAAATCATCTCTTAAGCGTGCTCTTTGAAGCATAAAAACACCCCTGGAGGGGTTCCCGAGTGGCCAAAGGGAGCAGACTGTAAATCTGCCGGCACTGCCTTCGATGGTTCGAATCCGTCCCCCTCCACCATATTTAATCTGCTGTTTATTCCTTTTAAACATCAGACAACTTGATTGATGTGTTGGGAAATCATCTCTTAAGCGTGCTCTTTGAAGCATAAAAACACCCCTGGAGGGGTTCCCGAGTGGCCAAAGGGAGCAGACTGTAAATCTGCCGGCACTGCCTTCGATGGTTCGAATCCGTCCCCCTCCACCATATATAAAAAACCAGCTCATTGAGCTGGTTTTTTTGTATCTAAAGCACAGAATTATCTCTATCCTCTACCGTGGGGGCTATCCAAATCCAATGCCGGTCCTTTGGGCACCACTTGCGTTGGGTTAATTCCTGTGTGGCTATAGTAATAATGCCTTTTGATGTGTTCAAAATTGGTGGTGTCTTTCACGCCTTCCACTTGATAGAGCTCTTTCAAATAGGCTTGAAGATTGGGGTAGTCGGCAATGCGTTTTTTATTGCACTTAAAATGCCCTACGTATACCGCATCAAAACGAACAAGCGTGGTAAACAAGCGCCAATCGGCTTCCGTTATCTGAGAACCAGCTAAATAGCGTTGAGAGGCCAGATGTTCTTCTACCGTATCTAATGCATGAAAAAGCTGTTCATACGCCTCTTCATAGGCTTCTTGCGTGGTGGCGAATCCACAGCGATAAACCCCATTGTTAATGTTTGGATAAACAAACTCGTTCCATTTTTCGATTTCTTCACGAAGTCGTTCAGGATAATAGTCATCATCGTTGCCTGTCAGCACATTAAACTCACTGTTAAACATTCTGATAATTTCAGACGATTCATTGCTAACGATGGTTTGGGTTTTCTTATCCCACAGAACAGGAACCGTTACTCTTCCGGTGTAGTCGCTTTTGGCTTGAGTGTAAACTTGGTGCATTCGAGTAAACCCGAATAACGCTTCTGGCTGATCAAACTGCCAACCTTCTGACAGCATGTCAGCACTGACTACTGAAATGGAAATGTGCTCTTCTAATCCTTTGAGTTTGCGAAACACTAAAGTCCTATGTGCCCAAGGGCAAGCTAAAGATACGTAGAGGTGATAGCGCCCCGATTCAGGTCTGAATTCGGCATTTGGACTATCTTCTATCCAACTGCGAAAACCTGCATCTTCTCGAACAAATTTTCCATTGCTTGCTTTTGTGTCGTACCAAACATCATGCCAAACGCCTTCAACTAATTTACCCATGTTTCTTGTCCTTGATCTGACGATTCTTAACTCTAACCCGACTCAACTCAACACCGTAATCACTTATCAAAGTCACTAGGTCTCACTGATATAAGATTAGTTTACAAATGAAAGAGAAAGAAACGACCACTTTGTACCGTTCAACTTCATCGAAATATTTGAATAAACAATTATTCTGCTGGAAAGAAAACCGAAAAAGGGCTGACATAATGCCAGCCCATAACGCGGTTTAGTTGACCTAACTTGCCGTCCAAGATGTTTAATCAGGGATGGGAGAGCCTACACTAGAACAATCAGCAATAAACTCCGCTTTAGGGTGACGATTTAAAATGTCTTCGACTCTGTGTGCTTGGGTACGCTCGACATCGATAACGATCACAACATCACCATCATCAAGATGTTGATTAAACAGACTCATAAAGTAATTATCGAACGAGCCCCCCGTCATCTTCACAATCACTGTCGTTGTAATGGCGATAATGCAAATCAAAGCAAATGGAACGAAGCCGGAAGAAGCAAATAGGTTAGTGAAGAATGTAAGAAAGAGGATCAAAATGCCTGCGGCAATGGCTCCACCTATCAGTGCTTTCTGAGTACCGGACACAATATGGGCACTCTCTAGAGATGCTCCCCCATGCAGATGGTGAGTCTTAATTCCTTGATTGTCTCGACTCAATACATAGAAATGATGATCATCAATGCCATTGGCATGTACTTCATCAGAAATTTCTTCCGCGTCATCCAAATCTTTAGTGATGTAATACAATCTTTTCATATGAGCCTCCAGCACACTGAATTAAGCGTATTCATGCTTAACTAATAGTACATTCTCACTCCCAAATAAACTTTTGTGAAACACATAATTCACAAAATATTTACATATCCAATTTTGGCGCATTCGACAAAAAAGAATTTGAGATACAGAAGACTCACAGGAAACATCAGGACTTGGGCAAAATTATAGCGGAATGAGAGCCTAAATAACCTCACATTAGGGGCGTGAACAAAAAAAGCGCGGGCCCTTAAAAGCACCGCGCTTAAGCCTGTCACAGGCTGAATTTAGTTAACCATCAAACAAGAAACGGCATGTACGTCGTCACCGGTAATTTGAGGTTTCTGCTGCGAGCATACTTCCGTTGCTTCAGGGCAACGCGTACGGAACACACAACCAGAGGGCGGGTTCATTGGAGAAGGAAGATCGCCTTCAAGCATATCTATCTTCTTCTTACGCTCTATCTCTGGATCAGGGATAGGCACTGCTGACATCAGGGCACGCGTATAAGGGTGCTTGGGTTCAGAAAACAAGGCTTTTGATTCACCAAGCTCGACAGCATTCCCTAAATACATGACCAAAACACGATCAGAGATGTGCTTAACAACTGAAAGATCGTGGGCAATAAAGACCAAGCTTAAACCCAGCTCTCTTTGCAATTCTTTCAGTAAGTTAACAACCTGAGCCTGAATAGAGACATCCAATGCCGATACTGGCTCGTCACAAATGATCATTCTCGGACGAAGAATTAAAGCTCGGGCGATACCAATACGCTGACACTGTCCGCCAGAAAATTCATGCGGATATCGGTTAATTACGTTCGGTAACAAACCGACTTTGGTCATCATTTCGCGAACACGTTCTTTCACTTCATCGGCTGACAGCTCTGGATAGAACGTTTCCAGTGGCTCTGCAATGATGTCGCCAATCGTCATACGCGGGTTCAAAGAAGCTAAAGGATCTTGGAAAATCATTTGAATTTCTTTACGCGTGTTACGTCGTTGAACATGTTTCATTTTGGTTAAGTCTTGACCTAACCAGACAACTTCGCCTTCCGTCGCTTCAACCAACCCAATCACCGCACGAGCAAAGGTGGATTTACCGCAACCAGATTCGCCTACTACACCAAGCGTTTCACCTTCATACAGACGAATGTTAACACCATCAACGGCTTTCAGTGGCGTTGGTTTAGTCCAAGGCCATGCTGACTTTGGTGCAATGTTAAAATGCACTTTTAGGTCTTTGACATCAAGCAGTAGCTTTTTTTCATTACTCATCGATTCCAAGCCTCCCAATCAGAAAAACAGGCACGTTGACGCCCTTCACCAAAGTTAACCAATGGTGGTGCCTCAGTCATACACTGCTCTGTCACACGGTGACAACGCTCTTGGTAAGGACAGCCCGGTGGCAAACGAAGCAAGTTTGGTGGGTTGCCTGGAATGGTTGGCAGAATTTCGCCTTCGGTATCCAAACGAGGGATCGCCTTCAGCAGACCTTCCGCATAGGGGTGGCTCGGATTGTAGAAAATTTCATTTACCGAACCATACTCCATGGTGCGACCCGCATACATGACAAGCACCTTGTCACACGAACCTGCTACTACTCCTAAATCATGGGTAATCATAATGATCGCGGTATTGAATTCGCTTTTAAGCTCATTCAAGAGGTCCATGATTTGCGCTTGAACAGTCACGTCCAATGCGGTTGTTGGTTCATCTGCAATCAACAGTTTAGGACGGCACAATAGCGCCATTGCGATCATTACGCGCTGTCGCATACCACCCGAGAACTCATGCGGATACATGGTGATGCGCTTACGGGCTTCTGGTATTTTTACCGCTTCTAGCATACGAACAGACTCTTCGAATGCTTCCGCCTTGCCCATGCCTTTGTGCAGCATCAACACTTCCATCAACTGATCGCTGACTTTCATGTAGGGGTTGAGTGAGGTCATCGGGTCTTGAAAGATCATCGCGATCTGTTCTGCACGAACTCGGTTGAGTTCTTTTTCAGGCAGGTTCAGAATTTCGCGACCTTCAAATTTTGCACTACCCGAGATAATGCCGTTTTTTGCCAGAAGCCCCATGATAGCGAATACTGTCTGGGATTTACCCGAGCCAGACTCGCCGACAATACCAAGAGTTTCCCCTTGGCTCAGAGAAAAATTCAGATCATTGACTGCGGTGACGATACCATCTTGCGTGGTAAATTCGACTCGCAGATCTTTAACATCTAACAAGCTCATCATTGCTTTCCTGTGTAATTTTTAATTGCTCAAAAAGGATCCGATAATTATTTTTTTATCTATCTTTTGGATCCAGTGCGTCACGCAGGCCGTCACCGACATAGTTAAAGCAGAATAAAGTCACCACCATAAATGCGGCTGGGAACGCTAGCTGCCAAATAGCCACTTCCATCGTTTGTGAGCCTTCTTGAAGCAAGGCGCCCCAGCTTGTCATTGGCTCTTGAACACCAAGACCTAAGAACGATAGGAAAGATTCCGTCAAGATCATGCTTGGAATCAAAAGGGTCGAATAAACCGCAACGATACCCAGCACATTAGGAACAATATGGCGAGTAATGATCTTCCAATTACTCACACCACAAACATGCGCGGCTTCGATAAATTCTTTGCTGCGTAGGCTAAGAGTTTGACCACGTACAATACGCGCCATATCCAGCCAAGCAATCGCACCAATAGCAACGAAGATAAGGACGATGTTACGACCAAAGAAGGTCACCAATACAATAACCAAGAACATAAATGGTACAGCGTAGAGGATTTCAAGAATACGCATCATGACTCTATCGGTTTTTCCGCCAATAAAGCCTGACGCAGCACCATATAGCGTGCCAATTGTTACGGCAACTAATGCACCTAGTACGCCCACCATCAACGAGATTCGACCACCAATCAATGTTCGGACATAAATATCGCGACCAAGGCTGTCAGTACCAAACCAGTGTTCAGCATTCGGACCAACGTGCATCGCATACCAATCGGTATCGTCGTATGTGAAAGGCGCGAACATCGGAAGAAAAATGACGGCCATCGTCATAACAAATAGGATAGCTAAACTCACCATCGCCGCTTTATTTCGCATAAAACGGATTCTGGCGTCTTGCCATAAACTGCGACCTTCTACTTCTAAGTCCTTAGAGAACTTTTCAATCGCATCAAGATTTTCTTTTTTAGTCAACATATCAATCCGGTCCCTTTAATAGCGAATTTTCGGGTCAATCATAGCTAGCAAAATATCAACGATTGCGTTGAATAGGATGAACAAGAAACCAATTAAAATGGTGACACCCATTACTAGCGAGTAGTCGCGGTTGAATGCTGCGTTTACGAATAACTTACCGATACCTGGCAGACCAAAAATCGTTTCGATTACAACGGAACCAGTGATAATCCCAACGAATGCCGGTCCCATGTAAGACACAACAGGAAGAAGAGCTGGGCGCAAAGCATGCTTAATAACAATGTAACGATAGCTCAAACCTTTTGCGCGAGCCGTGCGGATGAAATTACTATTCAGCGTTTCGATCATGCTGCCCCGTGTGATACGAGCGAACGTAGCAACATAAAGCAATGACATACCTATTACTGGAAGAACCAAGTATTTTAAGCTGCCATCTTGCCAGCCACCAGCAGGGAAAAGATTCCAATGCAGGGAAAATAAATAGATTAACGCAGGCGCCAATACAAAGGATGGCATTACCACACCAAGCATTGCCGTTGACATAATAGTGTAGTCTATCCAAGTATTCTGCTTGAGCGCGGCGATCGTACCAACAGAAACCCCCATAATTACGGTAAAGATGAAGGCGATAAATCCAACTTTGGCAGATACGGGTAAAGCACCATATATCAGTTCATTAACGGAGTAATCTAGGTACTTGAATGAAGGACCAAAATCGCCTTGCACAACGTTTGTTAGATACGTGGTGTATTGTTCTAGTACTGGTTTATCCAAACCATACTTTGCTTCAATATTGGCCATTACCTCTGGTGGTAATGGCTTCTCGCTTGAAAACGGGTTCCCTGGCGCAAAGCGCATTAGAAAGAAAGACACTGTAATCAACACCAACATTGTTGGAATCGCTTCAAGTATCCGTTTCATAATGAATTTAAGCATAAACTCACTCTTTCAGTCTGTGACAATGAATAATAGAAAAGACGCTGCATGTGGATCTCACATGCAGTGTCCGTGTTATTTATAATTTTATCAGCGGAGGTAATTACTTCGCTTTGATGTAGAGATCTTTAGAGTAGATCTTCTCTTCTGCGTTGTTTGATGGGAAACCACCAACGAGAGGGTTAAGCAAACGTGCACGTACATATTGGTAAATTGGAGCGATTGGCATCTCTTTAGCAATCAAATCTTCTGCTTGCACGTAAAGAGCGGTACGCTCAACGTCTGAAGTGGAGTTAAGTGCTTTGTCGATCAAAGCATCATACTCTTTATTACCCCAGTGTTGACCAGCTGTCGTGTTCTTGCTAACCATCAAAGTTAGGAATGAAGACGCTTCGTTGTAGTCACCACACCAACCTGCGCGTGATACTTCGAAGTCACCCTGATCTTTAGTCGATAGGTAAGTTTTCCATTCTTGGTTTTCCAGTGTTACGTTTAGACCCAACGTTTTCTTCCACATTGAACCTAACGCTACCGCAATTTTCTTGTGGTTTTCGTTAGTGTTGTATAAAAGAGTGAACTTAAGTGGGTTGTCTTTGCCGAAACCAGCTTCTTCAAGAAGACGAGCCGCTTCCGCATTACGCTCTTTCTGAGATATTTTCGCGTACTCAGGTAACTCAGGGTTGAAACCAGCTGTGATTTCAGGCGTTAGGAAGTAAGCAGGCTTTTGACCTTGAGCCAAAATAGCATCCGTTACGATATTACGGTCAATAGCGTAAGAAATCGCTTTACGAACACGTACATCATCAAATGGCTTCTTCTTCGTGTTGAACGAGTAGTAGTAAGTACACAAACTGCCTTCTACCGAAACAGACTCAGGGTACTCTTTCTTAAGACGCTTAAAGTGTTCAACAGGAAGAGCCGAAGAAGTGAAGTCCAGTTCACCAGATAGGAAACGGTTCATTTCTGCTACTTGGTTCTCGATAGGAAGGAACGTCACTTGATCAAGAACGGTCTTCTCGTCGTCCCAGTATTTCGAATTACGTTTAAGAACCATGCGCTCGTTAAGAACCCATTTGTCTACTACAAATGCACCGTTACCAACAAAGTTCTCAGGTTTAGTCCACTGATCACCGAATTTTTCAACGGTTGCCTTATGAACGGGCTTAGTTGTAGTGTGACCAGTCATCATAACAAAATAAGGAACAGCTGCTTCTAGTTGAACCTCTAGAGTATAATCATCGAGCGCTTTCACACCCAACGTACTTTTGTCTTTTTTCCCTGCAACGATGTCTGCAGCATTAACCATCTTGGTATATTCCATGTACCAAGCATATGGAGAAGCTGTCGCTGGATCGACAGCACGCTGCCAACTGTATACGAAATCTTGCGCTGTCACAGGATCGCCGTTTGACCATTTAGCATCTTTACGTAGGTAGAAAACAAACGTTTTGTTATCCGTAGTTTCCCAGCGCGTTGCGACACCAGGGATAGTGTTACCATCAGCATCTTGGTTTACAAGACCTTCCAATAAATCACGAATTACGTGAGATTCTGGGACACCTTGAGATTTGTGTGGGTCGATAGTGGCTACTTCGGTACCATTACCACGAACCAGTTCTTGAACCTTTGCTAATTTGGTGCCTGCTGGAACATCAGCAGCAAGAGAGGAGAACGAAGTGGCGGTCACTGCCATACCAGCACTCAGAAGAAGTGCGTGAGTGATTTTATTCTTATACATGCATTAAACTCCAAGTTTTTTTGATTGCATCCATGACGTCTTCTTTAGTTGCCAGAACGGAAGGCATTTAGAAAAATTTAGCGCAAAAACCATACAGCGCTTTCTAAACCTAAAGAAGATTGCGCAACACACTACCAATCATTGAAGTAATTTGCCATAAAAATGTAGTAAAAAACCGTTTAATTTTTAGGATTGCAGTACTTTTCAGACAATTACTCTGATAAATATAAAAATAGCGATTCAAACACACTTAGACAGGGTTAGAGTCAAGCACGGAAGCTTATTTGCTCTAAAAATAACCACTTTCACAGGATATTACCCTGAAATAAAACAAAAAATTAACACAAAAAACATATAACGTTGATTATCACCCCACAAAGCCCCGAAGGATTTCAGGATAAATGTGATGCGAATCACCTCATTATTCAGGGGTAGAGTAAAAACTCATAAGTGCAATACAAGCATGTTAGGTTTTATAGAAAATCGAGGCACAGTCATTTTTTTTGTAACACACGAGAAACCAATTTTTACTTTTTTTACCTCGATTCAAAAGCATTTTATTTTCCTTTGTCAAAACTTTGCCTCTCATAAACACTGATTCGGATGGTTGCAATTATGATCATCGAATCTTTCGCCTCTGCATTTTTGAGGCAGTTATTTATACAAGGAATGAGAAAAATACAATGAAACATCTAAGCTTATGCGCTATTGGTGTTGGTCTGGCTCTTTCGGGCTCCGTAATTGCTGCACCAGCAGCACCAAGCATCGACATGTCAGGGTCAAACAAACTTCAGTTTTCCAAAATCGAATTAGATATGGGAACGCACAAGGGTTATAACCAAATGGTCGTATACAAAGACCTTGCGGATATAGCCATCAAGTTTAATCAGTGGAGTGGTACAACAGGTGACACCTACAAGATCTACTTTGATGGATTAGAAGTCGCTACTGGACCAATCACAGGTTCTACGACTACTGCTGCGTTCCAATATGGGAAAGGCGGCGTTTACTCGTTAGAAATTGCAGCATGTGACGCGACGGGTTGTACTAAATCTGCACCAACCCCAATTACTATTGCAGACACTGATGGTTCTCACCTGAAACCATTAACAATGAACATCGATCCTAACAACAAGACCTACAACACAGATCCAAACACTGTTGTGGGGACTTACTTTGTTGAGTGGGGTATTTACGATAGAGAATATACTGTAGATAACATTCCGGCAGACAACCTAACGCATATTCTTTACGGCTTCATTCCAATCTGTGGTCCTAACGAATCACTGAAATCTGTTGGCGGTAATAGCTTTAACGCACTAATGAAATCATGTAGTGGTGTAAATGACTATGAAGTAGTTATTCATGATCCATGGGCAGCATTCCAAAAAGGCTTCCCACAAGCTGGACATGAGTTCCATACTCCTATCAAAGGTAACTACGCAATGCTGATGGCGCTTAAGCAGCGCAACCCAGATCTGAAAATCATTCCTTCGATCGGTGGCTGGACACTTTCCGATCCGTTCTTTGATTTCACAACAAAAGCAAACCGTGACACGTTTGTCGCTTCCGTAGAGCGCTTCCTGAAAACATGGAAATTCTACGATGGTGTTGACATTGACTGGGAATTCCCTGGTGGCGGCGGTGAGAACCCGAACCTAGGTGATCCTCTAAACGATGGCCCTGCTTACATTGCTCTTATGCAAGAGCTGCGCGCTATGCTTGATCGCCTTGGCGTAGAAACTGGTCGTACTTATGAGCTGACTTCAGCTATTGGTGTAGGTTACGACAAACTTGAAGACGTAGACTACGCAGCTGCAGTTCAGCACATGGACTACATCTTCGCGATGACTTATGACTTCTACGGTGGTTGGAACAACGTACCTGGACACCAAGCTGCGCTTTACTGTGGTAACTTCATGCGCCCTGGTCAGTGTGACGGTACAGGTGTTGATGCTGATGGCGTACCTTACAAAGGTCCTGCGTACACAACTGACAACGCAATCCAGATCCTGCTTGCTCAAGGTGTTCCAGCAAACAAACTGGTTGTTGGTGCTGCGATGTATGGACGTGGTTGGGATGGCGTAATGCCTTCAAGCCTAACCGATCCAACAGATCCAATGACTGGTACAGGTAACGGTAAGCTAACGGGTACTAAAGCTCAGGGCGTTTGGGAAGCTGGCGTTATCGACTACAAAGGCATTAAAGGTCACATGCTTGGTGCAAACAACCAAGGCATCAATGGCTTTGAGTACGGTTACGATGAATTGGCTGAAGCGCCATACGTATGGAACCGTTCAAACGGTAAGCTAATCACATTTGATGATGAGCGTTCTGTTAAAGCGAAAGGTGCTTACGTACGTAGCCTAGGTCTAGCTGGTCTGTTCTCATGGGAAATCGATGCGGACAACGGTGACATCCTAAACGCAATGCACGAAGGTCTTGCGACTACCGTAGGTAACCGCACTCCAGTTGCAAAAGCAGGTGCTGATGTTTCTGTAGAAGGTCCAGCAAAAGTAACGCTTGATGCAAGTGCTTCTAAAGATCTTGATGGTACAATCGCAAGCTACGCATGGACACAAGTATCGGGTCCAGCGGTCACTATCACTAGCGCAAATGCTGCGGTAGCTTCTGTTGATTTCGCAGCTGTAACGGCTACTCAAACTTACGTGTTTGAAGTAACGGTAACAGATAACGAAGGCGCAGCAGCAACTGACCGTGTCGCTGTTACTGTAAGTGCTAAAGGCGTGAACAATGCTCCAGTAGCAGCAGTTTCGGCTCCAGCACAAGTAAGCGCTGGCGCGACAGTCGTGGTTGATGCAAGTGCTTCAACTGATGCTGACAATGACACTCTAACTTACACTTGGGATGTTCCAGCAGGTCTAAATGCGACAGTTCAAGGTTCAAAAGTAACCTTTACTGCTGCTAGCTACAATGTAGACACAACATTGAACTTCACTGTCTCTGTCAGTGACGGTAAAGCATCAAGTTCTGCTCAAGCTTCAGTTCTAGTTAAGAAGAACATTGTAGACCCAACTTGTGATGTAACAGGTATCAACGTATACCCTAACTGGACGCAAGTCGATTGGGCAGGCAACCCAAGCCACGCGTCGGGTGGTGACCAGATGGTTTACAATGATGTCATCTACAAGGCAAAACATTGGACTAACTCTGTACCTGGCTCCGACGGCAGTTGGTCTACTGTTTGTACTGTAGCTAAGTAGTACTGTAGCTAAGTAACAGACACAATCTTTGAGCTTATGTTCTGCATAAGCTCAATTAAAAAATCGGTCAGAGTCATCTCCACTGACCGATTTCTTTGATTTTGAAAGGCTCAATATTTGAAAAACCAATGTGTTAACGCTAGGTTTTAGAGGGCAATTATACGCTGACTGGAATACCTACACTCTCAAACGACATCTACTGACCAAACTATTTTTCTTCCCATCGGGTTGCTGCCTTTACATCGGATTCTCGGGATTCGACCCATCGAACCGACTTCACTGTCCGTTCCTTTTTCCAAAATGGCGCTTTGGTTTTAAGAAAATCCATCACAAATTCACAGGCATCAAATGCATCACCACGATGAGCACTGGAAACACCGACAAACACGATTTGATCACCAATATCGAGTTCTCCGACTCTGTGAATAACGCTAATCGCCTCAATTTTCCAACGTTGCTTTGCCTGTTCACAAATATCGAACAGGGATTTTTCCGTCATTCCAGGGTAATGTTCGAGAGATAACCCAACCACATTATCCCCTAGATTCATGTCTCTTACTTTTCCAACAAACGTAACGACCGCGCCAGCCGAAGTGCCTGCTGCAAGTCGGTCATATTCATCAGCAAGAGAGAAATCATTCACCTGAACAGAGACATTTGCCATTCGTCATCCTCCCGTCACTGGCGGAAAGAATGCAACCTCATCACCCGAATTTAGAGGTGAATCTAACGGACAAAGCGTTTGGTTAATCGCCACGAGCAACTTACCTGATTCCAGTGCCAATGCCCACTTATCCCCTTTCGTCTCAAGGTGAGACCGCAGCGCTTCAGCAGTTTCGAACGTCGCTTCCAGTTCGAGTTCATCAACCCCAATTAACTCTCTAGTTTGAGCGAAAAATAGAACTTTAATCATTAGCTCACCTTAAAATGACCAGACTGACCACCCGTTTTTTCAAGCAACCTAACTTGACTGATCACCATGTCTTTCTGAACGGCTTTACACATATCATAGATCGTTAATGCTGCAACAGAAGCCGCTGTTAACGCTTCCATTTCTACGCCTGTTTTTCCAGCCAGTTTGCAAACAGACTCAATTCTGACTTTATTTTCCGATTCAATTGCGTCGAGATGTACTTCAACTTTTGACAAGAGCAACGGATGACACAATGGAATCAAATCCCATGTTTTCTTTGCCGCTTGAATACCAGCGATGCGTGCTGTGGCAAACACATCACCTTTGTGGTGTGAGCCCGAAACGATCAATTGAAGTGTTTCCGATGACATGTGGACAAAAGCTTCTGCTCGGGCTTCTCGAACGGTGTCATTCTTTGAAGACACATCAACCATGTTCGCCTCGCCAGATGCATTAATATGGGTAAATTGATTCATGGTGCCCCTCTTATTTGCTTAGATGAGGCATGAAATTACATGGACGATGGCTAGCATCCATCTGCTGCTTGATGATCTTAGTCCATGCTGTACGGCACGCTCCCGTCGAGCCCGGCATGGCGAAGATGACGGTGTGATTTGCAAACCCTGCTATAGCACGAGATTGAATGGTTGACGTACCAATTTCTTCATAAGAAACCGCACGAAATAGCTCACCAAATCCTTCAACTTGCTTATCGAACAATGGAATCAGTGCTTCCGGCGTACTATCGCGGGACGTAAACCCTGTCCCACCCGTAATCATTACCGCTTGAATCGTCTCGTCAGCGATCCAGTTTGAAACAACAGCTCGGATCTGATACATATCATCGATAACAATTTTTTTATCCGCAAGCTTGTGACCCGCTTCTTGCAGGTGCTCAGCCAAATAACCTCCAGACGTATCGTTCTCTTCCGTTCGGGTATCCGAAACCGTTAAAACGGCAATGTTTGCAGGTTCAAATTTACTTTCAGCGTGCCCCATTTGCTCACCTTACATGTTGTAGATTGAAATTATTGACTGACGGGAACCCACCAGCATTAAAATGTTTAACCACCGATAGACGCGAGATGTGGTGTCATGCCTGCATTCCCATCGTGCAAGAAATGGCTGACAGACTTAGTTTGTAATTGCTCTGAAATGCGATTGATAAGCTCAACATCTTGATTATCTCGTTGTAATAGGTCTCTTAGCTCAACACCATGATCACCAAACAAGCACAAATGCAGTTTGCCTTTAGCCGACACTCTTAAACGGTTACAACTTTCGCAAAAATCTTTTTCATAAGGCATGATAAGTCCTATCTCCCCTTGATAGTCCTGGTGAATAAAGACTTGCGCGGGACCGTCGTTAAGTTCCTTCGGCTTGAGCAGCCAACCATTGGCAATGAGATGATTACGAATACTTACGCCAGACTGATGATGATGTCTAAATAGTTCATCCATCTCCCCTGTTTGCATAAGCTCTATAAACCGAAGCTGAATGGGTCTTTCTTTGATCCAACACAGAAAATCAGGTAACTCTTTGCTATTCAGATTTTTGAGCAGCACAGCATTCACTTTGACTTGTTCGAAGCCCACTTCAAACGCTTTATCGATCCCTGCCATGACTTGAGTGAACTTGTTTTCACCTGTAATTTGATGGAACATTCTGGGATCCAAGCTATCAACACTAACGTTGATATTGGTTAATCCCGCTTCTTTCCATTCACCCACCAGTTTCTCCATTCGATACCCATTGGTTGTAGTGGCAACCTTATGAATACCTTGAGTCGAAGCAACTTCATGGATAATGTCGGTAAAGTCTTTGCGCAAGCTCGGTTCACCACCCGTTATGCGGACTTTATCCGTTCCACAGCTGGCAAAGGCGTGAACTACTCGGCGGATTTCAGGGAGCGTTAAAAAAGACGAATTACGTTGACCCGATGGATGTTGGTAGCCATCAGGTAAACAGTATGTGCATTTAAAGTTACAAACATCGGTAACCGACAAGCGCAAGTAGTAAAACTTGCGATGGAAATTATCCTCGAATTGTTGCGCCACGGAACACCTTTCCAAACACGGGAGGCTTGTTCATTTCCAAACAAACCCTTGTGGCCAAATTGCCACTGGCTGACACCTCTTATTCGCTCAAATACGAACTTAGCAGTGGAAGCTCGGAGTTATGGCAGCCACGAAAACACATGGCAGCGTTTTATTAAAATACTTAATATCATTGTGGCATTCCAGTCAAATTTGCAAAATTTCGGGTTTGTGCGGTTTATTGGTAGAAATTTGCAGATTCTGTAGGCAAAGTATCGACCTATCACCACAGAGTATTCACCTATACCTCATCAGACAGGTATACACGTTAAGCAATAAAACAATGCGATATAAGAACAACTATGACGCTATATAAAAACAAAAAAGTCGTCGCTATAGGCGGCGGGCACGGTCTTGGAAGAATGTTGGCTGCACTGAAAGATTTCGGCAACAACGCAACGGGCATTGTAACAACAACCGACAACGGTGGTTCAACGGGTCGTATTCGAAATTGCCAAGGCGGGATTGCGTGGGGTGACACCCGAAATTGCATTAATCAGTTGATTACTGAACCTTCCATCGGCTCTATGATGTTTGAATATCGCTTCAAAGGTGTCGGCGAGTTAAATGACCACAACCTTGGTAACTTAATGCTCACCGCATTAGATAACCTTTCTGTTCGACCCCTTGAAGCGATTAATTTAATTAGAGACATGCTAAAAGTCGATATTAATATTGTCCCAATGACAGAGCATCCTACGGATCTAACGGCGTTATCAGTCTCGGGTGAGTGGGTTCGCGGAGAGACCAGTGTTGATGAAACTGAACATGATCTGCAACGCTTATATTTGGAGCCTCAAGTCCAAGCGACGAAGGAAGGAATTAAGGCGATTGAAGAAGCAAATTGCATCGTGTTAGGACCGGGCAGTTTTCTCACAAGTATTATGCCGCCCCTATTGCTTCCTGAGTTAGGTAAAGCGATCGCAAGAAACTCAACCGCAAAATTGGTGTTTGTCGAAAACTTATCACCAGAACACGGTCCGGCTGGACGCATGACTCTACAAGAAAAACTCACTTGGTGCCAACGCGCTTGTGGTGGCAGAGAGATAGACGTGCTGCTCAGCAATGACAATCATGGGGAATTAACGGGTGTGTGTGAAATAGTCACCATTGATTTAGCGTCAGCCAACCATCAATGGCGACATAATAGAAGTAAACTTCAGAAAGCAATAGAAGATCTATTGAGTTAACTTAAGAAATTCTTCTCTTGTTAAGTTCAAGCAGGTGATCATGATTTCTCTATTTTCTGAAGTGTTAATATCTTCACCTGTTTTGTATCGCGTATCTAACGTCGTTGCAAATTCGCACAATCTTTCAGCACCAAAACTTGCTGCACTGCTTTTTAGTGAATGGCTGATGGATTTTAACTGCTCTTCCGCTTCGCTTTGCTCAGAAGGACCATTTGCTAGCGCTTCTGCATAATCCACTAACTCTCCGATAAAAATAGAAAAAAGCATGGGAAGATTCTCTTCTCCAATATCTCGACTCAACTCGTCTATTTTGTCTGTATTGACGACTGCTTTCATTCTGCCCTCTTATACACGTATTGTTTTTCTCTTTATTGCTCTTTCCAAGTTTGCAGCTTGCGATACAACGTGGATGGACTGACATCTAAGTGACCCGCTGCCTTCGGAATATTTCCCTCACAGGCTTCTATCGCTTGCTCTATCGCACTTTTTTCAGTGAGCCAAAGTGGTCGTATTTCTTCTATGGAGAGTTTAGTAGAAATTACATCGGTTGCATTCACTTGTTTCAATTCTGATATCGAAGGCGAATTTAATGGTGGGGGCAGCATATTGAGTGTGATCTCACTTCCATGATTAAGAACCACGGCGTTACGCAGCACGTTCTGCAACTGCCGAACATTTCCAGGCCATTCGTACTCAATAAATTTATCAAGTACTTGTTGGGAAAAGCGCACAAAGCCTTTCCCTTCTTCATGAGACATATGTCCAAGTAATGAGTAAGCGATTTCAACCACATCTTCCCCGCGGTCTCTCAACGGCGGCAAATGTAACGGAATCACATAGAGTCGGTAGTATAAATCTTCACGGAAACGCCCTTCTTGCACTTCTTTCCAAGGGTCGCGGTTGGTGGCACAAACGAACCGTACATCCACACTTTTCATTTTGGAAGAGCCGACTTTTTGAAATGTGCCGGTTTGAATAAATCGAAGCAGCTTGGTTTGAAGATCCAAGTCCATTTCGCACAGTTCATCCAAAAACAGAGTGCCGCCATCAGCTAATTCCGCCGCACCTTGCCTATCCGTTGACGCGCCAGTAAATGCCCCTTTAACGTGACCAAAAAGTTCACTTTCTATGAGGTCTTTGGGAATAGCAGCGCAATTGATCGCAATAAAAGGGCTATCACCACGCTTACTCGCAGCATGTATGGCTTCAGCACACACCTCTTTCCCTGTGCCACTTTCACCTGTAATAAACACGGAAGCCTTACTAGGTGCTGCGGAATCTATCGTTCGATAAACCGCGTGCATGGTCTGGCTACTGCCAATAAAACCTTGGTAGTTGTTATCAGGCTCACTGGTTGGAGATCGTAATTTTCCAGCTTTGCGAAGCGCATTATTGACGGTAACACGAAGCCTGTCCGCTTCGCATGGCTTGATAAGGAAGTCCTGCGCCCCTTTTCTCATTGCTTCCACTGCCGTATCAATGGAACCATGCGCAGTCATAAAAATCACAGGGACATCAGGATAATTGGATTTCACTGACGAAAGTACGTCCATCCCCGTCATATCGGGTAGGCGTAAGTCGAGCAGAATGAGATCTGGTGTTCGCGTCTCCAAACTTTTTATCGCGTCTATTCCCGTCCCTACAATGGTAATATCCAAGCCAAGTGGGTTAAGATAAGATCGGTATAACGCGGCAACCGAAGCCGTGTCTTCTACCATAAGAAGATATTTAGGGTTTGGGTTTGTTGTAGTGTCTTGCATAACCTAGCCGTTGCACTTTAGTAATATAATTGCAATATGAATCGCATTTTGCGAAAAATAATAGTCTAAACCGAATGAAATGTAAAAGAAAGGGCGAAATAAATATGGCATGCTATGTGCAATCATATGTATGACCCTACAGGGTCACCTAGCCAACTGACGTTGTTAGTGAACAAAGTATTCACAAAATGAAGCCAATAGAGTGATTTCTATTGGCTATTTTTTACGCAAAATTAAGACACCTTAGTCATTAACAACGACCTCAGCTATGAGCAATAACCCCAGATATTAGCGATAAACGTCAATATTAGCGGATAAACTTAGCTATTCGCGATAAACTGTACCTTTAGCTTTTCTATTTCATCACGTTTCTCAGCTGCTAGCTCAAACTCCAAGTTTTGAGCATGCTGATACATTTGACCTTCTAAGTTCGCTATTTCTTTCTCCAACTGTTGTGGGGAAAGGACTTCATAACGATTAGAAGTCTCGGCAACCTTAGAGAGTGGCACTTGCTTGTTGTGGCGCTTTCCTTTGGCTTTAGCGATATCACCGAGCTCCATAATGTCTTTTACATTGGTCTGTAGAGCTTGAGGGATAATACCTTGCTCTTCATTATAGGCTTTCTGTTTTTCGCGGCGACGATTGGTTTCATCCATCGCTTTCTTCATTGACTTGGTAATCCTGTCGCCATAGAGAATCGCCTTGCCATTTAAGTTACGCGCTGCACGACCAATGGTCTGAATCAAAGAACGCTCTGAACGAAGAAAACCCTCTTTATCTGCATCCAAGATCGCAACCAAACTTACCTCAGGCATATCAAGACCTTCACGAAGTAAGTTAATCCCGACCAACACATCGAACTCACCTAAGCGAAGATCACGAATAATTTCGACTCGCTCTACAGTATCAATGTCGGAATGCAGGTAGCGAACTTTCACGCCATGTTCATGCAGGTATTCCGTTAAATCTTCTGCCATTCTTTTGGTCAAGGTTGTGACCAAAACACGCTCGCCTATTTGACTACGGATGCGTATTTCAGACAATAAATCGTCCACCTGCGTAGCAACGGGTCTGACTTCCAGTTCTGGATCCAACAACCCAGTAGGACGCACGACTTGATCAGCGATATCATCCGCCGATTTTTCTAATTCGTAGTTCCCCGGTGTCGCAGAAACAAAAATAGTTTGTGGCGCGAGAGACTCGAATTCTTCAAACTTCATCGGACGGTTATCGAGCGCTGATGGCAAACGGAAACCAAATTCCACCAAGGTTTCCTTTCGCGAGCGATCACCTTTATACATAGCGCCAATTTGAGGAACCGTAACGTGAGACTCATCGATAATCAAAAGACCATCTGCTGGTAAATAGTCGAACAAGGTCGGTGGCGGCTCACCTTCATTTCTCCCACTTAAATAGCGCGAATAGTTTTCGATACCAGAGCAAAACCCAAGTTCGGTCATCATCTCTATATCAAATTGAGTACGCTGTGAAATGCGCTGTTCTTCGAGAAGTTTATTATTTTCTATCAGATACTTTTTACGTTGTTCCAGTTCGACTTTTATCTCTTCAATGGCATCCAAGATTTTCTCACGAGGGGTAACATAGTGGGTTTTTGGGTAAATGGTAAACCTAGGAAGGTCTCGTTGTTTCACCACCCCCGTCAGTGGGTCAAAGATACTGATGCAATCAATCTCATTATCAAACATTTCAATGCGCACAGCATCCTGTTCCGATTCTGCCGGAAATACATCAATGACCTCACCCCGAACCCTAAATTGACCGCGCTCGAAAGCGACATCATTACGAGAATATTGAAGTTCGGCCAGCCGCCTTAAAATATCTCGTTGACCGATAACGCCTCCTCGCGTCACGTGGAGCATCATTTTTAGATAACTGTCTGGATCACCCAAACCGTAAATGGCGGAAACCGATGCCACAATGATGGCGTCTTTTCTTTCCAATAATGCCTTCGTCGCTGACAAACGCATTTGTTCAATATGAGCGTTTACAGAAGCATCTTTCTCAATAAACGTATCGGTTGTTGGTACATAAGCTTCGGGTTGATAGTAGTCATAATAGGAAACAAAGTACTCAACCGCATTATTCGGAAAAAACGCTTTCATTTCGCCGTATAACTGCGCAGCAAGTGTTTTATTTGGAGCAAGAAGAATAGCGGGGCGTTGGGACTCAGCAATCACATTCGCTAGCGTAAATGTTTTACCAGAGCCAGTTACCCCCAATAGTGTTTGATGCGCGAGTCCAGAGTCCAACCCATCGAGCAGCTTTTTAATCGCCGTAGGTTGATCACCAGAAGGGACATATTTGGAGACGAGATCGTACGTCTTGCTCATTTTTATTTCCTAGCCTAAGTTTAACTGTATTGTCTTTTGCTTTAACTCTAGAGGTCAATACGTAGTGTAACGAAAAGTCAGATCTACGGCACATTTACTGCTAGATACTGACAGCGTTATCTGGTATCTTCCACTCCCCTGTATAAGCATACCTCCAATAAAACACCATTTTTCATCCACGACTTTTCCCCAAAATTTCGTCAGATATGTCGATATTGTCATCTAAGTGCATTTTTATTCACATTCATAAAACCAGCCCGAAAAAACAATTAATGCCTTTAAAATCAAATTATTAGAATACATTTATTATTCAATTATCCTTTCCTGAGCAGTCCAAAAAATAATTGTTAAAAATCAATTCACACAGTTATCCACAATTTTGGTGGATAAGTACGATCAGGCTTTATCGTGTAAGGGATATGTGATTGTAAAGATTTTTTTTAAGCTTTTTTTCTCAAATCTTTATCGTTGAGTGTTGACAGAAATTTGCAGTATCGCTAGTATGCGCACCACACAATTGTTCCCCCTTAGTTCAGTTGGTAGAACGGCGGACTGTTAATCCGTATGTCGCAGGTTCGAGTCCCGCAGGGGGAGCCAAAATTCTAAAGCCATGTCGAAGACGTGGCTTTTTTCGTTCAAAGCGACGAGTTTGTTCCAAACTCATGTCTCAGAGCTCGCCGCCCGCGTTGAGTCCCGTCAAGGGGAGCCAAAATTCTAAAAGCCATGTCGAAAGACATAATGCCGCTCGCTTAACAGCGTGCGGCTCTTTTCTTATGTGGATACCGGGGAGCCTTATACAGAACAACCCGAGGAAAAGGCTTCTTCTTTCTTTTCTTGGGTAAAATGAGTCGCTTACCACTTTC
>NZ_JAAUWT010000031.1 GCF_014694455.1 Vibrio sp. S9_S30 | reverse complement strand
ATCCAAAAGGTGAGAGAGCCACGGTTAATGAGTGCTTGATTGTATTGCTTCCAGTTGGTGGTTTTGTAACAAGGTTTAGGCATTGGGCTACGAGGTGAAGTGAATGTAGCTGATCAGATCGTAGGTTATTGATTTAGTTCCAATGAATTACGCAACAAAGCCGGTTGGTTCTGGTATGAGCCTGAACCTGTTGAAGAGGTTGAAGAAGAAAAGAAGCCAGTTCCACCAGATGAATCTGCTGACTCAAAGGAAGCCGAAGTTAAGAAGCCAAGCGAAGTGGTTGTTAATGTCTCATGGTTACGTGAAAACTTACCCAATCTACGCGACGCAGCTATTGATGACCCGATCTACGACAATGTACGTCGCTATTTTTACGCTCAGCGCGTGATGATGGATAAGGCAAGTAAGTTTGCTTCCGTTAGTCAGGAAGTATCCAAATTCGAAGTTGCACTTGATGAAACGCTTCGTCGACCGGATCACCAGACCGCGCTATACGATTTCAAGCTGGGTGCAAAGAACAGTCGTAACGCTGTTATCCAGGAACTATCAAAGCAAGTTGGTTTCTTTTTCTTTTACACCTCAAATTGCTCCTACTGCTTGAAGCAAGCCCCTTTGTTGAAACGGATGAGTTCTGACACGGGCATTGATGTCCTTGCTGTTTCACTCGATGGGCGCCCACTGCCCGGTGGTGAGTACCCAGATTATGTAACCGACCCAGGCACTTTGCGTGAACGCTTGCAGGTCATGGTGACGCCAACCATCTACCTCGTAAAGAAAGACGGCTCTGAATTTCACAATGTTGCGGCCGGGCTTACATCACCAGATGAGCTGATGCGCAGAACTGTAATGCTCGCCAAGCGTCAAGGCTGGATAACAGAAGAGCAATACAACTCAACGAAAGAAGTTAAAGAAATCCTCTTGGCCGATGACACGAAGGAAAAACTTGTCGTCGACGAGGAAAAGGTCTTCTCAGACCCGAACTATCTAGCTGACAAGCTACGTCAGAAATTCCAATCGCATCGTGAAAACATCGAAAAAGGGATGTCTTATTTCTCAAGTGAGTTTGAGAGTACCGTTGATGTGGTCAGCAATGGGTTGCCATGAGCTTAACCACATCAATACTACATAGGGAGCTATTCGTTATATATAGTAACTTTCAGGGTGTATAATGTGTACTAAGGCAGCATTTTGCTGCCTTTTTCATACCCGTAATGTGTGCAGGTATAAAGTGTTTCGTATGTATTGTGTATGCGTGTGAAGCACCACCTTCCTGCTAAGCCGCTGCGTAGCAGCCTACGTACTATCAGCAACATCTCTAGTTCAATATACACACCGAGCATACACAGTGTGTATAAACACCAGTAAGTCACAGCTCATTAGCATTAAATGGCTGGCACTCACTCGCTAATAAACACACTTTTTACTCTATACTCTAGCTGGCTCCCTTTTTTTGTAACTTACTCTTCGTGGACGCTAGGGAAAGTAGTTGATGTTGAAGGGTGTAGGCGCTCTGCTGTAGCTGTTTGGACCTTTCCTTTTCAGCCTCGAGCTGGTTAGCCACTTGAGTAATTCTCTTCTCAAGGGCCCTATTTGTTTTGATTGGTCGCATTCGAATCTCTGCTCTGACGTTCAAGGGCTTCGTTTCTTTCATTTGAGCGATCAAGTTCAGCCTGGACATCTGATAGTTCGTGCTTCCGGTTCAAGTGTTGTTCTGACTCGGATGCCCTGGCCTGTTCCAACTCTAACAGTTTGTGATGAAGTTCTGCTTTATCACGTTCAGCTAACTCCGCTTTTTCCTTCCATTCAGCGGCCAGAGTAGCTTCTTTATCACGTTGTGATTTCATGTCCTCAGCACGGGTAACCTCAGTATCGCGCTGCGATTGTAGTTCACCGACTTTCACTTCAAGGTTCAGTAGCTTATGCCTTTCTGTATCCCGTTCGTACGTCCTTTCGTCGACCGTTCTTGATAGTAAGAGAGCTTTGTCGTTAGCTTCAATCAGCTGCTGATTAACGGTGTCCAACTGACTTTCTAGGGAGTCAACTTGGGTGTTGAGCATTTCCTTTTCCTGCTGGGTGCGTATTTCGGTGATTGCGAACGCTTGTTTCGGTTTATTCCGAACACCTGAACCAGCACTTTTTCTCTTTCCCTATTTTTACTCTAAGTGTTCGGATTGCGCCAGTTTTCTCATTGACTCTCCTCCCAGTTCTATTCTATGACTATTGTGTACTAGCCGATCCATTAGAGCGTCTGCGACAGTGGCGTTGCTGATCATGTTGTACCACTCCTTTACAGGTAACTGACTGATGACGATTGTGCTGCTGTTTTGGTAACGATCTTCAAGCACTTCTAACAAGTGACCTGCATGCTCTTGAGTCAGTTTTTCCATCCCCCAGTCGTCGACGATCAGTAGAGCTTTCTTAGCCAACGATTGAAGTTGTTTTTGATAGCTACCATCCAGACGAGCTGCGGTCAGATCATCAAGCAAGCGAGTTAGTCGGTAGTACCTGACGGTTTGCTGTTGGTCACAAGCACTGGTTGCCAAAGCGCAACCAAGATAGGTTTTGCCTGAACCTGTCGGGCCTGTGATCAAGATGTTCTGGTGCTTGTGCAGATAACTGCCCGTTAGCAGTTCGCTCATCTGTTTACGATTGAGATTTCGTCCCTCTTTGTAGATGAGTTGGCTCGGCTGAGCATCCACTCTCAGTTTTGCTTGTCGTTTTAAGCGTTGGATTTTGCTCTGATTACGATTCAAGATTTCACTTTCCAGGAGTAAGCTTAACCGCTCCTCGAAGTCCAGCTCTGCGTAGGTGGTCAGTTGCTCTTGTTGCTGCTCTAACGCTTTCACCGCATGGCTCAAGCGGAGGGTTTTAAGTTGGTCATTAAGTGCGTTCATTCCATTTCTCCTAGTGATAACAGTTCGGGCCACGAACATTGCTGTGAACAAGGTTCGGCGTATTCGCTTTATCTTTACTCAGCTGCCCTTCACGATTGTTCTTGAGTAGATTGTTGACGAAGGTGTAATTTGGTTTTGTCAGCATCAGTGCATCTTTACACGCTTGCTCTGGATTGAGCATCTTATTGACGACTTCTCGTGTGGCTGGACCGATATTGGCTCCCCAGTTGAGCAGGCGTCCAGGAGACCACTTTTGATGTTGATGATTACTCGACATGTGCTCTGGTTGGGTGCTGTTGCCGCGCTCTCTTTGACTGCGTGGATGTTGGGCGACCAAGTTACCTTGATGATAGATTTGCACCAGACGGTTGGAGGCTTCCAGTTCGACATGGTGACCAACAAGTTGATGCGGAACCGAGTAGTAGTGACGGCGATATTCGATGTGATAATCAGGCCCGACTTTGGCTCGTTTGGTTTCGGTATATAGGTAACGCTGTTTGGGGAGGGGTTTTAACGCAGGCTTATCGAGTTTGTCGAACAACGCTTTACGACTCGCGCCATACTGTTTCATCTCACGTTGGTTTAAGTCGTTCATAAGCTGACGGATGGCGAGATTCAGCTCTTTGAAGGTATGGAAGGTTTGGTGTCGTAGCCGCATCATGACCCAGCGCTCCACTAAGAGCACGGCATTCTCGGCCTTGGCTTTGTCTTTTGGTTTGTAGGGGCGAGCTGGCATTACGGCAGTTTGATAGTGATTCGCCAGTTTTTGATAGCTATCGTTAAGCCTCGGCTCATAGCGGTTAGCTTTGGTGACCGCACTGCGCAGATTATCGGGAACCAAGAGTTGAGGTACACCGCCGAAGTGTTCGAACGCATTAGCATGCGCCTCTAACCAGTAGGACTTACCTTGGATCGGGAAGGCTTCAACATAGGTGTAATTGGACGCGCCTAAGGTCGCTACGAACACTTCCGCCTCACGCACTTCTCCTGTGTCAGGGTTGACTACCTGAAGCCTCGGTCCGCAGTAATCGATAAGCAGCTTGTCACCTGCCACATGGAGCTGGCGCATGCTGCATTTTTGGGTTTTGAACCAACGAGTGAAGTGCTCGCAGAACTGAGTGTAAGCGTAAGCTTGCTCTTGATATTGCTCATGGTATTCCTGCCAGAGCAACATCTTTGTCATGCCTTTACGCTTGAGTTCGACAGCGTACTGAGTGAAGTCTGGCATAACCTTGTCTCGACTGGCTTTCTTCGAATGGTATAGGGCTTTGGTAAGGTCTGTATCACTGCAACCTTCTGGGAGAGGCCAGCCTATCTGACTTTGTTTAAAGCGAGCGACAAGCTCTGAGACCGTTGCAAGGCTGACATTGAGACAACTGGCAATACTACGGTAGGACAACCCACACTCGTACTTAAGGCGTAATACCTCTTTGATTTTGTTCATTGGAGTTCTCTTTTTAGCCATTGTCGCTTCCTTAGGTTCTTGTTTAAGAAGTAAAGAATAGCGATCTATTGATTTAAAAGAGAAAAAGGAAGGGTATCGGGCATTCCGAACACTGATTTCGGAGTTCGCCTAAAAATGTTCGGATAATCGCGGAATGTGCGTTCGGATTAAACCGAAATGGCTGTTCGGTATGCTCCGAAATACGCAGCTGGGATGCAGAAAAGGCGCCTTGTAGACCTTTATTCTCATCCCTCAGCTCGTCTGTTGTTTTAGAGGAAGCTGTTAGCTGATCTGTTAGGGATGATATTTTCTCAGTGAGTTGACGAACCTGAGATTCGTAACCTGTGATTATATCGTTGGCATCACCTAACTCTTTTTCTGCACTAGCCATCAGCTTCTGGCAGGCTATGGTTGTCTCTCTGGCTTCATTAACAGCTTCCTCAACGGATGCAGCGGCTTGCTGGGTTGCAGTCTTGTATAGTGAATTGGCGACATCGGCAACCAAGTTAGCCAGCAGTGGTATCTCTTCCTCTTTCTGCTCATCTTCATCCTGCTTGGATAGGTATTCCTCCCAGATTCTTTGAAAGCGAGTAGAGTTTCCGCCTTTCAGATCCTTCTTTATGGCGAAGCCAGTCACTGACACAAGAGGTTTATCTTGATCTGTGCTGACCTTGATTCCCGCATTGATGATCTCTTCTTCGCTGAACTTTGCCGACCTCATCGTTGTTACCTTTCCATGTATGCTTACAATTGATTGTATATGAAATAACCTGAAACTAACTTACCAGAGCACAAACATACGAACAAACAAACTAATGAGGGTTGTGGGCTTTTATTTGGTGGCTGTATCGAATAGGGAGGTGAGTTGGGTGCTATGGATGGCTGTCAGGTGAAAGTTTAATTGAGGTTGAATCTATTTTGACGCTGGCGGGAGGGTTTCTGCACCCGAATTACAGGCAAAAAAAACCTGCAAAGTAGCAGACCTAGAATGGAGTAGGGTGGTTAGTCTTATCTGACTCGTGAGTAACCTAAAAAGTCAGGCCAACTTGTCCACTCATTGGTTTTGTCGTAGTGCTTGTCTGGGTTACATGGAACTACAAGAAGCTTTTTATCTTTCCGACGACCCTCTCTGAACTCAAGGTAGCTTGTGAACTTGTATGACTTAACAAACTCTTTAGCTGCTTCAAACTTAAGGTAAGGGTCTTCTTTAGGGCAAAGTAATTCTGAGAACTTCACCTGAAACTTCTTGTCTGGAGCAGAGTGGATGTTGTCCGGGCGACCTCCATTCTTTGAAACTTCCCGGAACTGAGTGACGGTTGTGATCTTATTGTCTACGAACCATTGCTTAGTCTGTTCCAGATCCAAGAACTCATCTTTTTGAACTTGAGTAGCTTTTGTCTCGGTACCTAAGAAATCTGGCCAACCTTTCCATAAGCCACGACGACCATAATACTTTGACGGGTCACCAGGTATATTGCGCGGCCTTGGAACCCCACCTTTACGCTCATTATGGTGATCAAACCATTGGCGCATACTTTTGATGCCATGTTTGGCAGCATACACTTGCGCCTGATCATAGCTCACTGTATCTTCTGGCGTGGCCAAGCCTTCGGTTTGTTCTTCTAGTATCTTCTCGGTCATAGTCCACCCCTCATAAACTGCTCGCTCACAGCTCTTTTTGGATACAGTAAATCTTCTGTTTCATTAACATCGTTGCAAGCTACTGATGCTTTAGTTGAGCTTTGTATTGTAACAGCTTCGAACTGGCTAATGGTTATAGCTTTGTCATTTCTTACCAGATCACTAATCGGTAATGAGTTCAATTCGCGGCCTATGAGTTGTGAGTTGGTTCCCAAAAACTCAGCCCAACTCTTCCACTCGCCACGCAGTCGAAAGAATTTTGCGGGGTCACATGAAATATTAGCTGGAGTTGGTACACCACCTTTGCGCACATCATGGCACTGGAACCAGTGATGCATGCTTTATTATACCATTTTCAATGGCGTAAGCCTGAACTGCAGAATAACTTATAGCTTCTTTCTGTTTGGTCAGACCAATTTGTTCTTTTGCAATATGCAGAGACATTTTCGACACTCACTTTGCCGCTTAGCCTCGGCTTGTTATGGCCGTGGCTTACGATAATTAACAGCTTCGTTTCTCATAGAGGTGAAGCCTTCCAATGATAGGTTTTCCACCTATCACAGAATCCGATCTAACACAGCGTCTGAAAGCAGCGTTGAAGTCTAAAAGTGGAGAAACGCATATAGGGCTTTTCTGCACGATTATCAGTGGAAGATGAGCACTTAACTGTGGAGCCTCATCGCAATCCAGATTTACAACAGCATTAACTTTCGCAGGTCGTTTGTGCCTAAGCTCGATACTCGCGGATAAACGTTGAATATCAGTAATTTCTCGATTTAGAAAGGTTTCCCAATCATCAGGGTCAGTATTCAAAGGAGGGTTCTTTATCTGCCCTTTGATCTTTGCTATGACCTCTTCACGAGTCGTCTTAGTAGTCACAAACCGCTGTGCCCAACAAAAGCCAAGTTGGCTAATGTCAGAGTTGACGGCATGAAGCCGCCTATATAGTTGTTTTGTTATTAAGCCCGGAAAAAGCCCATGAACAATGTCGTGCTTCTTCTTGGCCCCCTCGATCTGCTTAACCAATTCCTTGAACTGGTCTTTTTCGTGATTTATCGCTGATACAAGGGCTTTAACCTTACTTCTGTCAGCGTCAATCTGTATGTAACCTGGTAGACGAAAAACAGACTTCATCGACATACCATCATCTGCGTAGACCTTGCGGAAAGCATTCATTGCTTTGAAGAATGCAGCTTCGCCGGTAACAGCGCTTACACTGATTTCACTAACTTTGTTATGTTCTTCACCACTTGCAACAGGGGGTAACTGAAAGACCTGAGCAGAAACGAGTTCAGAGCTGTGAATCAGCCCTCCTAAGTCTTTGAACAGTTCGTCTATCTTGTTCATTTGATAGCGAAGTTCACTTTCGATTTTAGGCTCAGTCTTAGTCGTTCCCTCGGGCATACATCCCTACCAATCTTGCTGTGCAATTTGTTATTGATCGACCGCTTTATTATCGATCATTCATTGTACACACATAATAGTTAACCAATTGAAAATGGTCAATATTTATCATGCAGTACTGTTCATAATTTTTCATTTTTGATGCCGTGGTAACACATTCTGTTAATGCGCTAGCTTACGATGTTAATGTGCAGCGTGTAGGGTGACTATAACAACTATATGATGTGTGAAAAACCACCTAGATCCACTACTTGTTGATTTGTAACCAGATCGAAAATTGTTTCATTGTTTATAGTTTGACATGTGAGTATCCATGTTCAACAAATGCCGTTGGAATGTATAACTAAAAAGTTAGATTTCGAAGTAGGGGTATTCATATGAAGTGTGTACATGCAGCTTGTATAGCTGCCGGATTGATTGTAATGGCAGGATGCTCCTCTACAGAGCATGTCGAGAATAAAGAGCAGATGTCTTCTTTGGAAGCTACCAGTCCAGAAGCTGTGTTCTACTCGAAGATTGATGCAAGACTGCAAACGATTGAGGAAAACCGGAAGCTCACATTAAGTCGTATCGAGCAAATTCAACTGGCTGTTGATGCTGCGATGGCTGATCGGGTAGAACCTATTTTGATGGAGCAACCGAGGGAGAACCAGGTGTACTTCGTCTTTAGTGAGTCGAAAGTTGAAGGGAAGTGGACAACTCTGCTCAAAAAGCATGTTGACTACCTGCATAGCGACAAGAGCATCCGTCTTATGGTTGCAGGTTTTACCGACAGTAAAGGATCAGCCAAGTTCAATCTTAAGCTTGGTCAGAAGCGAGCTGATAACGTATGTGCGAAGCTAGTGGATTTGGGCGCTCGTAAAGAGCAACTAACTTGTGTTTCTTATGGTGAATCTCATCCTGCCGACCCAGGCAACAGTGATGATGCTAGAGCGAGAAATCGCCGTGCGGAATTGCTTTATTAACCTGAGATCTGGTTAAGCGACCACGATGCCATGTATATCTAACAGTTCAGACTCTTGGGCTGTTAGATTCAAACTTGGTTTGTCATCTTTCAAGCAATAAGCGATAAGACCACCGACTAAGTTCAACATAAAGCCATGAATACTGCGATGTCTCGAGTGTTCAATGTAGGAAATGTTCTTCAACTGATCGTTCACTGTTTCAATGATGAAACGATTTTTCAGCAACGCTCTGTCCCACAAAGAAATAAACTTTTTCTTCATGTTCTTTCTGATGGTGGTGATTAACTCAACGCCTTTGTTGAGTAGTTCTTGTGTACTGATCCCTCTTAACGTCTGTGTCAACAGAGGCCCTTTAAGTGGGTGGAATTGGTTGACCTCCGCGTCACCGTTGAGTGCAGCTAAGCGTTCAGCACCCACGGGATCAAAAGAGGACGCAAACTCAAAAAATTCACGTAAATTAATCGGCAATGAGCTGTTTTTAACGCGCTCATTTGGATCCCCTAAATCCCATGCTATAAAGTCGTGATCACCAAAAATATGGCAACTCGCACACGATGCCTCTCCATTACTTGAAGTCAGTTTGGCATCGTATAAATAGGGGTGCCCCTTTACGATGGACTCAGGCTCAGGATTAAACAGTGTGACGTGATCAACTTCTTGCTTGGTTCTAAACACCATTATCAAAGCGCGTATAGACATATAGAGTTTTATCGTTATCAGCCAGCACCAGCCCACCTGGACCACCTGCCGAGAGCTGAATATGCGACGCCTCGCTGGGAACAAAAGTATCATTTTCGAGCGCAGTGGTATTAAATGTGCCAATAGCCTGAGAGCCAAATGCAGCCACATATAACATCTGTCCATCTTGGCTAACGACCATTTCCAAAGGAGTGGACAGACTACTAGCCTTAACCTCAGCGGGGGCGACAGGCTGATTATAGTCAATGTGCTTATTGAGGTGACGAGGGATGACATTATTGCCACCTTGATCATGTTCATCCGCCGATGTGATCACAGTAATTCTCGACTCTGCAATATGTCCTCGCAGCGATTTGCCATTATAGCCCTCGCCAGTAAAGCGTTTCATATTTTGCGCCTCGGTGTTGCTCACGTAAAGCACATCCGTACGCGGGTTCACAGCCATATTGAATAACGTCGTGCCCACAGATTGATGGAAGGCTACCTCCTGTAAATCCAGCGCATCTATGACAAAAACATCTTTGTCCGGCAGATGCATACGTACACCATTGCTCCAGTTTCTTCCCTGCGCATCGACAAACTGGCCAGTATTGAGGTCATTATCAGCCGGTCCTGCATTAGGGTCAAACTGTACTATCAAACTGGTTTCTGGTGCTTTGAACCCTTCAAAGTTTTCAGCAGGCGCTGGCAACCCTCCGGGTAAAACTCCTTTGCCAGCAGCGTTGACGGGACCATTTGGTGACGCTTGACCATCCAGTGTTTCACAGGGTGCCGCATGTTCAAAGCCATTACAAATAGTGAAATTATTCACGAGGGCAGTTCTATTATGTGAAAAGTGCGCAGCTAGACGCGTTTTCCATCATTACTGACCGCCAATGCACGGGGAGACTCCGAGAAAAAAGACATTATTTTGAGTGGCTTACCACCCAGTTCGGCACCCAATTGATGACTGTCAAACACCCAAACATCTGCGCGTCCGACCCCCGGTGTTGTCAACTGTGGATCGCCGGCACCTGGTACACTGGCAATGCTCGAGTGGGTTCGGTGTTGGCCTCGATGTGCCGTCGCAACAAATAACCTCGGACTGGCGGGACCACTGCCGTCAGGCTCTGTAACGACAATGTCACGAGGTTCATCACCGACCAGAAGTGTCTTACTAACAAACGCGCTTGCAGGGTTTTGCACGTTCACGACACTGACACTGTCCGAAAGGTGGTTAGCAACAAACACAATGTCATTGCTTAAAACCGCCACGGCAACGGGCTCCATCCCCACCATGACTGAGCCAAGTAGTCGGGGCGTGGTATATGTAATATCAAAAATTTCCAAACGGTTATCTGGAATGTTAGTCACAAACAAACGTTTGCCATCAGGGGATATCGCTAAAGGTCGAACCGGACCACTTTCAAACCCGATAAAGTCTGGTTTATTGGTGTTGGGTGTACTCAACGCTGTTGTTGGGAACAGCAGACTCATCATCAGCAGGCAATACCACTGCCAATGCGCATATATGCTTTGTCGTTTATCTCTTCTCGCTTGGTACATACCTTCTAATTATTGTTGTTGTGAAAGCCAACTGGAGAAACACGCAACACCCAGTTGACCTGTTTTCGCTTTAATACCTTGGCGCGCTTTGTTAACTTCCAATGTTGTCGCGTAAAATGGCGATCACATCCTCTGGGCTTGGAAAAGAAGGGTGTCCCACCATACGTGCCAGCGATACATCAAAGTTTTCGTGCCAAACCGGCTCGACCACTTGATAACCATCTTCTCGCAATTGCTGCACATTTCTGCGTACAGCGGGTTTTTCCCACATACTGGCCCCCATCACTGGAAAAAACAGCACGGGATAAGTTGCAGCCATAATAATGGTGGCGAGTCGATTAGGAGCACTGCCCGTTGCCACAGCTGCTAAGGTGTTAGCAGTCGCAGGCATCACGGCCACAATGTCATGATCAGCAATGATCCTAGAAGGTTTATCCGTTGGCCAATCTTCAGGCTTTTCACCACTGATCACCCGATCTGCGAACAGTGCGATGGTGGCCGCCGGAATAAAAACCTCGGCTGATTTAGTCATCAATACCGTTAAAGTACAATCTATGTTGGCTTTAATTGTTTGCAAATACTTGGGAAGTAAAACGATATCCACGGATCCAGAGACGCCTATCAGGATACGCGCTTTCTTTTTATGTTCGTCCATCTTTTTCTACCAATAATTAGTGTAATTTAGGTTAATACTTACTCGGTCCCCGGAGGCGCTTCTCCCCATCCCCACCGCGGCACGGTTTCTCGTTTTGAGGGGGGCGCATCTGGTTGCGAATTAGCCAGTGCTCGTCGAGAGCCCCATTCGATGTATGCTACAAAAGCGGAACGAAACTCGGGATCGTCTGGCAGCTCAATTTCATCGGCTGTTTGCAACATCAGTGCAACCCAGCGCTCTCGCTGCTCCGGCTGGATCTTTCTCCCTCGATGCCTTCGGATCATGGTTTTAAAGCCACCGCGCTCTTCGGTATAAATCGAAGTGCCGCCGAGTACCTCTTCAAACCACATTGCAACATGAGTGTGATGGTCATCTGCCATATGTTGGAAAAGCGGCTGCAGCAAGTCATCTTGCTTCACTTTTTCATAAAATTTTTCTAGTAGGGTGGCCACGGTTTCCCGTCCCCCCATCCATTCAAATAATGTCGGCTGTTGTGTCATTATTTTTCTCTTTATTCGGGCGTGATTATGTCTAATCAATGGCGCCTTATGCGCTATTATCAGCCGAGTTCCAATGATGCAATGGCTTGAATTTTGTGCTTTTCACCTTGTGGCTCTGTGCCTCTGTACATGCGGAATGTATGAAATATCTCTTCATACCCTAACGCTTTTAAGGTGTTGATAAAACCAAGATCCAACGTCGGTGCATCAATTGTTACCTGTGTGCCAAGTGGCACCTGTGCCATCGCCACAGCGAACAGCTTCTCGCCGACCGCTTGATTTTCGGCATATAGAGGACCCAATCGGTAACCATCTGTAGAGCGGCGGATCCCGACCACACCTAAGACCCCATCACCAGACTCAATTAAAAAGCCGTGACGCCCCTCTCCGCTGAACCAATTTTGCAATAGCGCAGCACGTGAATAGCCAGTAATTTTCGCATCAAATTTAATGACCGCTTCGATATTGTCAGCCGTAATATTTTGCACGCCTTGCGGTGCATCAACTTGTTGGTTATGCACCCCAACCAACCTCGAAGTTTCATAGTGAGTGACAAACCCACCTTTTTTGTAATTTTCTTCCTGTTCAGGCATGCCATCAAGCCCAACTGAGCGCTTGTCACAGTGATGAAATGCATCGTAACTCAAACGCAACCCATACCCTTTACCACGGGCACCAGGTGCAACTAAATAAAACCCAGCATAGGCATACTCATCACTATAATTAACAACGGATACCGAAGCGACCGGCTCTCCATTCACATAGCCCAAGTAAAAGCCCTGATCATCAATATTAAAAAAGCACTCGGTATCACCTAGACCCAAATCCCACTTTTCAGCGAGCGCCCATTCATTAACAATTTGCCACTCTTCCAAAGTAGCAGGTTTTGACGTCCACGACTGGTGGTCCTGTGTTAATTTATAACTATCTAATTTTTCGCTCATTATTCTCTCCAAATTTGCTAAAGACCAATCGACTTTCCAATTACTTCTTGCAACACTTCACTGGTGCCACCATAAATTTTCTGCACTCTGCTATTTACCCAATGCTTCCCCATACTGGAGTCACTCATGTAACCCGATGCGCCGTGCAATTGCATGCACATCTCAGCCACTTTGACCTGCAAATTGGTTGTCCATAACTTGGCTCGTGCCGCGTCATCGACATTGAGTTTTTTGCGATTAAACTTGTCAATCGCATCATTGAGATAGATCCGGGCAATCTTGACTTCGGTATCTAAATTGGCGAGTGTGAACTTATTGTGTTGCAAAGAGCCTATAGGTTGACCAAATGCAATACGGTTTTTGCTGTATTCCAGCGTCTCTTTTAATATGGTTTCAGCGGTGGCCACTGCTACTGACGAAATACTTAAACGCTCTCGGGTCATGGCCGTCATAAAATAATAACTGCCCATGTTTTCACGGCCGATTAGGTTGTCTACGGGCACATGACAATCCTCAAAATAAAGCGCTGCAGTGTCACTGGCATGCCATCCTAACTTCTTCAACGCGGCACCTCGTGTAAAGCCACTCAAACCTCGTTCAAGGACCAATAAGCTCAGTCCTTGACCGCGTTGGCCGCTGCCCGTTTGTACCGCGGTTACAACGATGTCAGCGTTGACGCCATTGGTAATATACGCCTTGCTCCCATTGACCACATATTTTTCTCCGTCCCGCACTGCTGTGGTCTTTATTTCTGTTGAGTCAGATCCGCCTCCAGGTTCAGTGGTGGCAATAGCTGCCACTTTTTCACCGCTACACAGCGCTGGCAACCAACGTCTTTTTTGTTGCTCTGTGCCATGCGCATTGATGTAACTGGCCAAAACATCGTTGTGAGAAATAATGATAGGTGCTGTCAGTCCAGCGCTGATCAGCTCTTCTGTCAGTATAACAGTATGAGAGATGCCCTTGCGACCTTGACCACCATACTCAGGATCAATCTCCATACCAAGTAACCCTGCTTCACCCATTTTTCTCCAAAATGAGCGATCCACTAATCCCTGTTGCTCCCACTGCGCTTGATAGGGCACAGCTTCTCGTTGCAAAAAGTCTCGGCAGTATTCTCTAAACTCATTGTGCGATTCGATATCTTTACTCACTGCTATCCCCTCAGTTCCCTAACATACCGGTTGCTCAGACACTAACCCTTGCAACATTTCTCGCTCCACCACGTCCCAATTGTCATAAATGGCAAAATGGTCGCCAGCCACTTCCACGTGTTTTGTTCTGCCAGTGGAGTGCTCCTGCCAAGCGAAGACATCCCGCTCTGGCACATCAAAGTCTTTTGATGCGGTAATAAGGGTTAGTGGCTGCTTAACTCGCATGTGTTTTAACGCGCCAAACTGACTTTTCACTGTGTAGTCACTGCGAAGCTGCTTGATCAGTCGGTTGGCAATCAAAGGCTGGTTAAGTACTGCCTCGGGCGTGCCTTTATCTCTTCTGATTTTTTCCAAGATCGCTTCATCGCTTAGCAAATGCAGGTTTTCCTGTTCTTGCACGCAGGGGGCAGGCGAGGCAGAAATGATACTAAATGTCGGTCTCATCCCGTATTTACGCTCTAGCAATTGGTTTACCGCCATGCTGATCACGCCACCAAAGCTATGCCCAAATGTGATCCAATCCTGACACTGATCTTGTGCACTGACATAGTGCACATGTAACGCATCGGCGAGTTTATTTACTAACTCGTCCAACTCTTGAATGTGTGCCTCTCCACCTAATGCGCCTCTACCTGGGATCTCAATCGCTTTGAACAACAGCTGAGGCTGTTCCTGCGCATATTTACTCCACGCGTTATATACCGCAGCTCCCGCCCCCAAGTGCGGAAATGCGTATACAACTCTTTTTTTATCCACACTCATTGTAGTACTCCTACTTTTAAACTATTGGCGATCCGCTCCGCTACCATAATGGTGGTTAAATTGGTCGGCATCGACGGGACACGTGGGAACAGCGAGGTATCGGCGACCGTGATCCCTTCAAGACCATGAAGCTTGCCCTGTTCGTCAGCGGCTGTGCCCGCTTGACCGGGCTCGCCCATACACACAGTGCCTGAGGCATGCCAACCAGGGTTTACGAGGTTTTTCATCGCATTGTGCATAACAACATCATTGTTGATCATGGAGTCGGACCAGATAGGAATGTCCTCTAGACAGTCAGCAAGTTTCTCGTGTTGTATCACCGACCAAATCTTTCTCACTCCACCTATCAAACGCTTTATATCTTCATCGTGTTGGCGAATAGGAAAATCTATCACAGGGCTGGTTTTTGCACATGTCGTTTCAATAAACACCCGGCCGCGTGCCTGAGGCCGCATTAACATCACCGAGGCGCCCACAAGCATGGTGTCTTCCCCTTGTTGACTAAATCTCGGTACCGTTTTGCTACTCACATTGTTGAGCAGGCCAATTTGCACATCAATTTGGCTGTCATGACCACTGGGTAATCGGGCGGCGACCTGTCGCCATGGTGAACCAGTGGTGCATAGCGCTTGTTTGGGCTTGGCCCACAACACTACGGCACTGTGATCTTGTAAGTTGCCCCCTACAGCAGGTAAATCTGCCACCACAGGGATCCCGAGCTTGTCTAAGTGAGTCGCATCCCCCACGCCTGAACGCTGTAAAATTGCCGCGCTGCCAATCGCGCCAGCACAGAGCACCACATGTTTCGCCTGTAGTTCACACGCTGAGTTGCCTTGTAGCACCCTGACCCCAGTCGCTTTGTTTCCCGAAAACTGCACATGAGAAACCATAACATCGGTTAAAACATGGAGGTTTTTCCGCCCACGCATAGGTTCAAGATACGAGCGATACACATCCAATCGCTCTGCTTCGTGACCAACATTGGAAGGGACCAATCCCACACTTGTTTGCTCACCGTGGTTTAAATCTTCAGTATAGGGAATGTGATATTCTTGACAGATCTGAGAGAAGAGCACATCCAATGGGTGCAGTTCAGCCTCAGAGGGCCGCCGGATCCGCAAGTAGCCATCTTTACCATGGCGGTCGGTGTCGCCAAAATCCGCATCTGCTTCTAAATGATCAAACCAGGGCTTTACTTTATCCCATTGCCAGTTTGGACAGCCCAGTTTAGCCCATGTATCAAAGTCACTGGGAAACCCGCGCAGCGCCACAGCGCCATTGACCGCTGATGAACCGCCCATCACTTTGCCCGCTTTGTAGCCAAATAATTTATCCGGCGCACGCTTGCCCGGTTTCGCGGGCGCCTCAGGCTGTTCTGACAAGAAGCGATTACTGCCACTGAGGTTCGCTTCATAATCCCAATTATACCCATCCAAAACCAATTGAGAGGCATCTCTTAGTGGACTATTTTCCTCATTTGCATCCGAGTCCTGACCTGCCTCAAGTAATAGCACCGAGACCTGCTCATCTTCAGACAATCGAGCAGCCATGACACATCCGGCCGTTCCGCCCCCAATAACAATGTAATCAAAAACTTGATTATGTACTTCATCGCTGTACATTGACGCTTTCCTTATTCTACTTCGGTCTCGTGGTCCTTGTGGATGAGTTGGGCAAAATATTGAATATTTGAGTTCATAAATAGCCCTTCCACGATCTCTTGTTCGGTATCAGTATTGATGCCAAATTGCTCTCTGATCGTGCCTATTAGCGCCACAGCATGTAATGAGTCTCCACCAATATCAAAAAAGCCGCTGGTCACATCGACCGAATCATGCTGAAGCTGCTTGATCCAGATATCAAGCAGTGCAGCTTCGATTTCATTGCCCGCTTGCACACTTTGCTCCACCTCGTTGTCCAGATCTTGCCAAGGGCTAGGCAGTTCGTTGTGACTTATTTTTCCGTTGCTGGTAAGTGGCATCGCATCCAGCACAATATAATAAGACGGGATCATATAGTTGGGGAGTTCACGCTGGGCGAGGTTTCGCAACTGGGTTTGCAGCGCGTCATGATCTAACTCAGCTTGAGGCTTATCAGAAACAATCCATGCGACGATGTGCCTCTGTCCTGTTCTTGGGTGTGCAGGCGCCCCCACCACGACATGACTAATGTGTTCATGATCCAATAAACACACTTCAACTTCACCAAGTTCAACTCGATAGCCGTTGATCTTAACTTGATTGTCTTCTCGTCCTAAAATCTCAATGTACCCATCGGCGATGTATTTTCCTAAGTCACCAGTTTTATACAAGCGCTCTCCCGTTACAGGGTGGTCAAAAAAGCGCTGGGCAGTTTTTTCTTTATCGCCAAGATACCCTTGTGCAACCCCTTCACCGGCAATGTACAGCTCACCTGTCACCCAACGCGGGCAGTGAGACAGCCATTCGTTTAATACATGGAAACGTTGGTTTGCCAATGGCTTGCCGTAAGGAATACTCGACCATTTGTCATCAACGGCTTGAATAGGGTAGAAAATAGACCAAATGGAGCCTTCGGTTGCGCCGCCCAAACTGATGACTTCACAGTGCGGCAATACTTCTTTGATGCGGTCGGGCAAATCAACCGGGATCCAGTCACCGCTCATCAATACCAACCTGAGTTTTGACTGAGATAAATTGTGGATATTTTTGTCTACCAACGCTTTCATTGGTGCCGGAACACTATTCCAAATTGTCACGTCATGCGCGATCAGCTCTTCATACCACAAAAGCGGATCTTGTGCCGATTCGGGCTTGCCAAAGACGACCCGTCCTCCAGCACCGAGCACGCCAAAATAATCGTATACAGATAAATCAAATCCAGCAGGGGCTACGGAGAGTACCGCATCATCACTGCTAACATTAAAGCGACGATTAATATCTATTACCGTATTGGCGGCGTTGCGATGGGAGATCATCACGCCTTTGGGCTCTCCGGTGGATCCTGATGTGAAGATCACATATGCCAAATCATCCAGCTCGGGAACGGGGGGTGATACTGTTGATACAGTCTGCGTAGCGTCATATCCGAATAAGTCACAGTGCGGGACATCGCTGATCTGTGTAAAATCAGCTAGGGTATTTGTGTCTCCAACCACCCCTTTGGCATCACAGCGCTCTAGTAATTTCACTTTTCTGGCACTGGGTAGATTGGGGTCTATCGCCACATAAGCGGCTCCCGATAACAAAACACCGACTATCGCAATGACCAGATCTGGGCCTTGTTGCTGAGTGACGGCCACTATATCATTGGCGCAGATATTGACATTGCGACCGATCTGATTGGCAATCCACTGTGCTTTGTTGAGCAGCTCTGAGTAAGTGACTTGGCGATCACCTTGTACCAAGGCGATCTGATCAGGATATTTGTGCGCTGCGTTTAGCACTAAATCTTGTAGTAAAGTCGGGTCGAGCGCTATCTCCGTGTCATTTGCTTGTTGTCGTGCACTGGCATCCTGCTCAGGTAAATCAACAACCTCACCTTGCTTATCAAACAATTTTTCATCACTGGCACAGGCATTTAACAACATCAGATACGCTTCTTGCATCTCTTGGATCATGCCGTCTGGGAATAACTCTTCAACATAGTTCCAATTTATCGTTACTTGCCCTTGTTCATAGGTAAGCTGATTTTCTAACCACAACTGTGGCGTTGTATTACTCATATACCGACTGTGAATACCAGGCCAAGAAGGGCTTTTCACGACTTCTTGTAGGTCATAGTCAAGTGTATTACTAAATACCACAGGGAATGATGCCGCGCGATTTGATTGACTTTGCTTTGTCAGCGCTCTTAGCACTTTGATGCTATTGTGGGACGAGTGCAGACGATTGCTGATGATGGATGACTGTAAGGCCAATAATCGCTGGGAAAATGTCTCGTTTTTTCCTCCCTCAACAGGCAACAACACAGGTTGTAAAAAGTTACCCACCGTGTGTTCTACACCTTCAAAATAGGGGCGACGACTCATTTGGGTCACGGTCAGGGTGAAATTCTGTGCCTTTGACCACTGACGAACCACCTCTGCATAGGCGCCAAGAAATAAAGTTTCGAGTGTCATTCCGCCGTTGTGTGCAACGACTCGCAGTTGCTCAATGAGCGTTGCTGGCAAAGATTTAGACAAGCGACAAAATTGTGGTTGAGACAGTAAACTAGGTGCCTTTTTTAACGGCATTTCAGGTGCTTGTGGCAATTTATTGAGTTTGTCTTCCCAGTATGCCACATCTTTTCGACCTTGCGCTTCATCAGTGAGTAATGCTTCACAATTTAAGTAATCACTGAAGCTAGGCCGTGATTGCGTGGCCACAGTGCCATTTTGATAATGGTCAAACCAATCTTGTAATACGAGATATACGCTGTGCATATCGACAAAAATTAAATCAAAATAGATTGCCAGGCGAACTAAGCCCGTGTCTAGACAAATGGCCTTGATCACAAAAGAAGGGGCTTTATCTAAAGGTAATAATGTAGTCTCTAACTCATGGCGATGTGCGACCAATGCAGCTTGCTGTTCCTGTTTTTCCAAGCCTGATACATCCAGTGTTTCAATTTGGTAGGGCGACACCTGTTCGAGCACTTTTTGTTGGCCATCACCGCTTAGTACCGCGCGTAACATTGGGTGCAGTGAGATCACATGATTGAGAGAAGCTGTTAATGCGTCAATGTCCGCATCTTCAACATCAATCTCAATATAAAAACTGCTAGAGCGGCCTCCTAGCTCAACGCCTGGATTTCGACCGATCACATAAGCATATTGAATATCTGACAAACTAAAAGGAATTGTGCTGTCAGTGCTGACATGCCCTTTCAGGTGCGCTTCATCTAACGGTAACTTTCCCTCTAATAATGCACGTACTTGCTGTGCAAATAGAGCGGTATTACCATCGGTTAATTCGGGAGCAGAGCTCAAGTGGATTTCACTATTTTTTAATTGAATTCGTTGCTTAAATGCACCCATGTTCATAATATAACTTCGCACCAATAAAGATTATCTTGTTCATTTTGAGTAAACGTTGACGGCCTATCTACTCACACCAGTAAAGCATTAGCTAACAAATTTTTGCGCTCACCACTTGGCATCGCTGCCAGTGTTCACATCCATATTGCTGAAGCAGAGGATACTGCCACTACATCCATCTTACTGTACGCGCCTAGACAACACGGTGCTCACATATAAAAAAGCACCTGCTCTGTTAAACGACAACTAACTAAGCTTTGTTTAAAGCGGGAACCCCCACTTATCAAAGTTTTCACTTTATAAAAAGGCTATCTAAAATAGCGGACATCGGTACCCCACCTTTGCTGTATGCCATAACATGTGTTGCCGCCTTATCCGTCCACCTAGCCTTAACTCGTCGGTTCCAATACCTTACGAAAACCGCATCGGGTCTCATAATAAATCGGGTTCAAAAAAGCCAGTGGCCCTCTGAGTTTATCTAATTCGCTTTTTGGACCATGTACCTCATAGCGAAATATTGTCGCCAAATGCATTGCCTGGCGGTTTAACTCATCAATATTTTGCAAATGCGCCAAGACGCCTTCTGCATCTTCATAGCACTCTTGGCAGTGGCCCTTGTTACCATCAAAAGAAAAAATATAATGCATACATTTAGGTTCATTGGCCGTCTTGGCAATGAACTTGTCACAGTATTCTAAAAATTCAGCCACATGTTTATCTGGGATCTCAAAATAAGGCTTTGTAGACACACATGTTTCATTGTTGACCAGCATTACTCGCCTCCTAGCTCTTTATTCATGTACAGGTTCAATGCATGGTGAAAGTGCTTGATCCGCGACTCATGATAGTCACTTAGATACACTTCCTGATCTGGCCCTGATAGCAAGCCATCATGCATGTTCTCAATATTCACCATATCTTGGTCGTACACATGACCTAGCCAATCTTCCAAGACGCCAGCTTCTTCATAGGTATCACCTGCAGCCATATGAACTGTTTCCACAGCGGGAGATTCAACTTCGCTTTTCGGCTTATCTTCAAGAAAGAAGATATCGAAAATACATTGGCTGTGATCATTTTTATTCGGCCTAAAGCGTAAAATAATCGGCAGCGTGATCCCACGGAACAAGATGATATTAGGAAACAAGGTATACTGCAGCACATCTAGAGCCTCAGCATCGGACAGATGCATATGGTCTTTGCCCGTTTTTAACGTATGCTGGGCGCGCATGATATCTGCCATATATTGCCGAGCCGTTACCCCTTGACCTAACTGAGGCGGCGGCGTATCAGGGTTGCCAAGATGCACATTGTAATGGAAGTGGTCCATGATCTCCTGCTCGGTCAGCTTTTCTCGACCTTCACTGACCTGCAGCCCCACGGCGTGAAAGCTTCTCGATATATGGCGGACACCCGGAAATGTATCATATTGCAATATATCGCTCAGATGCGCCCATGTATGACCATGGGTCTCTTGGGCATGCAACCCTTCCATAAAGGACTCCATGACGGTTTTCCAATTTGCAGGTAACACTTGTTGACTATGTTTTACAACAACTTGCTCGCCGTAAAAATTATTGGCAAGCTGCTCAGGTAAAATCTCTAAATAGGATTTAAGTGACTCTGCATCTGGGTCCATATTAATGAATACGAACCCATCCCACACATCGACACGTACTTCTAGCAGTGGCATCGACTTCTTTTCGATTTTGGAAAAGTCCCACTCATATGGAATTTCAGTTAATTCACCCTCTAGAGACCAAGTGAAACCATGATAGGGGCATCTGATACATTGCACACTGGTGTTATGCTCAACCAGTTTACGTCCACGATGGCGACAGGAGTTATAATATGCCTTGATAACCTTGGTCTCACTCAAGCTTTGAGGCTCATCGTCTGACACACGCACAACTATCAAGGATAGATGGCCAATCTCATAGACATAAGTATCCCCCTCTTCAGGGATATCTTCGACACGACACGCCATTTGCCAAACGCGTGACCAAACTTTTTTCATCTCCAAATCATGGTATTCAGCTTCGGTATACCGGGCTTTAGAAATAGAGTGAAAATCATATTGCGCCGAAGAGTGCATATGCATATCCTCCGGCGGGGCTATTTTATCGGTTGCGATCACATCCTGATAACTTGTGTATTTGCCGTTTTTTGGTGCCAATTTATTCATGTTGCAACTCTGGATCCTTGCTAATTCTGATAGTAATAAAAAGGTGTCATGGATTAATACCCACCAGGATAACGCCGCTCGGGATCCCGAGGGTAGTGACCAAGGTATTTTCCAAACTGCCTATACCCAAGTAACTGCTTAGTTCTCAGTGGTAACTTCTCGACTGTTTCTGGTGCAAGCGACAAGTACGGGTTTTCGGCTTGCCTTAACCAACCCAGGCTATACATGGTGGCTAGCGCACTGCGCGAGTGAAGACTGTCATTACTGCCTCCACCGTGATATGTGCTGCCCAAATAAACAACCGCTGACCCTTTGCTCATCACCGCAGAACAGGCTTGATCATACGTCGGCTCATTGTGAATACTGCGATTATTTTTCACCACCAAGGTTGCACCATTGTCATGGGTAAACTCATCCAATGCGACCAAGCAACTAAACATTAAGTTCATACCCTGCATTTGGATTGGATATTGTACGTCATCTCGATGTATTGCTTGCTTGTCTTCGCCGGGAAATATTTCAATACCTACTGACTTATCTATCTGATAATAGTCGCAGTGTGGTAGCAATATATTATCCGCGATCTCAAGGACCCGAGGATGACTACACACCTCAATTGCTTTGTTTGAGTACTCAAACAGCCTCAGGGCTCTGCGGGTTTTAAACCCATAGAACTTGGAATTGGCCTTGCCATGAAATGCATCATACGCTGGTTCGATTTCGGCTTTTAATTGCTCGGCTTCATCATCACTAATCAACTTTTCAAGAATAACCGCGCCATCTTTTAAAAGTGCAGTAATGACCTTCTCTATTGGTGCGTTATCATCAAACGACTGCAAACTATCCATGAGTTTTCTCCAAAACTTCTGACCTATAACACCACTTAATGCGCTATATCTAACTACCTGTTAGTGCGCACTCAGCGGCTGTGTAACAGTATTGAAAATATGTCAGCCGTTTGCATGCTCTAACAGCTTTCAGTCGCGTAAAAACACAGCGATTGCGCACAACAGCAGATCATATTATTTATAATTGGCCTATCTAAAATAACAATTCATATACCCACTTAACTCGAAGATACTCGCTTGAGCACCTTCAAGTTATCATTAATTCGAGACGACAATGAGCTTGCGATCTCTGGAAGAGTCACAGTAAAAAACTGCTCTATTGCTCTCTTAAAGTCGCGTTTATTTTTAAAGTAAACGTTATTTCTCGACTTCTCGTTCATTACCTTCCATAGCCGTTCTATCGGATTGAGATTAGTAGGGCTATAAGGTGGGAGGTAATGCAGCTCAATATTAAGGGCAAATGTCGCATCTCTGACTAAATCACTGCGGTGATATCCAGCTCCATCTAAGATGATATGAAGCTTGTGCTCTAACGGGTAGCTCTCCCTTAACTTGCAGAAAAAGCGAACAATATTTTCACTATTAATGCTTTCGTAATCGCTAACAATGGTCGCGCTGATATCCGATAGGTTCAGCGCACCAACAAGATTCAGTCGGCTACGATTACCTGTCGTTTCCAACACTTTATCTTGACCAGTCCGTATCCAACCATGTGAAATTTTCGTCGAAAGGGTTGGATGGACAGCATCAATAAAGACTATCGATTCATCCTTGCCACAGCTCGCTTTAAGGGCTTCATAATCTTCAATAAACGCTTGCTGTTTAGCCTCATCAAACTTGTGTGGAATACCCTTAGGCTGTTTGTAACTGAAACCATTGTGATGAAGCCATTTATTCATGCTAGGAGCACTGTAGTGAACCCGATAGCGTTCCAGCACATAAGCCACAATGTCGTGTGAATGATGGTATGTATTTTCAGTTAGATACTGAACCAACTCTTGGGTTTGATGAGCAGATAGATAGCCTTGTGAGTCGCCATTCTCAGGCTTGAGCTTGTTCGATTGCAGGTAATCTTTGATATGTTGTCGAACAGTGGATTCATGAATAAGAAGTGCATCAGCAATTTCCTCGGGACTCCAACCATTACTCGCGTGGATAACCACTTTTATAGGGTCACGAACTCGTCCATCACGAGTCGTGCTGTGTTGGGTTTTGAGTTCTTGCTTCTGTTCATTGGTCAGAGTAATTTTCATAGCTGCTAGCATGATCCTCTATTCGAATAAAATCAAGTACCTTCAATGATCACGGGTATACACTTAACTTGTGGGATCCACAAGTTACTATTCTTTCCCGCATCTAGCAGACAGCAGACACAGGTAACCGCACTGGCATAGGGTATACGCATACGGGTAGAGTTGTGTTTATAAATTTCTTTTAGATATTACTTCTTAGAACGACAAAGTAGCATTAAGCAAATTCAGCTTCAACTAGCTTAGATACCGCCTTTACAAAGCCTTCGAATACAAAGAGGTCTGCTGCAGACTCATCGCCTTCATTAACCCGTCCCATCCATTCACCAATGGGAATACGAATACTATATTTCTCATCAATTAAATAGCACACATCCAAAAAGTCCATGCTTTCTATGCCCAAGTCTGAAAACAGATTGGTCGTTGGCGTGATCTCTTCACTATCGATATTGCAGACTTCAGAGAAAGTACTCTGAACAAACTGGTATATTCCTTCCATTAACTTCGCATCCTCGAAAAATCAATTTATGATATGTCTCAAATTATGATATGTCATTGAACATGACATTTTGATACTAACCCAATAAAAGATTCGGCTCAAGTCACTCTTGTACAAGAAAAATGAATGCAGCTCACCCTATACACCTTCTACAAATTGAAACAATTCCTATATAGGATAAATGATTGCTTACCAACCGGGAAAATGTGAAAAAATTTACTTTCCTGTAGATTAAGCACCTAATGGATATGATAGATTGATTTTCAACCTGTTATAAAATATATAATTTTAACAGGGGATAACAGACGAAGGAGTAGACGTGGTTATGAATACAAAAAAAGCAATAATATTGACCTTTGAAGCGGGTTACCAGTTAGGGTATTCGGATTCAAACAACGGCATACACATTAAGCTAGAAAAAGTGGTAGAACGCTTTATGAATAGTGAATTTGAGCCTGCATTATCTTCACAAAATGATATGTCGCGCTTTGCTGAGTTAGAAATGACCAGTGATAAATAGTTAATTTGTAAATAACTATTTACGTCTCATCTGTGCTTATCCTCAATTGTCATCAACTCACAGCCATACCGTGCACTCGGTATTCATTCCTTCACCATCACAGACCATGTCCGTGATTTTTCACGTGCACCGTACGTAATCTTGTTTTAAGCTACGCCTCTGGGCCCAGCTTGCAGAGCTCAGAACCTTTCACAATAGCGCGCCCCGACAATTTATCTCACGCATGAGACAAATTGCTAAGCCTGAATACGATTATTTTATTTATATTAATTAACCTGAGTTCTGGATAAGTTAATAGAAACATTTTGTGATGTCGATGATTTTTGCCAGATGTTCATTCCGCAATGGCAACAACAACTTATTGAAAGTGGGGATAGAAAGCGTCGCAGAACCTGTCGACTTACCCCAGC
>NZ_JAAUWT010000030.1 GCF_014694455.1 Vibrio sp. S9_S30 | reverse complement strand
CGAGACATCGCAGTATTCATGGCTTTATGTTGAACTTAGTCGGTGGTCTTATCGCTTATTGCTTGAAAGATGACAAACCAAGTTTGAATCTAACAGCCCAAGAGTCTGAACTGTTAGATATACATGGTATCGTGGTCGCTTAACCAGATCTCAGGTTACTTAGGCAAATGTTACTCTTTTTAATATCACTATTCTTTTGGTAGTCGCATGATCAGTTTAGAACAGAAAGTTATCTCATTTTTAGGGAAGAACAAGGAAATGAGCTTTAAAGATGAAAATTTCTCTTACGAAGCTATTTTCCTCTGTAACGTAAAGCCCGATCCGACAAATGCGCGTTACCTCCCCACGGTAATGATCAGTGATGAAGATGCAGCACTTTTCGTCAACAGGAAAATTTCTAAGCGAGCGTTAGCTAAGATGTATGATGCCGAGGGTCTCGTACTTGTCGGTCACAACTGTTTTATAAATTATCTCCCCCACGGCTCATCTGATTGGAAAAAGCAAACGAAACCATTCACTCTATCGTCGATTTAGCCAACAACTTGGCCATGTCAGAAATCATTCAGGTGCCAACTGTTTACCCAATTCACGATGGTCAATTTCAAATTTTAACAGGCCACCGCCGATATTTTGCTCTTTTGTATACCTATGGTATTAATTCTGTTTCCCAGTTTAAAGTTTATCAATGCGAGCCTATTTTACTAAAAACCAAGCAGTTTCAAGAAAATGCCAGCCGCGAAGAGCTGCCTCAGTATGGCAAATTAGTCTCCTTTAATGCCGCACTACTCGAATTGCAAACCTTATCAGACGCCAGACTCAGACTCGGACTTAAAAACTGACCGTGCGAGATACAGTCAGCATACTGGGGATCTCCATGGGCTCTTTTGACAACTATAAAGTCCTTACTCGTTACCCCTGTGTACTCTCAGCATACGAAAATGGTATCGCCTTGCCATTTATGAAAGCCATAAAGATTGTCTTGACCATAGAGGAGCAGTACAAAGAAAAGCATGACAAAAGCGTCCTCAATGTGACGGATAAACACCACATTAATGATGAAATTGATTGCGTGCTGAATGGCACAACACAGAAAGCCTCCCCCCCCCCCCCGCACTCAGCATTTAAATTCAAGAAAATTAACTCAGCCAATACAATTAAGACGTTATTTGAGTCCAATATCTTCCAATTAGATACGGGTATTGGCTGGCAAGAGTTAGATTGGGGAAAAACTGCGGATGTGAACGCCGCACTGGTCAAAGTAATCGATTACCTCGAATCTCACAATCGCGATATCCTTTAATTGTCAGGCCATTTAAACCCCGTTTAGCATAGAGATACCAGCAATACCGCTACTTTATCCGCGCCGAGATATACTGCGATGAATGTGCTAACTGACCCATATAGACTGCTGATATTTCGTTGAAATATGCGCCACGATATGGATATACTAGGCTGTAATATTGTGGCATTCACCATGGTATTAGACACCCGACGATGTATGTAGTATCAGTCAAAGACGTTGTCGCAAGAAACACTGAGTATATATTGTGAGTCATTCACCACGCGATAAATGTGTTGTCGCGCATGTCACCACTTGCGCGTACGATCATCATAAGATCACGTTTGTGGTTCGTATATACATGCAAATAGTAAAAAGACACAGGTAAAAAAATGGAATCTTTAGTTCAAGTTATATTAGTAGGGGTAGGTGCAACCTTGATCATGGATCTTTGGGCCTTACTATTAAAAGTCAGTTTTGGCATCCCTTCATTAAACTACGGTATGGTTGGAAGGTGGTTTGTCTATCTCACCAAAGGCAAAGTATTTCATCAAGGCATCATGAAAACACCACCAGTCTCTGGCGAAAATACACTTGGTTGGATAGCACACTACGTGATTGGTGTTGCCTTTGCGTCACTGCTTTTTTTGGTGCTGGGCAGTGAGTGGATTGAATCACCGACCCTATTACCCGCCTTGGTAGCCGGGGTTGTCACCATTGTATTTCCTTTTTTCATCATGCAGCCATGTTTTGGCATGGGAGTCGCGGCCTCCAAGCTACCCAACCCCAACACACTGAGATTTAGAAGCCTGTTGGCGCACCTGTCGTTTGGCATTGGTCTCTATCTTTCCGCAAAGTTAATGATGACACTTGCTTAATATGCTGGATTCGTGACTGACCGATAAATTCAGACGCGCTCAGTGCAGTGCCAAGCCACATCATAAACCGTGTGACTTGGCACGTCACAATATCAGTTGGCAACGCTAGGGCTAATAAGGAATTTAAATAAAATGCATGATTCACCCCTCAATCAAGAATACTTGTTTCATCCTTTTGTGAAGCGCTTTGCTGGTGATCCCGAACAGGTTCGTGACATTCACGACATCGAACAATTGGAAAAGCACCCGGCTTCTGAGCGCTTTCCCTGCCAATCGGTGACCGATGCCCTCTCCATCGCTGCACAGAAGTACCAACATGCCCGAGCAATGAGCTACTTACCCAATGGACGCGCGGACGATCCGGTGCAAAGCTGGAGTTATATAGAGTTTCAGGAACAATGTATTGGTGCAGCCAATCTTTTCCACTCATTGGGGATAGATAGCGACAGTTCGGTGGCATTTTTGTTGCCCAATATGCCCGAAATGGTGTTTGGTTTGTGGGGGGCTCAGGCGGTCGCCATCAGCACACCTATCAATCCATTTCTGGAAGTAGAACATATTTGCGGCATTATGAAAGAAACCCAAGCACGCATTTTAGTGACACTTTCAAGTGATGCTAACCCAGCGCTTTTTGAAAAAGCGCTGGCAGTCCAGCACAACACCGTCCATCCAGTGACATTAGTGACCATAGGTACGCCCTGCAAGGAGGCGATAGACTGGCACTCTGAGCTGAAAAAGCAGCCTACAGATCAGTATCTTTTTCATCGTCCATTGAGCGGTCACGAAACCTCTGCATATTTTCATACCGGCGGAACCACAGGCACACCAAAAATAGCCAGGCACACCCACCGAAGTGCAATAGTGAATGCCTGTCAAATGCTAATTGTCGGTCCCAATGAAGCCCTACTCAACACCAAATCGAAAGTGTCATTGTGTGCACTGCCGCTATTTCACGTCAATGCCATTGTGGTGTCCTCGTTAACATCATTGCTCAATGGCTCTGAGCTGCTACTAGCAGGACAGCAGGGATTTAGAAACAAGGCACTCATACAAGATTTCTGGGCTATTGTCGAACGCTTTAAAATCAATTTTTTTGCCGGTGTTCCCACCGTTTATGCCGCATTGCTAGAGCAGCCAATCGAACAACACGACATCGACAGCCTCTTTTATTGCGGCTGCGGTTCGTCCCCTATGCCACAAGTACTCATCAATGAATTTACCCAGCGCACAGGGGCCGATATTTGTGAAGGCTACGGCATGACAGAAACCACCGCCTGCGCGTCAACACACTACTATTATGGTGCACGTAAAGTTGGCTCCGTTGGCATGAGAGTCCCCTATCAAGCCATTCGTGTCGTGCAACTGGACGACGATGGGCAGATCATAAAAGAATGTGCACACGGTGAAGTCGGGGTACTGCTGATCAAAGGTCCTAATGTGATCCCTGAATATAAACAAGCCTTTGCCAATGCAAATGCGTGGCCTGAGCCGGGGTGGTTGAATACCGGAGATCTGGGCAAGTTCGATGCTGAGGGCTATTTGTGGCTGACCGGTCGACAGAAAGATTTGATCATTCGAGGTGGACACAATATCGATCCACTGATCATTGAAAATACCTTAGTGGGGCACTCGGATGTCATTATGGCTGCTGCCGTCGGAAAGCCCGATGCGTACGCCGGTGAGTTGCCTGTCGCCTATGTGACGCTCCACGCTGACTCATCACTCACTGCGGACACATTAAAGCAATATTGTAAAGATAACATACCCGAACCAGCGGCATCACCAGTGGAAGTAATGATTGTACCTGAATTACCTGTGACCCCCGTTGGCAAAATTTTCAAATTGCCACTGCGCCAAGAGGTGCTGATAAACTGCGTCAGCAGTGTCATACATGCATTGCATGATACGCTAGAGTTCACAGTTGAGGTCATCAACAATGTGTCGACCGGCAGTATTGTCAGGATCCACTTTGCCCAGCAACGCGAAGACATAGATGAGGTTGCCGAGCAATTGCAACACCAGCTCGACAAGTTCCACTTTCAATGGGAATTCAAATTTGCACCAGTGTCAGCACCTCAAACCGCACTGGAAATATGACAAAGAAAAACATGGCCCATTCAATCTAGGTCAGCTGTGCAGAGCCCCAAATTTTGGGCTCTTGCTTTTCAATAAAAAGGAAATTGTTGTGACAACGACGAATTTGCAGGAACAGGCGATGACCAAGCCCCCCATCGCAAAAAATATCACAGATGGCAAAAAGCCAATCACCTGGTTAGACAACCCACTTACATACTTGCGTCAGTGCTATGACCAATACGGTGATATATTTAGAATCGGCTCTGAGAAAAGTGCAGTCACCGTATTGGCTGGACTTAAAGCCAACCAACTTATGAGTACTGAGAGCAAGGGCTTTTTGAGTTCAAATGCGTTTTGGTCAGATACACTGGATCAAATGAATTGTCCGCACTCATTTATTGGCGTAGATGGCGATGTACACCGCTATCAACGCCGTTTGATGGCCCCGATGTTTTGCAAAGCATCTTTAAAAGACAGTGTCGGCGAGTTTGGGAAAACTTTTCGAGATATTTTAAGTACGCAGTATAGCGAGCCATCAACACGGCTTTGTCCGTTTCTGCGCCACACTTTGTCGACGCAAATAGGGTATGCATTGCAAGGTTATGCCCCCACTCCTGAAGAAGTGGAAGCATTGATCGATTATCAAGCAACGGTCATGAACGCCTGCTCCTTTAAGCGTATTTCAAAAAGGGTTTTGACCTCGCCTGAATATCTACAAGCGAAGAAAACCGTGCACGACCTTGCCGATCGGATCATTCACAATGAACAAGCCGAGCATGCAAAAGAACGCTATATTGATGTGTTGATCTCACAAGGGCTTAAGAATAAACCGCAGTGGTTCACACCCGGAGATATACGTAATCACGCCATTATTCCTTTTCTTGCGGGAATTGATACGGTTACCTCTGCCTTAAGTTTTGCCCTACGAGAGCTCTTACTCAACCCTGATATTCGCCAAGAATTACAGCAAGAAGTCGCGCAGTTAAACCTCGATGAGCCCGACCTGTCGGTGATCAACGACATGACCAAAATCAATTTGTTCACCAAAGAAATCATGCGCTTATACCCGCCTGCATTTGCCATCTACCGTGTTGCAACCAATGACTTTGAGTTCAATGGCTATCAAATAAAACAGGGGGAGACCTTGATCTTTTTCTTGTCAGCCTGCCACACCGATGCTCGCTATTTTAGCGATCCCTATACGTTTAAATTACATCGATTTGCTGATCCGGATGTTGAATCAGAAGCCTATGCGCCCTTTGGAAAAGGCCCACATACCTGTATTGGTGCAGGTTTATCCAACATTATTTTACCGCTCAACCTCGCCACTATCTTGAAATTTGCAGATTTTAAGTACGAGGGCAATATTGCTGATCTGGCACTGGACTACACTAAGCCTTCTCTGTCTCTTGACCCAGATTTTTCCTTGAGCATTACTCCGCTTGCGCACAACCCAACTGCATAGGACACAGTTATGTATCCATATCTTTGTCAATTGGCGCTCACCACTAAACATCCCCATTTATGCAGCAGCTTTTATAAAAAGCTGCTGGGTTATCAAGACAGCGGGGAGCGCACGGTACGCGGTATTGCCGCCGCACGCATTTTCAGTTGCAAAAAAGTGCGAGCACAATGTTATTGGCTCACTGGCGACGACCCGTTTTTTCAATTGGAGATCTTTCACTTTGAACAGCCCCACTCGACAGATAACACAGCAAATATGCTCACACGTGGCTACAATATGCTGTTTATTGAGGCTCCATCCCTAGATGAGATCTGTCAAGACCCCCAGCTTGCCCCCCATATGCGTCAAATATGCCGATATCACGATCAAGGCACTGAGCATTTGTTGGTTCGAGACATCGATAACAACGTATTGGATATTTTTTCCAACGCGACCTCGCATACCCTGACTAAACCGACACTTCGCGGAGTTGGGGCCACCGTGAATGATTTGGACAGAGAAGTTTCCCACTTCACCAAGGGCTTTGGGTTATCTGAATCCACGGTACCATCGCATTTTGATCCACAATTTAAACGCTTGTCTGAGCAACCTCAATACAGTGGGGTTACGCAACGAAGTAAAACTCTGGTATGCGGCGGGTATCACTTGCAGCTCTCCCAATATAACGATACCAGTGCCCATCACACTAAAGCCCAGACAGATCAAGGGGTGCTCAATATCGCCCTCGGCATTCGAGCATACGATGATTTTGCACCGCTGTACCAAAGTCTGTTGGATGCAGGTTATCAACCGCTATGTCTACCTATGGGGGATGCGATATCCAATAGTGCATATGTACACAGTGCCTCACTCTCCGTCGAGCTAGTGCAGCTACCCACGCACATTCAAGCCATGTGGGGGTTTCCAGCACTAGAGCCAGAACCAACCTAGATTAAACCGCAGACTTGACACCCGGCTGAGCAACTGCGCGTATCGCGGTCACAGAGTCTATGATGGTCTGCGTCAAATCAATGCGATATGGCTCACAGAAATCCCGCTTTAGCTTACTGTCATCAAAGCGGTGCTCAATACCCAAGAACTTGTCTAGATAAGCCGTGGTTAAGCCCGTATTGTGCGCCGCTAAGGCGTACACCATCGCATCCTTTAATTCACGGTTCGGCATTTTATATTCCGGAAAATGCTGCGCGACAACTGCGGCAATACCTAACAGCGAAATTGATTTACCCGGTAGTAAGTAACGCCCCTCGACAGCAGGATTGTGCAAAGCTTCCACGTATATTCTCGCGACATCGCGCACATCGGCAATGCTGTAATATAAGCGAGGGCAGCCGCTTGCTCGGGCATCAAGTAAATTCCGCAATATAGAAATACTGGAATCTTGGTGCGCTTTGGCACTAAAAGGCCCCATCAACACCGACGGGTTAAATCGCACCAGTGTGGGTAATGCATCTGATGTGTCCACATCATACTGGGTCTTTAACAGCTGTTCAGCCTGTGTTTTTGAATAAAAATAGGGTTCACTACTGGTTTTGATATCGTTGTTCCAATCGCTTTCGTCATATAGATGATCGTCAGCAACATCCGAACGAAATACCGCGGCCATTGAAGAGCTATAAATGACTTTTTTCAATCCAGTGCAGCGCTTTATGCTTTGCAACATATTGTCGGTACCAATGATGTTCGCATCCTGATGGGTTTGTGGCACATCGACATCACTGGTAAACCCCAGTGCCGTCGTTGCCGCACAAGCAATCAAAAAATCACTGTCTGCCAAGACTGTATCTAAACTATTTGGCACAGTAAAATCAGCGCACATCACCTTGAGCATATCTGCACCATGTACTTGAGCTAGCTGCTGCAGATGCTGCGCCCCTTCGCTTGCTATATCCCTCACCGAGGCTCTCACCCGGTAACCTTGTGAGAGTAACTCAGCGACAACATGGGTCCCTAAATAGCCGCTGGCCCCCGTCACACATACTGTTTCACGCACAATTAGACTCCTTCTTGTGTTGTTATTTTTGACATCTTGACTGCGCCAGCCTGACGAGTCAGGCCTCTGATCTTACTCTCATACCAAGCGATGCTCATATGCTCTCCCTGTGGATCTCTCGGTAAGGTCAGGCCGCTTTGCGTATCACAGAGCGCCTGTGTGGCAAACTTAGGATCAATCGCCAAAGCCCGCGCGACCCCCACAAAATCCGCAGCGCCGCTCTGTAGGCATGCTCTCATCCCTGTGGCGCTTCGGAACCCGCCCGTAACAACCAATGCGGTGTTAACCTGAGTGCGAATTTGCTTGGCATATTCTAAAAAATAGGACTCCCGCGCTCGCGTGCTCTCTTTCATATTTCCCATCATGACCGGGTTTTCATAGGTTCCGCCAGAGATCTCTATTTGGTCAACCCCCATTTCATCCAACGTTTTGGCAACCTGCATTGACTCCGCTTCACTAAACCCGCCCCGCTGAAAGTCTGCCGAGTTGAGTTTTATGGCCACCGGATAATTCGGGCCGACCGCTAGGCGAATTGACTCATAGGTGGCCACTAAGAAACGCATCCGGTTTTGCAAGCTCCCGCCCCATCTATCTGTGCGTATATTGTGCAGCGGTGAGAGAAACTGGCTGATCAGATAGCCGTGGGCTGCGTGGATCTGCACACCGCCAAAGCCCACTTCTTTGCACCGCGCTGCGCAGCTGGCAAACTTGTCTATCAGGGCCAAAATTTCCTCGTCTGTCAATGCCCGTGGCACATTAAAGTGGCGCGCAAGGCCATTGCCCAGCGGTACCACTGAGGGGGCCACTGGTTGAGCACATAACTGACTGATAATTTGCTTCCCAGGGTGATTGATTTGTGCCCAAAAATGGGTGTTATTTTCACTGCCCGCAGCCGTCCAGCGACGAAAGCTGTCCAGATCACTGTGTTGATCTAATACCACATCCCTTGCCCCAGATAGAGCCGTCCTATCAATCATAATATTGCCAGACACTGAAATGCCAATATCACCCTCTGCCCACAGACGATATAAGGTCACTAACTTATCAGTTGGATTATGATTTTTATCACCTAGCTGTTCACTCATCGCCGATTTAAAAATGCGGTTTTTAACCACCACGGAATCGGAAAAGGCATACCGCGCAGCGAGCATATCCTGTACACTGTATTTCATATATGCCTCCACGGGCAGCTGCTCACCACCCCGGTAATTTTTAAATATTCCTTGTATATAGGCAGGTATCTCTACCTGACGGGGATGTTTAGTCTCGACATGCCTGCAACAACACCTGAGCCCTTAACCCCGAAGCGCTGGAATGCAGCGCAAAGTACTCGCCATGCGCCGCCGTTGAGCTGGCCATATAATCGACCAGATTAATAATTGAGTCGGCAGAAAAACAATGTCCAAATCGAGCGATATTATCCAAATAGAGCTGTGATTTGCTGACGCCAATACTGCCCTCTTTGAGGGTGATCACCGGCATGTAGAGATTGTTGCTAAAGACTTTACTCAGATCGCGAATTGTGAGGTGATTACGATCCATTAATTGCTGTGCGGTTGCGGTAAAGAGCGGCGTATCGTCAATGTCTTCCCCAGCCACTTTTAACTGTAGATGTGCATTGACTTGAGAGTCCACAATATTCAGCCCGTCCTCAGGCTCCTGGCTCAACACCTGCTTGTTAGACACCATAAAGCTTGCTGCGCCATCACTAAACAGCGCATAATCTTGAAAACGATGCCGCTCATCACGAATTTTATTACTGGTTACCAGCAAAATATGTTGATATTTACCACTGTCGATAAATTGCTTAGCCATATCTAATACTGACAGCAGATTGGCACAATCTGATACGGTAACCCCCATTGGAAACGCGCGCTCCATACCCAAAGATAGCAGTAACTGGCTATACGAAAGGGTTTCGTCCACTGGGCTGAAATCGGAACTACAAATGATGACCAGATCAACCTCTTGTGCTTCGATTGGCGCGGCAGCAAGGGTCTGCTGCATAGACTCAAACGCCATTTCAAATATCGTTTTGGCCGACGTGCGATACCCGCCCCAAGCAAACAGTTTGGGCATATTTGGCAGTCCATGTTCTGCTAACACACTGTGAAAAACTTCAACATCATCATATTGGTGCTCAACTTCTCCCAAGAAGTATTTTACAGAATGTAAACAGGATAGCCTCATCATATTTAAACCTCTAATACTTAAAATATCGTAACTTGCCCCTTGTGGCTGCGTCTAGCAACTACGAGGGGTACTGTGTTCATGTCATGTTTTTATATCGAGTCTGCAAACTGCACATTTAAATAATCCGCAAACTCTCGAATAGTCGGGTTTTCGAGCAGCCAAACCGGTTCAATCTGGATACCCAAGTTTTTACTTAAACGCGAAGAGATCTGCATAGCCGACACGGAATCCATGCCATAATATTGTAGTGATTCATCGACCGAGATCTCCTCAACTAATAACGCGTGTTTTACGGTGTCCAGCACGATTTTGGGGATGTCGCGCTGCTCCCTCTGTGGCAGCTCAGCCGACAACACAGCTGCCACTTTGAGAATGGCGTCTTCAGTACGAGCTTGGCTCTGGTCAAACAAGATGCCATACACTTTTTCTACTTGAGCATCGCTGAAGTGATTGACATCAAACTGAGCTAACATGCCAATCATTGCATCCTTAATAGTCCCTTTGTCGCCGTCACTCAGGTGAGACTGGTGTGTCGACCATTCGGTCAAGAGCTGTTCCAGTTGTTCCGACTCGGTTAACACAGTGTCTTGCCTATCGACGTCAAAGAAACGTTTCGCTTTGTCTTTATCGGAGATCCCGACAAACCCGACCACAGGCTCAGATAAATTCAAACTCTCACAAAACATCGGCATCGCAACATCCATATCGATGGGGACCATACCATGTTTTTGCATTACATCCATTCGCGCAGCTGGCATATATCGGTCTACACTCCACCCGGCCCAACATTGTGATATCGCTCGACCAAAACGTAACCCTTCAGCTGTGAGGCCATTTCGATAACGTGCAAAACTATTTTGGAAGGCCGCTGAATAGCCGTAATCCGTTCCGCCTCGCAAGCCAAAAGCTGCGATCGACGAAAACATCACAAAAAAGTCCAAAGGCGCTTCAGCAAGGCACCTATCCAGATTAACCGTACCTGTGACTTTTGCCTTTATCGTGTCACTAAATTCCTGCCAACTTTTTGCTACCAATAAGTTATCATGCACCAACCTTGCCATATGCACCACCCCATGGATCGGCCCCACTTGTTGAGCAACTTGCTCAAGGGTTTGCTGCAGTGCCTGTTGGTCACAAATATCCACTGCATGGTAATGGATACGTCCTTTGTATTGGTTGAGCTGCGCGCACAGCGCACGCTGTTCATCATCGAGCACAGAGCGAGACAGTACCACAAAATTGGCCTGCCAGGTTTTCACCAATCGTTCACATAACAAACGGCCAACGGGACCAAATCCACCCGTTATGAGGTAGGTTTTTCCATCCTCAAATGCAATCTGCTCGGGCGCACTCTGCACCTCATCTTGGTGGTATTCAGCATGTAGCTCTATTTGGCGCTCACCTTGATGATACTGCACTTTTTTAACCGCTTTGTCGACGCCATCGCTTTGCAACACTTCTTGTAGCAACATTTGTTGTAATGTTTGCTGTTGCGATCCATGCTGGATCAAAGTAAAGCGATAAGCGTCATTTTCACGCGTCACAGATTCATAGAACCCGGACATAGCATCAAGATACGCTTGACTGGCTGCTCTGTCTTCATAGATATAATACACTTCGACAGCCTGCTGCCAATTATTTTTCATGGTGGCTTTGAGTAACCCAAACAGTCCCTGTAGGCCTGTTTGTGCTTCTCGTGCACTGTCGTCTAAGCTGTCCATGCACAAAATATAGTCAGGCAATGACGCTAATGAGTCCATCTTTGCGACCTGCTGATATGACAAGCAGGTAAGCGCTGGGAATTCGGCCAGTTTGGCTTTATCACATACTTGATAGAGCAATTTAGCCAACGCAGCTGTTTGAGGTTCTTCTCCCAATAGATACAAGGTTTTACCTGCTAACTGTGCTACGGCTTTATCCCAGGAGTCGACAGCGTCGAAAGGAGATGCCGCATAATGAGGCTTTGTTAACAGCCAAGAGAAAGGCTGCGCATTGGACTCCGGTGCCAACACTGTGCCACTATCAACCTCCTCAGATGAAGGCACCCAATATTTTTTCTGTGTAAAGGGGTAAGTAGGCAGCGGCACTCGGCGACGCTCAGTGGCTAAAAATAGATGGCTCAATTCAATGCGATACCCTTGTACAAACAGATCGGCGATGATACGCAATGCGTCGTACTGCTCCTGCGCGCTTTGGCTGCTGCTGAAGCGCTGAACACATTCATTGCTATATGCTTGCAGTGACATTTGTTTTTTAAACGCTTTTCTATCAAAGTGCGCATAACTGTAGGCGGGATCCTCTCTGCCTTCGATATAGGTCGTTAAAATTTGTGCCAATTCTTGCTGATCACGGGCAACCCACGCCAAGCGGTGTGCACAGTGCTTCCGACCATTGAGCAGGGTAAAGCTCGTTGCTGCCAGATCAAGTTCGTGACTTTGACTGTGTGCCAAGAGCTGTTTGGCCATGATCAGCAACTGAGGTTGTGACTGTGACGACAACACGAACAAATACTGTGCTCGTGGCGGTTGGACATGTGCGCTAACTGGCGCTTCTTCGAGCACTAGGTGTGCATTAGTGCCACTGAATCCAAATGAGCTGATCGCGGCTGTTCTTAGTTTGCCCACTGGCTGCGCCCACGGAGTGAGCTCAGTATTGACGTAAAATGGCGTATCGGCAAAATTGATCTGATCATTGAGCTTTTCGTAGTGAATAGTCGGAGGCAGCTGACGATGTTTTAACGCCATTAAAACTTTGACCGCACTGGCAACGCCGGCAGCCGTGATAGCATGCCCCATGTTGGACTTGATTGACCCTAAAGCACATGCATTGGCAGACTGAGCTGCCTCTGTCTGAAAACTCGCCTTTAGACCCTCACTTTCAATTGGATCCCCTAAACTGGTGCCTGTACCGTGGGCTTCGATCAGTTGAATATCCTCAGGTGCAATGTTGAAACGACGGTGAACCTCTTTTATCAGCTTTTGTTGCGACTTTGCGCTCGGCGCTGTGATGCCATTGCTGGCACCATCTTGATTGATACCACTGCCTTTTATGACGCCATGGATGTGATCGCCATCCGCCAAGGCATCCGCGAGTCGTTTCAGTATTAACACACCGACTCCTTCAGCGGGTACAAAGCCATCCGCTGCGGCATCAAACGTCTGACAGCGGCCCTGTTTAGACAGCATATTGGCACGGTCCGCTTGCAGATAGAATTCAGGGGTTGATTGCACAAATACCCCGCCAGCAAGCGCCACATCCAGCTCGCCGGACCACAGCCCCTGACACGCTAAATGAATCGCAACCAAAGAGCTTGAACAGGCCGTATCTACTGCCACGGCAGGTCCCATCAAGTTTAAGTAATAAGATAACCGCGCCGGGGTGATAGAGCCAGCATTCCCCCAAAAAGCTTGAGCAGGGGCGTCTTGCGACAACATGTTCTTGTAGTCACCGCTATTACAGCCAACATACACTCCCGCTTTTTCACCAAAGTTGGGATCACCGGCATAACCTGCATCTTCAAGCGCTTTCCAAGACTCTTGTAAGAACAATCGCTGCTGTGGATCCATATAGGTTGCTTCGGTCCCTGAAATATTAAAAAAGCCTGGGTCAAATTGCTCTATGTTACGAAGAAAGCCCCCTTGAGCACAAAAATCAGTGGATAGCCCAGCGTATTTTGACATATCCCAACGTGTTATTGGCGTCACTAGATCAACGCGATTAGCAATGTTTTGCCATAGTGCATCCACGCTCTCAGAGCCAGGGAAACGGCCACTCATCCCCACCACAGCGATCGCCTCATCTGGATATTCGCGTCGAGTTGGTAGCTGTTGCACTTCCTGTTTCGGCGTTTGCTGAATGTCATTGCTCGAAGACGTAGGATCATTGTCCAAAGCGGTGTGAAGCACTTGCGCATGGTCAAAGCTATTCATATTTTGGGCGATATTGAGCTCTGAGTAGCTCGTCAAAATATGTTCTGCTAGCTGCTGTACTGACACATAATCAAACAACACTGTGGTGCTGAGCTCAATGCCTAATTGTTGGGAAATACGTTGTGCCACACCGACCCCAGAGATAGAGTCCAAACCATAGTCCGCAAACCCCTCGTGGGGATCAATATCAGCCACAGGAACTTTCAATGCATCACACAGAGCTTGTGTGATCACCTCATAAATTGCAGCTTGCTGCGCATCATCAACGGCTTTTGACTGACTGCTGTGTGTCGCCGCCAACTCGGGGAACGCTGACACCGATACTGTTGTCTCGGCTATATCAGGGTGTTGTGCCAATATATGCTGACAGAGCTGCTCGACATTGACATGGTCGAATAACACCGTGGTGTTGAGGTCAATGTTAAGTTCATTGGAGATGGTTTGCGCGACATTCACACCTGTGATGGAGTCTAGCCCATAGTCTGAAAAAGCTTCTGTTGGTTCAATCACCTCTGGCGGCACTTTTAATGCGTGAGACAGTGCGCGCGTGACGATTGACATCACTTCAGCCTGATCGGTTTGCGACGATTGCACAGGTGCAGCGCTACTAACTGATGGCTCAAGGTGTGGGATCTCATTTTCAGCTTTGTCTGATAACAAAGACACCACATACTGTGCCAGTTGCTCCACATTAACATAGTCAAATAGTGCTGTGGTATTGAGATCTACGTCCAACTCAGTGGAAATGGTTTGCGCCACATTGACGCCAGTGATCGAGTCTAAGCCATAATCCGAGAACGCTTCTGTGGGGTCAATTGACGCTGTAGGCACTTTTAATGCCGCCGAAAATGCCTGCATGATCACTGTATTCACCTGAGTCAGCTGCTGCGCAACTTGCCCAGAGCTACGGGTGGCTGCGGACACGCTCTGGGTCTTCTGCGCTGCCGGCTTACCGACATCTAGGGGAAGATCCGTGCTGTCTACCTGCTTGGGTATCATATAATTGCCATCACTGATCGCAATGACAATTTGCTGACCCATGCCATGAGATTGTGGCGCGGGGAAGTAGCTTTGGCTAAAACCCTGTGCAGCCAAACAAAGTTGCCAGCCTGATGAGGATAACCCCGGTGAATACGGCATTCGCAAAGCAGCATCTTGATACAGCCACCAACCATCTAACAAGCCAAAAGTCAGATGGCTATATACAGAGCGCTCGCTCAGTTCATTGAGGATCAATACACCATTGCGTTTAAGCAGCGCTTTTGTGTGTGCCAAAGTGGTGCTGATACTCTTCGTGGCATGTAATACTTGTGCTGCTATGACGATATCGTAACTGCCTGTACTCACCCCTTGCGTCAAGAGGGGTTGTTCGATATTAAGCAACTGCGTTTTGATAAATGGAAAGTCTGCCACATAGTGGGTTTGTGCATGATTGAGAAACGCCTGAGAGACATCGGTGTAACAATATTCGGCAATCTGTGGCGCAAACGGTCGCAGCTTTTCTAACAGTCCAGCTGTGGTGCCGCCCGTGCCTGCACCTATCTCCAGAATTCTTAATTTACGACCATGTCCCTGTTGCTGCCAGGCTCGAATGGCTGAACAAACGGCCAGTGCGACGTCATGGTTAAAGTAATCCGACACCTCATTATTTTTATACACACCTTCTACCAAAGCCATAGACGACTGAGGAAACATAATATCGGTGGCTTTTATCTTACCTGTGATGATATCAGGTAGAGCCGTGATCATGGCATCCAATAGCGTCGCTTTTGCCGCGATCAGGTTGTTATCTTGATTGTGTTGGCAATATTGTTTCCAACGCTGCCAGCAGGTGTCCGCATCCAGTGTCTGCGCTGGTTGCAATGAGAGTAACCGCTGCCCCACTTGTTTGATCCACCCAGCTTGCTGCAAGAGCTCCACACTGTACGTCAACCACTGGCTAAACATCGTCATATGATACGCACTCAGCCCCAACCCTTGTATACTGCCAACCAGATCGGAAATGCTCACTTCTGAACCTGTGTGCCCAGCAAAAACTCCTGCAGCACGTAATTGTACAGCTAACAAAGGCAGCAAAGCTTCAGTCAAGGTTTGATTGGCTTGCTGATCTAATTGTCCAAGGTGTCTGAGGGCTTGTTGACGCGCAGCTCCCTCCTGATAGGCCAAATCAAATTCAGCCTGAATATCAGGTAATACATATTGTAGCTCTTGAGCACGAGTGATCTGAGCATGTTCGTTCACGCCGCCGATCTGTGCCCTGCTGTCCACACGAATAAATCCAAGTTGTGGCTCATCACTGCTCAGTAAGTGATGAATGGCTGCCATGGCAGGCTCAGGCTGGATCGATAAGATACCAGCTTTCTCCATTCTATGACGATAAGACGCGTCGCTCACTGCACCGACATCTCCCCAATAACCCCAGTTGATCACGCTCACTTTGCATGACCAATGGCGGTTTATTTGCGTTGCGAAAACATCTTCAAACACCGAGCCAGTGGCATAGTTTGCTTGCCCTGGATTGCGTGTAAACGCAATTAAGGATGAGAAAAACAAAGCAAAATCCAACGATTCAGCCTTAAATGTTTGTGCCAAACACAGGGATATATCCACTTTAGCGCTTAAACAACCGAGGAACTCATCCTGTGACATTCTGGCCAAACTGCGATCTTGCAGCACCAATGCTGAGTGCACCACCCCATGAATGTGCGAGTGGCGTAATTTAATTGAATCCAACGCGTCACGCATCGCAACTGGATCACTGGCATCTGCGCACAGATACCAAGGCTTGGGACCATATTGTGCAAGACTTTCCATAGCGTCGCTGATCTCAGCATCTTGTTCACGCCGGCCAATCCAGACCACATGGGCTTGATGGGTTTTAATCATCATTTCACTCCACACCTGACCTAAACCGCCAGCGCCGCCAACAACCACATAAACCCCGCCATCGCGGTAGGGCTCACTCGACACACTCGGTGGCGTATATGGGTAAAGTTGTTGAACAAACCATTGCCCTTGTCGGTAAGCTATCGATACACCATCGGTAGCTTGTTCAACACGACTCAGCGCGTGTATTGGCAAGCCACTGATAAAATCGCTATCCACAGCAGTGACATGCCAGTTTTTATACTCTTTGGCCAGACAGCCAAATAGGCCATGTAGACTTGCATAAGCGGGATCGGCTCCTTCATCCGGCAAAACGGAAAAGGCATGGATCGTAACCAGTTTGATATCCAGTGCCCGATTTGCATAACCACACTGTAGTAGTGCCTTGATAAAGTTAAAGCAAAGCAATGCGCTCCCTTTTTGCGTACTGCTGAGCTTAGTGTATGCAAGGTCTAAATCATTGCCTGATGCACTGTCATAGTTCAGTTCAACGTTGGCAGCTAAACACACGATTTCATCAAATTCGCCAGCATGAGTGATCTTGTTGACAATGTCCTCGACGGAGTAGCTCTCTTTGAGTGCAATGCTTGTGCCTTTGTTATATTGCAATACGCTGAGCGCTTTTGAGTAGTCTCCCAGCTCAACCACTAACGTATTGCGTTGTGTATCGAGGCGTTCATGCTCAGCGGCAACGGCTACAGTTGTCCAGCGCGGTATCAAATATTGATCCCACGCGTCGTTCGCACTTGCTACCGATGAGCTCGCGCTATGGCTTGAGCTGGTTTTGGTCACCTTGATCTGCTCATCTGAAGGCGTTTGATGTACGCTGCCCGGTCCATGATATGGCATCACTGCTAACTGTTTAAATTGCACGCTTAGTTCACCTTTGTTATTGAACACCTCAATATTGAATTGATGTTTTGCCCCCTTCTCGTCTCGACTGCACAGCACCCACATAGTGGCACTTAGCGCTGCGTGGATACGCACTTGCTGACATGAAAACGGCACCATCAAACGTGGATCCGCATCTTGTATGTAAAATGCTTTGATTGCTTGCAAAGCCGCATCCATCAGGCCCGGATGTAAAGTGAATGTACGCAGCTGGCTTTCCTGTGTCGGCGCAAGCGCGATATTGGCAAGCGCCTGAGTGGGAGTGACGTACAGCGCTTGGACCAAACGGTGTGTCTCACCATATTCAATGCCGTGCTGCGCAAAAGCCGCATAGAAATCCGCTGGTGCTATGGCGCGGGCACTGTCCATTAATTGTTGTAAATCTGGCTGTTTATTACCACCAAAGCGGCCGTGTTGTGGATCCCGCTCCTCGATGTTGATCTGCGCATTCATACACAGCGCGTCATTATGTTGCACCGTAAAATCAATGCTGCTACTGCCTTTCGGGGTCAGAGCCATCTCAATACGGTCACCTTGTTCAGCCACGACCACAGCGCGGCGCCACACCATATTTGACAGCGAGAGACCATGACTATCCGTGAGTTTATGTACGTCTTTGGCAGCTTGCACCGCCATTTCTAGATAGGCCACACCCGGCAGTACTTTTTCGGCGCTCACTTGATGATCGCGCAAGAACCACTCCTGCCCGTTAAAATCGTTTTCATAACGCACACCCGAAAAATTGGATGTATTACGCTGTAACAACGGATGCTGATGTGGCGTCACAGGCGCAAGTTGTGGCGCATCATCACAAATTGATGTGTACCAATATGAGTCCTGCTTGAATGGATAGGTCGGCAGAGATACGCGACGAACTTGCTGGTCTGTAAACCACAGAGCCTGCGCATCGACCTTTTGCCCTAAGCACCAATCGAGTAACCACGGATATGCGGTAAAATCCGTAGCGGCTTGATTTTGTTGTTCGTTCGCCACCTTGATATTTGCACTGAATACACCTGTCGCGGCTTGCCCGCCCTGATAAGATGTCAGCTTCTCAACCAACTCAGTGCGAGAACTGGCGATGATCACCAAACGCTCTTTGAGCGCTTTGCGTCCAACTTGCAGCGTATACGCGATATCAGCAAGAGCAACTGAGTCAAAATGCCCCGCAGCAAACCACGCTAAGAAATCACTGACCAATATACTCAACTGCTGAGGTGTTGCAGCAGAGAACATATAGGGCAGCGCCACATCACTGTCATCGGCTGAACTACGCGCAGCCACTGGATACTCTTCAAGCACAATATGTGCATTCGCCCCGCCCGCGCCAAACGAAGAAATACCGGCGCGATAAGGTAAGATGGTGTCCTCTCGCTGCTGGTGTGGCCAATCTTCATAGTGAGTTTGTAGTTGCAGCAAAGAATGCTCAAAATCAATATTTGGATTCAGTGTTTGAGCGTGAATTGAAGGCACTAATTTTTGATGCTTCATTTGCAACAGCACTTTGCTCACACCCGCAACCCCTGCCGCCCCCTCACAGTGTCCAATATTCGACTTTACTGAACCGATGCGGCAGCTAAACGGTGCACTGCTCATGCCTTTAAAGGCTTTTTCTAAACCTGCAATTTCAATCGGATCGCCCAGTGACGTGCCTGTCCCATGGGCCTCGATATAGCCAAGCGTGGTCACATCAACATCTGCACTGGACAGCGCGCTACTGATCACCTCGGCCTGTGCATTGGGGCTGGGCACAGTGTAGCCATTGGTTTTACCTGCGTGGTTAATAGACGAAGCTTTTATCAGGCCATAGATTTGGTCATTATCCCGAAGTGCCTGTGAAAGTGGTTTCAGGATAAGCGCACCACACCCTTCACTGGGCACATAGCCATTGCCATCCGCGGCGAAGCTCTTACAACGCCCTTCTGATGAAGCAAAGTTGCCCTGCGCCAAGTTTAAATATTTATTCGGGTGCAGATTTAGGTTAACCCCGCCAGCAATCGCAGCATGACAGTGGCCATTGAGAATGCTTTCACACGCTAAATTAATTGACGTCAATGACGCTGAACACATGCTATCGACAGCCAAACTAGGTCCCGTAAAGTTCAGACTAAACGACACCCGATTAGCAATTGAGGCAGCACTTCCACCGAGTGAAATCGGGGTGCCATGCACACCTTGCTGCGCGCCATAAAGTTGATATTCCGAATACATGACGCCGACAAATACTCCCACTTTTTCGCCCAGCAGGTTGGCACCAGGCTGAGCGCAATAAGTATCGGCATAACCAGCATCTTCTAACGCGTGATAGGCACACTGCAAGAATATACGCTCTTGCGGATCCATAAATTCCGCATCATGGGGAGAGATATTAAAAAATAAGGGATCAAATTCATCTACGCCATCAATAAAACCGCCCCACTTACTGTATGTTTTTCCAAGTACCCCTTTGCGCTCATCAAAGTAACGACTGTGATCCCAACGCGAGGCCGGTATCTCAGTAATGGTATCCACACCTTGAACGAGGTTTTGCCAAAACTCATGTAGCGAACTCGCTTTGGGATAGCGACCTGCAATCCCAACGATGGCAATGTGCTGTGGTTGCGCTGGCAAGGCAGCTGTCAGTGTCGGCTCAGTATGAGGTGCTGATAATACCGTGTTTTCCTGGTGCGATGCTCCCCCGTGTGGTGCGCCGCTGTGCTGATCGAGTTCACCTTCAATGGCGGTTTCATCAGGCTCAGTCACACTCGAGTCAGGCGCAGTGTTGGGCGCAAAGTGCGCTTGCAATTTTTCAGGGAAATGTTCTGAAATATATTGGCTGATCTGCGCAATGGTATTGTATTCAAAAAACAGCGTTTTTGGTAAACGTCCGCATATTTTCTCAAGCGCACTGGTCATACTCACCACCATCAGAGAGTCAATACCATAACGCTCAAAATGCGCATCGCTGGTAATATCTTCCAATGCGATATCAGTATGTTGGTGCACAAGTTCACGCAATAGCTGCGCAACATTATCAGTGATCTGTTGCGTTGCCACTGGCGCGTGCTGCGCCGCGCTAATTTGCTCACTTGAGTTGAGTATCTCTGAGCGCTGCTGGCGCTCAGGTGCTTGATTAAGATAGGTATTTAACTCGTCAAGCGAGCCTGCTTGATACAGAATATGTTTGTCGATACTTTCACCTAACTTTGCACTGAGCCTATCGATCAGCACGCTCCGTTGTGTCATATCAAAGCCATACTCATCAAATGCTAGATGGGTGTCCAATTCATGGGCTGCCACACCAGTCAATTCACAGCTTTGTGCTATCAAAAAGGCCATTGTCTGATCAGGTGATTGGGACTGAGTTGGTGCGTTAAACAGCGCCCGGATCCGCGCGCTGACACCATGCATGACAAACACATTGTCGTGTCGACTCTGTAACACTTGATAAAGCGTTTGCAAGCCTTGTTGCGGAGCCAGGGTGCTCATCCCCCACTCTTGGCGCATGCGCGCAAGAGTCGGCGCATCAATTACCATTCCCTCGGTACCCCAAATAGGCCAGTTGATGGACACAGTGCGACCTCTGCGTTCACCACGTTGAACTAACTGACTGCGGTACGTCGCATACCGGTCCATAAACTTATTTGCAGTGGCGTAATTGCCCTGACCCACATTCCCCAATACGGCGCTAACAGAGGAAAACAGCACCAGATTTTCAACATCTAAATGTTTGGTGGCGGTATCTAGGTTCACCACGCCAGCAATTTTTGGTTGGTATGTCTGGTGCAAACGCTCTGGAGCCATATAAGCCACCAAACTGTCACGGGTCACGCCAGCACAGTGCAATATCGTGATACATTTCAGCGCATTTTGGTGAGCAGCAATAAAGTGGTTGAGTGCCGCCGCTTGAGTCACATCGACACTGTGGTAAGAAGCGTGACCACCAAGCGAGTTGAGTTGTGCGATCTGCTGCTCGGTGTGCAGATCGGCTTGACGCGACCCCAGTAAGAAAATACGTGCGGTGCGGGTGTGCTGAACAATATCTTGTGCAATCGCGTAGCCAATCCCGCCCAAACCGCCAGTGATCAGATATACCGCATCGTCACGCCACGGACTAAGAGCCGCTACATCAGGGTTGATCTCGGTCCAAGCTTCTCGGTATAGCGTATTGTTTTTATATAGTAAATACGCTTCATCCATATGATTGGTTGCAACGCAGCACAGTTCATTTATGTGTGCTTGGCTGAGCGGTGCTGACCCTTCTGGTGCTGCAATGTCGATAAATTGGCAATGAAATCTCGGATCTTCAAGTGCTGTGGTTTTTAATAACGCGGATAAGCTCGACGTAACCGATGTCAGGATATTTTCCTCACCTTCAGGCATATGTGTGGCGGCCACCACTTGTAAGCGGATCTCTGTCAATTGTTTTTGCTGCATCAGCAACTGTAACATCGCCAGCAAACAACTCGAATGGCGCTCAAAAGTTTCGTTTAAGTTCTGATGTTCTACGCCATTAAATTGCTCACACACTTGCTGCAATTGTGCCTGATACGGCGCAAAGTCGGTTCCAGCTTGGATCTGTACATGTGTCTCACCCAATACAACAATCAACTGCTCTTTATCCAGTGCAACCCCGTCACGCAGTGCTAAATGCACCGCTCGTTCTGTCGCTTGTATCGCGTGGCTAAACTGTAACGTTTGCATGTCCTGCACTGCTGGCACACTCACCTTATCCGGTGAGGGGGAGGTCGCTAACATGGCTCTAAAACTCAACCCGGTCATGCTCGCAATCAAATTGCCTTCTTCGCTAAACACTTCAATATTCACTTTGTGCACACTGGTGTTCGCATTGAGATCGGAGGTCATAGTTATATGTGCGCGCACAGTGTCATTGAGTGCGCCATAAATTCGCAATTGTTCTAACGCGATTGGCACCAGTGCCTCATCAATATCACAGCTGCGAGCAATCAAAACCGCTGCGGATTGCAGCACCCCATCAAAAATCCCTGGTTCAATCTCCATCTCTTGTTGCGCAAAGTTTTGCGCTGGGTGTACCACAATATCTGCAACCCCTTGCGTGCCTGAGATGGTCAATTGCGAAACTCGTCTAAACTGCTCACCATACGCTATGTGGCACTGCTCAAAATACGCGTAGATAGACTCAGCAGATAGCACAAGTGATCCGCTTGTAGGGAGCTCAGGCACAGCACGATTCAAAGGCGCAAAGGGCGCTTCCAATTGCGCTTCTCCGCTACAATGCGTCACAGGCTCAACTTGCGAAGAGCTCGCTGTACTGTTGATTTCAAATCGCGTGCCAGCCCCGTCACGATGCAGGTCAATGTGCACCGTTTTTGCAGCTTCATCAAGCACCCAAGGTGTCAACCAGCCAATATTGTTCATCACCAGAGTGTGTCGCTCAACCGGCTTAGTACCTTGCGTGGATATTGACAGCGCCGCACGCACCATCTCAACCATACTGACACCTGGCAGTATCTTTTTGCCATGGATCACATGTTGTTGTAAAAAGTAATCTTGGCTGTCAAAGTGACTGACAAAACGTTGCTGCAAAAAGGTCGACGCGTTGTTATGCACTAATGGATGAAGTTTGTTGGCCTGCTGCACAGAAGCGCTGCGCCGATTTTCAACCTGATTATCTACCCAAATGGTCTTTTGCTCAAAAGGGTAGTCAGGCAACGTGATCACCCGAGCTGCACTGTGCTGAAATAACACTGAAAAATCACATGCCTCGCCCTCGCTATAGAGCTGTCCAAGCATATCTAGTGCTTGCTGATAAAGTACGTGGTTTTGCTCCGTTATCGCTTTGTTTAGTGAGTCCATTGCAAACTGTGCATAGCCTGGGCGCACCGCGCTGGTAGATACTGACTGAATATTGTCATAAACCTGTGTTGCCGGCTCGCCGGCTATCCACTGCTTTAAGGCCTGCTCAGCGTGCGCCAGATTTTCAACCACACACGCAAAGCGGTATTCAAAATGCGTACGCCTTTGCAACAGCGAGTAACTCAGATCCGCACAGTTAGTGACGAGGCCACTTTGCAGATGTGCCAAGAGATCTTCAACGCGGCGGCTGAGCTGCTGCGCCGTCTTTGCCGACAAGCAGAGTAAATAGTGGCTCTGGGTCTCTGTTGTGGACTGTAATTCAGGCGCTTCTTCAATCACTAAATGGGCGTTGGTGCCGCTAAACCCGAACGAGCTGATCGCGGCTGCTCTGGGGCGCTGTCCACTTGACTGCCAGTTCGAGAGCGCGGTATTGACGTAGAAGGGGGAGTCATCAAACTGAATAGCTGGGTTACCTGTGTTGTAGTTCAGTGATGCCGGGATTTTTTTATGTTGTAGCGACAACAGTATTTTGCACAGACCAGCCATGCCCGCAGCCGTGGCGGCGTGCCCTAAATTGGTTTTTATCGACCCCAATGCAATCCACGCGGTGTTACTGGAGTAGTGGCGGTACGCGCGGCTTAAAGCTTCATATTCAATGGGGTCGCCTAAACGAGTTCCCGTCCCGTGAGCCTCAACCATTTGAATGTTTTCTGGATCAATATTGAATTTGTCATAGGTGTCTTTGATCAGACGCTCTTGAGACACTGAGCTTGGCGCTGTGATCCCATTACTGGTGCCATCTTGGTTTATACCGCTGGCTTTGATCACGCCATAAATTCTATCTTTGTCGGCAATGGCATCGCGCAAACGTTTGAGCACTACAACCCCAACCCCTTCGCCTGGCACAAATCCATCAGCGCGCTCATCAAAGGTATAACACTTGCCTGACTTAGACAGCATATTGGCGCGATTAGACTTCAGATAAAAATCTGGGGTTGATTGCACAAATACCCCTCCGGCAATGGAAATATCGACATCGCCATGTCGCAAGCTATCACAGGCGTTATGGATCGCCACCAGTGAGCTTGAACAAGCTGTATCAATGGCGATGGCCGCCCCTTTTAGATTCAAGTGATAAGATATTCTGGCAGGAATAATTGACGGCGCATTGCCCCAAAAGGCCTGCGCTAGCGGCGCGTCGTCAAACAAGTGGTCGTAATCACCCTGCTCACACCCCACATAGATGCTGACAGCTTCACCATCCATACTTTGCTCGCTGATCCCAGCATCTTCCAAAGCATGCCAACAGGTTTCCATAAACAGACGCTGTTGTGGGTCCATGTAAGTGGCTTCTTTGGGTGATAGGTTGAAAAAGCCGGGATCAAATTGATCAATACGCGTCAGTAAAGCCCCCGTATCACAATACTCACTCGGGTCAATACCCGGATAATATTGCGATAAATTCCAGCGGCGCACAGGTTCAACCAAATCTTCGCCCCTTTCCAATGCAGCCCATAGCGCGGATAAATTGTCAGCTTTACCAAAGCGACCGCTCATGCCCACAATGGCGATATCGTCATCTGATGAGGTCGATGGCATGGTTGCTGCCGCACAGCTCTGCGGCGCAGACAGGCTTTGATCCGCATGCTCACCCGCGGTGATTACATCCTCTACCATATGGTTTTCAGGTTGTTCGGGCAACTGCGTTGCAATGTAGTCAGCCAGCCGTGTGATATTGGTATAGTCAAATAAGCAAGTGCTGTGTAAAGTCAGTGTCAGTGTCTCATTCAAAGCCTGAACGACGTTGACGCCAGTAATAGAGTCGACCCCATAATCCGCAAACGACTCATCGACTTGAATGTCATTCACGCTGTATTTTAAAGCATCCGCTATGACTTGCTTAATGGTGTTTTTCAGCGCTGACGTGCTGTGTGCCTGAGGGATCGCACGCCGTTTGACTAAAGCCTCATCCACGGTATTTGCTTCACCCGTGTCACTATTAACCATAGCAGGTGGCGACTGGGTGTCAGCAGATGCATGTGATTGTGCAAACCGCACGCCATTGCTTTTAGCAACAATAATTTGTTGCCCCAGCACATGTGCACTCAGCTGTGGGAAGGCCACCTCCTGATACCCTTCTTGTTCTAACGCTTGTTTCCAGCCAAGTGATGTCAGTCCTGGACACTCGGGGATCCTGATCGCGGAATCCTCGTGTAACCACCACCCTTCGAGCAGGCCAAAGGTCATGTGGCAAAAGATGGAGTCTTCGGATAATTCATTTAAGATCAAAACACCGCCAGGCTTGAGCAGTGCCTTGGCATTTTTCAATGTGTTGCGAATGTTGCGCGTCGCATGCAGCACATTCGTTGCAATCACCATATCATAGCTGCCACGCTCCACCGCTTGCTCGTCTACTGGCTGCTCTACGTTAAAAATCGCAGTTTTCAAAAATGGGTTGTGCGCTTGATAATGCGTGTGTGCATGCATTAAAAAAGCTCGTGAAATATCGGTGTAGCAGTATTCTTCTACCTGGTGTTGCATCGGTTTTAAGGTCTCAAAGACCAGCGCACTGGTGCCCCCTGTGCCCGCTCCAATCTCTAATATTCGCGCTTTTTTGCCGTGCTTAAAACCGTGCTGGGTAATATGCGCAGCCACATCTGCCACCAAACGGTTGAAGTAATCCGAGACAGGATTATGTTTGTAAATGCCTTCCAGTAAGCGCATTGAAGACTCGGGAAACATGATCTCAGTTGCCCGTTTCTCTGCGCTGAGAATTGCCGGTAGCGCCGATAACGTCGCGTCGAGTAAATGGGCCTGTGCCGCAGTTGCCGGATCCGCAGTCCAGTTCGCACACGCCTCGGTCCACTGTGTTAGAATCCGCTCATCTGTCGCCAATTGTCGACCTTGTTCGGTGATAGAAAAGACGCACTGTGCATCAGCTTCAGCTGTCTGATAAGCAAGAATGCCGTGTTCACACAGTAAATTGATGGCTTTGTGTAGCCAGCGCTGAAGGTAAGAAACGCTTTGCTCTGCGCACAGCTGCTGCAAACGCTGCTGGAGTGTTTGCACTGTCAAACTCGTACCGTCAAACAAGCCACAGCGGTAAAGTTGGTACCACATATATTGAATGGTTAGCTCATCTGCTGCGCGAAACGTTAAACCACCGGCCAGATCCGCCGCTGCTGGCAACAAAAAGCGATTCAAATCAATGAGATCTAGTGCATCATTCCTCGCCTCTGCGTCGACGTAACAGCGCTGTTTTAGATCTGTATTTGGCAGGTTAGCCGATGCCGTTAAGGCGTTAATATACGCCACTTGATGAAGCTCTGAACGCATCACGATTTCAAGGGTAGCCATCGCATCGGTGATGGTTAAATCCCCCACCCCAGATTTGGCACGCCAGTATTGGAACATGTCAGAGTTGGCCAGTGCGCCCTCAGCCGTCCAATACCCCCAATTGATGGTTTTCACTTGAAACGATACCGCCCGTTGCAATGCGTTTGATAAGGTGTCTTGGAACAGACTCCCCGCCGCATAATGACTTTGCTCCGCGGCGGTGATAAAACTATTGATCGATGAGAAGTTCACCAGATAATCGAGCGATTCATATTTTAGCAGCCGAGCCAGATTCACACTGCTTTGCACTTTGGCATCATAGACGGCGGAAAAATCATCAAAGCTCATATTTTTAAAGGCACACGCCTTAAAAACCATCGCGGCATTGAGCACCCCATTTACCCGACCAAACTGCTGTACAATGTTGTGGTAGGCCGTTTGTAAAGCGGCGTATTCAGTGACATCGGCTTGCACATACTGCAATGTCACCCCTTCTTTGCGCAATTGCGCGATAGATGCTTGAATTTTCGGATCCAGTGCTCTGCGGCCCAGCCAAATCACGTGTACACCTTGATGCTTGAGCATATATTCGGTGACAGCGCGGCCTATTCCCCCAGCCCCGCCCACTAAGACATACACGCCGCCAGGACGACACAATACAGATGCTTGCGCTGTTGTTGGTAAGGTATTCGCCCATTCAATCGGCACAAACTGTCGCACAAGCCACTGCCCATTACGATACAAATGAACCCCATCAAAACGCCGCTGTATGTCGCCAAGGATCTGCAGCGGCCACTCAGTGTCAGTCCCCACATCAAACAAACGCACATTTAGCGCCGGATATTCCTTGCTAATACTGCCAAGCATCCCCACCAGAGGTGCGTGCTCAAAAGCAATATCTTCTGGCAAGTCACTATCCTGTTGCATGAGCAATGTCACACAGGTGGGCGCCACAGACAGCTCGTGTAAGACAAACTGGAGCCATTGAAAACAAACTTGCACACAACTGTTATGCTCGCCGCCGAGGATGTCATCACTCGCCGTCGGAGGGATCCAAATGACTTGACTAATGTGCTGTGAGGCTATGTCAGCCAATGCCTTATCCGGCGCTTGCTGTGCATCAAAAAAATACACTCTGTTATGCAGTCTAGACAATGTCGCCTGTTGCGAAACACTCGCCCCCACCACACACACAGCGCCTTCGTGATACACTGTGCTCACTGCATCATTTTGAGGCTGCAATTCAACTGGTGCCCAGCGCGGTACAAGCGCACACTTTCCGACTCCCCCTTCCATATTCTCTCCTTGCGCTGCATGCTGCACGGTAATTTCTGATGTCGCCTCTTTTGGCTCATGCCGTACTAGATCGTCAGCCTCAGGTAACGACTCAAACCAGCACTCTGATGTCTCGAAGGCATAACTGGGCAAGCTGATATGCTGCGTCAGTTCCGGAATAACCTGATGGTGTTCGATGTCCACACCCTGTAACCACTGCGCCGCTTGGTCATACACTTGCTCAACCTTCTGGTGCTCACTATGAAAAGGCTGACCGTATGACTGCTCAGCAACCGCCGCGATGGCATTTTGTAAATTCGCCAACAGCGCAGCTTGTGAACTGGCTATTACCACAACCCGTTTACTAAAGTGCGTGCGATGCCTGTACAAGTTGGCACAGAGCTGCGCTAACGCCAAGGTAGTTTGACCTGACAACCAAGCGTGCATCTTGGTCAGTTGCACCTGCAAACTGGCCTCGGTTTTGGCCGAAAACACAAATATATAGGGGGATTGTGCCGCTTTTGGCGGTGCTGGCTGCGCCCTTGCAGGGGCTTCTTCCAGTACAATATGTCCATTGGTACCACCAAAGCCAAATGCACTGACGCCTGCACGCCGCGGCAGCAAAAAACCTTGACTGTCGGTGCGCTGTTGCCACGGTTGAGCGTTTTGCAGTACATAAAACGGCGAGTCATCCAATGTGATCCGCGGATTGAGCGATTTAAAATTCGCCAACCCCGGCAGTACACCGGCTCGCATGGAAAGCAAGACTTTGATGATCCCAGCAATGCCCGCAGCCGCTTCCAGGTGACCGATATTAGACTTGGCCGAGCCAATGGCACAGTACTGGGTGTCGGTGCTGTGTCGAAATGCATGCTGAAGTCCCTGGATCTCTATCGGATCACCTTTTGGTGTCCCGGTGCCATGGGCTTCGATGTAGGTCATCGAATCTGGAGTCACCTGCGCATTGTGCATTGCACGTGAGATAACCTGCGCTTGCGCTTGATAACTTGGGTAGGTCAACGTATGGGTTTTACCACAGTGATTGACAGCCCCCCCTTTTATCACGCCGTGGATCTGATCGTTGTCTGCCAATGCAGCCGCCAAGGGTTTTAACAAAATCAGTCCGGCCCCTTCACTGCGCACATAGCCATCAGCGCCGGCATCAAATGATTTACTCTGGCCGCTCGGAGACAACATCCCGGTTTTTGAAAATGAAATGTGTCGCGTGGGGGTCAAGATCAAGTTGATACCGCCGGCCAGCGCCAAATCTGTATCCCCTAATTGCAGGGATTGCATAGCACTGTGTACCGCGTTCATCGACGCCGAACACGCGGTATCCACAGTCACACTCGGCCCATTAAAATCATAAAAGTGTGAGATCCGATTGGCGATAATGGCATTGGCGGTGCCAGTAGACTGATAGGCCTCTATGGGCCTCTCGTGTTTTTCTAACAGCTCTTTATAATCAAAGTTAAACGCCCCAATATACACCCCCACGTTTTGGCCAGCCAGCGATTGCGGTACCACCCCAGCATCTTCCATGCATGCCCATGAGAGTTCTAGCATGATCCGTTGTTGCGGGTCCATTGCCTGTGCAGTGGAAGGAGAAATACCAAAAAAACGGTAGTCAAAACAGTTCACTTTGTCGATAAACCCACCCCATCGTGAATTGCTCTTATTGACTTCGACGAGTGGATCGCCATCGTAATGTCTCCAATCCCATCTGGTATGTGGAATATCAGAAATACAGCTTTTCTGAGCCAAAAGGTTTTCCCAGTACTGATGATAATCTTCAGCTTTGGGAAACCGGCACGCCATACCAATAATTGCGATATCTTTATGTGAAATTGTCGACATTCTTATTATCCTTGAATACTCGTCTCATCTATAAACTACAGGGTTGTGTGCCGTAATTAAGGCAACCAGTTTCTAATCTTACCTGAGATCTGGTTAAGCGACCACGATGCCATGTATATCTAACAGTTCAGACTCTTGGGCTGTTAGATTCAAACTTGGTTTGTCATCTTTCAAGCAATAAGCGATAAGACCACCGACTAAGTTCAA
>NZ_JAAUWT010000029.1 GCF_014694455.1 Vibrio sp. S9_S30 | reverse complement strand
GAACTTAGTCGGTGGTCTTATCGCTTATTGCTTGAAAGATGACAAACCAAGTTTGAATCTAACAGCCCAAGAGTCTGAACTGTTAGATATACATGGCATCGTGGTCGCTTAACCAGATCTCAGGTTACGCCTATCTATTTGGTTCCGTTTGTCCCGAAAGAGGGATCGGTGAGGCAATCGTTGTCCCTTGGGTGAATAAAGATATGATGATTGAACACTTAAAACAGATATCTGAGAAAACCCAAAGCGGGCGCCATGCCGTGGTAATAATGGATGGTGCAGGATGGCATACCGAAGATATCGTTAGCCAATTTGATAATGTCAGTATCATCAAACTTCCGCCATATTCCCCAGAGTTGAATCCCATAGAGCAAGTTTGGAGTTGGCTACGACAACACTATCTCGCCAACCAACGTTTTGAGAACTATGACGATATTGTTGCCCAAATATGTAGTGCATGGAATAGCTTTTTAGAAAGCCCAAAGAGAGTCACGAGAATGTGTTCTAGAAATTGGATTGACCTGACCAGTTAATTTTCCGGAATGGTATTATTTTCCAAGAGAATTGTAGGTTCGGTGTATGTTTTCACTGGCACCGAGCACGGTTGGGTGTTTACACACAGTAAAACCCTTGTATATATCAGTCTAAATATGTTATCAATTTAACTGTTTAACCTATTGTATTTATTGTGTGTTTAAACTATCTGATGCGGTTATGGCAGGGTGAGTGGTGTGAACCATTGGTGATACTGTGATTGTTTCTTTAATTGCAATTAAAGATTTGTCTCACGCATGAGATGAGATGAAATGGGATGAGCGAAACAAAAAATGCGTGTAAAAACCCCTAAGGTGATTTTGCCAACGAACAATGGTTGGATTGTGTGGGAAAATTTTGCATAATCAAAAACGATTCAAATACGATTTCTACAACATCACTTTGTCAGTGCCAGAGTATTTGCCGCATGCGCAACGCTAATTCAAATGTTTTTGAACATGGACACAGTCAAGAGTTTGGCGAGCAGGCTCAACCGATTGCGGCACAATGGCTGGAAACCGGCCATTGTGAGTGGCCTGAAATGGTGCCCGAAGAGCGTCAGCGCGTGCATCTGCCAGGCACACAATTTAACCTAAAAAGCTATTGGATAGCACCCGATATAGCGCCACAGACACTCGATACCGCGATGGATATCACTATAGAGCCTGCACCGACAGGCGATGATGAGAATCGCATTTCAGTGCGGATATTGATCCCAAGCACAGTGTCTGTCAATTGGCAACAGATACCATACCGTGGCCAAAGATGTCGCGCAATCGACTGGTGGGGATCCATGCGTATGGGGCAGGTGGCAATAATGCCCTCGTGTTAATTGAAGGTCTAGACCGGGAGTCTGAGCCAAGTGTTAAGGGGGAGCCCGAAGGTGAGCAAGTTTGGGCGCTGCCGGTGTCAGCACTGAATAAAGCGTGTTTCACCGCCCAACTCACTGTGTTACGCGAGGTATTACATCAGCGTGCATACCCACTTTCACATCTGGCATTCACATTGCGACATGGTCGAGACAGCCATGACTATCGTTGCATCTTTTTGGCATCATCGAGAGAGCAGCTATTGCAACAGATCGAAGATGTGTTGCAAGCGCGAGCGAAAAAAATTATGTGTAACGATACACTGGGTGCTGAAGCGCAGTCGTTTTGGGCTGGAATAATTTAAGGATAAAATTATTGATGACAATACAAGCACTGTTAGGTTTAGATACTGACTTTTTACCTGTGAAGTCAGATCCCAAACCGGCTGGAGAAATGGCATTCAGCATGATGTTCTTTTCAGACATCCGTAAAGACATTACCAGCTCAGAGAAATACGACTTTATCACCGCGTTGACTCAGTTTGCAGATCAAGCTAAGTTCACCGCGGTTTACTTGCCTGAACGTCACTTTCATGAATTTGGCGCGATTTTCCCTAACTCTGCGGTCATGGCGGCTTATCTTATCCCGCAAACAAAGCATATTCGCTTTCGCACTGCAGGCGTGAGCTTACCACTGCACCACCCCGCAGAGGTGGTGGAATGGTGGGCTATGAATGATATTCTGTCCAATGGGCGTGTTGATCTGGGGTTTGGCTCTGGGTGGAATAAACCTGACTTTATTTATGCCCCACATAACTATGATGACCGTCGAGAGAAAATGACGGAGCAGATCTCAATCGTTAAACGACTGTGGGCTGGAGAAAGTGTTGAGTTTGAGGGACCTGATAACACCTCTTATGCGACCAAAGTCTACCCAAGACCTATTCAAAAGTCGTTGAACGTGTGGATGTTAGTCGCTCAAAATGACAAGGGGTTTGAGCAGGCTGGTGCGAGTGGTCACAACGTATTTACCATGCTTTACGGCGTCGATCTTGCCTCCATGGAGCGAAAGATCAACATTTATAGGGCGGCGAGAAAACGGGCCGGTTTTGACCCTGAGGCGGGGGTGGTCACACTGATGCTTCATACCTTGATTGGAGACTCTATCTCGCAAGTGAAGCGCGCAGTGGAAAGTCCATTCAAAGCATATATTCGTAGTTCAATGGAAGCCCACCTAGCCAGTGACTCGCTGCAGAAAAAGGGCGCTGTTGAATTTGGTGAGCAAGATAAAGACAGTATTTTGGAATATGCTTTTCAGCGATATTTTAAGACCGGTGCGTTGTTCGGCACAGTTGAAGATGGCAAGCGGATCGTCAAACAGGTACAGGACATCGGCGTGAATGAAATTGCGTGTTTAATGGACTTTGGCGTGGATTACGCATCAGTAAAGGACTCTTTACCCCATATTGAGCAGCTCGTAGCAGCATATACAGGAGTGAAATAAGTTTTGGATATAGAAAAACAGCGACTGGCGATCAAGGATTTGATGCGTGAATACGCGACAAAACACACCGCTCCATCCGCCAACAAAGACAGTGCCGAAGAAAGTCATACCGACTCCTCAGAATTAGAACCCATCGCCATTGTGGGGTTAGAAGGGTATTTACCCGGTTGCCAATCAGTGGCTGAGTTTTGGCGGCATTTAGATAAAGATGAGTCTCTGATTGAGGAAATCCCTCAATCGCGTTTTGACTGGCATTTATATGCTGATGAAGTGCAAACCGAGGAAGCTCAGCCAGATAAAATGCGGTGTCGTTGGGGGGGATTTATTCCCGATATCCAAAGCTTTGATCCTCACTTTTTTAAGTTATTACCCGATGATGCAGAGCGTATGGATCCCCAGCAACGTTTGTTATTGATGTCGGTGTATAACACGTTGGAAAATGCAGGTTATCGTCCGCAAGCACTGAAAGGCTCAAATACAGGGGTCTTTGTTGGTTTTGAACGCAATGAATATTTATTGAACTTGATTGAGTCGGGTTATGATACTGGAGAGAGTCTACATCAATCGGACAGTATGATTGCCAATAATATTTCGTACTATTTTGATTTTTCAGGTCCCAGTGAAGTGGTTAACACAATGTGCTCTGGTGCTGCGGTGGCGATACACAGAGCTGTGGTTGCACTGCGCGCGGGGGAGATTGATCAGGCCATAGTCGGGGCGGCTAATCTATTACTGCGACCAGATACCTTCGTTAAGTTGTCGCAATCGCAACAGATGAGTCCAACACCGACAGTGAAATCATTTGGCAGTGATGCTGATGGATATTTACGAGCGGAAGGGGTGGCCAGTATTTTACTTAAACCCTATTCTCGTGCGCGCAAAGATGGGGATGCTATCTATGCCGTGATCAAAAATTCAGCGGTAAATTATAATGGCAATCGATCTGCGTCCATTGCTGCGCCCAATACCAATGCACATGCATCTCTGATCCAAGCATGTTACGCCAAGGCCAACATAGATCCGCGAGAGGTCGACTATATAGAAGCTCAGGGCATGGGTAATCCGGTTGCCGATATTTGCGAGTGGGATGCATTTAACCTTGCACTTAATAACCTAGCGCAGCAACAGGGAGTCGCATTGCGCCCAGCTCAGTGCAAAGTGAGTACTTTAAAACCGATGATCGGCCATATGCACTCAGCGTCTTCATTGGGGGCTTTGTTTAAAGTCATTCATAGTTTGCAAAGCGAAAAAATACACAAGATACTCGGTATTGACCAGATCAGTGCGGATATTGATCCCAAGCACAGTGTCTGTCAATTGGCAACAGATACCATACCGTGGCCAAAGATGTCGCGCAATCGACTGGCGGGGATCCATGCGTATGGGGCAGGTGGTAATAATGCCCACGTGTTAATTGAAGGTCTAGACCGGGAGTCTGAGCCAAGTGTTAAGGGGGAGCCCGAAGGTGAGCAAGTTTGGGCGCTGCCGGTGTCAGCACTGAATAAAGCGTGTTTCACCGCCCAACTCACTGCGCTACGCGAGGTATTACATCAGCGTGCATACCCACTTTCACATCTGGCATTCACATTGCGACATGGCCGAGACAGCCATGACTATCGTTGCATCTTTTTGGCATCATCGAGAGAGCAGCTATTGCAACAGATCGAAGATGTGTTGCAAGCGCGAGCGAATTCAAATGTTTTTGAACATGGACTCAGTCAAGAGCTTGGCAAGCAGGCTCAACCGATTGCGGCACAATGGCTGGAAACCGGCCATTGTGAGTGGCCTGAAATGGTGCCCGAAGAGCGTCAGCGCGTGCATCTGCCAGGCACACAATTTAACCTAAAAAGCTATTGGATAGCACCCGATATAGCGCCACAGACACTCGATACCGCGATGGATATCACTATAGAGCCTGCACCGACAGGCGATGATGAGAATCGCATTGCAAAAATATTGATTGCAATACTTGCTGAACATTTGCGCGTTTCAGAACGGGACATTGACCTTGAGCGGGAATTTAGCGATATGGGGTTTGACTCCTTATTGGTATCTAGGGTGTCAAAAGCATTGAGTGAGAAATTAGCCACCCAGATAGATCCTGCGGTGTTGTTTGAAGCAACAACCCCCGCCAAGTTGATTGACCATTGTAAACGGCATTTTCAGCAGTCAACGAGCGGTTCGGGTGCACGCCGGAAATTCACCGCGAGTAAGCAGTCGTTCACGAGACAACCCATTGCCATCATCGGGCTTGCTGGACAATATCCAGATGCGGACAATGTGTTTGAGTTTTGGCAAAACTTGGCTGCTGGTAAAAGCAGCATTCGAGAGATCCCCAATGAACGCTGGCCCATTGCAGCGTACTTTGACGCACAAGCTGATGGCGAAGGAGACAGTTTTAAAGCGGCGGCAAAGTGGGGCGGGTTTTTAGACGGACTCAATTATTTCGACAATGAGTTTTTCAATTTACCGCCTTTTGAAGCTGCGTATATGAGTCCCAAAGAGCGGCTTTTTATGCAGTGCGCTTGGCATGTCGTTGAAGATGCTGGTTACACCACCAAGGCATTGGAGCGTGATACGGTCGGCGTCTTTGTCGGGATCTCTAAAGCTGGATTTGACAATTATAAGGACTCTTATTTTTCAGCGGCCAATCGGATCTCTTACCGCTTTAATTTTGGCGGCCCGAGTATGCCTGTCGATACCGCGTGTTCGTCGTCTTTGTCTGCCATTCATGAAGCTTGTCTGCATCTCTATGCCGGAGAGTGTGATGTGGCTGTTGCCGGCGGAGTGAATGCCTATACGCACCCCTCCACATTTGCTGAGTTCACTAGGCTTAATGTATTGTCCAAAGATGGTACGTTAAGTGCGTTCGGCGCGCAGGCAAATGGGTTTGTGCCCGGTGAAGGTGTGGGCGCGGTGTTATTAAAACCCTTGGGCAAAGCCATTGCTGATGGTGATCACATTTATGGGGTGATCCGCGGCACGGCAATAAACCATGGTGGTAAGGTCAACGGCTACACAGTACCGAGCCCATTAGCGCAGCAAAACCTTATTCGTACTGCCCTGTCGAGAGCCGGGCTCTGCGCTGCGGATATCAACTATGTTGAAGCGCATGGCACCGGCACTTTACTCGGGGATCCGGTAGAGTTTAAGGGCTTAGATGAGGCCTACAAAGCAGGTACATCGGCACAGCAATTTTGCGCGCTAGGCTCGGTAAAAACCAATATTGGCCACCTTGAAGCGGCTGCGGGCATTGCAGGGCTGACAAAAGTGTTATTGCAAATGCATCATAAACAGCTTGCGCCGACCTTAAACGCCGAGCAACCAAACCCACATATTGATTTTGCAGCCTCTGCGTTCAAATTACAGCACTCGCTGACAGATTGGCAGCTGGATACGGCTTCGAGAAACGCGAAGCGACGCGCTGGGGTGTCGTCGTTTGGCGCTGGCGGCAGCAATGCACATATTGTGGTTGAGGAAGCGCCTACTGCTGCGCAAAGTACAGCGCTTGAGTCATCTTATTTATTTGTCTTGTCTGCAAAAAGCGAGTCGGGATTGGCGCGTTATGTGGACAAGTACATCAACTTTTTGACTGAGCAACCATCCATATCACTGGCCAATATGACCTATACCTTGCAGGTGGGCAGAGAAGCCATGTCATATCGTATGGCGTGTGAAGTTGACTCGTTAGACGCCTTGCTTGAGATGCTCAAAGCCTATAAGCAGGGTATTGAGAGTGCACAGCTGTGGCAAGGCAAAGTAGATAAAAACCGAGGGGTTGAGGCGCTATTTCAGGAGTCTTCTGCACAACAGTTGGTAAGGCATTGGCTCGCAGAGAGAAAGTTTCAATATATCGCTGAGTTGTGGACCCAAGGGGGAGAAATCGATTGGCTTCCTAGCAAGCCCACACAATATCAGCGCGTCAGTTTACCCGGCTATCCTTTTGCACAGATTGACATTCCAAAAGCGCCGATGCTTGTGCCCGTAACGGCCCGAGATGATGGCCCGTTGGCAGCGTCGGCAACAGATAGTGCTGCGGGGATACTGCTGATGACACCGAGTTGGCGGGCACTGGATAAGACGCACAATGAGCCGCTGGACGAAGATATCGAGCAACATATTGTACTGTGTGATTACCCGGTCTTATCGGCACGAGAGGGGATTGTCCACCTGTCCAGTTCGACGGCACACCCTGCTACCAGTTTTACGCAATTTTGTATTCAATTGACGGCGCGATTTGAAGCCATTATACGCGACAAGTGTAGGTCACATAAAATCTTGCAAGTTGTGGTTCCTCTAGATCCGAGCTTACAGTCAACCCTACCCGCGATGTCGGCACTGTTGAAAACGTACTCTTTGGAAAACGACAATGTTACAGGGCAACTCATTGAGTTGCCAGTGAACTTGCCGCAAGAACAGGTATTTAACTTGCTTGATCAGGCGAAACAGCAAGGGCATTGTCACTGGTTCAAAGCTGAGGCATCGCAATTGATGGCATGCGATCTGGATGTGCTTGATACAGTGCCTGTGCCTCATCCGTGGCGCGATCAAGGGGTGTATTTGATCACGGGAGGACTGGGTCAGCTGGGGTATTTGTGTGCGTGCGATATTGCGCAAAAAGTGCAGGCACCTACCTTGATTTTAACGGGTCAGCGGTCTCTGGATGCAGACAGAGATAATCAACTCGCCCGTTTGAAAGAAATGGGCGCGACGGTGCGCTATGAGACTGTGGATCTGACCGCGCTCGATGCAGTGACAACCTTGGTTCAGAATACCGTGCGTGAGCATGGTGGGATCAACGCGGTGTTGCACTGCGCTGGAGTTATTCAAGACGGCCTATTACGCAATAAAGATGCACAAAGCATACGACGAGTCCTCGAGCCAAAAACCTATGGTGCATGGCACTTGGGACAAGCGTGTGAAGAGATAAAGCTGGAGTACTTTGTGCTGTTCTCCTCAGCGGTTTCCATGGTTGGTAATGTTGGGCAGGGAGATTATGCTGCCGCCAATGCCTTTATGGATCTGTATGCGCAGCAGCGACAACAGCGCGTTGAGCAGGGTCTGTGTTTTGGTCAAAGTTGTGCTATCGGCTGGGGGCTGTGGCGTGATGGCGGGATGCAAGTATCTGATGATATTCTCGCAGCACTATACGACATGTCGGGTATGCAGCCTATTGAGCGCGATGCGGGATTGTCCGCGCTTTATCAAGTGATGCGCCAAACGCGTACTCGCACCATAGCAATTGCTGGCGATACGGCAAAACTTGAACATCACTTCTCTCGTTCAATTGGTGCAGCAGCGCCTATCGCACTGCCAAGCAAAGCCACGCAACCGAATAATGACCAAGTGCATCGTGAACTCATGTCGCGATTTACCGCCGCTGCCGCGGTGGTTGTCGGTGTGGCACCGAGTGCAATTGACCTGCATGTTGGGCTGGATGAGCAAGGTTTCGGTATCGTAGAGTTACATGCCATTGTCAATGAGTTAAATCAGCATTGTGATCATGATTTCAGCTTAAATACCGCGAACGCCTATCGTACATTACATGACTTGCTCGAGGAGTACAGCGACTCATTAACGGGCAAAACACGGGTGCAAGGGCACTCTGGTGCCTTATCACCTGCCGATGAGGGTATCTTACTGGCGTCAGTATGTGAACAGTTGACTGCGCTGATCTCACAAGTGACGGGGTATGCAAAGGAGAAGCTTGGGCAGGATACAGGTTTTGATGAGCTGGGAATTGACTCTTTGGTGGTGACCAAGCTGACCAATAAATTGGAATCTGTCTATGGGACACTGCCAAAAACCCTATTTTTTGAATATCACACAATCGCGCAATTGGCTGAATACATGTTGACTGCACACCGCAGTCAACTTGAGGCACATCTCATTCCCCCCACCAGTTCGAGTGATGCCCCTCGCACAACCAGCTCGTCTGAATCGATTGAACCGCAAAGAGAGTCCGTCGCTAGCGCTCGCCCAGAAAAAAGTGGAGATGCACAGGATACGGATATTGCTATCATCGGTATATCAGGACGTTACCCTCAAGCAAATACACTGCAAGCGTTTTGGCAGGTGTTAGCTGGGGGCCAAGACTGCATCACGGAGGTGCCAATCAGCCGCTGGGCTCATAGTCATTATTATGATGCGGAAAAAGGCAAACCTGGCAAAACGTATGCAAAGTGGGGCGGTTTTATCGATGGCGTAGATAAGTTTGATCCGAGCTTCTTTAATATTTCACCTCGCGAAGCAGAAATCATCGAACCACAGGAAAGGCTGTTTTTACAAACGGCCTACGAAGCAATAGAAGACGCAGGCTATAGCAGGGCGTCTTTGGCACAAAACACCGCACTCGATGGGACACCCGGTGCGGTCGGTGTGTATGTTGGGGTGACTTATCAGGAATATCAACTGTATGGTGCGCAGGAAACCATGTTGGGTCGGCCTATGGTATTGTCAATGAGCCCGTCGTCTATTGCCAATCGTGTATCCTACTTTTGTGACTTTCATGGTCCGAGTTTGGCCATTGATACCATGTGTGCGTCATCACTGACCAGCATTCACCTAGCTTGTCAAAGCTTGCTCAGCGGTGAGTGCAAAGCGGCCATTGCGGGCGGCGTCAATGTGTCTATTCACCCTGCAAAATACTTGATGCTGGGATATGGTGGGTTTGCATCGCAAACTGGTCGCTGTAAAACCTTTAGCGCTGAGGCGGACGGATTTGTGCCCAGTGAAGGCGTAGGGGCGGTGCTACTCAAACCGTTGCGTGAAGCACTGCAAGATGGCGACAATATTTACGGCGTGATCAAAGGCAGTGCGGTCAATCATGGCGGCAGAACCTATGGGTACTCTGTTCCTAGCCCCACGGCTCAGCAGACGGTGATCGCTCGGGCATTGGCACAAGCCAAGGTTAGACCTCAGGAGATCAGTTATCTGGAGGCACATGGTACGGGGACTTCGCTGGGAGATCCCATTGAAGTGGCCGCTTTAAATAAAGTGTTCTCAGCCGATAAAAACAAGGACCATCTCTGCGCAATTGGTTCTGTGAAGTCCAATATTGGCCACTGTGAAAGTGCTGCGGGCATCGCGGGTCTGACCAAGGTGCTGTTGCAAATGAAATACCAGCAACTCGTGCCTTCATTACACAGTGAACAGATAAACCCCAAAATTGAGTTTGCGCAGTCCCCATTTGTTGTGCAACAGCAGCTGACGCCATGGCTAATTCGTGATGATGCCCCGCGTATTGCTGGAGTGTCATCGTTTGGTGCTGGGGGCTCAAATGCCCATCTTATTGTCCAAGAGGCCCCTAAACAGGCCACGTTACACGGGAGTCAAAGCGCGCACGTTCAAGTGATCACACTATCTGCCAGAAGTCACGCTCAACTCAAAGAGATGGCCAGTAATCTACTGCACCACTTAAGGCGCGAGCAGCTATCTCAAGATGATGTACAGCGCATTGCATATACCTTGCAAACGGGCCGAGAAACATTTGACTACCGATTGGCATGCATGGTTACCGACTTGGCGGAGATACACACAGGGTTAGAGCGATTCTTAGCCGCTGACAGTGTGCTAGCGGAAACTGAAAGTTGGTTGAGTAGCGTCGTATGCACGGGAGTTGCTGACGAAAACCAAGCGCAGTCTACGCCACTAGACCCAAGCTTTTTAAGTACCATCAAGCGCACCGATGAAGCGCAAAGAGATGTGCGTTGTAAAGAGCTTGTCAGTGCCTGGTTGCGAGGGAGAGAGATTCAGTGGCATGCTTTATATCATCACCAGAGCCCGGTGAAAATCAGCTTGCCGACCTATCCATTTGTGGCAAAACGCTACTGGAAACCAGCCAGTGATGAAGCGTTACGCGCTCAGATGGTGAATGCACTATCGCGCAATACACCTGCTTTACCAGCACCACAAGAGCGCAAATCGGGTAAGATACAATTAGTCGATCCGCAGGTGTTTGCGGTGAAAAAAGTCGCGTTGACAGCGCCTGCTCGGCCGCTTGAAAAGGCGCAAACCCCTGCACCTCAGTTGGATTCGTCAGTAGAGATGGTGACAGTGAATGAAATGCCTAAGGCCCATGCCTGCGAAGGCACAGATACCTTCAGCAAGGATTTTTTACGAGCGAGTTTGGCCAAGGCGCTAATGATGAACGAAGATGAAATATCCGACAATACGCCGTTTTCAAATATTGGCTTAGACTCCATCGTTGGTGTAGAGTGGGTACGTGCCATCAATGCTCAGTATAATTTGGCGTTAGCAGTCGAGCGCGTACATGAATACCCTAGCATCAATCAGTTACATGCGCACTTGCAGCAAAGTGGGGCTTGCGAGGCGTCGGCAGTGCAGCCTGAAATGACGGAAACGGTGCTGTCCACACCTGCGCAAGAAGAAGCGGCAGATGATGAGGCGGTGATCAATACCGTTATCGCCACCTTGGCAAATGCTTTGTTGCTCGATGCGGGGGATATTCGCGCGCAGTCTCGCTTTGTTGATTTGGGCTTAGACTCGATTGTTGGGGTTGAATGGATCCGCGCCATTAATAACCATTTTGGTACGCACATTGAGGCTAATGCGGTATATGAACACCCGACGCCAGCAGCGTTTTCTCAGTATCTGACTTCGCTGTTTGCTGAGCCACAGACATCGACAGATGATGCTGCGCAGCTTGACTCATCGGTGTCATTGCAAGCGCCGAGTGAGTACACCTCGTTAGACTTTTTGCGCACGTCGTTGGCAACGGTTTTGATGATGGCTGAGCAGGAAATCAAAGCGGCGACTCGATTTGCGGATCTAGGGCTGGATTCAATTACCGGGATGGAGTGGATTAAGGTGATCAATCAGACCATGCAGCTCAGTCTGAACGCCGATATAGTCTATGAACACAACACGTTGGAAAGTTTTTCCGGGTATATCCAAAGCCAGTTAGAGAGCAAAGGGATGCAACAAGCGCAGGAAATAATCCGAGCCTTACAAGCTGCACAACGCAGCGATGAGGCGACACAAGGCGCACACTTAGGTGTGGTCGGTCAACATAAAGAACATAAACAGATGGAAGAAGTACTATGAATATCGCAGTCAATGTCGAAAGAAGTCAGGTACAAACAGTGGTGTTAGATTGTATTCGTCAGCTAGTCCCCTCTTTGCAAGATCATACGTTTAAGCAGGGCGATAGCTTAGCCGCTTTGGGTGTGAACTCGATGGAGCGGGTTGAAATTATCGTGGATATTTTGGCGGCATTGTCACTCAGAATACCGATGACTGACACCATGTCGGCGACCAATTTGGATGAACTGATAGATCTCTTGCATGACAGACTCAATCGCCGCTAATATGCGTAATGCGCCTGCGCTGATCACTGGCATGGGTGCCGTGACTGCGATCGGGCAGGACATTGCAGCCATCTCTCAGGCACTGAAAAAAGGCACTTCGGCGTTTTCATATATGACCCGAGAAGGGCGCTGTTTTGACGACCCTTTTATTGGCGCAGAGCTTGCGCCACTGGTGATGCCAAAACAGTTTGATGCACATAACCTGAGTACTTTTTCACTGAGTGCGAAGGCGGCAGTGGTGGCGCTGCAGCAGGCGTGGACTGACGCTAAACTAGATACCGTTGAGCCTGAAAAAATAGGCCTGATTGTCGGTGGCAGCAATGTGCAGCAGCGACACTTAAATAATTTGCGTGACAAGCGTAAAAATACACCGTATTTTATTCAGCCCAGCTATGCATTAAATTTCATGGATTCAGATATCTGTGGGATTTGCACTGAGCTATTTGACATACGCGGCAGTGCTTTTTCGCTCGGTGGTGCCTCCGCCAGTGGACAACTGGCGGTGATTGAAGCGGCAAAAGCGGTGACAAGTGGGGCACTGGATGTATGCGTTGTGGTTGGAGCTTTGATGGATTTATCCTACTGGGAATGTCATGCATTTTCCTCTTTAGGTGCCATGGGGAGCAGTCGATTTGCCAATGCGCCCACTCAGGCTTGTCGACCTTTTGACCAACAACGAGATGGCTTTATTTATGGTGAGGGCTGTGGCGTATTAGTACTTGAACGCCATCAGCACGCGTTGCAAAGAGGGGTTCACCTACGCGGCGCTATACCTGGCTGCGCGGTGGTGATGGATGGTAATCGCAATCCAGATCCCTCTTTGGCTGGGGAAGTCGCAGTGATCCAACAGGCATTGCACTGTTCAGCGCTGACGGCGTCAGACATTGATTATGTCAATCCGCATGGCAGTGGCTCGGTGTTAGGAGATGAGACCGAGTTGCAAGCATTGGCCAAAACAGGACTGCGCGGTGCGCCATTGAACGCGACCAAGTCCCTTTTTGGTCATGCTCTGAGCGCAGCTGGGTGCCTTGAAATCATAGCGACCTTGATCCAGATGGAACAGGGATTTTTACACCCCAGTTTAAATTTAGAAAACCCCATACAAACAGATTTTAATTGGGTGGCGACGACTAGGCATGAAACCAACATCAAGCAAGCGCTGAGTTTGAGTTACGGGTTTGGCGGGATAAACACCGCGGTGTGTATCACTAGATAGACAGGATCTTAAGAGCTAAGCGGTTTATTTAGATAGAAAAAAGGCTTCATTTATGATCTGATAATCGTCGTCAAACAAACCACCTACATCAACCTTGAAGCCGATGACGATTATTTCCTTACAAAAAGAATTTAAGCAATTCTTTAATTCTGACAGCCTTCAAAAAATCGCGAAAAGTACAGGCTTCATGAAAAGGTGTCGGGCTATTTTACCCGAGCAGTTAGTATTAAGCTTAGTGACCGCGTTGCGTAAGGGGAATTGCGCATCTATTGCTGATTTGCTTAGGCAATTCAATCGGATGTGCTTGAGCAGTGAAGATTATGTGGCCTACAAGCCATTTCATAATCAACCACGAAAAGAGGATTTTCCGCAATTCATGCGCCAGTTGGTCATCAGAGCGATAGCACAGTTAGTTCGCCAGCAAAGTACCACCCTACCAGATAAGCTCGCGGCTTTTGATGACGTGCTGCTTCAAGATGGAAGTTCCTTTCATGTTCATCGTGACCTCGCTGACGTTTACCCGAGTCGATTTAAACAAAATCCTGCTGCGGTTGAATGTCATATGACTATGTCTTTAAAAAGCTTTTCTCCAGTTGCAATGAGCATCAGTGCTGATACGGCATCAGAAAGAGATTTTTTACCTGAACCCAAAACGATGAATAACAAATTGCTGTTAGCAGACGCAGGGTATCCTGACTTCCAGTTCTTTGCCGAGCTTGAGCAGTATGGTGGCTTCTATATTTTTCGCGGAGCCAAATCTCTGAACCCTCATGTGATTGAAGCGAGAAATGGTCAAGGTCGGCGTTTACCTAAACTAGAAGGGAAGAAGCTTAAAGACATCACTCGAGGCACTAATCGCTCGCAGGTGCTAGACCTGAAAGTTCGCCGTGGTAAGCAGAAATTTAGAGTTGTAAGACGTTGGTTTACAGAAGAAAAACGATTCTGCATTTGGTTAACTAACTTGCCTTCGGACACTTATACCGCTGATGACATCATGGCAATCTACCGCTGCCGATGGCAGGTGGAGTTGCTTTTTAAAGAGTTAAAATCTCACACAAACTGGCAACGATTTGTCACAGCTCAAAAGGCAATCGTTGATGGACTTATCTGGGTCAGTTTACTCGCGCTGATCATTAGGCGCAGCACAGCACTTCAGATAATGCCATCGATCTCACTGTTTAAAGCGGCAAAAAATGTGGATGTGTGGCTGTTACCAATATTTGAGTGTATCAGCCACAAAGCATGGTCGGAAATCGTCAATAAGCTGGAATGGGCTGCCAGTTATATATTAAAGAACGCCCAAAAATCCGCCCAAAGGAAATCTAGGGAAAACATTACGTTAGATGGGATTTATGCGGGGCTTAATGCTTAAGGTTCAGTCTATGTGTATCACTAAACCTTGACAATACGTGAGTAGGAGTAAGTAATGGAATGCAGTGAAGTAGGGATTGAAGCGATGAATGTATATGCGGGCACAGCGTGTTTGGATGTACGTAAACTGATCGATCACCGCGAACTTGATATCGCACGCTTTAACAATCTATTGATGTCAGAAAAAACCGTGGCACTGGCCAGTGAAGATCCGGTCACGTTCGCCGTCAATGCTGCCAAGCCCATTTTGGATGCATTGAGTGAGGAAGAAAAAAACAGCATCGAAATGCTGATCACCTGTACTGAGTCAGGCATTGATTTTGGTAAATCCATTAGCACCTATGTTCATGATCACCTTGGCTTGAATAAAAATTGCCGGGTGTTTGAGGTAAAACAAGCGTGCTACTCAGGTACGGTTGGTTTACATAATGCAGCGAATTTCATTTTGTCTAACACCTCACCTGGTGCTAAAGCTTTAGTGATTGCGGTGGATCTCTGTCGATTCATGGTTTTAGGAGAAGAGGACGTCAATGAAAAAGATTGGGCGTTTTCAGAGCCTTCGGGTGGCGCTGGCGCAGTGGCAATGCTGATCAGCAATAAACCGGAAATTTTTAGGTTGGATGTTGGAGCCAGCGGCTATTACTCTTATGAGGTCATGGATACCTGCCGACCTCAGCCAGACAGTGAAGCGGGCAATGCAGATATCTCTTTGATGTCTTATTTAGATTGTTGTGAACAAACTTTTTTGCAGTACCAGCAACGTGTTGACGGGGCGAACTACGCACATACATTTGACTATTTGGCATTTCATACTCCATTTGGCGGCATGGTTAAAGGTGCGCACCGCTCGTTGATGAGAAAATTTGCGCAGCAACCACCGGCGCAAATCGAAGCCGATTATAACCAGCGGGTGACGCCCGGACTGACCTATTGTCAGCGCATTGGTAACATTATGGGCGGGGCGTTGTACGTGTCTTTGGCGGGGGTGATAGAAGCGGGGGATTTCAGCACGCCCAGACGGATAGGGTGTTTTGCCTATGGTTCAGGATGCTGCTCTGAATTTTACAGTGGTATTGTCACCGAGCAGGGGCAAGCACGCTTAAAGTCACTGGATATCGCATCGCATTTGGATAGTCGCTATCAGCTCTCCATCGAAGAGTATGAAAGATCTTTACGACAAAACAAAGATGTGCGCTTTGGTACCCAAGATGTGGTGGTTGAATGCCCAATCACCGATAAGATCCAACAACAACAGCAGTTGAGTCCACGTTTGTATTTGAAGCGGATCAATAATTTTCATCGAGAATATGAATTCCAATAAAGATGTGTGAGTGTCAATCGTGACGTATGAGATGATCAAGGTTAGTCATAATGCGGGGATATGTACGCTCCAATTTAACCGACCTAACCATAAGAATACTTTGAATAAGCAAATGATTGAAGAGTGCCAGCGGGTGATCGACGACTGCGAGTCGCGCAGCAACATATTGGTTATCAAAGGACTGCCGGACGTGTTTTGTTTCGGCGCTGACTTTTCTTGGATGGACAAGCAAGAGTACACAGACAACCAGCAGGGCAGTGAACACGACCCAAGTATACTGTACACGCTGTGGAAGCGAATTGCGCTGGGACCATTTATTTCCATTGCCGTGGTTGAAGGTCGGGTCAATGCCGGCGGGATGGGATTTGTTGCAGCATGTGACATTGTATTGTCAGGTAGCCGCGCACAATATAGTTTGTCAGAACTCATCTTTGGGATTTTGCCCGCCTGTGTCATGCCATTTTTGATCAAAAAAGTTGGCTGGCAAAAAGCCAACTATATGACCTTGATGACCTCCCCTTTTAACGCCCACGATGTTGCCAATTGGGGACTGGCGGACGCCGTGTCCGATGACTTAGATGAGTTGCTAAGACGACATTTACTGCGTCTAAGACGCTTACCTCGTGATGGCATAATACGGCACAAACACTATATGAATACATTGAACCCACAATTACTTGAACACGAGCCGATCGCGGTACAGGAAAATCGAGCAACGTTTTCTTTGCCTTCTGTGGTAACCAATATTGGACGTTATGTGGACAGCGGCAAGCTGCCATGGGAAAGTTAAAACAATGACAAAAATAATCATCAACTCGGTTGTTTCCATCATCGAGCAGAATAACGGTGTTGTCCAGATCACCATGGAAGACCGTGACAATAAAAATATGTTTAGCCGTGATATTTTGTCAGGGTTGATGCAAGCGTATAAAAAAATAGAGGAAAATCGAACTTGCAAAGCGGTCATTATCACCGGCTTCGACAGCTATTTTTGTAGTGGTGGCACTCAGGATAGCCTGCTGTCGTTAAATGACACACAGGGCAACTTTAGCGACGTCAATATTTATAGCTTGCCATTAGAGTGTCGGGTGCCAGTGATATCAGCCATTCAGGGGCACGCCATTGGCGGCGGATTTGTGATGGGGTTATTCTCCGACATCGTGTTGCTCAGCAAAGAGAGCTATTACACCCTCAACTTTATGAAATATGGGTTTACCCCTGGGATGGGGTCGACCTTGATAGTGCCCACCAAGCTGGGCGTGGATCTGGGCAGTGAGATGTTATTAAGTGCCAATCAATATCGCGGTGATGAATTACAACAACGCGGGGTGGGGCTGCAAGTACTGCCGCGAAAAAGCGTGCTAAGTCGAGCTTACGAACTGGCTGACTTAATCGCCCAAAAGCCGCTGCGCTCAGTCTCTCTATTGAAAAAACACCTATGTCAGCAGGTGCGCGACAAGCTGCCAACATTTATTGAGCAAGAGCTAGCTATGCATGCTCAGACTATGCATCAACCTGAGGTGACGGACAATATCAAGCGGCTATTCGGCCAGCCAAGCTCCGCACCAGCTCGCGCATCCAATGCAATGGATAGCGCCCCGAGTGAGACCATAGCGCACAGCGAGCGCACTGAGAGTGCAGCACATCGTGACACCACAGCAGCATCGGTGTCTGAGCAAGATATCGCGATCGTCAGTGTCGCGGGGCGTTTTCCAGAGGCTGAAAACGTTGCTAAATTTTGGCAAAACCTGCAACAAGGCATGGATTGTGTTATTGATATTCCCGAGGAGCGAGCGGCGTTATTTGGCTCTGAAAGTGCTGCGTTGGCATGTCGTTGGGGTGGGTTTATTCACGGAGTTGATAAGTTCGATCCACTATTTTTTAAGATCTCCCCGCGCGAAGCACAGTTGATGGACCCACAAGAGCGTTTGCTCTTAGAAGAGGTTTGGAACCTACTGGAAAGTCGCGGCTACACCAAACAAAAATTGGCACAACAATACGAGCACAAGGTGGCGGTCTACACCGCATCTATGTATCAGCAGTATCATGCTTTTGACACCGAGCAAGATAAAAAAGCGATGGTGGCCATGTCATCGCTCTCTAGTATGGCCAACCGTATTTCTCACTTTTTTGACCTGCATGGACCAAGCATGGCGGTGGACACCATGTGCTCGGGGGCTGCCAGTGCAATTTATCTTGCCTGTCAAAACCTACTCAGTGGGGCTTGCCGGCTAGCCATTGTGGGGGCCACTAATTTATCTATTCACGGCTACAAATACCAGGCGTTAAGTCAGTCTCAATTGCTGGCTGAGCAAAGTACTGTGCGAGGGTTTGGTGAGTCAGGTGGGTTTATTCCCGCCGAGACGGTCGGTGCGGTGTTATTGAAGCCTTTGCGCGATGCGATACAAGATAATGATGAAGTACTGGCCGTGATCAAAGGCGTGCATACCGACCATAAAGGCACTACGGATGGATTTAATGTCTCTGATCCCGATGCTCTAACACGCTTAATGGCCGGGTGCCTGCAAACGGCCAAAGTGACGCCACAGCAGATACACTATGTTGAAACTTCAGTTGCGGGCGCGACGGTGTCAGACAGCGCTGAAATTCAAGCGATGAAGCAGGTGTTTTGTGACGCCCTAGGTAATAGAAAACTGCCCATAGGCACCGTTAAATCGAGTATCGGCCATGCTGAAGCTGCATCAGGGCTGACGCAGCTAATCAAAGTCGCCATGCAGTTGAAGCACGGGGTATTGACCCCTTCGATCTTGCATACGCCACTCAATCCCAAACTCGATTTAGACAATGCTCCATTTACTATCCAAGACAAGTTTGCCCCGTGGACGACAGCAGCTGAGCAGCCCAGAAGTGCGATGATCAATACCTTGGGTGCAGGTGGTTCGGGTTGTTGTATGGTGCTAGAGGAGTGTCTAACTGCAAAGTCAGCAACCAAAGTAGAAGGTGTACGCCGTGATCGAGTAATGGTGTTTTCAGCGCAAAATGAGACACGTCTCAAGGAGTTGGTGACACGTCATATGGTGCATTTCAGCACGGAGCAAGACATTCATCTCGACGATTTAGCGTATACGCTGATAGAAGGCAGAGAGGCCATGCCGACTCGGTTGAGTTGTGTGGTTAACACCATTGAACAGTTGCGTGAATACCTCGCAGCGTGGCTAGATGGTAAGGCACAGGCGCAGGTCTTTTTTCATGATATTGAACACACGTCGCGCCATGCATCCATAGAGCTAGACGTTGAGAACGATACTGAATTGTTAAAACAGGCCAAGTTATGGGTGCAAGGAGGACAGCTGAGTTGGGCGTCTCTTTATGGTGAGCAGCATAGTGTCCTGCCTCAGATCATTGCATTGCCGACTTATCCGTTTGCGCGTCGTCATTGTTGGCTACCCAAAGCGGCGCAAAAACCATCACTGAACAGTGCACAGCAGATAGATACACCGGCTCAACCAGCATTGTCTGCCACTGATATTGCGCAGGCCAGTGATGCCAATTTGGTGCAGCCATCACATCAAACAGAAGTGGCTGAGTTAGTGGTAGAGACGGTTGGACAAATCTTAGGTCTTAGCCGTGATGAGCTACAGCTGACAACGTCACTCAAAGCCTTAGGTGTCACGTCAGTGACCAAAATGTTGATAGTGTCAGCGCTTTGCGATGGTATTGAACAACTCGACGAAGCTCAAGTGGGCAGTGAGTTACTTCAAGCCGACAGTGTGTCTGATCTGATTACTGTGATTGAACGCGTGCAACCAGCACCGGCTCAGATGGTAGGAGCTAAGCAAATGCCAAGTGACCTTCCGGACTATATCTCTCAGGCCACGAGCAGTGGTTACCGCTTTGAATACGAGAACAGCGCCACACAGTTGTTAGACGAGATTGATGAACACAGTGTGGTGGTGATCGGTGCAGGTCCGGCAGGGATCATGGCAGCGTTGAGCGCCGTGCTCAATGGGGTGGAACGGGTTTACTTGTTTGATAAACGCAAGGCCGTTGACCGGATGCAAATGGTCACCATATATCAAAACGCACTGCCTTATTTACAACGCTTTGGTGTACTGACGCAGCTTATCGAGCGCGGCACGCCGATAGCACAGCACAACTTCTTTTATACCCGCAGTGACAATGAGTCTACGCGTTATTATCAAAAAGAGATAGATGAGGCACAGTTAGCGACGACCCAACTCACTGCGGCTGGTACCCCCCATAAGAGTGCCTATGATGAGTTTGTGGGCGAGTCTGTATTGGCTATCTCTTTGGCTGATCTGCAAGATGTACTGCTGATTGCTGCACGTGAACAGGGCGTGCGTATTTACTTTAATGTGGAAGCAAAAGTGGTGCCGACAAAGCTTGAGCAAGCCAGCGTAACATTGAATAATTTACAGTTGGGGTCAACTTCCACTGTCACACCAGAATTGGTGATCTTAGCCGATGGCGAGTGCAGTTCAAATGCGCAGGCTATGGGGATATGTTACGACATTGAAACGTCCAATAAGGGAGAGGAGTGTTGGTATATCTATCACTGCCGTGCCGTTGGAGATAGATCAACACTTAACTACAAATTCTCTTTTGATGCTGAACAACAGTTATCAGGTTGTGCATTTGGGCTCTTTTATCCAAATCGTGATGAACTAGGTGTAGCGGTGTACAGTGCTAATGGTGAACTGCCAAGCGCAGAGCAGCTTGCACAGCGCGCGCAATTCTTCAGTGACTCACAGCAAAACTCGGTAGGAGAGGTGTTGTGGATCAGCAAACCCATAGATGTGCAATATTCACGGGCGAGTACCTTTATCAGTAAAAACATCATGCTTACCGGAGATGCGTCGGGAACGGGTTCACCTGTAGCGGGTATGGGAGCTGTACTGGCCATATCCGCCTATGCCAGTGCGACGGATGAGTACTTTAAGCTCAGAGGGCGCGACAAGCTGGCAGCTGAGCAGGCGTATAATGAGTGCCTGAGTTCATTTGTGGATGCATGGCAAGATCGCAGTTGCGATATTTGGTCAAAGGTAGATAACTTGCCGAGCTCACATCAATCGATCGCGCAATCTGCGCAGCAAAATTTGGAACTGGAAACACCTCTATGAAAGTACAAGCACATGACGGATTAATGCTGGACGTTAACCTCAATCAGTTTGATAACACCAAGCCTACAGTGGTCTTCATCAATGCGCTGGGTGTCGACAGCTGTATTACACAGGCGTTGTCTGATGCCATGGTGGCGCGCGGTCATAATTTTGTGACCTGGCGACGTCGGGGGTTTCCTGGTGTATACGATGAGCGTTTTCGCGAGTATTCCGTACAGGATCAAGTTCAAGACTTAACCAGTATTGTGACCGAGTTAGCCTTGCCCTCGTTCACCTTGGTTGCGTGGTGTACGGGGATCCAAATTGCTTTGGTTGCTGCGGCACAAGAGTCATGTTTAATCGAAAAAATGGTGCTATTCAATGCGCCAAATTTCTTTAATCAAGGCACGCCGGGGCTCACGGGCGATACCATAGGTCAGGTTTGCCGCATGTTGATCCACGATGAGAAGAAGCTTGATTTTCTCCATCAAAACATCGTGGCGTATAACACAAAAAGCATGCAAAAAAAATTGGCGCGTATTGATAATAAGCACTACCAACAGATGATCCAAGCACCGTTCAATAGCGGTAAAGAGGCGTTTCTACGGTTTGCCCACCTGGTCAATACCACCCACGAATTTAAGATCAGTCGCACCTTAACTGAACAGATCAGCAGCCCAACCTTCATTGTCGGTGGAGGTAACGATGATATGGTCGCCTGGCAAGAGTCCGTGGCGCTTGCCGAAATTATTCCGGATGCCGAATATAAAATTTTTGCTAATTGGGGGCATTACAATCTGTTTACCGACACCGCAGAGGTCTGCGAAGACTTAATTTTAAACGGCCATTAAACACGCGAAGTACGCACAGAAAAGCATTTAATCGTCACCACGGTGCTTGGTAAAAGCTTGGGTTTGGGACGGTGCAAAATATTGACAGAAGGGGATCGGAGTGAGCAACCAAAAAATAGCGATCATTGGGATATCAGGAAAATACCCAGGCGCAGACAACCTAGATGAATTGTGGGAAAACCTCAAACAAGGCAAAGATACCGTCACGGAAATACCCAAAACGCGTTGGGATCATGCTTTGTATCATCAGCCAGGTAATCGGGTGTATGGTAAAAGTTATAGTAAATGGGGTGGGTTCATCAATGATGTAGATCAATTTGACCCCTTGTTCTTTAATATGGCGCCAAAAGTTGCCGAGCTGACCGATCCTCAGAAAAGGCAATTTCTCCAGTGTGCCTATCACACTGTTGAAGATGCTGGATACTCGTGTGAAGGGCTCTCAGAGAGAGGGCCTGTAGGGGTATTTTGCGCGGTAGAGTACAATGAATATTTGATGTACAGTCAGGCCAATACACCGGTTTCTGCACTCAATGCTTCTATTACTAATGGGGTGTCTTACTTTTGTAATTTTACCGGTCCTAGCATGACCATTGATACCATGTGCTCGGGCTCCATCAGCTCGGTACACTTAGCGTGTCAAAGTATTTTAAACGGCGAGTGCCGTGCCGCCATCGCAGGTGGCGTCAACCTAACACTGCACCCCAATAAGTTTATTTTACATAGTGCGGGGCGTTTTTCATCGAAAACCGGGCGCTGTCATAGTTTTGGGGATAAAGCGACAGGCTATGTGGCTTCTGAAGGCGTTGGGGCTGTGTTGCTCAAACCCCTCGCTGATGCCCTCGAAGATGGTGATCATATCTATGGGGTGATCCTAGCGACGGCCATCAACCATGGCGGCGCGTCGAGAACGTATACCGTACCAAAAGCATCTTCGCAGGCAGAGGTAATAAGCCAAGCGTTGGCAAAAACGGCGTCTGATCCCATCAGTTATATTGAGGCGCACGGTTCAGGCACCGCAATAGGAGATGTGATTGAAGTCGATGGTTTACAAAGGGCATATAACGAGGATTATCTGGCTAAGAATGCGCAGGGCGAAGCGGCGTGTTTGATAGGCTCTATCAAATCTAATATTGGTCACTGTGAAAGTGCATCAGGCATTGCCGGATTAACGAAGGTTTTGCTGCAAATGCGCTATAAAACCATTGTCCCCTCTATTCACTCACAAACACGCAACCCCTATATTGATTTTGATAACTCTCCGTTTGACGTGCCACGTGAAGCACAGCCGTGGCAAGTTGCTGAGGGGAAAAAGCGCGTAGCGGGTATCTCAGCATTTGGCGCTGGCGGTTCAAATGCGCATATGGTGGTTGAGGAGTATGTCGCAGAGACGCCCGTTGAGCAACAATCCGTATCTGTGCCAAGTTATATCGTGTTGTCGGCTAAAAGTACTGAGCAGTTGCACAGAGCGGTAAGGCGATTGCACACCACGCTTGAACACACTGGTCAGAGTGTCCACGATGTGCAGGACCTTCGTAGTATCGCCAGTACTTTGCAAGTTGGTAGAGCGCATCATGAGCACCGACTTGCCCTCGCAGCAAATTCAATGGATGAGCTTACCCAGCAACTCGCCGATGTTCTAGAGCATCAATTTGATGACATTAGCAAACCGACCCAGCGCTGGTATGGAGAAATTATCAAAGGCAAAGCGTTGGATGCATTTATTACTGCCAATAATCTAGTCTATGCTGATCTCTTGTCTGAGGCGGATTGGCCCGCCTTGGTAGGGTTGTGGATCCAAGGTTACCCAGTTGACTGGAGAACCTTATATGATGGCACACTGCCAAACAAAGTGAGCTTACCCGGATACCCCTTTGCAAAGCAGCGTTACTGGGTACCTGACACCGATGTTGAGCGTACTTATCCACCATTAGCGCAACTTGAAGCGCTGGCTGAAAATGCAGCGCCTGTGCGCGAGCAGACGGCGTCTTACTTAAAGCCTTTGCAATCGATTATACCTTTGACCGGCAGTGAGTATTTTATCGCACAACATGTGGTCAACCAAAACCCGATCCTGCCTGGTGTGGCATATCTGGAGCTAGTAAGAGAGGCGCTTAGCACCTTATTAGAGGAACATCAGCATTACTCAATAGACAATGTAACTTGGCGTCGCCCGATGATATTTGATGGTCAGAGCAAACAGGTTGTGATCGAATTGTCTTGCCTACCACAAGCAGGGCAGCGTACGCGGTTTAGAATTTACGATTTGCTCGACCCATCCAGTGGAGACTTTTGTCGTGGGGCTATCAATTTAGGTGAGCGCGAAGCACCCAGCAAGGTGCCTGAGTTAGCGCAGTTGTGCGAGAAGGGTAAGACGATTGAGGTCGATAAGCAGACATTCTATGGTCAGTTTTTGCAGGCTGGGCTTGACTATGGATCGGCATTTCGTGGGGTTGAGTCACTGCAGCGCAGTGGATCATACGTGGTGGGACGACTGAAAGCGCAGCAGCCACAGCCGCAGCCATCTCAAAAGATGAAGTGGCGCCCGGAAATACTCGACTCAGCACTGCATTGTATTTTGGGCTTTTATCTTGGCGAACAGCCCTACGTAGAGGAAGCTGACTCTCAACAAGGACCTATGGTCCCCTTTGTGCTCAATCAAGTGAAAGAATATGCCCCCTTGCCAGAAACTGTGTGGGTCATACTTGATGCCAAACAGTGTACGGTCAGCACTCAGGTTATTGATTTGTCACTGTGTGATGAACAGGGCAATGTGTGCTTGCAATTGCTCGGTTATACTGCACGGGTGATGAAGTCATCGACACCTGTGAAAAAGGAGCAGGTCGAGGAGTGCAGACCGTCAAAAACAGAGCAAGCAGAGCCTTGTGGGGAAATCAAACTCTTGTCACCGACGTGGCAGTCAAAGCCTTTCGCCGCAGCAACAACGGATAACTTTAACGGCGATACAACCTGGGTTGTTTTACTGGGCGATGCAGCACAGTGGTCTGCTCAATTGCGCGCGCGTTTTACAGGTGCAGAGGTGGTGTGTATCGATGCACCTGCCGAAGCGTCGAAGGCTTCTCTGTGTAGTGCGGATCATTATCTGCACTATGCACAAGCACTGCTGGCGGTGTTACAACAAGTCATTCAGCATCAAGGGACCAAGCCTAAGCGCATCCAATTGGTCGCGCCACCAGGTACAGACCAGCGCATGTATGCGGGGCTGTTGCCGATGCTCGAAGCGGCCATTCACGAGCATGTGATTAAATTTGCTGATGTGATCATGGCGGACTCTGGCGCTGAGGTTGAAAAGCAGATCATACACAATGCTCACACACACAAGCCCAGTTGCATTGAACTGAAGTCGCAACAGTGTGACATCAGGCGCTGGCAGGCTTTGCCAGCAGTTGAAAAAGCCGTGTCGCCGTGGCAGGAGCAAGGGGTGTACCTGATCAGCGGTGGTTTTGGTGGCCTTGGTAAAATATTTACCCAGACTATTCTTGCCCAGACCCAAACCAGTAAGGTGATCCTATGGGGTCGTGGCGAGCTGGATTTAGCGCGCCAACAGTGGCTTTCACAGTGCAATGCGCAGGGCGATAGGGTGCATTATCAAGCGATTGATCTCTCGCGATCAAACGAGGTGGAAGATGCCATTGCACAGGTGTTGGAAGAGTTTGGTCAAATCACCGGGGTTTTGCATGCCGCGGGGGTATTACAAGATGGCATGATCGTCAGAAAATCGCCACAGCATATGGATCGAGTGCTATCGCCAAAAGTGCAAGGGCTCGTCAATTTGGACGCTGCGACGCGTACATGTGAATTAAAGTTTTTTGCCTTGTTCTCATCGATCAGCAGTGTACTGGGTGCGCCAGGTCAGGCCGATTATGCGGCGGCAAACGGGTTTATGGACTGGTTTGCCCACGATAGGGCGCTGCGTGTTAAACGCGGGGAGTGCTCCGGTCACAGTGTGTCCGTCAACTGGCCGCTTTGGCAAGATGGTGGGATGCGAATGCCCCGTCATGCGATGCGCGAATTGAAAGAAACATCTGGATTAATACCACTGCCAACCGAGGCTGGGCTTGACGCGTTTTCGAGCGCGTTGGCCGCAAAAGTATCACAGGTTCTGGTTTTGTATGGTACGGGGGAAGCGTACCAAAACTTCGCGCACCAATTGCAGACCGTGGATGCGTATTACACCGCTGAGCAGCCAGCGCAGCGTAGAGCCGTCGCGTCTTTCAACGTGCAAGATGTTATCCGTGAAGTAAGTGATTTACTGAAAGTGCCTCAGTCGAGCATTGATGGCACAACGGCACTGTTTGATATTGGCTTTGATTCAGTCTCTATTAGTGAATTGGCGAATGTGCTGACCCAAGCGACAGGGGTAGAGCTGCCCGTTAGTGTATTTTATGACTGCACTCAAATTGATGAGCTGACCCACTACTTACAATCGCATCTATCCCAAGGCGATGAGATCGCAACCGCGCAAGAGACCACTGCTGTGCCCCAGCATCCCAGCACTGCGGCGGTGGCGCCATCGCTCAGTGAAGATACCGTGATCGCGATGATCAGTGAGTTACTCAAAGTGCCAGCTTCGAGTATTGATGGTAATACGGCGTTTTCGGACATTGGTTTCGATTCGGTTTCATTGGGAGAGCTTGCCAGCCACTTAAGTCAGGCGCTGGACGTAGAGCTCTCTGCTACGTTGTTTTATGAGTGTACTGTAGTGGCTGAACTGGTTGCGTATTTACAAACGCAGCTCAGCCATGCGCCGACTCAATCTCCCGCGCAAATATCTAAAACAGCGCCAAGCGCACCGTGCAATGAAGGGGATATTATTGCTGAGATCAGCGAGTTGCTCAAAGTACCCGCTGCGAGCATTGATGCGGACACGACATTTGAGCAGATCGGCTTTGACTCGGTTTCTTTGACTGAGTTGGCAAGTGCTCTCAGTGCTCGCTATGAGGTTGAGTTGTCTACCACGGTTTTCTATCAGTGCACCTGTGTTGGTGAGTTGGTTCATCATATGAATGAGTTGCTAAGTGACGCGCAGCATCAAGTGAGCAGTGCGGAGCCTGTTCAGCCTTCAGCGACCGTTGTTGAGTCGCAAAAAGAGGCGCGCTCAGACATAACACAAGCATTGTTGGTGTTGATCAGTGACATGTTGAAAATCGCCAAGCATGACTTCGACGTCCATACGCCGCTGGATCAGTTGGGCTTTGACTCGGTGAGCTTTGCTGAGTTAGCTCAGGCGATCAATCATCGCTACCAAGCAGAGCTGGCGCCCACGATTTTTTACGACATCAACACCGTATCCGCTCTGGCGGCTCACCTGTCTGACTCACACAGCGATGATAAAGCACCTGTAGAATACGTCGAGAAAGTAAAAACAGTGCATTCACAACAGCCCGTCGACCCTTCGGTTAGACCGTACGCGGAGGATATGCAAGAAGTTGAACATCAAGCGCGCCACTCGACTGTTGACCAAGATGATGACTGCATCGCTATTATCGGTATGGATGGACAATTTCCTGGCGCCAGTGATATTGCACAATTTTGGGATAATTTGAAACAAGGGAAAGACTGCGTCACTGAAATCCCTAAGGAGCGCTGGGATTGGCGCGATGTGTATGGTGATACCAAACAAGATCCTCGAGCCACGCGCAGTAAGTGGGGCGGATTTTTAGCTCAAATTGACCAGTTTGATGCCGGGTTTTTTGGTATTTCCTCCCACGAAGCAAGGCAGATGGACCCCCAGCAAAGGTTACTGTTGCAAAGTGCTTGGCACGCAATTGAAGATGCCGGTTATGCGCCGGAATCGCTGTCAGGGTCAAATACGGGAGTGTACATTGGTATTGCGCATACCAGCGGATATGGTTCTGAAAACAATGCCAGTGATCAAGGCGAGGGCGCATCGATGGAATTGTCTGGGCCGATCAATGCACCGTCTTTAGGGCCAAACCGGATCAGCTATTTTTTGAATTTAAAAGGCCCAAGTGAACCTGTTGAGACTGCGTGTTCGAGTGCTCTGGTCGCTTTACACCGGGCTGTCACAGCGCTGCGCAGTGGTGACTGTCGCTTATGTTTAGTCGGGGGCGTTAACGTCATAGTGACTGCGCAGGGCCACATTAATTTGAGCCGTGCAGGCCTACTTAGCGAAGTGGGCCAGTGCCGTGCTTTTGCTGCCAATGCAGATGGCTATGTGCGCAGTGAAGGCGTTGCTACTGTGTTATTGAAACGCTTATCTGAGGCAAAACGAGATGGAGATAATATCCTTGCTGTGATCCGCAATAGTAAAGTGGGCTATACCGGCAAAGGAAGCGGATTTGCCGCACCGAATACCAACTCACAAGCGACATTGATCAAAGCGTGTTATGAAGAGAAAAACATTGACCCCGCGCAAGTTAGTTACGTTGAAGCACAGGGAACTGGTACTGAAATCGGAGATGCCGTTGAGTTTCAAGCGCTAACGAAGGCATTTAAGGGGGCGCAACAAGGGGGTTGTGCGCTGGCCTCGGTTAAAACCCATGTTGGACACATGGAAATGGCATCGGGCATGGCTTCTTTACTTAAGGTTGTCTTGCAAATGCAACACGACCATCTGGTTGCAAACTTGCACAGTGATGAATTGAACCCGCACATTAACATTGCACAGTCGCCATTTTATATTCCTGCAACCGCCGAGCCATGGTCACGCGGTTCACAGCGCGACCCCAAAGTGGCGGGGATCAACGCTTTTGGATTTGGTGGCGTCAACGCACATGTCATTGTTGAGCAATACCGCGCACCTGATCCCCAAAGCGCACGTCAAACAGATGGTCCTTATGCCATGCTGTTGTCTGCGAAAACACAGCCGCAAATTGCAATCCAAGCGCGCAATTTACTGACTTGGCTTGCCCGCGAACCTCAGCTTGATCTGTATCGTGTTGCCTACACACTGCAAGTGGGGCGCAGTGTGATGGAAGAGCGGGTAGCTATGGTGGTCAATTCGCAAGCCGAATTTGTTGAATGTCTAACCCAAATTGCTCAAGGTGAATACAATGCGCCTGGCGTGTACCAAGGTACGAGCGCGAGTTGCCCACCGATTGTCTCTATGCTGCAAAGCGACACCGCGTTGCAGACGGTGGTAGATGGTTGGCTGAAATCTCGTGATCTGAGTATGTTAGCGTCACTTTGGTGTAACGGCTTATCTATCGCATGGCAAAATATGTATCGGGGTGAAGTGGTGCGACGGGTAAGTTTACCGGGATACCCATTTAAAGCGACGCGACATTGGATTGGTGAATTTGAACAGCAAATCAACCAATCAGCGGATCGCTCTGAGCAGCTGACAGCGAACACTGAGCTTGAGGAGCAGCTTTTGAGATTGGCGCAGGATAGCATGGCCGAGCAGGCACACCTAACGCTCACCAGCGCGTTGGATCTGAGTGGTTGCAGTTCAGTGGAGTTGGTGCAATGGCAGCAAAAAATTCACCAGACACTCAACATTCAAGTTACCACGCATGATTTAATGGCCGCAAACAGTATTCGTGCACTTGCTGAGCAATTAAGTGCCTCTCAGGCAGGTGAGGAGCTGCAAGTTGAGCATGGCATGGTGTCACTTTCTGGTTCTGAAGGCGCAGGACCTGCCCTGATCTGCGTACCGGCAGCCGGTGCTATGTTGAGCAGTTTCTCCCCTTTGGTGAAACTGTTACAAGGTCGTATGCGTCTTTATGGTTTTGGCTATCGAGGGTTTCATGATTCGAGCATTGCGCACGACAGCATCCAGGTCATGGCACAGGATTATGTGACTCAGCTGTCATCGCTACCTGAGCAACAAACTATCTATTTGCTAGGGCACTCCTTGGGGGCCAGTGTCGTGTATGAAATGGCTTGTTTATTGCGCAATGAGGGTCGTAAAGTACATATTTTTATGCTGGACAGCGAATTGTACGCGCAAGGTGACATATCCTTGTCTGCGTTTTTCCAATTTTTTATTCGCGATACACAGGTAGCAAATACACTGGCTCACAAACAAGCCCAAGGTGACGACGTGGTTGCCCCACTGGCGCAGGCCTTACTCGATGAAGCTGCGGTGTCTACTGAGCACAGCAAGGCGTATCTGCAGCAGATAATGCACGCCTATGCGCAGCAGATATTGATGGGATTGCAGTATGTGCCGTCGCAAAAATACGACGGTGATATTACCTTGCTGTTGGCTAAGCAAAGCCATATGGGAGGCGAAAACCGCCAACAAACACTGGCGAAATATCGCCGCTATTGCTTACAAAACATCCCCCTAGTTTTGGTCTCAGGTGGCCATTACAGCGTATTGGAAAAAGCTAATGTAGCGGATGTGGCGCAGATCCTACGCCAGACGATAACGCCACAATTCGCAGCACAGGCTGGGGAGATAAATGATGTTTAACAATCGAAAAATGGCCGCTATAGCGCATCATTGTTGTCCCCCTAACGTGTTGACTTCAGAGCAAGAGAGCTGCTTATGTCACTAGTATTTATGTTCGTAGGGCAGGGTTCCCAACACTACAAAATGGCCGAGACACTCTATAACAACAATGCGGCGTTTCGCAATAATATGCAACGCTTGGATAGGGTTGCCATTGAAGCTGGGGGGAGGTCAATTCTCGCCAAGCTATACACGAGTACAGGGAAGCTAAACCCTGTCTTTGATGAGTTGCGTTATACTCACCCCGCTATCTACATGCTGGAATATGCATTGGCGGCAAGCTTGATACAACACGGGGTTAAGCCTGATTTTGTACTGGGCTCGAGCTTGGGTGAGGTTGTGGCGGCCACCATCGCTGGCTGTATTGAGCCAGAACAAGGCATGCGTTTTGTGGTTGAGCAAGCCGATATTTTTGAACGCTATGCTGACACAGGCGGCATGACGGCCATTCTGGCAGATCCTCAACAATGCGGCGAGCTTAAGTTGGCGGAGCGCGGCCTTGAAATTGCTGCGCTGAACTATGATGCGCACTTCGTGGTATCGGGGTCAAATGCAGCATTGACGGAGCTTGAAGCACAATTGCCGCAGTACGGACACGCATTTATGCGTTTGCCCGTCACTCAAGCTTTCCACTCATCAAAACTCAACCGGGCAAAATCTGCATTTCTCGAGTTGTGTCAAAAGTATCGATTTTATGAACCTTCCCTGCCGTTAATCTCCAGTACCACGGGGGCGTTGGTGAAGCGAGTAGATGGCGATTATTTTTGGCAGGTTGTCCGTCAAGTTATTCAATTTCCACAGGCTGTGGCCACCGCAGAAAAACTCGGTGCCCGCCACTTTTGTGATTTAGGCCCATCAGGCACGATGGCGAATTTTGCCAAAAGGTGCCTCACGCACCAGAGCGGGTGTGAGATCACTGCGTTACTTAACCCTTTTGCAGCAACTTTGGATTTATTCAACGAGTTGATAGCAACATATTCGCATTCAGAACAAGGTAATAAAAATATGAGCATGACAAACACAGCAATCGACCCAGCCACCAAAGTGTATATGTTTCCAGGCCAAGGTGCTCAACAAGTGGGCATGGGCCGAGAGTTATTCGATAAATACCCTCAGTTAATTCGTGCTGCAGATGAGATTTTAGGTTATTCAATCAAAGCGCTATGTTTGAATGGGCCGGTCAGTAAGCTGGGCAACACACAATATACGCAGGCTGCATTGTATACGGTCAGTGCATTGAGCTATTTAGACAAAATCGCCAATGAAGCTGAACCCGACGTGGTTATGGGGCACAGCTTAGGTGAATTCAATGCACTCTTTGCCGCGGGGGTATTCAGCTTCGAAGATGGCTTGAGGTTGGTGAAAAAGCGGGGTGAATTGATGGCGCAAATGTCCGATGGCGGGATGGTCGCGGTGATGAAATGTGCGCCAGAGGTGATCCAGAAAGTGATGGATACCGCACACATCAAAGATATTGACTTTGCCAATTACAACAGTCCTTCACAACTGGTATTAGCAGGGCCAAAAGACAGTTTGGCACGCTTAACCTTGGGCTTAGAAGAGGAAGGTGCTGCGGTTGTGCCGCTGAATGTCAGTGCGCCGTTTCACTCTCGTTATATGGCACAAGTACAGCGCCACTTTGCAGACTATTTAACACAATTTTCATTTGCCACTCCCAACAAGGTCATTATTTCAAATGTGCATGCTCAGCCATATGATGTAGCGCAGCTGAAACAGTTTCTAGCAATGCAGATCTCTTCTCCAGTGCGCTGGTGCGATAGCATAGAATATTTGTTGCATAAAGGGGTGAGCAATTTTCATGAAGTGGGCCACGGTCAAGTACTGACAAATTTATTGGCAAAAATTCAAACTGCCTGGACAAGTACACATGGCACATCAGTAAAGAGCAAAGAGTCTACCTCTGTGCCAGCAAATGGAGCGTGCCCGACTTATGCTGTGGCACCGCTTACTTCACGACAGCTTGGCTCTGAACACTTTAAGAAAAAATATGGCTTGCAATATGCCTACGCAACGGGGGCGATGTACAAGGGCATTGCCTCAAAGGCACTGGTGATCCGTATGGCGAAGGCTGGATTTTTATCTTTCTTTGGCACTGGCGGGCTAAGTGACGAAAACATTGCACAGAATATTGACGAGATCCAACAGGCCCTAGGCAGTGCTACGACGGTTGGGATGAATTTGGTGTGTAACTTGGCAAACCCGGACAAAGAAATGCGTACGGTTGAACTGTTTATGCGCAAGGGGATCACTGTGATTGAAGCCGCTGCGTTTCTCAGTGTTACCCCCGCTTTGGTACGTTATCGCCTACAAGGTCTGAGTCGAGATGCCCACGGCAATGTGCGTGCGATGAATCGCATTATGGCTAAGATCTCTAGACCAGAAGTCGCCGAGCAATTTTTGAAACCCGCTCCCGCTCATGTGGTTAAAAAATTACTCGAGCAGGGGTTGGTGAGTCGTGAACAAGCCGAGCTGGCGAAAACCATTGCGATGGCGGACTCACTTTGCGTCGAGGCGGATTCAGGCGGACACACAGATATGGGTGTGTTGTCGGTAATTCTGCCTACCATCATTAGGCTGCGCGATCGGGTTGCCAACGAGTATAACTACCGAGCACAGATCGATGTCGGTGCAGCAGGCGGTATTGGTACGCCAGAGTCAGCCGCATCTGCGCTGATGCTCGGTGCGGACTTTATTTTAACTGGTTCAATTAATCAATGTTCGCCAGAGGCGGGCACCAGCGATGAAGTGAAAGCGCTGCTGCAAGACGCCAATATTCACGACACGCGATATGCCCCAGCAGGCGATATGTTTGAAATTGGTGCAAAAGTTCAGGTGTTGAGAAAAGGCGTCTTTTTTCCAGCCAGAGCAAACAAATTGTATGAGTTGTGGCAGCGTCACCAAGGGTGGCACGAGGTAGATGCAGCGACCCGAGATCTGATAGAGAAGAAATACTTTAAGCGTTCTTTTGATGCCGTGTATCAAGAAACGTGTGAGTATTACAACAAAGCGAAGCCGCAAGAGATAGTGCGCGCCGAAAAAGACAGCAAGCATAAAATGGCCTTAGTATTTCGCTGGTATTTCATTCATACCAACCGCATTGCCATCAACGGTGCTGCCGATAAAGTGGACTATCAAATTCACTGTGGTCCGTCCCTTGGGGCGTTCAATCAATGGGTTAAAGGTACCCGATTTGAGGCGTGGCAAAACCGTCACGTTGATGAAATCGCACACTTGTTATTGGATGGTACCGCAGAGTACATGACGCAAAAATATGCGCAATTGATGACTCGCGCGGAGCAGCCTAAACAAGGTGCAGCAGTGCCTGAGGTGGCATTACAAGATTAACCTGAGTTCTGGATAAGGAAATTCGTTAGGAAGGAACTAATGGCTCGTTCCGAGATCAGATCATTGACTAAATATATAAGATCTCAAAGGAACGAGCATGGATAAGTTAATAGAAACATTTTGTGATGTCGATGATTTTTGCCAGATGTTCATTCCGCAATGGCAACAACAACTTATTGAAAGTGGGGATAGAAAGCGTCGCAGAACCTGTCGACTTACCCCAGC
>NZ_JAAUWT010000028.1 GCF_014694455.1 Vibrio sp. S9_S30 | reverse complement strand
GGTTTCCAAAAGAAGTCTTGGTTGGTCACTCAGTTCATTGAAACCTAAATTGTTTCCTAAGAAACATTTTGGATTATCATCAACGAGTGCCCACACAGATTGATAGGTCTATATTGTTAAAGAGCGTTGCTTTTCGAGAAGTTTTCTTCTCAAAGCGGAGGTGAATTCTAGCGAGATAATTTGAAGAGTCAAACACTTTTTCAAATTTATTTTCTCAGAACTTTTCCTCTCTCTAGCACTGCTGAAGCCTTGTAGCGTCTGCCGTGTCAGTGAGGCGGCATTATAGGGAGATTAATAAAGCACGCAAGACCTTTTTAATAAAAAATCGAAAAAAATACGTTTTCGATGAATAATCCATCAAAAACGAAAAAAGAGGGTTAAAAAACCCTCTTTTCTATCTATTTATCTCGATTAATTAGATAAATGCATAGGCGTCAGCGTACATCTGATCTCGCTTAGCTTGTTTAGATTGCGTAAATTGCTCTCTTGCTGCGCCGGCCATTTCAAAGCGACCTGCAATATAGATATCGACATTCTCTAAACTATTGAAGTCAGCTTCTACTGCTTGAAGCACGTTGCCTAACTTTCCAGACCAGTTTGCATCGGCTTCTTCTACTACGGGAATGAAGTGCACATTGCTGTTGGCGTTAGCGATTTCGATCAACTCTTCTTTAGCGTAGAGCTGACATTCATCTTTCGCTCCCCAGTAAAGGTGGATTGTGTTGCTCAATTTTTGACTGACGCAATGATCAAGTATAGAGCGCACGTAGCTGAACCCTGTTCCTCCTGCTATCAGCAATATATCGTGGGTGCTCTCTTCGCGCACCCACGCATCACCATGTGGAGCATCAATTGCGATCTCACTACCGTCTTCAAGCGCTTTTTTCATTGCTTCGACGACTTCTATGGCGTAAGCGTTGTGTTCGGCGGCACCAATGTGAAGCTCTAGTTCGCCCTCATGGCGACATGGGCTGCTTGCAATTGAAAATGGACGTTTGTCTTTTTCACCCATTTCAACAAGCAGATACTGCCCCGCTTTAAAGTTTACGGGTTGTTCTGGGTGCAACAGTATTTGATAAGTATTGCACGCCAAAGGCTCAATGGACTTTACTTGGCATTTAATGGTCATGGTTTCCTCTTACTCACTTTCAAATGTGAGCAGTAAATCACTTTCGGCGTATGCCTGACATGGGAAGATCCAACCGTGAGCTTTTTCTCTTTCTGTAAGTATAGGCTCAAGGTGATAACTGACTTCCCCTTCTAATTTTCTACACATGCACATGGCACATGCGCCTACTGTGCAACGGTGCGGAAGGCGATAATGATTATTGAGCGCGGCTTCCAGTATCGTTTGCCCAGTAGGAACTTCAAATACCCATTGCTGGGGCATTATGGTGACGGTTTGAGCCATTCTATTCCTAGTTGCTCCCAAATCTCATCAACTTTCGCGACTACCGAAGCATCTTTCTTAATTGGGCGCCCCCATTCTCGCTGCGTTTCTTCCCCTTCCTGCTTATTAGTGGCATCCAAACCCATTTGAGTCGTCGGAAGATCGGCTTTCTTCATCATCAGCGTGTCACGAGCGGGATCCATACGCGTGGTAATCGCCCAAATAACATCATTCCAATCTCTTACATTCACGTCGTCATCGCAAATGATGATGTATTGAAGATGGATGTGCGCCTCAAACTCTTCCCAAAGTGCGTTCATCAAATGATGACCTTGCCATGCTTTACTTTTATTGATGCTCACGATTGCCATGCTTCTGCCGTTTGCGGCTTCGGGTAAATACAGGTCAACCAGCTCTGGATGTTTCTGTTTGAATTGCGACACCAATTTATCTACCCCTTCCCCCTCTGGTGTTGCTTCTTTAGGTTTCGATGAAACCAACAATTCCGCTTCCCATTTGATGGTGGCATCTAAACCCATTTTCGATCCGAGCCCTACCACTGGCGAGGCAAAATCTAATGAATCAATGGGTGTGTTTTCTATCATAACGGTATCGTGAACGGGATCCATCTGCGTTGTCATGGCACGAACCACGTCATTCCAGTCACGAGTATTCACACTTTCATCAACTACGATGACGAATTTGGTATACATGAATTGACGAAGGAAAGACCAGACTCCCATCATGACGCGTTTTGCATGTCCCGGGTATTGCTTCTTCATCGATACAACCGCCATTCGGTACGAACAGCCTTCTGGCGGAAGGTAGAAGTCGACAATCTCTGGAAACTGCTTTTGTAAGATAGGGACGAACACCTCGTTCAGAGCAACACCCAAAACGGCTGGCTCATCTGGTGGGCGACCTGTATAGGTGCTGTGATAAATGGGGTTTTCGCGCATGGTCACATGAGTTACCGTAAATACGTGGTGTTTCTCCACTTCATTATAGTAACCGGTGTGATCGCCGTAAGGACCTTCATCGGCGTATTCATTTGGGTCGATGTAACCTTCCAATACAATTTCTGCACTGGCAGGAACCTCTAGCTCGTTACTGACCGATTTTACGACTTCGGTTTTACTGCCTCGAAGTAAGCCAGCAAAAGCATACTCAGACAAAGTATCCGGTACTGGTGTCACGGCACCAAGTATGGTCGCCGGATCCGCTCCAAAGGCGACCGATACAGGGAAAGCTTCGCCAGGATTGGTTTCCATCCAGTCACGTAAGTCCAATGCGCCACCACGATGAGCAAGCCAGCGCATGATGACTTTGTTCTTACTGATCTTTTGCTGGCGGTAAATCCCTAGGTTCTGGCGCTTCTTGCTCGGACCTTTGGTGACGGTTAATCCCCAAGTCAAAAGCGGTGCAACATCATCTGCCCAACAGCTCATTACTGGGAGTTTATCTAAATCCACTTGCTCCCCAGACCAAACTATTTGTTGGCAGGGCGCTTTTCGTAAACGTTTTGCGGGCATATTCAGCACTTGGCGAAAGACAGGGAGCTTCTCTAAAGCGTCTTTAAACCCTTTTGGTGGCTCTGGTTCTTTGAGGTACGCCAACAATTTACCGACCTCTCGCAACTCGGATACGTCATTGCGCCCCATCCCTATCGCCACTCGCTCTGTTGTCCCAAACAAGTTTGTTAATACAGGAACATCGTAGCCAATCGGTTTTTCAAACAATAAGGCAGGACCACCAGCACGCAAGGTACGATCGCTGATTTCGGTCATTTCGTAATGTGGGTCAACAGGGTGAGTAATGCGTTTTAATAACCCCCCTTTTTCAAGGCGTTCAATAAAATCGCGTAAATCCTTAAAACTCATAGACGTTTCTTGTGGCAGGTTAAATTGCGCGCATTATAACAAAGACAAATACAATATACCTTCGTTACCGATAAACTCGCGAAAACAAGAGATACGTGAGTGGCGTAATTGAAGAGCACACCTACTTCTCTTTTGTTATCGAGAGTACTTGAAGCAACGATTGAGTATTCAAACCTAGATGGCTTTCAGCCAATTGCTCAACCCATCCTCTATGCCCATGTTGAACAAGGTTGCGAGCCACAATGGAAGCATCGTTTGACTGCTTGAGTTTCTTGATCAGAAAAGTTTTCACTTCTAACGGTATGGGATCTAAACGTGTCAACTCATACAACGCGGCATCGTGCAGCGACGGGTTATCGCTAGCATGCATGAGTTGCCGAAGTGAAAACTCGCTTTTGATGCTTGCTAGTCGCTTCAATTCTGACTGGCTATGGCTATCCGCCTTCATACGCCACAATAGTTTATAGACTTCCGGATCTTCACTCACTTGCGCTAACCGCACGACCACTTGAGTTGAAGGTAGCCAGTTGGTTATGGGGTTTTGTGTTATTTGCTTTGTCAGGCTGTCCAGCGCTTTGGGAGACAAGCCATCGAGCTCTCGTATCAACAACGCTTCTCTTTCTTTATTTTGTTTGCCTCTTCCTTCGGTTAGCCACTGAGACAAGACCAACTCCGACTGTTCAGCTTTAAGGATAAAGGTCAATATTTGTTGATCGCCATGCCAACGCTTCAATAAGCGGCTGGCGACGGCACTTAAGTCAAAAGCGGGAACTGAGAATTCATAACCGTCACCTTGTTTGTGCACCTTATAGGGCGAAGGACGACCAATTTGTTTTTGAACAAACTTAGCCATTTTAGACGTAAGAATAATATTGTTGTCTTCCATTCTTTCTAACAGAAGGAAGCGCACAACGTCTTGCTGAGGAAGGCTCAGTCTTGGTAAAGCAAACATCAAAGAATCTACATCATCGAGCAAAACCAGCTGATAAAGCTCATCAGTTTTATTGAGGACTTGCTGGTCTAAAACCCATTGCTGGACTTCCTCGTGTGACAGATCTTTTGCTGACAATGGGGAAAACCACAAGAGTAAAGATATAAACCATGCTAACCATCCTTGTCGCATATTCACATCCTGTTAACGATTTTGTTTATTTTGCAGTCATTGTGGATCAGACGCAAATAAAAACACCACCTGAATAGGCGGTGTTTTGTTAAACAATATTAATGCATTTTAATTTTACTGCCGACGCATCGCATCGAAAAACTCATCGTTCGTTTTGGTCATCGCCAATTTATCGATAAGGAACTCCATTGCATCACTTTCACCCATTGGATGAACAATCTTACGGAGAATCCACATCTTTTGAAGTTCATCATTTTTCGTGAGAAGCTCTTCGCGACGAGTACCACTGCGATTAAAGTCTATTGCTGGGAAAACGCGCTTCTCAGCAATCTTACGGTTCAGGTGTAATTCCATATTACCGGTACCTTTAAACTCTTCGTAGATAACTTCATCCATCTTAGAGCCCGTATCAACAAGTGCGGTTGCGATGATGGTCAGGCTGCCACCTTCTTCTACATTACGCGCTGCACCAAAGAAACGCTTAGGACGATGCAGTGCATTGGCGTCTACACCACCTGTCAGTACTTTACCTGACGAAGGGATTACGGTGTTGTATGCACGCGCAAGACGTGTAATGGAATCCAAAAGAATCACCACATCTTTTTTGTGCTCGACTAAGCGTTTGGCTTTTTCGATAACCATTTCAGCAACCTGAACATGGCGAGAAGCCGGTTCATCGAACGTTGATGCAATCACTTCCCCTTTAACAAGGCGTTGCATCTCAGTTACTTCTTCTGGGCGCTCATCAATCAGAAGAACCATTAATTCACATTCTGGATGGTTGTGCGCAATGCTTTGGGCAATATTCTGAAGAAGCATCGTTTTACCCGCTTTTGGCGGAGCAACGATAAGACCACGTTGACCTTTACCTATTGGCGACGCTAAGTCCAAAACACGTGCAGTAATGTCTTCTGTTGAACCGTTACCACGTTCCATTACCATGCGTTCATTAGCATGAAGAGGGGTTAGGTTTTCGAAAAGGATCTTGTTGCGGGCGTTGTCTGGTTTATCGTGGTTGACGGTGTTGACTTTGAGAAGGGCAAAATAACGTTCACCATCTTTAGGTGGTCGAATTTTCCCCGCAATAGAGTCACCAGTGCGTAGGTTAAATCGACGAATCTGACTCGGTGAAACATAGATATCGTCTGGACCTGCTAGATAAGAACTGTCGGCGCTACGCAAGAAACCAAACCCATCTTGAAGAATTTCCAGAACCCCATCACCAAAGATATCTTCACCACTTTTTGCGTGAGCCTTTAAGATGGAAAATATAATGTCTTGTTTTCTTAAACGCGCTAGGTTTTCTAAACCCAGGCTTTCACCTAGTTTCACGAGCTCAGACACAGGTCTGTTCTTCAGTTCTGTCAGGTTCATAGTAGTGGATACTTGTTTAGTCAAAATAGGATCTGTTGTGTTAGTTAGAGAGATTTGGTCACAGGATCGACCAAGAAATGAACATTTGTTTATTTAGCGTGCGACAAATTAGCACTAAAATCAAGCCTAGTCTAGCCATAAAAAAAATCAAAACCGTGCATCTGGATATAGAGCACGGTTTTATGACTCGATTTACATCCGCTATTAAATATTAGCGTCTAAGAACTCTTTAAGTTGAGTCTTAGATAATGCGCCAACTTTCGTCGCTGCAACGTTACCATCTTTAAACAGAAGTAACGTTGGGATACCGCGGATACCAAACTTAGGTGGTATTTCCCCGTTTTGATCGATGTTTAGCTTACCGATAGTGAGCTTACCTTCGTACTCGTCAGCGATCTCGTCTAGAATTGGGGCAATCATTTTGCAAGGACCACACCATTCTGCCCAAAAATCGACCAGAACTGGACCTGCAGCTTGGATTACATCTTGTTCAAAACCGTCATCTGTAAGCTGCAAAATCTTGTCACTCATCTTCCACTCCGTTGTGTTTTTCAGGAACTGGTTGGATGATAACCAGTAAATAGATGCCCTATTGGAATGTATTTACTTTCGTAATGCAAGCTTAAGCTGATATTCTATAGCGATGAAAAAGACGCATATCACAGAGCAAAAGTTCGCCGATTTGGATTTACACCCCCAAATCATTGAAGGGCTTGATAAAAAAGGGTTCGAGTTTTGTACCCCTATTCAAGCCTTGGCGTTGCCGGTACTGCTCACCGGCCAAGACATTGCAGGCCAGGCCCAAACGGGCACTGGTAAGACCCTCGCGTTCCTTACTGCTACTTTCAATCACTTACTGACAACGCCAGAACACGAAGGTCGCACTCCATCGCAACCACGTGCGATTGTGATGGCACCAACCCGAGAACTTGCCATTCAGATACACAACGATGCGAGACCTTTAATGGAATCGACCGGCGTCAAAATCGCTTTAGCTTACGGTGGCGAAAGCTACGACAAGCAACTGGCGACCATTGAGCAAGGTGTCGACATCCTTATCGGTACCACAGGTCGTATCATCGATTTCTACAAGCAGCGTGTGTTCAACCTAAATAACATTCAAGCGGTTGTTCTTGATGAAGCCGACCGCATGTTTGATCTCGGTTTTATCAAAGACATTCGTTTCTTGTTCCGTCGGATGCCCGAGCCGAAAGAGAGGCTGAACATGCTGTTCTCGGCAACGTTGTCATACCGAGTACAAGAGCTGGCCTTCGAGCACATGCACAATCCTGAGCATGTCGTAGTAGAACCAGAAAGAAAGACCGGACACCGGATTCAAGAAGAGCTTTTCTATCCGTCTAACGAAGACAAGATGAACTTACTGCAAACCTTGATAGAAGAAGAGTGGCCAGATCGTGCGATTGTCTTCGCCAATACTAAATACAAGTGTGAAAACATTTGGGGACATCTGGCCGCAGATGGTCACCGTGTTGGGCTACTGACGGGTGATGTACCGCAGAAGAAGCGAGAACGTATTCTAGAGCAATTCACACAAGGTCATGTTGATCTGCTGATTGCCACCGATGTTGCTGCCCGTGGTTTACACATTCCTCAAGTTACGCATGTCTTTAACTACGACTTACCTGACGATTGTGAAGATTACGTGCACCGAATTGGTCGTACTGGTCGTGCGGGCGAAAGCGGTCACTCAATCAGCTTTGCGTGTGAAGAATACGCCATCAACCTAACCGCCATCGAAGATTACATCGAACATCCGATCCCAGTATCCGAGTATGATTCAAGTGCATTACTTGAACATCTGCCTGCTCCGCTTCGCTTGCGCCACAGCAAAATGCAGCAACGTCGTACCAATACTGGTGGAAATGGTGGTAACCGCAAGCGCCATTCGCGTCCGCGCCCACCCCGCCATCAGTCTTAAGGAACACAGCAAATATTTATGAGTCATTCAGCTACTTCGCCGCTTTACGCTGCCATCGACCTCGGGTCGAACAGTTTTCATATGCTCGTTGTGCGTCATATCGAAGGCAGCGTTCAAACCATGGCAAAAATCAAACGCAAAGTGCGTTTAGCTGCTGGGTTAGATAAGGAAAATAAGCTTAGCACTGAAGCCATGCAGCGAGGGTGGGATTGTCTCAGCTTATTTGCAGAAAGGCTGCAAGATATCTCGCCGGAAAACATACGCATCGTTGGAACCGCGACATTGCGCACCGCAACAAATGTGGATGTTTTCTTAGCAAAGGCGAATGATATTTTGGGTTACGACATCAATGTCATTTCTGGTGAAGAAGAAGCCGCCACGATCTACAAAGGAGTGGCTCACACTTCTGGCGGTTTGGGCCACCGATTAGTCGTTGATATTGGTGGAGCGAGTACGGAGCTGATTATTGGTGAAGGTTTTGATACAAAAGCGCTAACCAGCTTGAAAATGGGGTGTGTCACTTGGCTTGAGCAGCATTTTAAAGACCGGCACTTAACCATGACCAATTTCAATACCGCCATTGAAGCCGCCAAAAAGACCCTGGCACCGATTCTAGAGCAGTACAAAGACATCGGCTGGGACGTATGCGTAGGGGCAAGCGGTACCGTACAAGCACTCCAAGAAATCATGTTGGCACAAGGCATGGATGAAGTGATCACTCATGCCAAATTGAAACGCCTACAAAAGCAAGCCATGCTGGCGGATCACCTAGAAGAACTGGATATTGATGGTCTAACACTGGAACGCGCATTGGTTTTTCCAAGTGGCTTATCAATCTTGATCGCCATCTTTGAGCTTTTAGAAATAGACTCCATGACCCTAGCAGGCGGAGCGCTACGCGAAGGTATGGTGTACGAAATGATGGCAGAAATGCGTCAAGACGACATTCGAGCCAGAACCATTGCAAGCGTGCAAGCTCGTTACCAACTTGATGCCGAATATGGGGAATTAGTGGCCGATTCAGCCAATCAACTCCTCGTGCAATGTGGTGGTGAACATTGGATTGCTGAACCACAAGCCCAGTACCTATTATCCTCTGTCGCTAAGCTTCATGAAGTTGGGCTGACTATCGACTACAAATGCGGTGGAGCGCATAGTGCGTACTTACTACAACACCTAGATTTACCGGGTTATACTCGCGCGCAAAAGCATTTGCTGGCAGAGCTCGCAAGGCGATACCGAGAACAGATCAGCTCCTTACCAGAGCAGCATGCGTTGTCGGGTCAAAGTGCCAAACGCGTTCTGAGATTACTCAGGTTAGCCGTATTGCTGACACACAGACGATGCCCCAAACTTCAACCGAAAGTAACATTAAATGCAGAGGGAGACAGGCTGGAACTGTGCGTCGATGAGCAGTGGTTAGAACGTAACCCTCTCACCAGAGCTGAGCTAGAAATTGAAGCCAATAGACAATCCGATATGGGGTGGCCGCTGATACTCAAAGCGTGCTAACTTTTATTCATCTCCATTTTGTCTTAATCTCCATTTGGGGTAGAAAACAGCATAACGCATTGAAGGGAATAGACACTGTATTTTATATACTTTCTTAGAGCCTATTGATTTCTTAGAACCGATTAAATCGACGAAGCCTCGCATTATGCGAGGCTTCCTTTTTGTTCCATGTATTCGGCGAGCGCATAACGGGTTACTTGATGGCAACCGATGCCAATATGCGTCTTTTTCCGGTAAAAGGCTGCCTAGCATGCAAAACGGTGTAGTTGTTTATCAACAACACATCCCCGGCTTCCCAACGAAAGTTGACACAGAGTTCATCCATTGCCGTTTTGGTTTTTTCCATCACTTCCGCATCCATTAAGGTTCCGGTACCGCTGACCACCGCTTGGGTTGAAACATTTCGACTATCATTCCAGCCGTCATACACAGCGACGATAGAATTAAAGAATGTTTTTTCCTGCGTTTCCTGATCAAATCGAATGGCAGGCAAAATTGAGGTCTCTGTTTTCAATACTCCCTCTTTTTCCCACTGCCAACTCATTTTATGCTCACGCAACTTCGCTTCGCATTCTTCTCGGGTTTCTACGTGAAAGGTTTCTTTCCAAGATCGTCCAATAGGTGAAGAGTTATCTGTCACTTCTGGCATATAACGTACATATCGAACGCCTTCTTCTTCGATTTTCTGAGCGAATTCAGGGGCAATCTCGAAAACGCGTTGGCATATCTCAGAGGAATGAAGAATGGACGTCGCTCCCCCTGTTTCAGAGGGAATATCGCAGTAAAAGAAAATGTACCCTGGTGGATTCGGCGTTTGTGCCATTTCATGATGAAACGGTATTTTTTCGCTCGCGGGTGCTTCGTTGGCTGTCACAATTCGCGATTGCGTCACTTGGACACGGGGGGCGGCTCCACCAATGTACGGCATGTTTTCGTAATCCGAATGGTCCAGAAGCTGTTCAAACAAATCCGCATTCTGTACAGGGAACCCTCGCATCAATATCGCACCATGAGCGATCAACTTTTCGTGAATGCTCTCTTTCACCTCAGAAAACCATTGCAACATCGCTGTCGGTTCTAAAGCCACCGCATCGCTAGGCGGAAGAATAACCAAAGGAAACTCACGCCCCTTGACGCTTTTTTGTTCAGGTATATTTCCAATATTTAAAGTCATTCTTTTCTCCAAAATATAAATCAATAGTGAATGAATTATCACCACCCTATCACACTCACTATAAATGTAAATCAATTGTGAATGAATTTACGTCCTGATCACAAAATCCGCGATATGCCGTATCGTGTCTTCGGTATTAAAAGGTTGGGTTCCCAAAGTAATGCGATGGCGTTTGGCTATAAGAGTGGCTGTTTGTGCAGTCATCGGCACAACACAAACAAAACACCTCTCCACCTGATTCAAACCTTAATCGAGCTTCCTGTCGAAAAAGTGCTTGGGTGGAGAGGTCGAGGTATTTTTATTTCAATTCAGCCGTGTATGTCTCTTCAATGGCTTTTTCCGCATTACTGGCTTCTGAAACCAGCAGCTCGTAGTACTTCTTGCCTTGCTTCACGTTCTTAGAAAACCATTGGTATACTGGTTGGGCTTTCTCTTTGAATTGATCTTTCTCTGCTTGGCTAGGCACATACAGCTTGCCACCCGCCTTTGAAAAATCCTGATAAGCTTTAATGGATTTGCGCTTAGGTGAGGCAAATGTCGCTTGTTGAAGCGCATAAAATCCATCCACGACGACTTTGCGCAGCTCTTCTGGCATTTTGCTAAAGTGTTCGTTGTTCATAAACCACAATGCCGCCATATAGGCATGGCCATCCAGCGTGACGTACTTTAGCCCTGCTTCTGGGAACTTCATTCCCATAATGTCGGTGATACCGTTCTTAGACCCTTCCACAACGCCCGTTTGGAAAGACGTATAAAGCTCTGGCCATGGGATTGGTGTCGGGCTCGCGCCCAGAGATTTCACCAGTTCTTGAGGTAAGTCAGCGACGACGGTACGAATTTTCAACCCTTTCATGTCGTCTGGGGATTTCACCGTGCGTTTTGTATTTGCAAAGTTACGCCACCCACCGGTATTCCCTATGGTCATCAAGCGAACTTTCTTGCCCGAGTCTTTTAAGATGTCGCGGCGCATTTCCTGTATAAACGGACCACTTAACACTTTTTCAGCGACGCGATCGCTGGATAGGATGTAAGGTAAATCGAGCACTTGCACATAAGGGAACATGTTGGCGGTACCACCGGATGTGGAAACATAAATATCGATAGAGCCATCTTCCAGTGCTTGTACACATTCAGTGCCATTGCCACACAATTGAGTACCAATGAACAAATCCACCGATATCTTTCCATTAGAGCGAGATTCCACAAAATCTTTGAACACGACCAAGCCGTCATAGTCTTCATCATTCTCATTTGAGTTGGCCACGGCTCTCAATCGAAAATCGGCCGCCTGAACAGCGGTTATCGACGACGCAAGAACCAGAGCAGTAAGACTGTTCACCATCGCTTTAGCAAATTTCATCATTTCTTATCCTTTTGACTGTTTCACTTTCCTATTTTACGAATTGCGTACTGGGTTTATTATTATCGCTTTCCTCAGCAGCAACACTTTCAGACCTTACGGTCAAACGTTAAGGTCACCCATCCGGCTGACCTCAAATTCATTGAACTAATCCAAGCCATTTGGGAACCGTCATGGAAACGGATGGGAAAAATGTGATGATAAAAATCACCAAAACCTCAACAGCCAGGAATGGAAGTATTCCTTTGGCAATGGACTCCACCCTTTCCCCAGACACACTGGAAGCCACAAATAACACCAGCCCCATTGGTGGGGTTGCCAACCCAACGGTTAAGTTCACACTCATGATGATGGCAAAGTGCACTGGGTCTATCCCAATCGAGATAAAAATAGGGGCGAGAATGGGGCCAAGAATGATGATGGCGGGTCCAGCGTCTAGAAACATGCCTACGACAAATAGCAAGATGTTAATGGCAAACAATAATATCAGTGGGTTATCACTGATGGCCAACACCCATCCCGCCAAATCTTCTGCGGCCTGAGACAAACTCACCACCGTTTTGAATGCCAATGCAGAACCAACGAGAAGCAGAACCACGGCTGACGACGACGCGGAACGAGAAAAAATCTCGGGTAAATCTCTCACATTAATCGTTTTGAGCATGAAAAGGCTAAGGAATAACGCGTACCCCACCGCAATGGCAGAGGCTTCCGTCGGGGTGAATATCCCCCCTACAATCCCACCCAAAATAATCACGGGGGTCATTAATGGAAGAATCGCGGCGCGCGTTGCTTGCCCACGCTCCGGCCAAGTTGACTTCCGGCTGGCAACGGGAAAATCATGCTTTTTCGCCAATAACATCGTGATCCCCATCAACGCCACACCAATCAAGATTCCGGGAACAATGCCTGCTGCAAACAACGCGGCAACGGAGACTTCCATGGTGTACGCGTAGATAATCATGATGCCAGATGGCGGAATAATAGGGCCGATTACCGAGCTGGCAGCCGTAATTGCCGCCGCAAATCGACGTGAGTAGCCATTCTTCTCCATGGCTGGTATCAACATAGAACCCAAAGCAGACGTATCGGCTACCGCAGAGCCAGAAAGTCCCGCAAAGAGCATACTCGACATAATGTTGACATGCGCCAACCCACCTCTTACATGCCCAATAAAAGCTTGAGAAAAATTAACCAACTGGAGGGTAATACCGCCACGGTTCATCAATTCACCTGCCAGCATAAAAAATGGGATTGCCATTAAAGGAAACGAATCAATACCGTTGTAGATATTTCGAAACAACAGAGGTAAATCGCGATCCATGCCTAGGGCTAAAAGCATCGTACCAGGGGCAAACAGAGTGGCGAAAAAGACTGGGAGCCCAATCAAAAGAAGAACCAAAAATAAGGGCAAAAAGAGAACCAGCATGACTTACCCCCTCGCCGCTTCAGTATCGGACGATTGAACGCTGACACCTAAAATATGTTTAAGGATCAGCTCCACATTCACCATCAACATGGTAATGAAGCACACTGGCATAGCGAGGTAAATCCAAGCGCGGGATAGTTGAAAAGAAGCGGCACGGGTGCGAAACCCTCGCTCAAAGAATTCCAAACCCAAGCTAGACAATTGGATCAGAACCAATGCAGAGAGAATCAATAAAGTAAGCTTAAGCCATTGCGCTACCTTGCGGGGAATGAAGTCGTGGAGCATTTCTATGGCAACAAACCCTCCCGTGCGGTAAGCGCCAGCGGCAACAAATGCCATCATCCATATCATCAATGCCCTTGCCATTTCCTCTGGCCAAGGCAATGCATTCGACAGTATGTAACGACAAAATACCTGCAATAAAATGGTGGCGACCATTGCAAACACTAAAACCCAAGCGATTTGACGCCCCACCCAAATCATGCGGTTATTGACCGCCTCAAGAAGCTGCAAGCTTCCATGCAATACCTTATTCATTAACCCTCCTCCAGCGATAATCCATTACCAGCATTCACTGCCACATAGGTGATTTTTAGAAACAGAAGAGCTAACAATACGAAAATGGTTGAACATCACATATTTCACCCAACATGCCTTATACGGCTAAAATCGCTTTGACCTTTGGCAATTAGCCCTTCCCTCCGAATAAAATCACTTTCATTCACAATTCATTTATTTTTTTAGTTTGCAAGATTACCCTAACAGTGTATTCTCACAATGTAAATCAAATGTGAATGAATTGATGCAAAAATGAGTATCTGTTTTAATTCAAGCTAGTTACACACTTCGGAAAATTCGAGAAAAAAATGGCTATTGATTTTCAGTCCAACACAGGACAAAACAAACAAAAGAAGCGCCCAAAGTACGTTCAAGTCAGTGAATTGTTGATACGTGAGATCAATGCCGGACATTGGAGGGCGGGTGAAAGGCTGCCAGTAGAAGCAGAATTGGCGGTAGAGTTAAAGGTTGCGGTAGGCACCCTGAGAAAAGCACTCACTTTGCTAGAACAAGACGGTCTTCTGGAGCGCCGTCAGGGCAGCGGTACGTATGTAAAAAGCCCACCGAAAGATGCCATTTACCAGCTGTTTCGCTTAGAGCTACTGGAAGGTGGCGGCACGCCGCATGCCAATACATTAACAGTGCGTAAAGAACAAAACCCCAGTGTCGCTTCACATTTCAATGTGTCACAAGAGCATTATTTTTGGCGAATTGAACGCCAGCGATTTCTCAATAATACGGTCATTGCAGCAGAAGAAATGTGGATCCGTGCCGAACACTGCGATTCCCTCAGCCCTGATGAGTTGGATGAATCCCTTTACCGACACTATCGCGAACATTTTGATTTTTGGATAAGCCGTGTTGAAGACCGTATTAGTGTTAAGCAAGCGGATTTATGGGCAACAGAAATACTGGGGATTGCCCCTAACACAATGATCGGTTGGATTGAGCGCATCAGTTGGTCAGACGACGAAAAGGTTGAAGAGTATTCAAGAACTTGGTTTAACCCCGCAACCTGCCACTATGTTTCGCGCATGTCTTAAGATTATCTGTCTTAAGGGCTCTCAATGCTCTTGAGGCAAAACCTCAAAATTCAAAGGAGTTGATATGACCATTCGCTATGCCATCATTGGGTGCGGTATGATGGGACAAGAGCACATTCGTAATATTCATCTATTGCCTAATGCCAGTATTTCCGCTGTTTTTGAACCCGACGAGAGCATGAGAAAAGCCATTCATGCCTTGGACGGTTCCATTATATTTGAACCATCCACTGACTCACTCCTTAAACGTCAAGACATCGATGCCATATTGATTGCCAGTCCAAACCACTGCCATGCAGATCAATTATTGCAGGTCATCGAACACACTCGCTTACCCATATTGGTTGAAAAGCCGGTGGTCACGACATTGGAACAAGCCCACCAAATTCGCTCTGCTGTTGCGAAATACCCTGCACCACTTTGGGTTGCAATGGAATACCGCTACATGCCGCCGATTACGAAACTGCTCGATCTTATCAATGACAACCACGCTGGCAGCGTGAGCCAACTGAGCATTCGAGAACATCGCTTCCCCTTTTTGGAAAAAGTAGGCGACTGGAACCGCTTTAACCGAAATACAGGGGGAACACTGGTTGAGAAGTGCTGCCACTTCTTCGATTTAATGCGTTTACAAACACAAAGTGAGGCGATTCGCGTTTATGCTTCAGGTAGCCAACACCACAACCATATTGATGAACAATATAATGGTGAAGCCCCTGATATCCTCGATAACGCGTATGTCATTGTCGATTTTGCTAATGGTCAACGCGCCCTATTAGAACTCTGCATGTTTGCCGAGGGTTCACGTTATCAAGAAGAAATTTCTGTGGTCGGAAGCCAAGGGAAAGTTGAAGCGTTTGTGCCTGGTCCAACCCGCTTTTGGAATACGGAGCTTGGCAATCCGCCCACCCCCAAAGTGGTGATATCCCCAAGAACCCCATCGGGACCGGAAGAAATCGATATTCCCGTCGACCCAGAACTGCTCGAAGCTGGCGACCATAACGGGTCGACTTTCTATCAGCATCAAAAATTCCACCAAGCGGTCACCAAAAATGGCAAGGTGGAAGTCACCGTTGAAGACGGCTTAAAAGCAGTCATCATCGGACTCGCAGCGCAACAGTCGATAGCACAAGGCAAAGCGATTAGCATTACTGATGACGGCTGGGCATTTTAATCCCTATTGTTTTTATTCCCATTACAATGGATTTTGTCTTCCCATTAATCGTGGTTTCTGATCCAATCTACGCACAAAAAACCAAAAAGGAGCCGACGGCTCCTTTTTGAGTTCAACCTGATAGGCATCAGTTTACGCGTGCTGTGTTTTCAACTCAGCGGTTACAAACGTAAGCTTCTTAACGATGTAATTCAACAGCACTCCGTACATCGGCACGAACAGACCTAAGCTGATGATCAACTTAAATCCGTAATCCACCAGCGCAATTTCCGTCCAATGCTCTGCCATAAAAGGATCGCTGCTTTGATAGAAAGCAATGGAGAAAAACGCCAGTGTATCTAACGCATTACCGATCAGCGTAGAGCAAGTGGGTGCCACCCACCATGCTTTCATTTGGCGTAATCGGGTAAACACATGCACATCCAAAATCTGACCCAGCATGTACGCCATAAAGCTCGCCAAGGCGATTCGAGCAACAAACAAATTAAACTCAGAAAGCGGTCCAAACCCTTGGAACTGACCTTCAAAGAAGACAACCGATAATAGGTAGGACACCACTAAGGCGGGCAACATCACCAAAAAGATGATTTTCCGAGCCAACACGGCACCAAAAATTCGCACGGTTAAATCGGTTGCTAAAAAGATAAAGGGAAACGTAAATGCGCCCCAAGTGGTGTGAAAGCCCAAGATGGTGAAAGGCAGCTGAACCAAATAGTTGCTGGATGCAATGATGATCAGGTGGAATAGAACCAAAAAGAAAAGGGCGTTGCGCTGCTGCGCAGGGGTAAAGTAATTCATATTGTACCTTTTTCGTTTTATTTGGGGGTGAGGGAACCCAAATCGAAGCAAAATGCTTCATGACAGTGAATGAAGGTTGGGGATTATACTGCAACTCGGAGACGGTGCAATAGATGATTTATTAAGCAATCGTTTAACCGCGATAGGTCTGAAAAAAGGGGGGGAGCGGGTGTTTCATGTGAAACATTTAACACCAATATCAATACCGAAGCGATCTCAAATGGCATTGAGTGGGACATGTTTCGTTAAAGGATATTGAAGCCTTTTTGAAAGAGAGCAGCAAGATAATCGAGATCTTCACCATTGTCGTCTTTAGACAGCACTTCCAACCACAGTGATTCGCTGTAATGCTCTGCTTTTAAAAACAGTGGGCACCCCTCAAAATCGATAAGCCATGAGTGAATGTCCGCATCCCATTGTTTTTCTAGTACATCGGCAGACAACGTTTTTACTAGCGCTTCACCAAGTTCTGGGAAAGAGTCGTAATCGAATCGAGGCGCTCGAATAATGATTCGTCCCTGCTCTTTTTGGTATTCCACCAAACCGTAGTCTGTGTCCGTTGCATTAACCACTGTCTTATTACCTACTGTTAGTCTTACTAGATACTGTTCGCTGGTTAGTTACGCTTAACTGGTTAGTTACACTTAACTTATTAGCTACCATTCGTCAGGTGATCCTGAATCAGGTCTAAAAATGGATCGGCATACTTTTCCAGTTTTCGCTGACCAACCCCATTCACCGCCAGCATTTCTCCATAAGAGGTCGGCAGAATATCCGCCATGTCGATTAATGTGGCGTCACTGAACACCACATACGGTGGTAAACCGTCTTCATCGGCAATGGACTTACGCAGCTTGCGCAATTTCGCAAACAACTTTTTGTCGTAATGCTTGTTCACAAGCTTGTCGGATTTCGCGGTCCGCGCAGCCGTATCAAGCCTTGGCACGGCTAACTCTAATGATTGTTCGCCACGCAAAACGGGGCGAGCTTCTTCAGTAAGCTGCAATGTTGAATTGCGAGTAATATTTTGAGTCAGTAACCCTTTATGAATGAGTTGCCGAATGATGCTCACCCAATAGTCGTGGCTGTGCTCACGTCCAATACCATAAGTGGAGAGCTTATCGTGACCATTTTCGCGAACCCGGATATTTTGCATGCCGCGCAGCACTTCCACGACGTACCCCATTCCAAAACCCTGATTGACACGATACACACACGATAGAGCCTTTTGCGCCGATTCAATGCCATCAAAATGTTTGGGGGGATCAAGGCAAATATCGCAGTTCCCACAGGGTTTTTCACTGTATTCACCAAAATAGTTCAGCAGTACCTGACGACGGCATGTTTGCGCTTCAGCAAAGGCACTCATGGCATTGAGCTTGTGAGATTCGACCTGCTTTTGAGGGCCCTCGTCTTTCTCATCCAACATACGGCGCAACCAGTTAATATCGGCTGGGTCGTAAAGCATCATCGCTTCGGCGGGTAAGCCATCTCGCCCTGCCCGTCCGGTTTCCTGATAATAAGATTCGATGTTCCGAGGAATATCAAAGTGCAAGACAAATCGAACATTGGGCTTATTAATGCCCATACCAAATGCCACGGTCGCAACCACAATTTGAATGTCGTCTTTTTGAAAAGCCTCTTGAACATAGGCACGTTCATCGGCGTCCATTCCTGCGTGGTAACCCGCTGCACGAATATGATTGGCACAGAGCTTTTCCGTCAGCATCTCAACTTTTTTGCGGCTACCACAATAGATAACCCCACATTGCCCCTGCTGAGTAGCAAGAAACCGAATGACTTGCGATACAGGTTTGTGTTTTTCTGCCAATGTATACCGGATATTAGGACGGTCAAAACTGCCAAGGTATTCAAAGGGATCGTCCAGTTGCAACCGAGAAATGATGTCTTTGCGGGTCGCTTCATCAGCGGTCGCCGTCAGCGCCATAATCGGTGCATAAGGAAAACGCTGTTTTAGTTCACCCAACGCCGCGTATTCACGGCGAAAATCGTGTCCCCATTGGGAAATACAGTGCGCTTCATCCACCGCGATCATCGAAAGCTTTAAATGTTCGAGCCTTTCCAGAAAATCGCGAGTCAATACACGCTCAGGTGAAACATACACCAGTTTCAACTGACCCGAATTCATGCGGTTGTAGACGCTGATCAGCGTATCGCGGTCCATTGCGGAATGAATGCATTCCGCAGCCACACCGTTGGCTTTCAACTGGTCGACTTGATCTTTCATTAATGAAATCAAAGGCGACACCACCAGCGTCACCCCTTCTTTGACCAAGGCTGGGATCTGGTAACACAAGGATTTCCCGCCACCAGTTGGCATGATCACCATGCTGTCTTTTCCATTCAGCACGGAATCGATGACGTCCTCCTGCCCAACACGGAATGACTGATAGCCGAAAACATCATTCAATACCTTGATGGCATGGTTTGTTTCTGGATCTAACGGCTGAGCTAGAGCGGAGTCGGGCATTCGATTCTCTGAGGGACAGTTGGATTGCAGCGAAGCGTCATATTGTAGAGCGCTTTCACAGCGAATTAAACTTTAAATTAACGTTTGCTGAAGATAAATGAGCCCGTCTCCCCTAGCAAATCTCTTGAAAGGCCAATGAAATTACTAGGGCATTAACAAGGCTATCGATATACTGTGTTTTTCCTCTGAATGTAACGTTCTGTTACAGAAAAGCGAACGATAAGAATGATGGAAGAGCAACAAAGGTCACGTCAAGGCGGCATATTAGCGGTACTTGCCTACACCATGTGGGGCATCGCACCCATCTACATTAAAGCACTCGAAACTGTCCCGGCTCTTGAAATTCTAAGTCATAGGATTATTTGGTCGTTCGTATTCTTAGCGATACTGCTGCAAATAGGAAGAAACTGGCATTCTGTCATCGCGGTACTCAAAAACAGAAAGCAACTGGGATTACTTGCCCTAACAGGGATCCTCGTCGGTGCGAATTGGCTAATATTCATTTGGGCAGTCAATGCAGATCATATGCTCGATGCCAGCTTGGGGTATTACATCAACCCTCTTCTCAACGTCCTTCTGGGCATGCTATTTCTTGGGGAACGCCTGAGAAAACTGCAATGGTTTGCCGTTGTACTCGCCACCATTGGGGTGATCGTTCAGTTAGTTGTCTTCGGTTCAGTGCCAACAGTGGCGATCGTGCTTGCTTTCAGTTTTGGCTTTTACGGTTTATTTAGAAAGAAAATCAATATAGAGGCGCAAGCTGGTCTGTTTATTGAAACCATGGTAATGCTTCCCGCCGCCGCCATCTATGCCCTATTCATTGCAGACAGTGCGACATCCGATTTAAGCAGTAACACGCTCACATTGAACCTTCTGTTGTTATCGGCTGGTGTCGTCACCACACTGCCTCTTTTATGCTTTACGGGGGCAGCAACACGCATCAAGCTTTCTACGCTGGGCTTTTTTCAATACATTGGTCCGAGCTTAATGTTTCTTCTAGCCGTATTGGTATACGGAGAAGCATTTACACTCGATAAAGCCGTCACCTTTGGCTTTATATGGAGTGCTTTGGTGGTCTTCAGTTTCGACGGCATTCGAAATGGTCGGAAAAAGCGATGACGGTCCGTTTTTTCATTCAAGAGTCGGTTAGATGAACGAAACCACGCTATTGCTTACCCTTGCTGCGGTCCATTTTATAGCGCTGTTAAGCCCAGGACCGGACTTTGCGCTTGTGGTACAAAACGCCAGCCGACATGGCAGGCAAACCGGTGTCTACATTGCGTTAGGGCTTTCCGTTGGCATTCTGTTGCATTCAATCTTTAGCCTAACAGGCGTCAGTTACCTTGTTCAGCAATACCCTTCGGTCTTTCAGCTGTTGCAAGTCGCTGGGGGTGGTTACCTACTCTATCTAGGTTTGAGCGCACTTCGGTTTGTCTTTCAATATAGGAACCAACCTACATCCCAAAATACCTCCGCATCCAATATGGTGTTAAGCAATCGAAAACTGGCTTTTATGCGTGGTTTCATCACCAATATTTTAAATCCGAAAGCGTTGGTCTTCTTTGTCAGTCTGATGTCTTCCCTTGTTCCAGCCAGTATGTCATTAACCGGAAAAAGCATCGCACTTCTTATCTTATGGAGCCTTTCCTTCGCCTGGTTTGCGGCGCTCGCATGGATGCTTTCTGCGGCTCGCTTTCAAGCCATATTAAAACGAATGTCACCGTACATTGATGGGTTATGCGGGCTGATATTTACTGGCATTGGACTCAGTATTTTGTCTCAAGTTTTGCGCAGCGTATTCCCTTCCGTCATTTAGACGTAGTCATTGGCCAACAGCCAATGTTAGACGTTGTGCCAACACCCTTGTGAGAGATCTCTTACAAAGACGTAAGTGAACGCGGTTTTATTCATATCAACAAGGGAAGAGAAACAAAATAACTCATTGATATGTATCAATTAAATATTTATCGCTGTTTATTTAAGCAAAGAATTTCTTTGTCAGTCTATTGAGGAAAACCCTCATTCTCTTAATATTAACCGTGTCGGAAGGATACTGACACGGAACAGGAAAAGCCAAGGATTGGGTTATCTTCAGGATGAAGATTTGATTATTCAGGACGAATAATCAGCATGGAACGAAACGGACATTGAACGGACTCATTCGTTATCAGGAAGATAACGCAAGGAAGACAATGGACACCTCTGGGACGAGGCAGGGAATAAACATCAGGATGATGTAAAGGACACCGCTCAAGGAACAAGTGAGCACGCTAACGAGGAATGTTGGCTGATCAGGATAAGATCATGGACACCGCTAGGACGGCGATGAAACGGATTATGCTGAAGGATTCAGTATTGCTATCAAGGATTTGATGCATGGAGCAACTTTAGTAGCCGGATCGCTGCGAGTAAGATTATAACCCCGACGGGCATTGCCCTCGGGGTTTTTCTTTATCCGTATTTTTTCTTGTGTTGGCGCTCTGATTTTCTTGGTTTGCACTCTGAGTTAGCCGCTTCCTACACTTCTCTTCAAAGAACCAAAGAACCGCCGTTCTGAATAGTACCAACATTCAGAGACAAAAAAGCCCGCTTACGCAGGCTTTGGATTTGTTGATTTGGCATGGTTACTACAGCTTTTCTAACTTTGCAAAAGCGGTGACCAACCATTTGATCCCTTCACCGTTGAACGCGACTTGAACTCGGCTTTGAGGTCCACTGCCTTCAAAATTAATAATGGTTCCTTCACCAAATTTCGGGTGCATCACTCTCGCCCCTAATGAAAAACCCGTTTCGTTGAAGTTTTCTTTCACCACTTGCTGGCTGAACCGGCCAGATGAAGCCGGTCGGCTGACTTGCGCTTTCATTCTCACTTCATCCAAACACGTTTCTGGCAGCTCACGAATGAAACGTGAAGGCTTATGGTACTTATCTTGCCCATACAGGCGACGCATTTCCGCGTAAGTGATGTAAAGCTTCTCTTTTGCTCGTGTCATGCCCACATAACAAAGGCGTCGCTCTTCTTCTAGTCTGCCGGCTTCTTCTGCCGACATCTGGCTTGGGAACATCCCTTCTTCTACGCCAACCATAAATACGAGGGGAAACTCCAACCCTTTGGCGCTATGAAGCGTCATAAGCTGCACGGCATCATCAAATTCATCGGCTTGCCCTTCTCCTGCTTCAAGAGCTGCGTGCGTGAGGAATGCCGTCAATTCGGATAGCTCTTCCGCTTCTTCTGGCTTTTCAAATTGACGAGTGGCCGTGACCAGTTCCTCAAGGTTTTCTATTCTTGCTTTTGATTTTTCGCCTTTTTCTTGTTCGTACATCGCGTACAAACCTGAATTCTTAATAACGTGATCGGTTTGGTGATGCATCGGCATGTCGTGCGTATCGTCCTCAAGGGCGTTAATGAGCTCGATAAACCGACTTAACGCACCGGCCGCTCGCCCTGCTAGAACCTTTTCTTCCAATAACGCTTGTGAGGCTTGCCATAAAGTGACCCCCCGTTCTCGCGCAGCAAAACGGATGGTTTCGAGTGTTTTATCCCCCATTCCCCGTGTCGGCGTATTCACAATACGTTCGAAGGCGGCGTCGTCATTACGGTTCGTCATTAAGCGCAAGTAACATAAGGCATCTTTGATTTCTTGCCGTTCGAAGAATCGCATACCACCGTAGATTCGATAAGGTAATCCGGATTGAATCAATGCTTCTTCCAGAACACGGGATTGGGCGTTATTGCGATAAAGCATGGCGGTATCGTTCAGCGCCCCGCCTTTTTCTTGCCACTCTTTGATTTTACTGACGGTAAAGCGCGCTTCATCGAGCTCGTTATACGCCGAATACACAGAGATGGGCTCGCCATCGTTGCCATCGGTCCAGAGCTCTTTCCCCATGCGCTCGGTATTATTGGAAATCAACTCATTGGCGGCCGATAAAATGGTCTTGGTTGAACGATAGTTTTGCTCCAAGCGAATGGTTTTTGCACCGAGAAATTCGTCGAGAAAACGCTGAATGTTTTCGACTTTTGCCCCGCGCCAGCCATAAATGGATTGGTCGTCATCCCCCACGATCATGACACGCGCGTCCGATCCTGCCATCATGCGTAGCCAAGCGTATTGAATGTTGTTGGTATCCTGAAATTCGTCGACCAATATGTGCTTGAATCGCGCTTGGTAGTGCTCTCGGATGTGCTGCTTGTCTCGGAGCAATTCATGTGCGCGAAGCAGTATTTCGGCAAAATCCACCAGCCCAGCTCGATCACACGCTTCTTGGTACGCGGTGTATATCTGGAGGTAGGTTTTGGTGATCGGGTCGTGGTAACAATCGATGTGGCTTGGGCGTAACCCTTCGTCTTTCTTGGCGTTGATCCACCACGCGGCTTGTCTCGCAGGCCACTGTTTTTCGTCGAGGTTCATGGCTTTGATCAATCGACGAAGCAGCCGCTGCTGGTCTTCCGAGTCCAATATTTGAAAATCTTCCGGCAGTTTGGCATCCAAATAATGCGCTCGAAGAATTCGGTGGCAAATACCATGGAACGTGCCATTCCACATACCTGACGCGCTGCCCATCATTAATTCTTCGATACGCCCACGCATTTCAGCCGCGGCTTTGTTGGTAAACGTCACCGACATAATAGAAAACGGAGAGGCATTCTCGACAGCCATTAGCCAAGCAATTCGGTGTACCAGCACACGTGTTTTACCGCTGCCTGCACCGGCAAGCACGAGCATATTTTCGAGCGGGGCTGCGACAGCTTCGCGTTGTTTGTCGTTTAAACCATCAAGTAATAGGGAAGCGTCCATCGTTTTCTACTGTGTATTTATACATAACTGGTCATTATAACCGAATTTCTATCAAGAATAAGGTTGAATTCGCAATAAAAATCGCACGTCACAATCCCCATAAAATCAACAAGTTGAAACGAAAAATATAAACCAATTTAAAAAATCACCTTTTTTATGAAAGATTTGCCGTTCATTCCTAATCTTATTCTGTAAGCAACCTGGCAAACGCTTGCCCATCGCGAAATAGGTTGTCTTTCTTAAAAAAACTAAGGATCAAGTTCGAGGATTGAAATATGAAAAAATCTAATCTTGCCGTTACTGCTGCGGTTACGGGTCTTCTTGCCCTCGCAGGTACGACTCTAACCGCAACTTCTGCAGTTGCAGCAGAAAAAGAGAAATGTTATGGCGTTGCTAAAGCGGGTAAAAACGATTGTGCAACCAAAACCAGTTCTTGTGCTGGCACGTCTAAAGAAGATTTCCAAAAAGACGCATTCATCGTAGTGCCTAAAGGTCTATGTGACCGTTTGGCCGGTGGAAGCAACGCGTCTTCTTAAGCCTTTCCCTCTGAGCCATTTCAGGGCGATGAGCCATGCTTATCGCCCTAATTTATGGAGTGGCTTTGTGAAAGAGGCTTATAACCGCCAAACGCTTATACGGCTTAATAAGGTTGATTAAGTCTTATCGAGCCCACCGGAGAGAGACATGCATAACAAAGTTGGCGTTGGATTAAGAACACCACATTTGGACTTCTTTTCTGGGGAAGCCACAGGGTTAAGCTGGTTAGAAATCCACAGCGAAAACTACTTTCTCCCTAATTCTTTGCATCGCCAGCAACTTAATCGCATTGCGGATAATTACAGCATTAGCTGTCATGGTATTGGGCTGTCTTTGGGTTCGGTGGAGGGCGTCAGTCCATCACATGTGGTGCGGCTAAAACGCCTAATTGATGACTTACAGCCCATGTTAGTTTCGGATCACTTGAGTTGGAGTGAAAACGGCGGTCATTACTTTAATGATCTTTTACCTCTTCCTTATACGGAAGAAGCGTTGGATGTATTTTGTCGGAATGTATTACAAGTCCAAGATGCGATAAAGAGGCCGTTACTCATTGAAAACCCATCGAGTTACGTGACGTTTTCTCATTCTACGATCGATGAATGGGTTTTCTTGTCGGAAGTGCAAAAACGCACGGATTGCCGTTTATTACTCGACTTCAATAACATTTATGTCAGTGCGTTTAATCACGGCTTTGATAGCAATGCATACCTAGCAGGCATTGATGCAACGAAAGTCGACGAAATACACCTTGCGGGTTTCACCATCAAGCAGCACGAGAAGGGTGAAATATGGATTGATACCCATAGCCGCCCTGTCTGTGATGAAGTTTGGGCGCTATTTGATGCTTGGATAAAGGAACATGGTGAACGACACACGCTGATAGAGTGGGATGTGGATATTCCTGAGCCTCAAATATTGATTCAAGAGGCCAGTAAAGCCAGTCACTACTTAATGCAACCTCTAGGAGCGTCTTATGGCACTTTCCCTCGCTGAACTGCAAGGTTTATTCGCCAAAGCGCTGCATTACCAAGCCACAGGTGAGTCCTGCGATGTACTGTCGGATGCATTTACCGCAGATGAACGCCTGCAAATCTACCGCAATAATTTTGTGATTGGTTTGTCTGAGGTGATGGAAGCGACTTACCCCAAGGTTTTGGCACTTGTGGGAGAGGAATGTTTTCAGCAATTGGCACGCCGACACGTTTTGACACACCCCTTAACGGAAGGGGATGTCTCAGGATATGGTGAAGGGTTTGCCGATACCATACGTCAGTTTGATCCAGTGATCGCGACTGTCCCTTATCTGCCTGACATGGCGGACATGGAATGGAAGCTGGATCTAAGTGATATGGCTTTGTCCTTAGCGGAAGAAAAACCTTATCGCTCTTTAGAAGAATTAGTCTCAGTAACCGAAGAGCAGCAGCCATCCATCGTTTTTCATCTTGCTTCAAATATTCAGCTGGTATCCAGCCAATTCGCTGTTTTCTCTTTGTGGGAAGCCCTTGAAAAAGAGGCGTTTGACGGTTTGGATTTGGGCGTGGCCGAGCAAGGCGTCGTTTGGCTTGATTCTGCTCGCCAACTTCATATTGATTCGGCATCGGATCAGGTAATCCAACTTATTCGTTCTTGTTCGAATGGGTTATCTCTGTCGGAAATCGATCCCGACTTACTGGCACATTTGAACACGTTAATGGCATCAGGCTACCTAGATGGGTTCCATTTAAAGAATGACAAATAGAGGAAGAGTTATGAGTTCAGCCATCCGAAATATCATCGACACTTACGACGGAGTTGTAGAGAAGCTTCAAGCTGGGTTTATTCCGGTGTTGCTTGTATTTTGCCGTTTGTGGGTTGCATGGGTCTTTTTTAATTCTGGACTTACCAAAATTGCATCGTGGGACAGCACTCTGTATCTCTTTGAATTTGAGTATGTTGTGCCACTGTTCCCTTGGGAATTTGCCGCCTACTCGGGTACAGCAGCAGAGCTGATCCTTCCCGTGTTTCTTGCGCTCGGGCTCTTTACGCGCCCTATGGCCGCTCTTTTATTCGTCTTTAATATTATTGCCGTTATCTCTTACCCACTCCTTTGGGACAAGGGCTTCTACGATCATCAACTGTGGGGGTTGATGATTCTCATTAATGTTGTTTGGGGGGCTGGTCTTATTTCGGTCGACCATTTCCTAAAGAATAAGCTAACCCAATAACCTATTTCCCTTTAGTAAAGTAGCAACCTGTATGCTACTTACCTATTCGCCCCAATTTCTGGGGCATTTTTTTTGCTTGTTTGAGCATGTAAACCTTGTTTGAGTATGCAGACAGAGAGCCGAAACCGTTTATTTTAAAGTCGATTAAACACCCTATTAACACCCATATCAGTAATATGTGCAATGTTGTTGACGCCATTGCTGCTTCAGCATGGATGATAATAACGAACAAGTCAGCGTTAAGAATTGCGTCATCCCTCTCCCCTTATAGAGTGGAAGACGAAGGCGGCAAATTTTAGGTCGCCTTTTTTTATCACTTTGAGGGCTCAAACGGCGTTGATTTAAACCGTTTATTCATCTCTCTAGGTTAAAATTCGTTCAATAACTAAGTGTTTTGACAGTGTAAGTATATTTAGCAGCGGACTTGTGAAATATAAACAGTCCGGTAAAGGAAATATCGTTAAATAGTTTGGATAAATTTGGAGGATTATATTGGCAGCAGAGAATTTGAGATTTCGATTATTATTACCGCAGATTCAATATATAAATTAAAAGTCAGCGCTGTGGCTGACTTTTAATGTTTGAAACTGATTATTTCTTAGAAAGGAACTCTTTCAATTCTTCCGGTGAAATACCCTGTTGAGCCAATTCTGCAGCAAGTTGCTGAACACTTTCACTCTTGCGAGATTCAATCACTTGCTGAAATTGATAAACGATATCTCTCAGCATGTGCAACGGAACTTGTTTGGCGGCGCTTCGAATACGCTCTTCACTCTGATTCCCGAGTTCATTAAGCAGTTTTCCGAACATTATTTTTTCTGGAGACTCTTCTAATTGCTCTAAAATACGAGCCATCTCATATGTTGTCATCGACATTGAATATGTATCTTCCAAATAGATCGGGGAAATAATTATATATGTGATGCTAAATATACACTCCTTTCGCTGTTGGGAAAACAATCAATTTCAATTATTAGGCATTTATACTCAAACGGCCTTTAGAAAAAGTGGTTAGCTTGCCACTTCAGTATGCCAGTTCTTTCCTGCCTGACTGTAAAGAATGATTAATGCTGGCGCCAAAAGCCACATGTGCAATGCAATGAGAACTTCGGGTTCAAACGATAGCCTTTGCATAACGCCGACCATGAAACCTGAGCCACTCATTTGAAACAACCCTAACAAAGCCGCTGCTGTTCCCGCTTTATCACCAAATGGCGCCAAAGCCTTCCCTGCCCCCGCCCCCATAATGCTTGCAAAACCGACAGACGACATAAATATGGGCAACATAAAGCCTAAAGGCGTTTGCCACGATTTCATGGCAAGCATCATGGCACCACCAATCAACAGAGTAACGATGCCAAATACCAAAGTCCCATGCGTACCCCAACGATCCATCAGTTTCGGCGCAATCATGCAAAATACAATATTAATAATGGCATTGATACCAAACCAGAATGTAAACGCATTCATCGAGATCCCCATGTTCGTTATTAATACAACCGGCGCGGACGTGACATAAGCCAAGATAACCGCCATTCCTAACATACAAAGGGACGCGTGGAATATAAAACTGGGATGCTTCAGGACACTAACGTATCTCGACGGTTTAAACAGGGCGCCTTCCGAGCATGATGGGTTGGTTTCTTTGAAGTTTATCAACATCACTATGACACCAAGTACGGCAAAGCCCGCCATAAAGCTAAAATTACTCCGCCACCCAAACTCTTGGGTTAGCCAACTGCCTAAGATCGGTGCCAATGCTGGAATAAAACAAATTGCCCCATTAAGGTAACTGATCATCCGGCTGCTTTTTTTAGGACCAAACATATCGCGAACGGTTGCAAAAGCCGCCACCGACGTTGCGCAAGCTCCCAAGCCTTGTAATAGCCGAGCCATTAGCATCCATTCAATGGATTGCGCAACCCACGCTAAATAAGCGCTCACCCCATAAAGAATGATGCCTCCTAGTGCAACGGTTCGACGTCCGTACTTGTCGGCAATAGGACCAGCAAACAGCTGCCCGACCCCCATCGAAAACAAAAACCAGGTGACCGTATCCTGCGCAAGCACCGCTTCTACTTGAAGTGCTTTTGCCATAGTAGGCAATGCTGGAAGATAAATATCTATTGCCATAGGACTGAATAACACCAGCATTATCAGCATGCACAACTGCCGCTTAGAGGCCTTCTCTGGATTTGCTATCGACATAATAACCGTCACTTCTGTTTTCTTAAAACGCAGTTTATTATTATGGTGATATGAATAGAAATGGTATTTGGTCATCTCAGATATTCCACGGGGGAATGTTTTTATGAACACTGAACAACTCGGTCGAATCGATCTCAACCTTCTGGTTTGTCTTAACGTACTCCTTGATGAGAGAAGTGTAACTCGGGCCGCTTCTCGGCTCTGTCTCACCCAGTCTGCTGTAAGCAAGTCCCTAGCGAAACTGCGTACACAATTTGATGACCCGTTATTTTATCGAGGCGCACACGGGTTAACCCCGACACCGCGCGCGCTATTTCTAAAGCCGAAATTGGACGCGTTGATCTACCATTTGGAGTCCATCACACAGCCGGACTGCTTTGAGCCAAAGTCATCTAATCGCCGATTTCATATAGCCTTAGTGGAGAGTGTGTACCCACTTATCTTGCCTCACTTTCTTCCAACGCTGTTTCAGGAATCCCCTGGGATAACACTCACCACACACCCTTGGAGTAAGGACACATTCAAACATCTTCAGTCGGGAGATGTGGATTTTGGCATTACGGGTAAAGACATCGACATAAACGATGCCACACTCACTATGTTGCCCCCAAGCGATATAGAAATGCAGGAAATCTTTCGGGACGAACAGGTTTGTTTAGTACGACAAGACCATCCAGTATTGAATCGCCATTGGGACCTAGAGGCGTACCTTGCAGAACGGCACGTTCAAGTGCGGTGTGATGGGAACGATCGTTGGTTACTTGACTACAAGCTCGCCGACAAAGGCTTGGAACGTGACATCGCTTTATACGTCCCTGATTTCAATAGCGCCGCCAGTTTGTGTACTTACACCGATTTTGTGTTTACAGCACCAAGACATTTCGCTCGGTACATATCGGGCTTCCTCGACTTAGTACTGCTGCCCTTGCCCACAGCGTTGCCTCCAATGGCGTATACCCTTTTTTGGCACAAAGACAGGAAACAAGACGCGGCGCTTAGCTGGTTTAGAGACATCATTACCTCCCATACACACCATTTAAACAGTGAAGCTCAGGGCTCAATAGTCGACTAAGCGAGACTATATAGTGATACGTTCAAAATTGCTGACTCGCTCATTATCATCTCACAGCAGAATACATTGCTTGTCCGATCAAAAAACGATAGTTTGTACGCATTTTCGCCTCAAGTGCGGATAATCGAACAGTCGTTAAGAAATCATACGGATGGATGTAATGATCAAAGAAAGAGTAGAAGCCCTTCGTCGCTGGTTAAGCGAAAACAACATTGATGCAATCATCATACCCCATGAAGACGAGTTTTTAGGGGAGTACATTCCAGCTCATCATGAGCGTTTACTTTGGGCGACGGGCTTCACAGGCTCTGCCGGTGCAACCCTGATCACCGCGGATAAAGCCGCCATTTTTGTTGATGGTCGCTATACCGTTCAAGTAACGAAACAGGCACCTGCTGACGTTTTTGAATATTGCCACCTCATCCAACACCCCCCTCTAGATTGGGCACTCGATAACCTCGCGACCAACGCCAAATTGGCAATCGACCCTAAAATGCACTCGCATTCTTGGCTGCTAAAAGCACAGGAAAAAGTAGCGGAAAAGCTAGAGTTGGTTCTTATCAACGAAAACCCGGTTGATTTGCTTTGGTCGGATAGACCGGTTCCAACCTACACTGATGCTCGATTAATGGCACTTGAACTCGTCGGGCAAACCAGTGAAAGCAAACGCCTAGAAATCGCCGATGTAGTAAAGTCGAACCGTGCCGAGGCAGCTTTACTGACACAACTTGACTCCATTTGTTGGCTCTTAAACGTCCGTGGTTTGGATGTGCCTTGCTTACCCGTTCTACTGTCGCATGCGATCATACATGCCGACTCTGATGTCGAGTTCTTTATCGACCCTACCCGCTTATCTGACGACTTTACTGAACATGTCGGTCAGGGGGTTACCGTTTATGCCCCCGAGCAACTCGAATCTCGGCTCCAATCGCTCGCAGGCAAAAGCGTCTTGGTTGACCCAGCCACAAGCAGTGCTTGGTTTACACTGACTCTTCAAAATGCCGGTGCGGAAGTGGTGAATGGTGACGATCCATGTTTGCTTCCCAAAGCAGCCAAAAACGTTGCGGAAATTAAAGGGATGCGTGCGTCTCATCTTCGTGATGGTGCCGCAATGGTCAACTTCCTATCTTGGCTGGATTCGGAAGTAGAAGCCGGAAACTATCATGATGAAGGTCTGCTTGCCGACAAGCTTTATGAATTCCGCAAAGAGGACCCAACCTTGGCGGATACGAGCTTTGATACCATTTCAGCGTCTGCAGGCAATGGTGCGATGTGTCATTACAGTCACCTAGACCAACCCGAGCCTAGCAAACTCGTACCGGACTCACTGTACCTTGTCGATTCAGGGGGTCAGTATCCAGACGGCACAACCGACATTACTCGAACCATTGCGATAGGCAAACCTAGCAGTGAGATGATTCAGCAGTTTACGCTCGTTTTGAAAGGTCACATTGGACTCGCAAACGCCATCTTCCCTCATGGGACAAAGGGTCACCAATTGGATATTCTTGCTCGTCAGCACCTATGGGCAAGAGGCTATAATTTCGATCATGGGACAGGTCATGGTGTCGGACATTTCCTAAGTGTTCACGAAGGTCCTCAGAGAATCGGTCCTGTCGTCAATAACGTCGCCCTTGTGGAAGGCATGGTACTGTCTAATGAACCGGGTTATTACCGAGCTGATGAATTTGGCATTCGCATTGAGAATCTTGAACTGGTGGTTGAAGTCGAGACACAAGGTGATACGAACATGCTCGGATTTGAATCGCTAACGCGATGCCCTATCGATAAACGGAATATTGATGTCGGTCTTCTAACCGACCCTGAACTTTCTTGGTTAAATGACTACCATAAAAAGGTGTGGGACGAGATAAGCCCACTGGTCTGCGGCTCATCTCTGGATTGGTTAAAACGAGCTACGGCTCCACTGTCTCGATAAGCTATTACTCGATGAACTTTAATACTCGATGAACTTTCACACTCGATAGTGCACGTTTATCGTTTGGAATTGAAAAACCCCGCTTAATTTAGCGGGGTTTTTGTATTTAGTGGGTTTTTGTTTGGATAGTACAAACCTCGGCGAGATACATTTGGTTTTTGATGTTTCACGTGAAACACCTTCTTCAACCATGTCACTTCATTGCAACTCAAAAAACAGGCTAGCCTGAATAAGCGTGGTGCCAATCCTTCCAAACGGGTTCAAACCCCCTGCTTCGTACTGCGTTTGCCACCTGTACGGATGAGCGTTCGTCACTAATAGCAAACTGCTCAAGCTCGACTTCATCATTTGCGTATCCTCCAGGTTGTGTCTTTGAGGCCGCGGAAATACTCGTCACCCCTAAAGGCAATACATTGTCTCTAAATTCTGGGGATTCACGCGTAGAGAGCGAAAGTTCCACTTCCGGATTGAGCAGGCGGTAGGCACATATCAATTGAACCAATTGCTTGTCAGACATAACGGACTTAGGTTGCATTGCGCCTTCGCAAGGTCTCAATCGAGGAAAAGAAATCGAATAGCGCGATTTCCAATATGTGCGCTCCATATAGCTAAGATGTGCGGCAACAAAAAAGCAATCCGTTCGCCACTCTTCTAACCCTATTAACGCGCCTAAACCGATTTTATCTATACCCGCAGACGCCAATCTATCAGGCGTATTCAAACGATAGTTAAAGTCCGTTTTGTTACCACGAAGATGATGTTGCCCGTATGTCGACGGATGATACGTTTCTTGATAGACCATCACGGCATCCAATCCGAGGGTTTTGAGTTCGGCGTAACACTCTTGATCAAGAGGTTGAACTTCCATGGCCAAATAGCTGAATCGCTTCTTTATCGCAGGAACAACTTCACGGAAATAGTTCATGCCCACTTTCGTTTCATGCTCCCCGGTTACGAGCAAAACGGAATCAAAGCTCATTTTCTTGATCGCGTCGATTTCCAATTGAATGTCGTCGAGGTTCAACGTCCGCCGCTTAATCCGATTCTCCATTGTAAAGCCACAATAAGTACAGGAGTTCGCACAGAGGTTCGAAAGATAGAGTGGTATATAGAAACCTATGGTGTGACCAAAGCGCTTACGCGTTAAAGCATAAGATTGTTGCGCCATTTGCTCGAGATAGGGTTCCGCTGCGGGCGAAATAAGCGCCTTAAAATCCTCTAAATCACGCTTTGGTTTCGATATCGCTCTTTTGACATCTTCAGCGGTTTTGCTGTAGATAGACATACGGATCTCATCCCAATTCATCTTTTCAAACTGGTCTGAAAAACTCATTGGCTTACTCCAAAAATGAGGTCAGTGGGCTAGACGCAACGGCATGGTTAACCTGACCCGCCAACCCCGCCTCATATCCTAGACGACCGCTTTCAACGGCTAACCTAAATGCAGTGGCCATTTGCACCGGGTTTGCTGCCGCCGCAATTGCCGTGTTTACCAATACCGCATCCGCCCCGAGCTCCATGGCTTTTGCGGCATGAGAGGGAGCGCCGATCCCCGCATCAACGACGACAGGAACGTTGGCTTGATCAATAATGATTTCAAGAAAATCCTGTGTTGCGATGCCTTTGTTTGACCCTATTGGCGCGCCCAAAGGCATCACTGCGGCACAACCGACTTCTTCAAGGTGCTTACAAAGTACGGGGTCTGCGTGGCAATAAGGTAAAACAATGAAGCCCAGCTCCACCAATTTTTCTGCCGCCTTTAATGTCTCTATAGGATCCGGCATTAAGTATTTCGGATCGGGGTGAATTTCCAATTTTAACCAATGGGTTTCTAATGCTTCGCGAGCAAGTTGCGCCGCGAAAACCGCCTCTTTAGCGTTTTTTGCTCCAGAAGTGTTCGGCAGTAAACCAATGTTTTGTGCAATAAGCGGCGATAGAATATCATCTTCTTTCGAGTCTAAGTCCACTCGCTTTAGCGCCATGGTGGCGAGCTGCGACCCCGACGCAATAATCGCATCGCTCATCACTCGGCTGTTCGAAAATTTTCCCGTCCCAGTAAACAAGCGCGATTCAAATGTTTTTCCAGCTATCGTTAACATCATTAACCTCCGGCAATTGCTCTAAATACCACAACATCGTCGCCTTCGTTGAATCGAGTGTCAGACCACATTGCTTTGGTTTGAACTTGTTGGTTCACCGCAATGGCGATGCCTCCCTGTTCAATGTTCTGACTTTCCAGCAAATCAACAAGCGTCATTTCATGCGCAATCGAAATCCGCTCTCCATTAAATTTGATCGTTAATGTACTCATTTCTTTTCCTGAGTATCGATGGTCGAGTTGCACACACAACACGAGGTATCTTTTGAAATATTAAATTGATGAAACTGCATAGACAAACCGTCAAACAACGTCAGACGGTTTTCGAGATCCCGCGCCATTGTCACTAACCGAATGGCGGCTAGAGCCTGGTGCGTACCGATGATCCCAACGACAGATCCAACTACCCCAGAGTCTGAGCAACGTATATTAGGTATTGATTCCGTGATTGGGTATAAGCAGTGATAGCAGGGATCCGAATCTTGATACATAAACGTCGCCAACTGACCCTGCCAACCAATCGCGGCTCCCGACACCAAGGGCGTTTTTAACCTATGGCAAATACGATTAATCTCTTGTCGAGTTTCAAAATTGTCACTGCAATCCAATACGATGTCTGCCTGCATGCACTCAAGCTCAAGTTGATTACCCAACAGTTTCTTCTGGATAATGCGCACACGCACATCCGAATTGATATTGGTGATGGCTTTCTTGGCGGCAACAACTTTACGCGTTCCAATGTCGTCGTTTGAATAGAGTATCTGCCTCGGCAAGTTGCTCACCTCAACGTTATCTCCGTCCGCAATCACAAGATGTCCCACACCGGAAGCAGCAAGATGCTGAATGGCTGAACACCCTAGCCCGCCGCATCCGACAACCAGTATGCTGGTGTGTTTCAACTTAGCTTGACCACATTCGCCAATTTCAGGTAGTGCGATCTGGCGTTGATACCTTAGAAACTCCGAATCCGTTATTGTCACTGAATTACCTACTCTTCAATATCTCACGGAAGTTATCTATGACTTCCTTGGGATCTTTGCTCAGCGTAATAGCGCGTACAACCGCTAAACTGGAAACTCCGCACTGCCAAACCTTAGCCGCCCTTTCTAAGTCAATCCCACCAATCGCAACGGTCGGAAACTTCCCTGCCAATTTCTGATAAAGCTTGAGCCTCACGAGACCTTGTGGACGGGAAGGCATGACCTTCGTTGTGGTTGGGAAGATATGCCCTAGAGCTATGTAGCTTGGACTGACCTGCTTGATCCGAAGTATTTCATAGTAACCGTGAGTAGATAGCCCGATTCTCACCCCAGCTTTTGCTATCTGGTCCAAATCCGCAAACTCCAGATCCTCTTGTCCCAAATGCACACCATAAGCACCATGCAAGACCGCCAATTGCCAATAGTCATTAATGTAGACTTGAGCACCGTGCTGACGACCTAAATCGATGGCTTTTATTATCTTGGTCTCTAAATCCGGATCATCGGCATTTTTGATCCGGAGCTGAGTGGTCTTCACCCCTATTTCCAGCAAACGTTCTACCCACTCAACCGTATCCACAACCGGATATAAGCTAAGATATTCTGCGTTTGTCTTAGGAAAAGGCGATCCGTTCTCAATATCCCATCCTACGTGGATAGCTAACAACTCGTCGGAAAGTATTGGGGTTGGGAATGTTGAAGTCTCTAGAGGCCATGTTTCACGTGAAACATCCGAACGTACTGCAGCTCGGGCTATCACGAGGGCATCCTCAATAGGGAAATCCAGTACTAGAGATGTCAACAACCAAGCCAGATAAGACTGTTGCTGTTGCTTAGACAATGGTGCTCCGCTAAAGCTCAACGCTCGATTGGACTCTTTATCACACCATAAATCAACGAGCTGAAAATCATGATAAACATCAATCAACAGTAAGTTGGGTTCTTTCGACAGTTGAGAAATAGCCAAAGGTGAAGCCTGACCATTCGAAAATCGGCAAACATAATTGGCTTCATTATCCGACTTATCAAAGGAAAGAGATACGCACCGGTCATCAACGTAGCATTGCGTCAAATGAGTTGGGCTCACACCCAACTCAATATCAGCAATATCAAAGCCTTGCTCCTGCGCCAGTAACAGTCTTGTTTGAACGAGACCTGTTAACTCGACTTGAGTGCTTGGCAACAATAGCTGAGCCATTTAGTCCTCCAGAACACTCTGTTTGGCGGGATGATACAACTCCGAACCTGTCGCTTTAAACTCTTCGGATTTCCGACGCATGCCTTCTAACGGATCATCCAACATCTTTATTTCAATGGCTTGATCTTGCGCGACTTGCTCAGTGTCCTTTGCGTATTCCCGAACTTCCTGAGAAATCTTCATTGAACAGAATTTCGGACCACACATTGAGCAGAAGTGGGCAACTTTACCTGACTCTTGCGGAAGAGTTTCATCGTGGTATTGGCGTGCTGTGTCAGGATCTAAACCTAAATTAAATTGGTCTTCCCAGCGGAATTCAAATCGAGCTTTTGAAAGAGCGTTATCGCGAATTTGAGCGCCAGGGTGCCCCTTTGCTAAATCCGCTGCATGCGCCGCCAGCTTATAGGTAATTAATCCCGTCTTAACGTCTTCTTTATTGGGCAACCCTAAGTGCTCTTTCGGTGTAACATAGCAAAGCATGGCACAGCCATACCACCCAATCATGGCCGCACCAATACCTGAAGTAATATGATCGTAACCTGGAGCAATATCCGTTGTTAGTGGACCAAGCGTATAAAATGGAGCTTCGTGGCAGTGCTTAAGTTGCTCGTCCATGTTTTCTTTAATCATGTGCATAGGAATATGCCCAGGACCTTCAATGATCACCTGTACGTCGTATTCCCAAGCGACTTTGGTTAGTTCACCTAATGTTCTTAGTTCAGCAAACTGAGCTTCATCGTTCGCATCTGCAATCGAGCCTGGTCGCAACCCATCTCCCAGAGAAAGAGCCACATCGTACTTCGCACAAATTTCACATATTTCGCGGAAATGCGTATATAAGAAACTTTCCTGATGATGAGCTAAACACCATTTCGCAATGATAGAGCCGCCGCGAGATACGATACCAGTGACTCGTTTTGCCGTCATAGGCACGTAGCGTAATAACAAACCAGCATGAATCGTAAAGTAGTCCACACCCTGCTCTGCCTGCTCAATTAAGGTATCTCGCATGACTTCCCAGTTCAGGTCTTCCGCAACACCGTTTACTTTTTCGAGCGCTTGATACATAGGAACCGTGCCAATAGGAACTGGGCTATTACGCATGATCCATTCACGGGTTTCATGAATGTTTCGACCTGTAGATAAGTCCATTACCGTATCGCCTCCCCATCGAGTCGACCACACAAGCTTTTCAACTTCTTCTTCAATCGAAGACGATACAGCAGAGTTACCAATATTCGCATTGACCTTTACAAGGAAATTACGCCCAATGATCATCGGTTCTGACTCTGGGTGGTTGATATTGGAAGGAATAATGGCTCGCCCCTCTGCGACTTCTTTTCTCACAAATTCAGGGGTGATTTCTTTAGGAAGGTTAGCGCCAAAGCTCTCGCCTGGGTGCTCTATATTAAGCTGTTCATCAGCAAATTTATGACGTTGCAAGTTCTCACGTATCGCGATGTATTCCATTTCAGGGGTAATGATACCTTTACGCGCATAATGCAACTGAGTGACACACTTGCCCTCTTTGGCGCGTCGGATTTTAGGTAGGTTACCGTACCGTAAACCATCTAATGTATCGTCTTCCAATCTTTCTTTGGTATAAACAGAACTTACGTCCGACAAAATCTCGGTGTCATTTCGCTCTTTGATCCAATTTTCACGCAACTTTGGCAGACCGTTATAAAGGTCCACTTTATGATCCGGATCGGTATACACGCCAGATGTATCGTATACACGTATTGGCTCATTAGGTTCGAATATCGGGTCTTTTTTAGTCCCACCGACCAAACTGTCTGCAAGAGATATTTCTCTCATTGGCACCCTAATATCGCTTCTAGAGCCCTCTACATAGACTTTATGAGAGTTTGGATACGGTTGAGTAGATAGGTTATCAATAAACTGTTTCGCTTCCAGTCTCGCTTGCTTGCGATTCGACATAGCATTTTTCCTTGCAATCATTATATTTAGGACAAAGTCCTTAGGAAGAAAATGCTTGGCGGATTGTTGTTACAAGAGGGCAAATGTGCGTGAAAACGCCATCTGAAAGTAGATAGATCCCGACTGACATCAGGTGAGGTATCTTCTCTTGTTCCCTTCGCAGATATTAGTCTGATCAGGTTCAACGGATCCCGCTAACGCGGTCTCAGCTCGCCCAATAAAATTAGGCGGAGCACTCCGACAAGTGAAGCAAGTATAAGGGAAAGGTTAGGTCAAAACCAAGAACAAAGTTTGAAAAGATTAACTTTTAATCAACAATTGAAAGCCTATCCAAGCTGCAGAAATACTAAGTACAACATTAAGCAATACATTCAGACCCATCTTAAAAAAGGCGCCTTGCTGCATCAGTAGAACGTTGTCCATAGAGAAAGTTGAAAAAGTGGTCAGCGCCCCTAGGAAACCTAAGCCAATAATCTGCCTCCAGGGCTCTGTCGCAAGACTTCCATTCTCAAATGAGGCAATGAGCATTCCCATCGCTAGTGAGCCCACAACATTCACTGTGAGCGTTCCATAGGGAAAGCCTCGACCAAACAGGTTGGCTAATAACTCCGACACTAAAAATCGAGAACAAGCACCAAATGCACCACCAAGTGCGATGAAGCCAAGAACGGATAATTGTCCCATCTTCCTTATCCTTTACTTAAATATTGTGCCTATTCTATCTCCATATGCCCGAAAGATTGCTTTTATTTTCGAATACATTGAACCACAAAAGGTGTGAAAAATGAAAAGTTACAGGAGTCACTTTTAGTCATTCAGAACAAGTACTGTGCCGTAGAAACGAAAAAGCCCTGATCGACTGATCAGGGCTTAGAAATAGAACCTGGCGATGTCCTACTCTCACATGGGGAGACCCCACACTACCATCGGCGCTATTGCGTTTCACTTCTGAGTTCGGCATGGAAGTCAGGTGGGTCCACAATGCTATGGTCGCCAAGTAAATTCGGTATTACTTTCAGGTCTTCTAGAGCCTGAAACAATGGTGCTAGTACCCAGATTTGAACTGGGGACCTCACCCTTACCAAGGGTGCGCTCTACCAACTGAGCTATACCAGCATACTCAATTCTTTTTTGCTTTGGACTAAAAAAGCCCGTTTTTCCAAACGGGCTCTTTCAATAAATTTAAAGCCTGGCGATGTCCTACTCTCACATGGGGAGACCCCACACTACCATCGGCGCTATTGCGTTTCACTTCTGAGTTCGGCATGGAAATCAGGTGGGTCCACAATGCTATGGTCGCCAAGCAAATTC
>NZ_JAAUWT010000027.1 GCF_014694455.1 Vibrio sp. S9_S30 | reverse complement strand
AGAGTCACTGAATTACACTTTGTTTAAATGGGAAATGAGTGTTTATTAAACCCGTTATATATTCTCTTCATTCAGTGAAGGCTTTCGTGTGGGCGTTCGTAAACGCCCACACGAAAACCTTCACTGAATGAAGAGAATATATAACGGGTTTAATAAACACTCATTTCCCATTTAAACAAAGTGTAATTCAGTGACTCTAGTGTTACGGGCGGTTAAAGAGACAGGTGGGCACTAGGGGAAAAAGAGCAACCAAACACAGTCCGATGGTTGTTAGCGGTTGGTGTAAATCACAGAGAGCGTATGTTGGGGAAACTCTCGCGTGACACTCTGGCGAGAGGCATAGAGCGAGTAATATCCTCCTCTATTGATTTACGGTGCGTGGCTAGGAAGGAAGTCTTTGAAGCATGTATGGCTTACATGTGGAGGCTTTAAACACGCACAAGTAGAGAGAGACTACACACTGAATGATTCCTTTTCGACCCGACGGGCGTGATGGATGTTTTAGGTAAACCACTACCTGCGTATAGAGTAAAGAAGCTCGCGTGGGTAAGGGTTAATTTTACCTAAAATCAAGCCTTTCTCTCCTCTGAGCGTAATTAATCGCCGCTTGGATTCAACCTCTTTTCACAGCAACATAAATGACACATTAGGTTTTCTAATAGAAAAGGTCGAGTGATGGAGTTGTCTGATAGGAGCGGAGCGAGCCAGACAACTCCAGCGCTGACCCGGCGAGCGATAGCGAGGCTGCTTTAGTGCTGTGCTTACAAAGTTTGATGAACATCCAGAGGCTTTATGACTGAAATGATAAAGGTAGTCGAGTGTGACTTAACTGAGTCTGCAATCGAGCGGTACCAAAAAATAGAACACATCACAGAACTCAACTTTCATAACTTACCTTTACGCCTTCGTTTCTTGTCCGACCGCTCAAAAGCAAGCTGGTTTTTGACTGTCCGAGAGTCTGGTCGTGCTCGCTGGCGAAAGGTTGGCGCTTGGCCACTTATCCCCGCTAAAACGATGAAGAAAACACTACCAGAGATTGCGGCTCGGTATTCTTGCGGGGAAGACTTGAAAAGCATCACCGCCGATCACTTCACAACAGTGGGGCAAATGTTGGATTGGTATCGACAGAGAAATGAAACGGATAATCTCATTTCACAAGAAAGAAAAGTTCAAATCAGGAGTGTTATTAAACGTCATCTGCTCCCCGTTCTGGGCGGGAAAGAGTTAAGACAGTTGAACAAAGTGACCATCGAAAGTGAGTTTTTGTGGAAGCTCCAGGCGAATGGTTTTTCGCTGGCTACGTTAAAAAGCTATTTCAGCATATTAAGCCTAATATGCGACAAAGCCGCTGAGCTGGATTTAATCAACGTCAACCCATTGGCAACTATTCGATTCAAGGCATTAATAAAAAAGAAAATCCCGCACAAAGATGGAAAGCTTAAAGCTGGTCATATCCCTGAAATCCTCGACGCCATCGGAGGCGAGCACGACATCACAAAAGCACTGGTGTATATGATGCTTAGTCACGGCACAAGACAGGGAGAAACCCGCAAGGCACGGTGGTCACACATAGACCTCTCGAACATGACATGGTATTTGCCGTCGCAAGAGATCAAGACGAAAGAGCACGAACATACGCTCCCCATCACCAACGAAGTATTTGAATATTTAAAGCTACACCGTAACTTTTTAAAAGAGCAAGGATATGTGGGTGATTACATATTCCCCTCGAAATTCAACAGCTCTAATAGCCCACCAATCGGGAAATCCAAAGCATGTGCGCTTATCAGAACCTTTTCACAACGCAAATGGACATCCCACGACTTGAGAAAGTTATGTTCCAGCACTTGGACAGAGGAAGGAGAGGATTACTTGGTAATAAAGTTCCTGCTCAATCACCACATCCCCAAGCTCGACAAAACATACATTCAAGCTTATATCGAACCTCGCAAAAGAGAGACGCTAGAGCGCTGGCAGGCACATTTGAAGCAAGAAAAAAGTAAGACAATCGCAAGATGGTAAAACGAGACAGCAACTCACAACACCTTGAAAATACAGCCTATAGCTCATATTTGAGTACTAAACCCAGAGGAATGTATTTTAAAGCTTTAAATGTGAGTCTTCTTTGGTTATTCTAGTGTCGAAATTAAACGCAAAAGAGGAATTGGAAGGTGGAATCATATAAGTGTTCAAGCTTCAACTGGTCGGGCATCGGGCTAATACAGCCCAGTTTCAGGAATGGTGTGCGTCATTCTGACAAAGGCATAAAAGCCTTGAATTTGGCGATAGATGAGCTTACCAAAGACATTGCCAACATTATGGCGGAGCCTTTGACTTGTAAGAATGTCGAAAGAAAGAAGTTTCTTGATGGTCAATTATCCGGGTTAATTTTGGCGCGTGAACTGATTTGGGGGAAGCAATGCAAAGCCTAATCAATCTTAAACCTACGCCCCGCCTAGTGCATGCCTTGGTTGAGTGCGCAATCGCCGGGGCGATAATCGGCTGGGGAGCCATTGAATTTTATGGTGTGGTTGCTGCTAGGTTTGCGGGTTAAGTCATGGAGATTATGAGTTGCTTTTTCTTAAAAACTTTTTGTGAAAATGTCCATGTTAGAGCTTCTCTAAGCGCTTCAGAGGGCGCGTGCCTGCCGTCGGTCTCAAGGGTTGGCGGTGAGCCTGCCGCCCCTCTGGGGGCGTCTGGCGAAGTTTGAAAGGTACTGTGAACCATAATCAAACGATTGGCGGAGGTAAGACGCCGAGTTTAGAAAATTTTGACGGTTTACATGGGGATAAGCAGCACCCCAGCTAAGTATCTGATTTTTCTAAATATCAAACTCCGCTTGCTGATCAAATTTGTGCACGCTAAGTGATCAATAGAATGATCGTTGTGATCCTCAATTCAACACCAAGGTTTAGCTATGAATCGACTCGAAAAACTGCAACAACTATTGCAATCCGCCACCGCCGCCGTGACAGTGAATAACGTTCACTTAGCAAACGTCACTGGGTTCAGTCGCCCCTCGATCTCCGAAGCCATACGAAGTGGTAAAATAAACGACCGAATGAATCGCACGTTAGATTTTATCGATCTTTTCATTCACGCCTACGGCATCGCCGATCTTTGGCAATTTGCAGAAAATCAAGAAATCCAACTAGAAACCACGATAGCCGAATGGGCATCCCCAAAGCTGGATAAAATGCTCAACGCTCGCAAGGTATTGGAAGAAAACCCGCTTGATATCGTGGACGTCTATGGCGTGACAGAAGTTCCCGACTGGCTCCCTTTACAGCTACAAGACCAAGCCCACAAATTGACTGATAGCCAATTACGGCAAGTCGTCGAAATTGGCGAAATTTCCCAACAAGGTGCGGTTGGTGCATTCAAAGAATTCATAAAAAATTCGTCAGGAATCGACGCGAGTGAAGGAAAGGAAGCTGCCTAATGACCGACACTATCGCCCCATACTTAGAAGAATTTCACGACAGTGAAGCCAGTCAGTTACAAAACGCCCTAGCGCGAGTAAAGCACCTAGAAAACTTATTGGGGCAAAGTGACATAGAGAAAGCACTCATCGAAACGAACGCCGAATTGCAAGCACAATTAAATCAGGCACAAAACAAAATTGGTTATCAAGACAAGCGATACAGTGCGCAATGCACAATCACTGAGCAGAAGCAAAACACCATCAACCGCCTGACAGATCAGGCGGCAAAGCATCAGCAAAAAACGGGTAAGTTAGAATCAGAATTGCAGGCATTGGGCGCACTGCTAGTGAAAAAACGTTAAAAAAATCGTCAGAATTCGACGCGCTAACCGTTGCCAACCCAACCAACAACGCGCCCAACCACCTCACCTTTCTCGATGGTTTCAAACTCATTATTGGCAGGGATAAACGCCCCACGGTATTTACGCCTAAAATGAAAAGCGCCGCCCGCCTTAACAATTACCAAAGTATCATCGTTCACCGACTTCATAGGCTCCACAATGATATGGCAGCCGACAGGAAAGTTAGTTAAGAAATCCGTCGAAATCATTGAAGCATCACGCACCTTAAGTGCATAGCTCTCAATCTTAGTGCCGTTCGGGTAAAACACAGTACCTTGCGCGTTTGGATCATCACCGTCCAAATCCGTCCAGCGTAGAACAGGCACGTTTTTCGTGTGGTAGCCGTGTGTTTCCTCGCTTTCCATGCGGGTTACAAACTCACCCAAAGTCACGTTCATTTTCTTCAAAGCACGTATTAGCACTTGAGTGGGCAAATCCCCTTCACCCTGCTCAAATCTGCCAACAGTTGCGCGGCTTGCAATACCGGAAAAATCATTTTGTTTCATGTTCTTAGATTTGCGGATTGCAGCAAATACCTTGTGTGCTTCTGGCATAATAAATTCCTATATCCTAGCGCCGAATCAAGCAAGAACGCGCAAACTAAAAATGCCACGCGTTACAAGCCAAACCAGTGCCAATATGCACGCGCCGAAGCCGTGCGGGTTACCTCTCAACAAATAAAAAATAGCGTCAGACGATGATAAAAAGCGCCGCAAAAGCAACGTTACAAAAAATTATATTTATGGTGGTTAACTAGATTATAAAGCATCCCCGACCATTAAGAACGGTTTAAGAGCGTTTTTTAACGTTAAATTCATTGTATGCCACAAAAGACAGCCATTTGACGTCCGAGTCAGGACACAAGCGCTCACATACCACCCTTGCAAAAGAATCCGACCAACATCAAAACAATCTACAAACCCGCGCAATATAAGCTATCCAAAGCGATAATCATTGGCTAAAATAATGACTCATATATGAGCTATATCCTTTAAATGTCAGTTGAGGGACTCTTAAATGAGTAATATTGAAAAAGACGAAGCCGAAATAATCATTCGACACACCAAAAACTGGTTTATGACCAGCCAAGAAAACGCGCCCAGCTTTGCGACCGACATTCTAGCCCCCAGGCTAAAAAACATCGCACCCAGCGATTGCGCAGAAGAATACGCAAAATGGAAAGGTAGTCTTTCCCGGCAAGTGAACAGATACCTATCCGGTGAGCACAATTTCCCCTTGCAGTGGAAGCACACATGGCTGGACTGTCTGCCAAAAAGGCACAAAGAAAGCGCATTAAAAGAAATCCACGCCATGCACGGATTTATCGATACTTTGCCGCCATTGGAAGGTGCAAAAACGTGCAATGCCAATCTAGAAAAAATACTAAATCTGGTATCCGAAGCGGTCGCCAATGCCAAGCCGACGCACGATGGAATCTACGACGAAAACGACGGGCAAGAAGAATCAAACCAATGGATTGATTGCCTGTTGAGTGTCGCCGCCGCGTGTGTCGATGAATCAAGAAAAGTACACAAAGGCACTGGCGCAGTCGGCACCCGGCACAACATAAGCAGGTTTAACTTAGACGGAGAAAGTTAATGATCGAATTCTTTGCCTTTATCACTCACGACGTATGGACGTTTTCAGGGGTAACAGTGTTCACGTTCCTGACGATTGCCGCAGTTGGGTTTTCCATTCACGCCATTCTAATGGGGTGGCGTGGTCAAAAGCTTGAGGGTTAATAATGCCGATTAAAACAGCCAATGATCTAGACATACCCGCTTGCTCAATGTGTGGCGACGAAAACTGCATCAACGACGCGCACTGGGGATGGATATGTGCCGATTGCAAAGATGAATACGACGAAATAGAGCGAACAACTGACTGGGACGCATACGAAGAAAGAAAGCGCCGACGAATCGAAGAAAGCAACGAATATTAAGAGATAACATGATCAGCGAATACGACATCTTAGACGAAGCCGACATCTTAGACCAAAGCCGTGAACTGATCATGGAAGCCCTGGCCGACTGGCAGCCGCCGCGCAATGAAGACGGAAGCCAGCGGGCGATCTTCAACGTTAATGCCCCCAAACGAACCGCTAACGACAACGAACGACAGCCAGAAATACTCAATGCAACAGACACCCGCCGTAAAGGCACATCAAAACTCAATTGTTCCGAGTACGTATTCGATCACCTTAGAATAAAACGCATCATTAACGAAATGCCGGGGCATCTTGGGAAATGGCTTCTCTACCGTTACGGGGAAAGCCATCACAGCGAACACTTACCCCAATTGATTGAAGTCGTGATCAGCGAACTAGGCGATCAACCCAAACAACAGCGCACCGCTGAAAAAGTCGAAAAGCTCGTAACAAAAAGGCTGATCAATGAGCGTGAATTCGTCGAACTCAGAACAAAAGACCTATTCGAAGCCATCGGAGTATCAAAAAGCGTTTATTTCCGACGTTATCAAAAAACCAATGAATCACTAAATGAACACGTTCAAGCCTTAGATACCAAGGCTTTGCAAGAATTTGGTTATGCATATTTGACTCAAATATGAGCCTTGATCATCGTTCCGTAGCGCGCAAATAACTCAAATGTGAGTCATATCACTTGATAAAAGGGGACTCTTTACGGTAGTATTTTCCCATCGTCGGGAAATCCATTAGCCGACGCAGCCAACTGACAAGCTTGAACCAGCCCCTTACATTTTGTTTGGGGCTTTTTTTTACCGTCCTGCTTACTCCTCTCCTAATTAAAACGGATGCTGTATGTTTACAAACGACCAAGAGACAAACAGCTTTTGGGTGTTTGTAGCTTTATTTATCATTGCGCGCGTGGGGGCTCTATTGAAATCTGCCGAGAAAATCCCCCCTCAAGTTTTTATAGGGGAGCTGTGCGTCGCCAGCGCATTAGCGTTTGCATCGTGGCACTTTGGGTTAATGCAGGGCATGACATTCAGCCAAACGGTGGTATACGGAATAGGCGCATCACTGGGCCATATCCACATATTTAAATTTATTGCGCAGCAATCCATCAAGCGGGGCAGCTAGTTATTGACACGGATATGCACATTTATGACAATGGTTGTGCGCTGGCAAAATCCAGCGCCGAGATTGGAAACCTCGAAACATATGTACCAACCACAACTTAAAGGCTGTGCATTTCTGCACACCTATTCTATGGTGGGTTAGAACGGGGCTGCTTCGGCAGGCCGTCGGTACATAGCGGTAGTTTCCAACCTCGTTCTGGCTTGCCACCCAAGATTGGAAACCTTGGATGGCTTAAGTTCACCTAACTAAGGTCATCATATGTACTTACTTATCAAAGCTGCACACCCCATAGGGTTCCGCACAAAAAACAAACATATTCAGACATAAAAGCCTGACGATACCGCATTGGTGTTAACAGGCTTTTTTGCTTTTTAGGTTTGACCAAAAGGGAAGCCCCCATTTAAGCGGCTGGGAAACCAGTCATAAACAACGTTGGTAAAATTCGGCTTCCTTTTTCTCGGCTGGTAACCGAGCGGCTAGAACGCTCAAGCCAGTACACCCAATGTATATCACTTGTAATATACACAACACGCAAAGGCGTGCGGGTTCGCTCATCCTAAAAAAAACATTTTTATGTAGTGGCGCGTGCAGAGCTGCCACGGGCAACATGGCGTTGCATTCAAACACGGAGCTAGGTCAATGGTACACGGCGCATTATCACCATCGCATTTAAAAGATGCCTGCTTTCTAGTGGGCAAAGCCTACGGCGTTAAAAACCTAGGGCGGCTACTACACGAAATCACCCTGATAGAATCCGGCGGCGGGCTAGAAAAAAGCCAGTTCGGTGGGGTGTGTTCAATTTCTCACGGTCTTTTTTCACTCATGCAGCACCACAGTGGCTTTTATGAGTACAGAAAAGAGATCCAAAAGGCGTTTAATATCGACATCAGAAAGGTGCGGTTCGCCCAGCTTGCGACAAATCCGACACTGTCGCTTATCGTCGCAGGTGCTTGGGTGTTGGCAAACGTAGGCAGTATTCCCAAAAAACGAATTGCGCGAGCCAAGCTATACAATAAGTGGTGGCGTAGTTTCCCGCTTCAAAATTATATGGAGCGCACAAAACCCACGCCGAGTTAGTGACTAGGCTCGATCTCCATTGCCTGCATGTATATGGTTTGTGTTTTATATAAACACGAGTTGGTAAATGGAAAAGTTAATCGGTAAAGGCTTAAAGTGGGCAGCAATGTTAATCATTTTGGTCATTGCGACGTTTGTTATTCTTCACAAATCGGCAACCATTCCCGAAGGGTTAAAAGGGAAGGAAATAAGCTATCGGATTTTTTACACAGATCGAGAGAAAAACGGCAAGCAAGAAATAGTGACAGCCTACGCCACCATGTCGGCGAACAGCAGTGCAGAACAGCGCATGGCGGTCGCGGCAAAAGTGGCTTTCGACCTTAAGCAAGAAAAATGGGCGGATGTATTCGAAGTTCGGGTACATGCCGACGACCAAGAATTTAAGGGTACTAGTTATGGTATCTTGTCGGAAGCTTATTTGTATTCGAAAGGTTGCGGATACTCAGGGAAAGAATGCGATGGAATTCATTGGGAAATATCATCAACTACCCAAGCCCCTGCCACTGACATGCAAAAAGCCATTAATGTGCTTTGGGCAAAAAATAGATCACGATTTCAGCATGATGGGGTAACACAAGAAGATGCATTGAAAGGCTTTATCGCCCATCAATTGAAGATTGAACAATCAGATGTGTCTTTATTTTCTAAATAACTTAGTAATATAAATAAATTATTAATTTAATAACAAAAGCATAGAAGCCACCCACGCGGTGGCTTTTTTTATGCCTCACGTTCACGCATAGGAGGCGCGCTCTATGACCTCCAAATACGCAATGAATAAGTCGGAGGCGGCAAAGTATTGGGGTAAATCGCCCAACACCATCAAAAAAGTGATTGAACAAAACAACGTTAAACCCTGCGGCAAAGACGCACGCGGAAACGAAGTTTACGAATGTAAAGACCTTGCGCCTTTCCTAGTCGATGCCCGGAAAACGTCACGGCGTCGAAATAAAACGCTTAGTGAAAGCCAAATCAATGAAATTCAAGAGTTGCTCGATCAATTTGGCTCTATGAAAGAGTTTAAAGAATACGAAATGGCAATCACCCAGCAAATGAAGCGCAAGCAAGATATGAAACAGCTAGTGCAGTCAAATGATGTTGTCACCGTGTGGGGCGGCACCTTTGCCATGTTGTTTAAGAAACTCAGGCAAATCACCACCGAGGTGGAACGGATTAGCCCCGAATGGTCGGCAAAGCAATCCGAGCGCCTAGACAGCAAACTGCAAACCATCGGCAAAGAAATCACTAAGAAAGGGCAGGAATACGCTGATGAGTTACAAAAGCATCTCTGAGGTAATGGCAGAAGCCATTGAAGTCACCGAAGCGGAAGATATTGGCCCAGTAGAAGCTTGCGATAAATATCTTTTCATCGCCGACACGGGCGGAGTCGTAAAATTCGATTCGTCCATCGCCCCTTATATGCGTAAGCCGTTAGAGAGAGCGTTTAGCCGTCAATGCCGAGAGTTGATTTTGATGGGGTCGGCACGTTCTACAAAAACCAAAACCTTATTAGATGGCGTGGTGTTTTACCGCGTCTGGCAAAATCCTTGCGATCTGCTTTTGATCTTCGCAACGCAAAAAACCGCGCACGGTTATTCCGATAAAGAGCTGGGGCGAATGGTGCGAAACACGGAGCCATTACAAAAGCTAAAAACGGGAAACCGCCACGACGATGGCATTGAGCGCAAGCGGTTTAAGAATGAAGCCACGGTCACCATCAACTCACCCACGAATGACGCTCTATCGGCGCAAGGTTACGGGGTGGTGATTTTTACCGACTACGACCGTTCAGAAGACAACGGCACCGGAGCCGGAGGCACAGAAGGGGATAAATTCGGGCGGGGCGCAAAGCGAACCCTGCAAGCGGGTAGTGATGGCGTGACCATCGCAGAAGCGTCGCCGTCCCGAACCCCAATACGAGATCAAGAAGGGCTCAAACCTCACCAAGCCCCAAGAGCGGCAGGCATCACCGCGCTATATAACGACGGCACCTGTGAGGTGTGGTATTGGCAGTGTCCACACTGCGGAAAGTGGTTTGCTGATAAATGGGAATGCCTAGAGTGGGAGCCCGGAAAAGCAAGCACTGTACAAGTAGTATGCCCACATTGTGGGAAAGGCACTAAACCCGATGCGAAATACGACATCAATCTGAGTGGGGATTACATGTTCCCCGGTGAAGTTGATGAAAAAGGCAACCGCTTATCGATTGCCCTCCCGAACCTTTACCGATCCAGTTTTTGGTTTGAAGGGCTATGCGCTTCTTTTAATGATTGGGGCGACATGGTTGAGGAATACATTAAAGCGGTTGAGCATTACGATCAGTTTGGCGACGAATCGAAACTGCAAGTGTTTTTCAATACTACTGTAGGGCGACCTTATACCCCGAAAGCGATTGATTCGGAGTTGAGCGGCGACCGCCTACAAGAACGCGCCACCGAGTTTCAATTACCGCAGGGCATTGCGCCAGCAGATACTCGCTTTTTATTGGCAACCATAGATGTGCAAGGCGGGGCAAACAGTCGCTTTGATGTTCAGGTCCACGCATTTACAGAAAACTGCCAATGGCAACCGATAGACCGCTTTCACATTCTGTTAAACGAAGAGCGCAAAGTCGCAGGCGAACCCCAGCGAGTTCAACCTCACGTTTATGTAGAAGATTGGTTTCCCATCATCAAACGGGTGATCAACAAAGAATACGCCATCGACGGTACAGAATTAACCATCGTTCCACGGTTAACATTGTGTGACTCCGGTGGTTCAGACAACGCCGAAGGTGAAGGAAACACCACGTTTCACGCCTATCAGTTTTACCGTGAATTGCAGCAAAGAGGGCTACACAGCCGCTTGATGTTGGTAAAAGGTAACCCGCGCGCATTCCGTGAAAAGGAATGGGATGGTTGGACAAAAATAAGTGAGCCGGATTCATCCAGCGATCACCCTATGGCAGCCCGTGGTGATATTCCTCTACTCAATATCAACACAAATGTGGTTAAGAGTTCCGTCTATTCCTCAATGATGAATGAAGATTCAGCCAGCCCTCGCTTTTTCCGCCCGCCATTTTGGGCAAAGCAGGACTGGTACAACGGGTTGTTGTCCGAAGAAAAAGACGACAAAGGTCGCTGGTTCTGCCCCAAAGGCAAAAACAACGAACCGTTCGATCATGCCCAGTACGCGTTTGCTGGGCTTTGGCATATCCGAGCCATGGCAATTGATTGGAACAAGCCGCCGAATTGGGCAGCGCCTTTAAACGTCAACGTCAACGTGAGCCAAAAAGGCGAACACACCACTGTATCTAAACCGCGCAAGCGCAAACGCGTCATTTCAAGAGGATTAAGTTAATGACTCAACTGGAACAACTCCGGCAACGATTGACGGAGTATGAAAGCACTGAGCGTGAAATCCTCAAAGAGGGGCAAAAGGTCAGAGACGAAGACGACCGAGAGCTGCAACGCGCCAGCCTAAAGCAAGTGCAAGACGGCATCCGAGAAACCAGATCCTCTATTGCTCGCTTAACGACATCAAGAAAGCCGCGCACGCGACAATATCGACCAAAGGTGTGATATGGGAATCATTCAAAAAATACCTTGGCTTGGGAAGAAACTCTCTGCCAACTATGAGGCGTTACGCCCCAAAAGCGGCAAGCGTCCACCTAAGTCTAACAAACACGCCTCTGAGCTGGCGCGAGTTAGCCAGTTACCGCTGGCGCAACAGGCGAGATACTTTGAAGAGAATTATCCGATCGTTGCCACTGCATTGGACGAGCTGGGAAAGTGTGTGATTGGAGCCGATGGGCTGATTGTTCAACCCCAGCCCAAACGGCGTGATGGTACGGTCGATAACGAATTAGCAAAACAGATTCAGCGAGCTTACGAAAACGCCGGCCCAACATGGTGCATGGACGGTCGAACCTCACGCGCTGACAGCGAACTGCTTTTACTGCGCGCCACTGTACGAGACGGAGAGGCATTTTCAAGGGTTTACGAACACGGCGACCACCCCTATTTAGGGCGTGTCCCCTTTGGGATAGAGCCGTTTGAATGTGACCACATACCCGCCGATTTATCCGACAGTAAAAAGAACATTGTAAACGGGGTTCAGCTCGGCGCGTACAACCGAACCGAGGGCTATTACTTTGTGCCGGATTTGTCCGCGTTTTCACAAAAGCCCCTGTTTATTGAAGTGAACCAAATTCTACACCCTAAGCACAGTACCCGAATTGGTGCGTTACGGGGTATATCCAAGTTAGCCCCGGCATTACTGACCATTCACAACTTAAAAGAGTACGAAGACGCTGTCAGGCTTGGACGATTGGTGGCAGCACGTATCGTGCTAATCCACAAAAAGAATAAGCAAAAACATGTAGATGAACAGGGTGAAGATGACGACTACGACGAACCGCTGACTTTCGACCATGGCAATGTAATTGAAGCAAATAAGGATGACGATTTCGACACGTTGGAATCTGGAAAAGGGTCGGAAAGTTCCGATATTCACATTCAGCACCAACAACGGAGTATTACGGGCGCGGCAGGGGTGAATAACTCGGCTGTGACCGGGATTTACAACAAGTCGTATTCCGCTCAGCGGCAAGAAATGATCGACCGTTGGGCGGGTTACATCATGTTACGAGCGTTGATGATTCGCCACCACGTGCGCCCCGCGTATGAGCGGTGGTTAAGCGCGGCGATCATCAGTGGTGTGATTGTCCCCCCGCGTGATCTCGATTGGGAAACGCTGTACGACGTCACATTTACAGGGCCAGTAATGCCGTGGATAGACCCATACAAAGAGGCGATGTCCATCAAGATGTTGAATGAAATCGGCATGTTGCCGCTCACCAAAGCATTAGCCGAAAGAGGGTTGAACGTGAGCAGCATTCTGGAAATGTACAAAACCGAGAAAGACGAGATTGAAGCCCTAGAGCTCACCGACTTTCTGGGGGTGATTACTGAAACGCTAACCAACCAAAAAGGCAACGACGATGCCAAAGAATAACGAAAGCAAACCAAGCTGGTACAAATTGAAAGCGTCCGCCGAAAGCGTGACGCTTTTTTTGTATGGCGACATTGGGCGCTGGGATATTTCGTCTCAGGTGATGCTCAATGAATTGTACGCCCATGGTGACAAAGACCTCACGATTCGATTTCACACTGATGGTGGTGAAGTAGACGAAGGCTGGGCAATTTACGCCGCGCTTAAAGATTACAAAGGACGCATCACCGGAATTGTTGATTCCGTTTGTGCCTCAATCAGTACCGCCATTTTGATGGCGTGTGATGAACGATTGATTAGACCCACGGCGCGCATTATGTATCACGAGTGCCACGGATGGGCGCACGGCAGAGCGTCAGAAATGCGCGCTCGTGCCGATGAAGCCGAAATCATTAATGATCAAATGATGTCTACGTTTGCCAGTAAAACAGGCAAATCAGAAGAAGAAATTAGAGAAAGCGTGGCGCATTCGGATCGTTGGCTCAGTGCTCAAACCGCCGTGGATGAGGGTTTCTGTACAGGGATTTACGACAACGAAACCGACAGCCTAGAGGCGTCACTTTCTGACGCGCCAAAACTGAAAAATTTGAAAGCATTTAACGCGCCTGAGCCACTGGTAGCAAAGTGGCAAGACAACGGCGATATGGAAGACGGTGGCGAACCGCCAACCGAACCCGAAACAACGCACACCCCTAACAAACTGACAGCAGGAAACGAACTAATGCCAGATCCAACAGTAGAAGATTTTAAGAAACAAGAAAAAGATCGCCGCAGCGGCATTACCGCCCTGTTTGCTAAACACCCAAAAGCCGCCAAGCTCAAAGCGCAATGCCTGGAAGATATGGACATCGACATCGAGAGCGCCCGTATTAAGTTACTGGCGTTCTTAGAGCCACAACCCGATGGTGATAATGGCAATCCAGAAGGGGGCAACCCTCAATCCCCAGCCCCTGCGGGTGTGGTGGTAACGGCGTTAACCGCCACCGCCGCAAATGAAAATCTGAGCAACTACTTTGGTGCTCGTCTTAACGCATGTAAGTGGGATGAGAACAACCCGTATCGCCATATGAGTGCCACCGAAGCCCTGCGCGCTCATGCGGTTTATGTGGGTGACACAGCAGCCACTCAAATGCCTAAGAAAAAGCTAGTTGCCCATGCGTTCACCAATAACACCCATTCGCTGGGTGAAATCATGGAAACGCATGTGGGCGCGTTGATCATTAACGAAGTGGCGAATCTGGAATCATGGCACGCGCCGTTGGTAAAACGCCAGCCCATGAAATTTGGCACCAATGACATTTTGTTCATGAATGACCTTGGTAAGCCAGATGTGAAAACCGAAGGCGGTAAGTTTACTCAAATCAAGCTAAAAGCCGATGGTGACACAGCGGTGCTCTCTACATTGGGTTACGAAATTCAAGTGAGTCGTGAACTTATCATGAGCGATAAGTTTGATTTTATCACATCTCAAGTTCAAAAAGCGGTGCGAAACTGTGCTCAAGTGCCAGCGGATTCCTTGATTAAGTTGCTGACCACCAATCCAAACCTAAAGGATGGGAAAAAGCTATTCAGTAAAACAGCAGAGAACGAAGTGGATGGGCTGATTGACCAAACAACCCTCGCCAAAATGTCGGGTGTAATGGCAGATGCCAAAACCAGTGAAGGTAACCCGCTGTACTTGAATCCTGAAACGTATCTAACGTCGAATCAACGTGCCAAGACAGCTAGCGCGCTTATCAAAGCGGAAACCATCAAAGACGAACCAAATGAAGCGTTTGAAGCGTTCAACCGTGTTCAGGGTTTGGCTGATTTGGCGGGAATGGATGTTGCTTTTGCCTTTGCTAACAATGACCATATTTCGTTTGTGGAAGGTTACCACGAAGACGCCGACGGCGTTCAGGTAGAAACCAAAGAAGAATGGAAATCCGACGGGGCAACGGTGCGTATCTACATAGACTCGGTTATCAAAGCGGTATGCCGCAAAGGGGTAATGAAGCAAAACATTAAAGCCCCTGCTTAACCATATCGTACATAGTTAAAAGGCTATGTGTTAAACAACCATAAAGCGCCACCTTAACGGGTGGCGTTTTTGTTTTTTCTTTAAAGAGATTTGATTTATGCGCTTACTAGCTAACAACGAAAACTTAACTCTAACCGCACCTGCTGGCGGGGTGGAATACGGCAAGCCTATCAAAATAGGTGTGGTTCTTGTCATCCCAGCGATGACAGTCGGCGAAGGTGAAAACTTTACCGGAGAGGTTCAAGGGGTATTTGTAGGTTTCCCGCTTAAAGCTGGCGATACGCCAAACTACGACGGGGAGTACGCCTATTTCGATTCGGGCACCAACGAGTTCACCGTTACGAAATCGACCGTTGGCGACGACAACCCCATCGGCGCGTTCATTGTGGAACACGGTAAAAATGCCTTGTATTTACCCGGCATTCTTTAATGGATACGCGCATTAACCGTGCGTTTGGCAAAAACTGGAACATCGGCGGGGCTGTGATGCCTTGCCGTTACCGTTTTAAAAACAGCACGCACATTCTAAAAAGCTTTAACGGGGTTTTGGAAAAAGGCACCGTGTGCACTTCCCCTGTTGGGGAGCAGTTCGAAGTGATCGCCAGCCAGCGCGAAAACACGACAACCTATGTTCATACGTTGCAACTGCTCAAAGATACCCCTGATATAGATTGGACTCCGACACGATGATGCAAATGACCCTAGACGTCAGTGACGCAAAATATTTCGATATTGTGTTCGTGAGAAAGTGCGCTGATGAGGCGCTGAAACACACAAAGAAATGGTTGATGCGCGAATCGTTACGTCGTTTAGGGTATGAGCTTCGTATCCGCTCTACAGCGGGGAGACGAAGAGTGAAGGCGTCGAAAGTAAAAGGCGGGAAAACGTCAGTTTGGTACGGGATACAACCTATCAATCTGGCGTACGCGCGCGATTATGAAACCGTTTCCGGGGGCGTGTTGTCCGGCGGGGAACGGTTCTATAAAGGTGCGTTCGTGCAATCCATCAACAACAGCCCCCTGCTTATTTGGCGTCGATTAAGAGAACGCCCCAAGCGAGGTGGGAAGCGTCGTAAGCCTTTACCAAAAGGGCAACGCCGCCCACGCAAATCACCCCAGCCCGTCGTTGTTCGCGAAGACATCAATGGCGAAGCCTCCGACGTGGTCGCCAAGTTAGAGCTGGAAATTCAAGACGTGTTCAAAGAGTACTTTCTAAATGAATTACATCAACAATCTGGGTGATTACGTTGAGTTGTTGCATGCCCTGTTATCGACGCTTACCCAAGGGCGGGCAGTGGTGCAGTACGACGACGAGCCCGAAAAACAGGGTAAGCCTTGCCCTTTCATTAAATTGCCGTTGCCTGAGATTGTGGAAACCAGTTTTGCCAATGATGGCCGGCAACAAGACACGCTTGAAGTGACGGTGCTGATCAAAGCGCCCAAAAACTTGAATAAAGCCAGTATTGCGGCGGCGAACATTGGCGGTTTTGTTCGTGGTGAAATTGCTCAAGAGACATTTACGAACCCTCAGCGTTTAGGGGAGCACCCCGCGTTAGCGAGTGAACATCGCTGTGTTGATACTGCCGTGGAAATCCAAGGCTACCCGCTGAAATGGGAAACCAACGATCACGGTTATGCCATCAAGTTTGAACAAACCATTCGCTACGGCTCAGTAGACCACCCCGCGTTTATTTTAAACGCGATAGACGTCAGTGAAAGCGGGGAAACAGAGAGGGTTTATGAAAGGGATACACAAACAAATCCTGAATTTAGTTAACCGAGTTGAAGCGCTAGAGCGTCAAGCGGATAACTTGATTCGCGTGGGCAACGTGAAACGGGTAGAAGGTCGAAAAGCGGTGATTGACTTCGGACGAGGCGGGGACAATGAATATGTATCCCCTCTCATCCCGTGGGTGCCGAGTTACGCGGGGGACGTATTGACTTGGCGAGCCCCGACCATTGGCGAGCAAATGATCGTTCTCAACCTAAGCGGCGGGAAAGATGAAGCCCAAGCCGTGGCATTATCGCCCATGTATCAAAACGGGGATGAACCCGACAGCACAGACCCAAACATCATGTACACCCGCTTTAATGATGTGTTTCGAGTCTCCACCGACAGTGAGGGAAATCATCGGCTTGAAGCGTCGAAAACCGTCACCTTTGTCACCCCTGAATTTAATCTGCAAGCGGCGGATTCAGTCAACGTAACCACGACGAACTACAACCGAACCGCGAGCGCTGCGACGACCCAAGGCATGCACAGCCAGAAAGGCAAAGTGGACATCACTGGAGCGCTGGACGTCAGCGCAGGAATTAAAACATTGTCGGTGACGAGTTACGCACCGGGCGCGTTTGCGCTGGGCAATAACGGGGCAACGATGATCAGTTGTTCGGTGGCAGGCAAGAAAGTAGAAACTCACACGCACAATGATAAAGACGGCGATCCGACGTCAACACCCATCTAGCGAGAGACAATCATGAGCCAAATCGGTATAGACCCGCACACTGGGCGAACAGTGAGCGGGGTGGAGCAATTGAAAGCGCGGCTTTCTCGCGCCATTACCACCCAAATCGGCACCCGTGAAAAACGCCGCAATGTTGGGGGGGAGTTTCGAAAGCTGGGCGACATCGCCAACCCTGAAAACCAAATGAAAGCCACAAACCAGATTCACCGAATCATTGCGAATCCCAGTAATGAGTTGAGTGAAGTTCGTGATCCTGTGGTGTTGGTGTCGATTGAAGGGGCGGGTTTTCGCGTTCGTGTTCGATTTAATTACAAAGGCGCTGTAGTGGAGGCGAACATTCTATGACGCAAGCCATTCCTGATCTTTTTCGCGTGCCGGAATTCTCCGACATGCGCGAGCGCTTTATTACAGAGTTCTTTATTCCTCATGCAACGGCAAAGCTTGGAGAGGCAGCCGCCCAGCAGCTCGCGGCGGGGTTGCGTAGCCCCAATGAAACCGCCGCCGTCTTGCTTGATGTGATGGTGTTGTTTCGCCAAGCAGAATTGAGAAACGAAAGCCACAGAGCCATGCAAAACTTTAGTGACACGGTGACCGATTCACAAATGGTGGATCTCATTGTGTCACGCTTGAATCTTAAACGACAAGTTATTACCCCCGCGAACCCGAATACGTTCCCGCCGCAAGACGCGGTGATGGAATCGGACGAATCACTGCTTTTACGGTATGCGCTCGCGCCGTATGGATTGTCCACTACGGGCACCCGAACGGGGTACGAGTTCCACGCATTAACCGTAGGTGAGCGCCCGTTAATGTCGGTGCATGCCGAATCCGAAAATGTGGTGGTGATGCGTTATGAGTTCACCCCCACAGAAGGCGTGGCAAGACCGAAATCGGCGCGAGCTCGAATGGTGGTGCCGCAAAGCGGACAAGTAGAAGTTCGAATTTTGGCGTTTGAAGGCAACGGCAGTGCTTCAGATTCACTCGTTGAGTTGGTGCAACGGTATTTAACCCGTCCCGACATCGCGCAAGAATCGGACACGGTCACGGTGAAAAGCGCCGCGATAGTGAATTACAACATTGATATTGATGTGAAAGAGGTCAGCGCCCCTAACCAATTGGTTAACCGCCTCGCGCTTCAATCGGCATTAGAAGAATACGTGAAGCGTGAACATCAGCTCGGCGGTACGATCCGCCGTTCGTACCTCGACCACATCGCGCACCAATTCAACGCGCACTCTCTGATCATCAACGCCCCTCAAAGCGATGTGATATGCGAGTGGAATCAAGCCCCTTATTGTTCTGGAATCACTGTTCATGTCCAACCGAGAGAATTTTAGTGATCGCACGTTACTGACCGACAACCGCACCCCATTTGAAACCGCGTTTGAACAAGGCATTCGAGATTTAGTCGCCAGTGAGGATTTTTACACATGGCTACTCGATCCATTAAAAACCGATGAGCGTTTACTCGATGCCATGGCACAAGAGGCGGGGGTGTCGGATTGGTTTGCGTCGGATTTGGAAAGCGACAAGCGACAATCCATCGCCAAAGCCCCAGAGATACATCAAAAAGCAGGCACCAAGCTAGGCGTAAAAGAAAGCCTTGAGGCGTTGGGATGCCGTGCCACCGTCAGCAAAGGGGATAAACCCTATCACATTCATATTTATAACTTGGTGACGGATAAGCCGCTCACCATTGCATTGCAAAACCGATTGTATGAACGGGTGATCAATGTGAAGTCCGAGCGTGACACGTTCGAGCTGGTCATCGGTCGCCTATGGCGGGGGTATGTGTACACCTCTGCTCAAGTTTCAATTGGTCGTCGTATTCGAATTGAGGCAGCCACATGACCGACAAAATTAACCGAGATATACGTTGTTATTTAACGGAGGCGGGGCGCGCGTTGGAACTCGACGCCAAAGCCAGCAATACCCCAGTCACCATCACTCACATGGTGATTGATGCGGAGTTGTTACCCGACAACCAAGACCCGACAACCCTCACCCAAGTGCTTAGCGCCGCTCATGCGCCATTTCCTGCAATGTTAAAAGTGGACACGGCGGCGGGGGTGTTGACGGCAATCAGTGACATTCCTCCGAATGTGGGCGGGTTTGAAATCAATGGGATTGGTTGGCTTGCGAATGATAGCGTGCTCTATGCCTACGCCAGAGGGTTAGGCGACTTTAAGCGCGTCGCCGTCAGCGGTCAGAATGATGTGTTGCGCATCGAATGCGAAATCAAAACCGATAACGCCAGCACCATCACCCACACGTATAACGCCTCGAAGCTGTATGCCAACCATTTTGAAATGGACGATAAGTGGGAAAAGCATTTTGCAGCCGACGACCCACATTCCCAATACGAGCACAAAGACAACGCCGCCACCAATACCGACATTGATAATAAAAGCTCAGCAGCCAGACACATTAGATTACCGCAACTTTTTCGGGCGTTAGGTAATGTGCTCAGCAACAGTTACACCGGAACTCGAACTGATAAGGCAGTAACGGAGAAAGCGCTCAAAGACGGTTTGGCGACCAAATGGAACTTCACCACAGCAAAAACAACGCGTACTGGCGCGACGCGGCTTTCAAATAAACACGATGGTACAAGTGAAACCATGGCAACCACAGAACTCGCGCTCAAAAATGGGTTGGAGTGGCTGCGGTATACGTTGGAATTGTTAGTAGGCGGCAAAGCCGATGCTGAGCATTTGCATGATGATAGGTATTTGAAGATAGGCGATAAAGCGGCGAGTGCGGACAAAGTATTGATTGATAACACACGCGGTGCAAAGCGCCCACCTTCATTTTATGACGACAGGTACTCGCAGTGGGATTTTCAGCACAAAGACGATACGACGTCAGACGGGAAGGTGTGGCATGCCGTAAACACTATTTCAAAATGGACGTCATACACGAGCGATCATCCCCAAGAACAAATAATTTATACGGGGAGTCGTATAAAACACCGTATAGCAAAATCAGATTCGGAGTGGCACCCGTTGCGAACGCTGGCTTATACAGATGAGTTTTATGACAAGTCACTATCGGACGCCCGCTTCGCATTAAAAACCGCCAAAGCGCCAGATTCAGAAAAGCTCGATGGCATCGACAGTACAGGTTTTACACGTTGCTATAGCGCTCATCACTCGACTGGGGCGGGAACGTGGACAACAGAACAGTTTGTGCAAGCGCTCAAAGACCGCGGTTTTCTGAGTACACCAAGTTGGATGATGAAATGCTCATGGCAGTGGGCGGGGAATAAAATCATTGATACGGGAGTCGGAAAAATACATTTAGCGGGTGCCCTTATCGAAGGTTTCGGTTCGCCTGCCCATTACATGATTAGAGTAACAACGGGTCCGGTTGGTAACGGTGGAAGCATCGCCGATACAATATTTACTTATACAAATCATGGCTCTAGCTACGGGCCAAATTGGCGGCGTGAGTACAACACAAGAAGCAAACCGCTAGCGTCAGAAATGACTCATATTATCCCTGTTGGGGTGCCAATGCCTTGGCCCTTAGTCACTCCACCTCGCGAATTTCTTGAGAGTAGAGGTCAAACATTTGACAAACTAAAATACCCATTACTTGCTAAAGCATACCCGAGTGGCAGGCTTCCAGATATGAGAGCAGCTACAATTCGAGGCTTGGATAATGGTCGTGGTATTGACAGTGGACGTTCTGTTTTAAGCCAGCAGTCAGCGCAATCAAACAACCTGCATCAAGTTCACGTCACATCAAATGATGTCGGTAGTGCTGGAACGATAACTATCCCGCAAGACGGAAGTTGGTCAGCCTCAGTAACGGGTGTATCAAAAAATGACGGCATGAGATTTAAGCACACAGGTGCCGAAACGAGAGTTTTTAACATCGCGTTCATATACATAGTAAGGGCTGCATAATGGAATTCGAATTTTCAGACCAAGACCAAATGGTCACCGTTTACCACCTGTGCGAGCAAGGTACCTTTCAGGGCGAAAGCGAAATGTTGATAGAAGCCAATACAGGCTTACCCGCTCTGTCTACACACATTGCGCCGCCGCTGGAACAAGCAAACAAAACCCGCCAGTTTGATGGGCAAGCGTGGCATAAGGTGACAGATCATCGTGGAAAAATTGCGTACAGCAAAGATCGAAGCGGCGATGACTACGAAATCACCATATTGGGCGAATTGCCCGATACTTACACTTTAACTGCCCCTCAACCGTTGGAAACATGGAGTGAAGAAGCAGACGCATGGGTGGTTGATACGGGTAAGAAAAAGCAAGAGCTGTCCGATATGGAAACTCTTTGGCAGCAAAGCAAAGTGAGTGTCGTTGAAAGTGCTATCAATAACTATCAGAAAGACCAAATTATTCCCGAACTCTACAGCGAGCTGCGCGTCACCACCTTCACGGAGGCACAATATTATCAGCTACTCATGGACAGGAAGTTGCTCGCCGAGTACCTGATTCAACCCGATTTTCCTGACTGCCCTCGCCCCGCTTTATCGGGGCTGGCAACGTAAATTCACCACACCGCCTACGGGCGGTTTTTTTATGGATAAACCATGGCAAAAACAACCCCAAAACTTACCGAAGAAACACAAGCGAGCGACAAACCCAAAACAAGTGAGTACGAAGCGCTCGTCAAATTCAAACGCGAAGGCATTTACCACGCCAAAGGCAGCATCATGTCGCTGACTTTATCGCAGGCGCAGTACTACCTTGACAACGGGAAAATCAAACCCAAAGGAGCCAAGTAAATGGGAACAACAACACTAAGCCATAACGGTATCACCGTCGAGCCGTCCGAGCCGCTCGGCTCCATTGGCGGCGTAGAAGGGCAGTATGGGGGGCTAATTGGCACCGTCAATGCGCTGAAACCAAACACCCAATACAGCATCCCTATCACGCTCTATGGCAAAAGCGATCTGGTCAAGCTTGATGAAACCAGCACCTTGTATCACGCCGCGCGGTTTGTCATCGAAACCGCCCGTGTGCCCGTCGATGTGATTTGTGTGCCGAAGGGCAGCACCGCCGATGAAACGGAGCAAAACCTCATTGGGGGCGTGGACGCCACCGACGGCCAATTACTGGGACTGGAAGCGTTCAATACGTGCAAAACCGCCCCCACGAATATTGGTGTGGTGGGCAAGGGTACGGTGGGTATTGGTCACGCATTGGCGGGGGTGGTCGATAAGCTGAAAGCCGAAGGGTGGATCAGCGGTTCAGATACGAACACCGAAGACGCCAAAGCCTTTGGTATGTTATTTGGCGACGCACACAAGCGAGTATGGGCGGTCGATGTGTCCGGCGAGCGGTGGAATCACGTGATCCCCCCGGCGGTATACGGCATGGCGGCGCGACTTTCTGTCAAGCCGTGGAAAACACCCAGCGGGCAACCACTAAAGCTCGACGACTTGGCGCGCACCGTGGGGTATGAAACCAACGATCCAGCCAGTGAGGCGGTCGCCCTCAACAAAGTGGGCGTCAGCCTTGCTGTTCCCGACCCCGAAGGCGGCATCATGTTTTTGGGACATCGCACTTTAAGCGGCGCGTTTGGCAACATTGTCGGAATGGAGAATCAGCTCATTCGGGGTATTGTGCGCTCACACCGCCAGACGATGTCGGAAAACCTTGATTTGGACTTCTTTAAAGGGCGAATTGCGCAGTTGAATAACTGGCTGTCGAGCTTGGAATCCGATGGGGCGCATATGGGGGCGCGTGTCTATTTGCACCCAGAGCGCAACAACTTAGAACGTTATAAAAACGGGGAATGGGTGTTAGTCATCGATTGGGGCGCGTACCGCCCGAACGAGCATTCTATCGTGGAGCTTAACCAATCGGATGCCATCGTGAAAGACTTCCTCGGCAACGCTTTGAAATAAGGAAAAACCATGTCGGATAAAGTGATTTTAAAACGCAAACTCGTCATAGGCGGGTATAAGCTCAGCAACGGAATTGATGAGTTTACCCCACCAAAATACAACAAAGTGTACAGCGACCGCCCCGGTTCGTTCGTCGGCAGTAAAGTCCACGTTGGCTATGAGCCTGCGGAGTGGTCGGTATCGCTCAAAGGGGAAATGGCGGCGGTGGCGGTGGCGGCGAACAAAGGGGGCAAAGAGGCGCTCATCATCTACACCGAAACGGGCACCAACAACGGGCAACCCTACGAAACCGAGCACACGTTAACGGGCGAGGTGAACGTGGAGGAAGGGGGCACAAAAATGCGCGACCAACAGGGCATTACCCTCACCGGCCAAATCCAAAAACACGTCCACACCGAAAACGGAACAATCGTAACCAACGTGGATGTTGATAACGGAAAGTACGACCCAGTCTGGGGCAACTCGTACTGATAAATAATTTTTACAAAAGGCAGCCATGCGCTGCCTTTTTTTATGCGAGAACATCATGAAAGAAGCCATTTATTTAACACACGAACACCCGTTACTGAAGCCGATTAGCGGGCGCGAGTTCATCACGGTCACACCGCCCACTTACGGGCAGTTCATTGACTCCGACGCCAACCCACAAGGTGAAGTCTTCACCGATGCGGAAAAAGAAGCGTTGGTCACGCTGTGTACGGGGCTGACCGAAGACGAGCTTAACCAATTGAGTGAGCCGGATTGGAAAACCTTGTTTGATTACAGTCACGGCTTTTATTTCAAAGCGGGGCATCAATTGGCAGGAGTGAGTCGCAAAGACAACGAACAGCATGTGGTGCTTTATTTCAGCGACCAGAAAAAAGTGACGTTTGAATTGCCGACGCTGGGCGTGACGAAAATGGCGAACAAGTTAAAAGATCCCATCCAAAAAACGGCGTTCATTTTAGAGCAAGTCACGGATCTGGATGAGGCGGAATTGCGTGATTTGCCTCTGCCTGATCACAATGAACTGAATTTGGCGGTCAATGTTTTTTTAACCGAACCAGCGGCTTACTTTCAATAAAAAGCGTCGAAACCATTCTGGACGTGATCCCATTGGCGGGCTATTGCCCACGGGATGCGTTGGAGTGGGATACCGACACGGCACGTCGCCGCTATGATTTAGCGTTGGCGCAAATGGGGGTTAAGCGTGGATAAAAAAATCACCCTTGGTATCAGCGCCGACCCAACGCGCGCCGTCGCTGGCTTCAAGACCGTCGAAAAAGAGCAACAAGCGTTCAGTGCCCGAACCAAAGCACTGCAAGACGACCTCACCCGTACCCGCAAAAGCGCGGGGGAGGTGCGTCAATACCAAGCTTTAAGTACCGCACTGAACGACACCAAAATCACCGCCGAGCGCAATGCCCACACCTTGGCGGCGTTGCATGAAAAACAGCGTCAGTACAAAACCCTAACCGACGCCGAAACCACTTCGTTACGCGTAAAGCAAAACACCCTAGCCGCATTGAACGATAAGCGGAAACAAGGGATCAAGCTGTCACTCAGCGAAGAAAATCAACGCATTCGCGCTGAAGCGACGGTCAAAAAACTGACCGAAAAACAGCGCGAGCGGGTGACGTTAACCGCCGCCGAACAAAAGCAGCTCAAACGCTTGACTGCCAGCGTGTCGAATTTCAACACCAAAGCCGCCGCTCAGACGCGCCAACTGGACAGTTTGAATCGCAAGTTAAAGGACTCGGGGTTAGAGACGGACGATCTCGCTAAGGCGCAAGCGGTCGCCAATCGGCGAGCGGAAAAGCGCGCGCTCTTACTCGAAAGAGAGAACCGTTTACAAGCGCAATCAAACCGATTGCAAGGACAGCGTCGTGAGTTGCTGCAACGCATGCCAAGCGCCAGTTATGCCACCGCAGGGGCGGCGTTAGCAGGCGGTATTGCGGGGCGTGCTTCCATGATGAATGAAGCCAGTTTTGTGGACGTGGCAAAGACCCTCGACTTTGGGGAGCAAGGGTATCGAAGCGACGAAGCCCAATCGCTACGACGCGCACTCAATGAGTTGTCGGTGGAGATGGCGGGCGTTTCTGACACCGATGTGATGAAAATCGCCGCAGGCGGTGCCAATGGGGGGATCGCCAAAGAAGACTTAGTGGCGTACACCCGTGACACAGTGATGACGGCGACGGCCTGGGACATGACCGCCGACGATGCCGCCCAAAAAGGCATGGCATTGCGGAACTCCTTGGGCTACGCCGACGGCGAACAAGGGCAAGCGCAATTCTTGCGTATGTCGAACATGATCAACGACGTGGCGAACCAGAACGGCGGCGTCTCCGGTCGGGACTTGCTCGGCGTGATGAGCCGAAGTGGGGCGCTGTTGAATAATTCCGGTTTCAAGGAGTCGCAAGCCTTGGCGTTGTCCGGATCATTATTATCGAAAGGAGCCACGGAAGAACAAGCCGCCACCGCGACGAAAAACATTGCGTCGGCGCTGACGGCGGGATTTTCAGCCACAGGCAGTCAGAAAGAGGTGTTCAGCATGTTGGGCACCGATGCGCAAACGGTCGCGTTGGATATGCAAGACGATGCGATGGCGACGTTGTTGGATGTGCTGGAAGGCATCAAAGCGCTGAACAAAGAAGATCAAAGCGCGGCTATCAAGTCGCTATTCGGAGACGAAGCGAACCCGCACATTCAAAAGTTGCTCAAAGACACGGAGCGATTAACCAAAATCCAATTGGAAGCCGCCAATGCCAGTCAATCGTCGGTGAAAGACGAATACAGTGACATTGCCAGCACCAACGCCAGTAATTGGGAGCGCAGCAAAGAGGCGTTCTACGGGTTGGCAACCGTAGTGGGGGATCGATTATGGCCCGCGTTCAATGCGGTTCTGACCCCGATCACCGACGCCACCATTGCCACCACGACGTGGGTATCCGAAGCGGGCATGGCTGCGGATGTCATCGTCGGCTTAGGGTCGGCAGTTGTGGCAGGCGCGGCGGCGTATAAAGCCTATCAAGGGGTGAGGTTTGCGGCGAGCATCGCCAGCCACGCCAAAGAAACCTTAGCGCTGAAAACCAAGCAAAGCGCGACTGACCGAGCCACAGCGGCGGCGCTGAAACACGCCAATGCGATGGATCGCCAAGCGCAAGCGCTGAATCGTGCCGACCGAGGCGATCCGAAGCGGGGGCGCACTCGTTCTCGCCGTCGACGACGAGGGTTGGCAGGGTTAGCCGGGGGCATGATGGACACGGTCGGCGGGCTGGTCTCTCGACCTGCACTGTCACGCCGGACGATGGTAAGAGGCGGGGCGGGGTTACTGGCGGGCGGCGTGGCACTGCCTGCCCTTGCAGCTGATGGGCTCACCGAGGCGGCAGGGATTACAGGCACGGTGGGGGATACGTTAGAAAACCTCTCCATCAATAAGTTTGCCAAAGTGGCGGGCGTTCTGCGTCCGCTCAGTGCGGGCATGGACGCGGTCAGTATGGCGGCGAACATTGCCAAAGGAGACACCCAAGCCGCCGTGGAGGATGGCGGCGGTCTCGTCGGAGGGTTGGGCGGTGCGGCGGCAGGTGCCGCCATTGGCACCATGATTTTGCCGGGCATTGGCACCGCAATTGGCGCTGGTATTGGCGGCATTGTGGGCAGTGATGTGGGCGAAACCATTGCCTCGACGGTGTTTGATTGGTTTTCCGATGAAGAAGTGCCCGACAAATCGAAGGACATACAAACCGTTCAAATCAAGCAAGCCGAGCGCGCCCAGCAGCCGAATGTCACCTTTGCCCCCGTCGTGCAAGTGAGTGGCAGTGACGCGCCCGAAGCGACCGCGCAGCTTGCCAGCGAACAAATCCAACAAGCTTTGGCGCAGTTTGCCGCCGAACACGGGTTAACCCCCGGGCTCGATCACGACATTAACTATTCATTGGAGGTTTAGCGTGCATTTAGCACTGGACGACATTGTGCTGGCTGTGCTCAAAAACACGCCCGTGCAGAAAATGCAATACACCAGTGACGGGGGCTTTCATGAAGTCGCCGCCATTCAATCGCCGCGCCAATTAAAAACGGCGCGCGCGCTGGATGATTGGGTGCTCACGGTCAAAGCGTTCAAAGGGGATGGAATGAAACACGCGGAAGCGTTAAGAGCGAAGCAAAAGCAGCAAGCCCCTGTGATGATCACCGATGGCACCGGGAAGAGTTGGGGGCAGTGGACACTGAAAACCATCAAGACTGAGTACACGCGGCTTATCGACAATTTGCAAGCGGGGGAGCTCATCATTCACTTAACCCTAAAGGAGTGGCGACAAGATGAAGGTGCAAGCACGATTTAACGAAAGCGTGGGAAGTCTATTGTTTCATCATCTTGGCACCGATGACGATGACACCGAGCGCGCGTTTTATGCGCTCAATCCCACTCAAACCACCCCTTTTTTAACCCCCAAACAGGAGGTTGTTTTGCCCAGCGAAACCGAGCGAACACCCCAGAAAAAACACATTATTGAGGTGTGGGAATGATCGTCGAATTGGAGGGAGAACACAGCGCGCGTATGTTGCCGTATTTAACGACATGGCGCGTTCATGATCCCGCAGGGGGAACGGCGGATCGTGCCACGTTAACCTTTGAAGGTTTACCCAGTAGCCTGTTACCCGTCAGCGGAGCTGAGTACGGCATCACCGTGGATGGAGAGGGGCGGGGGCGGTTTCAAGTCAGCCACATTACGCAGTATTTAGACCCCGAAAAAACCGAGGTATCCCTCACCCCGGCAAAATTTAATGTGACCGATCCAACAGGGTTTCGTGAGCGCCGCAGCCGCACGTTTGAACCCGCGACGGTAAAGGCGGTGGTTGAAGCGGTGATGCAACCGCACGGCTATGAGGTGCGCGTGGACAAGGTGCTCGCCTCTGCCCCGACTGCGCACCTCAACCAAACCAATGAAACAGACCGTCAGTTTTTGACGCGCCTCGCGGCAACATTGGACGCCGTCGCCAAACCCATCAACGGATTATACGTGTTTGCGGCGCGGGGCAATGTGAGCACGTTGTCCGGGAAAGGAAAAACCCGAAACACGCTCACGCCCACTCACTTACTCAAGGGAACGGGAAAAATTGACGTCCCCAGTCACAACCGATTCAAGGGGGCGCTTGCCGACTGGCGAGAGCCGGAGGCGGGCAATCATGGGCAAGCCACGGTCGGACACGCGCCGTTCACTAAGTTGAGCCAACCTTACGCCAGCCACGCCGATGCGTTAGCGGCAGCCACGGCAGAGCTTCAAAGCTTGCACCGACAAGCTCAAACGTTCACGGGCACCATTGAAGGTCGCCCCGGCTTTTTCTCCGAAGGCGTGCTGACCCTTTCGGGCTTCGATGTCCCGTTCACGACGGGGGAATGGTCGCTCGACGAGGTAACCCTCTCCGGCACTCAAACCACGTACACCATCGCCTTATCGGCAACCAGACCCAAAGGATAACTATGTACCCAGAAAGCTACCTGAAAGACTTCAAGCGTGTGATTGGGCACGAAGGAAAATACCAAAACCATTACGACGACCGTGGAAACTGGACATCCGGCACGGTCGGAAAAGGGCAACGGAAAGGCACCAAATACGGCATTGCTGCCATGAGTTACCCCGACTTAGACATTCAAAACATCACGCTAGACGACGCCCGGGCCATCTATTATCGCGATTTTTGGCTCCCGCTCGGCGGCGCGCGTTTTCACAAAGGGATCATGTATCAGTTATTTGATGCGTCGATTAACCACGGCGGCTGGCGTGCGGTGATGTTCTTACAGCGAGCGGTGGGCGCGAAACCCGACGGGCTGTTAGGGAAAAGGACGTGCGCGGCGGTGGGTGCTCAAACGTTGAACGACACGTTGATGCGCTACATTGCCGAGCGCTTAGATTTTATGAATGACCTAGACATTTGGGCAACCCATTCACGCGGGTTCGCCCAGCGTATCGCCGAAAACCTGCGCCTTGCCGCGTTGGATAATTAAATTTTACTTGGAGAGAACACCATGAAAACCCCATTACTGATCGTGATAACTCTGTTGTTGCCAAGCCTTGCATTGGCATCTCCCACACTGACCGACGATGAATTCGCCCTGGCACTGGAAGCGCTGCGTTTTGTGCTAGGAGAGCATACCGGGGTGGCATTGCTGGTCTTTATGTCACTGGGCTGGATCTGGACATTAGTCCGTCAACTCATTCACCCGACCAAACTGGCGGCGCTCCACCCGTGGCTGGTCACGGCGTTGGAATTTTTGGCGGGCAACAAAGGGCACGCCAAAAACGCGCTCGATACTCAACCCAGCCCAAAAAGGAACGCGTGATGAGTCTCGTTAAGCTATTGACCGCGTTGGCGCAGCTTGCCCCGTTGGCGGTGAAAGCCTACAAGTACTGGGCCGTTCGCCGACGACGAGCAAAACGAAAACAACAACAGGACGCCATTCGACATGATCCAACGGTTACTTTTTCTGATGAGTTCGGTGAGCCTGCTGGTCGGGTGCGCCTCACCGCCTCCGACCCTTTGCCCTCCGACCCCGCCACCCCTGACGTGGTATCTCGTGGAGAGTGAAAACAAAGGGGTGTACTTACCCGAACGAGATTTTCAATCTTTGCAATTGTACCTACTTGATCTGAAAGCCTGCCTACCTTCTGCTTAACCCTAGCCCCCGACAGGGGGCGATTTTCTCGCCTGTTCTGGCACTTATCCCCCGTTTCTGTGGATAAAACTTGACCTGAATCGCATTTTCTTTTTTATACGCACTCTTAATCATTGTTGCAATGAACAAGAGTGCGTATATTCTTAATCATTGCAACAATGATTAAGGAGGGATGACCATCGCACCCCATCGATTCAGCGACATTCAAAAAGCCATTTTAATTCGATTGGCGCACGCCATGATGAACGGGACACGTCACGGGAAATCGACGGTGTTAAACGCCGCCGTGAATAAGGTATTAGAGAAAGACATTCACCCGAATAACTTTCGCGCGTCGTGCAAAACCTTAGAATCACGCAAGCTGATCAAGAGACAAAAAGTGGATTTGGACTGGTACATCAAGATCACCCCAGAAGGGTATGACCAAGCCATGGAATGGATTTACGACTAGAAAAGAAACGCCCCGTCACTCGCCAAAGTTAAACGGGGCATCGTTAAACACCATAGGAGACATTTAACATGCGTACTGTATCACAAGTATCGGAACTGAATAAACCCATCGCGCACTTAACCCGTGCCCAAATGTACCTGTTTTGCAAAGCCTTCGGGCGCAAAGGCGTGGTCAGCAAGGGGGCAAAGCGATGAACATTCCCTACATGAGCTTTGAGGAGTTTTGCCAGAAACTGGACTGCGACCGCGTGGCGCGCGCCGTTGAACGCGTTGAAGACGATCCGACGCTGCTCTTGGACGAGGCGTTTGAACTCGACGCCGCCTAAGCAAGGGGGGCGCTGTCCCCCTTTCTCTCCTTACCTCTTCCCCTTTCTCTCCTTACCTCTCCCCCTATTTCCCCTGAAAGCCCTATTAACTCTGTCACTGAATCCTATAAATCCATGCTTTACGTGCTAATATCATCACATTATCAATAAAAGAATGGTTTTGTGATATGGCATTGCCTCCCGTTGTAGATAATCCTCAATGGCTATTCAAAGTTACCAAACAGCAGGATTCAAACCCAGAAATGAGCTTATGCTTACTCGGTTTCTTCTTGGGTACAGGGCTTAAGACAATAGAAATATGCAGGATTCAAGTTGGTGACCTCATCTCCAAGTCGGGCGAACTTAACAGAAAGTTTTTAGTTCGTGGTGAGGCTGAAAGAGATGTGTTCTTAGTGAATGAGAAGTTAAAGACTTTGATAAGAGATTACATCGAAGTCAGAGCACCCGATGGCAACCATCCAGACAACTATTGCGGTTTTAATCCGGCGGAACCCTTCTTTAAGCGAAAACGATTTGGGGAGTTCAAGATACTTGCTAAGCAAAGTGGGTCTGGAAAACGTTCGTTTTACTGCCCCAGCTTAAACAATCACATCAAGAAGCTACTTAATCATTCTGGAATTGAGAACCCCTCGATAGAATCTGGGCGGCGTACATTCGCCTTAAAACTCAAAGGTCGCGTTGACGTACCGAGCATCCATAAAGCATTAGGAAATAAAGACATAAACACCACTAAAAAGCTCCTGCATACTGACCCAATCACGATGAGAGAGCTGGCTGAATTAGCTTTTTAGTAATTGATATATAAATTATTTCCCTTTTTGGGAAATTAAATATTGACTTTAAATTAATCATTTCCCATAATGGGAAATATAGCAAAGAGGGCATATGAGAATTGTATCAAGAGCCGCTTTGCGTGAGTTCTGGGAGCAGTCAAATTACGCTGATTCAGAACAACCGTTAAAAGCATGGTACGACGAAGCAAAACACGCGAACTGGCAAACGCCTCAAGATATTAAGGCACTGTACCGGAACGCGAGCTTTGTTGGTAATAACCGAGTTGTTTTTAATATTCACGGCAACAAATACCGCTTAATCGTCGCTGTGAATTACAAATTTTCAATGATTTATATCCGGTTTGTCGGGACACATGCCCAATACGACAAAGTGGATGCAACAACAATATAGAGGTTTGAAATGAACATTAAACCAATCAAAACCGCTGACGATAATCGCGCCGCATTAGCGCGTATCGAACAACTGTGGGACGCGGAGCCCAACACGCCAGCAGGAGACGAGCTGGAAGTGCTGGCAACACTGGTACACACATTTGAAGAAGAGCATTACCCGATTGATGCACCCGACCCGATTGAAGCTATCAAGTTTCGAATGGAACAGCAGGGCTTGGAAGACAGTGATCTTGTTCAGTACTTTGGACAGCGTAGCCGTGTGAGTGAAATCTTAAACCGCAAGCGCAAGCTCACTATCACTATGATTCGCAAGTTAAATGAAGGGCTTAAAATCCCTCTGGATTGCTTAATTAAAGAATACGAATTGGCTAGGTAAAAGGGGAAATAGATGCGAACAGAAGCAGAAATAAGAGCGCGTATCAAAGAGCTTGAGTCAGATGAACGACATGGATATGAACCAGCGAGTGTATTTTCTAATGCACCGCTTGCAATTATCCAGACAAGCATAAGCGCAGAACTGACAGGGCTGTATTTTGCCCTAGGTGAAGCACCACCATGCAAGAAATCTAAGTAACAGGGGAAACAGATGAATGAAAGTTGCAATATTAAGGTTTGAAAAAATCGACTGCGACCAAACTGAATTTGCATCAATGCCATTTGGCAAATACGAAATATTTATGGGTCGCAGCTCATGGTGTGCTGAACTTCAATTTGGAAATCACTGCATTATTCTATCCAGAGAGATTGGAATAACGAAAGAAGAAGCTATCAAGATATGCCAAGAAGATTTTGAGCAAAGAGTTTTGGCATGCATCGTTGAAGAAAACAGTGGAAATTCGCAACTACTAAAAGTGGGCGAATAAGGGGGGAAACACCAATTTTCATCAACCACCTAGTAAGGTGGTTTTTTTTAACTAACAGGGAAACAAAATTTAATAGGAAACGCTTGTTTCCCGTTTCCCTTGTGTTTATACTTTAAACAATCAAGTTCATAAACTGGGGAATTGAAATGGCGGATAAATCGGGAGTTACTTACGAACAAGTAGCCAAAGCGGCGACTGGCATGTTGAACCAAGGAACGAAACCTTCAGTTCGCGGCGTGATGCAAGTTACAGGCGGTAAAACAGAAACGGTTTCAAAGCACCTTCGTGACTTTACCGAAAAGAGAAACTCAGATGTATTAAAAATGGCGGATGAGCTTGGAAGCAGTGCCATCGCCAAACTGTTAGCTGATGAAGTTCAAAACGTCGTAGAGCGTAAAACGGCTAATCTCCACGAATTACTGGCCAATCAGAAAGAACAGTTAGACGAGGCGATAGAACTTCTCGAAGAAAAGGAAAAGGACTGTCAGCACCGAGTTGAAATGGCAGAAGCGAAAGCGGTTCAATCCATTAATGAAGCTAATGGAAAAGCCACGCGCGCAATGGAGCGCGTTGAACTCGCAGAGCAAGCGGCGAAAGACGCATTGCAAGAAGCTGAAACGGCGAAAGCAGACTCAGCCAAAGCCATATCGAATACAGAAAATAAGTGTGAGCTCTTAGTAGAAAACGCCAAGAATGAAGCCAAAAGTTTAGTTGAAGCGTCAAATCGCAGAGCAGATAAGGCAGAGCAAGAAAGCGAAGGGCTCAGAGAGCAAGTGAAATTGCTCACAGTTGACCAGGCGAAACGTGAAATTGAGCAAGCCCAGCATGAAAAAACCCTTGAGCAACACAATACTCTAATTAAAGAGCTTGCAGATGAAAGAACGGTAACGGTTCAATTGCGCACACAGCAAGAAAGCCAAAAAGCAGATGTCGAGCGATTAAACATTGATCTTGCTGAAGCCAAGGCTGACAGCAAGGCGTTGTCATCGGCTCAAGGGCAGCTTGTCGAGTTGCAAAAACGAGTATCGCAACTGCAAAGTGAACTTTCTTTGTCTGAGCGAGAGCGTGAATCGTTATCTCTCGTCTTAAGAAGCAATAACGGGTAGGTAGTAAAGGCACCCAATCGGGTGCCCTTCTTTGTTAGACTGATTAGAACACTTAATCAGACCAAATCCACATGCCGGCCATTCGATATACTCACAATTACAGGAACGTTGTCTTAAACGAACGTGGAGCGATTCAGGGTTCGGGTGTTTCTGGTGATCGGCTCCCTGCGCTTTCAAAGGATGGTGAGCATAAATTCAAATCGTTTGGCGGTTTTCTGCCGTTAGATTTCGACACTAAGCAGCATCAACTCGTGAAGCTAGTCGGCGTGAATGGATTTACTCACGACGACGACGGGTTGACCGATTGGGAAAACCTTCCACCGAATCATTATTGTGTCGGCTGTTATCTAAACGACGAATACTATCTGCTATTAGAAAATCAATTCCCAATAACCCGCCCCCTAGAGCCCCAAATCAAGAAAACGGGCGAGGTTGTCCCCTTTCCAAAGAAAAGTTGATCTTTTGGCGGTTTCGCCTGAATTTCAGCGACAAATCATCTCGCCGATTTCTCCGGCTAAAATTCCATCAAAGTGAAACAAATTTACAACATGAGAATAATGGGTTTTGAACACATTTAAGCATCAGTTTTGACCCGTTGAGCAAATTAGAGCATCAAAACTGACCCATTCGCATGAAAACTTACACATTTAACATAATAGGAATAAGGGGTATACGGATTAAAGTGAGTATTGATTAAATATCATACTAATCAATACTCTATCTCTGTTATTTCTTCTTGTGTGTATTTGATTGAATAATGACCTGTTCATAGAACAGTTTGTTTACCGTCATTCTGGTTCCGTGGAATGACATTTCAGGCTCATCGAAGAAGATCATATCAGTAGGCTCTGGGCGAGGCTGGTTAAGTGAGTCGATAGTCGTTTCCAGTCCGCCTTTGGTGTAAAGCAACTTAGCTCTGAGAACTTCAAAGCTGTATCCTCTGCCATTTCTAAACACTCCCTTAATGGTGTTGTTAAGGCTCTCAGTTACAGCATTGGTGTATGGATAATCCCACCAATTAAAGATCTCTTCATGCCAATTATCTACAGCTCGAATAGCCTCGCTAAAAAACTCACGGACGGTTGGAGTTGCTACGCTTTTCCAGTTCTCCCAATAGTCTTCAGCTTCCTTTCTTGTAGGCATGTCCCACATACCTAAGAAGCCCTCTTTAGCGTTGTATACTTCCATCAACTGAGGGTATTCATTAGTCCAGAACTCAAAGGATGCTAACTCATTTAGACCTTTGATATTGTCTCTGCGCTTGAGCAAAATCTTTCTATCGTTCTTGAGCTTTTTACGCTCTTTTACCGTCAATTTTGCACGAACGGCTTTACGGGCTTTTTCCATCGCTTCATTGCCCATTTTGGCTACGTGGAAACGGTCTACAACAACGACTGTGTTGGGTATGAGCTGCTTCACAGCTCTAAGATAAGGTCTCCACATATCAATACAGACGATCTCAATATCTTTCCATCCATTAAGCCTCATAATGGCTTTCTGTGTGGCATCCTGAGACCTATCCTTGCGCATATCGAGGAGAGTTCTGCGCTCAATGTCGGTCATGACTAGGTGCATTTTCTTACTGAAATGTGTCTCATCAATACCAAGGACACGAGGGGCTTGCCAGTCGTGCTTGTTCTCGATAGCAGTAACATAATTGGCGAAGATGTTTCTAACGGTCTTTTCATCTACACCAAGCTCTCTGGCCACGCTCAAAAACGGAACCGTTGCAGCTTGTTTAACAGCGTATTCAACGGTTCTCTTTGGCATACGGAAATCTTCATGAAGCCATTCCAGCGGCTCAAAATAAGTCTTTCCACAGGGCTTGCACTTGAAGCGTTTTCTTGTGAATTCTATACGCACTTTCTTTGTGTGCATTTGGGCATCAACATACTTCTGATTTCGACTGCCGATCACAACAGAATCATCAGAGCGACACTGTGGACAATCTCGAATTGCAACTACTGACTCAGCATGAACTAAATAGTTGTCTTCATCTGTAACCAACTTGGTTTCAGTTACGTTAGGTAAATTAAGCACTGGCTAACTCTTCAAATAAATGGCTATATCTTCGCGTAATCTGCTCTCGTGACAAGCCAACGCTTTTAGCAATAGATGTTTTTGTTATCTTATCGCCATTCAACAGCATACGCTCTATTTCAGACTTAATTTTACTTTCAGTGCTTTCTGTTCTTATGTGATGTGTGATATATGCACCTTGTGATGTGTGACGTATGCCTATTTTGCCTTTTTCTATTAGAGCCTCGCTGCATTGCTCATTTATCCAAACGCATTCAGTTCTCAGCCCTGTACCACTACCAGCCGAAATGCGTGATTGCTTCTCTTCTCTGCGCCATCCAGTCAAGCAATCATTGTACAGGTCGTTGTCATAGCCACTTAACACGACAAAGCCATCAAGAGAAGTCAGAGTGGAAAGCAAATCCTCATGCTCACTGGTATCCATTTCATGACGGTAGATTCCTGAACGATTGTTTAATGTTCTTGTTTCGAACAAATAGGGTGGATCAACATAGTGAAGGGTGTCAGCAGCATCATGCTTGGTCATGCAATCTATAGCAGGTCTATTCTCGATGTTTACACCTTGTAATCTTGCATGAACATACTTGAGTACGGGGGGATATTTAGCCCAGCAATGAGCTGATGTGTTGTACTTTCTTGATGCTTCGCAACGGAAACCAGTTGGATGGCCAGACGCTGCACCAGAGCCAAATCCCATAGCAGAGCGGACAATAGTTCTTCTAGCTCGCTCAATAGGTTCGTCAGTGAACTCATACGCTAACTTAAATTCATCTCGGCTGTATGGGGTTAACTGACACAGTTCTATCAATCTACAAGATGAGTCTTTATCTCTCAGGACATTGAATAGATTAAATATGTCTTGGTCGAGGTCGTTATAAACCTCACCGTGACTCCGCTCTTTCCTAAGTAGAACGCTAGCTGCTCCACCGAATGGCTCTACATACGTTTTATGCTTTGGAAAGAATTCATAGAGCCATTTAGATAACCTGTATTTACCACCGTGGTAACGAAGAACTGGTGTGTGCATGTCATACTCACTATAATCCGAATCGTACAACAATGATTATAAAGTTAACTTCATTTCATGTACACACTTTAATCCGAATACCCGGAATAAGCCGCACCATTTTTACGTATCTTTGATTTGAATCTCTGCCGTGAGTAAATGTTCAGTTCGCCGCCACTCAGACATAATGGCGGCGACTAAGTGGGCGCGGCTTTCGGGAAGCAGTACCCTGGCCGCCGCAGCAACATCCCACGGTGTCGCCCCTTCCACATTCACGAGATCTAAGCTGATATCGAGATCGGTGCATTCCAGTGCTTGTAACAGTTTTCTGAATTGACTAACGCGTAAGTCCGTTTGTGCATTCTCGATGCGTTGTAATGTTTTCGGGCTCATGCTTGCTTTCTTTGCTAACTCATCTTGAGTCAACCCCAGCGCCAACCGACGATTTTTGAGCGCTACTGCATAGGGTTCTTGAGACACGTGTCACTCCTTATAGGACTACTTTGACTTAAATATAGTCGAAAAAGGACTATTTTCGGGGGTGATGTTTACAGCCTTATTGATAATGTGGACACTTTCCCTTGGAGCTCATACACATATATGAGCAAAAGATAATATAAAAATAGTGGTTGGGAAGAATAATGGCTTTAAAAACTGATGCGACGGCGGAGTCTGTACTAGAATCCGCAAGAGCTTTGACGGCGTGCGCGACAGAGTCGGCACACGCTTGGCAGCAAGAAAACTTGGCTCTGACATTAATGGAAATTGAACGGAAACTAGAACAAGCCATACGGCTACTCAGTTCACCGAAGCAATAAAAAAGGAGGGGAAACCCTCCTTAATTAGATTGATTTAATTATTAAGTTAATTATGTTATTTAGCTGAATTGTACCAAGAGAGTAATTCATCATCGCTCTTACTACTGAGGTACTTGGCCATAAGCCTAACCAAGTCAGAACGCCCAAGGTTGACGTCGTCATCTCCGGCATTGTACGCCAAGAAATTAATCTTCTTTGGTATCCCATCCAGAGTCCCCTGTTCTGTTGGCGTAAGAGACAAAGACACCGGGCTGGCTTTCTCTTCTTTTGAAGCTGGACGCCCTCTCTTCACAGTTGACGATTCGTGGTCAGCACCATTAATAAACGCGTCAGTGTCTTTTTTCAGGCTTTCCTCTGAACGCTTCAATGCGCGTCTGGATAAACTAGATGCCATTTAACACCTCCTTTAATAAACAGCTAATTTCTGCTTTGGCTCTGCTGTCTTTCCATTCGTGAACCCCAGCTGCGGAAGAGAATGCATCACGGTGCGCTTTCCTGTCTGCGATTACAGTGTTCATGAGTTGGAACTCTGGATAATCCTTTAACAGTCCTTTTGCGGTCTGCTTCTCTGCTTGAGAATTGGTCGGAGCCATATTGATGACAACACGAACTTTCAATGACTCGTGAATATCACGGGCATTTTCAACTTTTTCTGCCATGTATTCCAATAATTCAAGATCAGCATGGCTGGCTTTAGTTGGCATCACCATCACATCGGTTTTTAACATGGCGCATCGCATTTCTTTACTGTCACGACCAGCGGCGTCAATAATGACGTAGTCATAGTTCAACGCCTCACGTTCAACTTGCTTTGTGATATTACCTTCCAAGCGGATGCAAGGGAAAGCATTGAAATCCGGGTTATCTTCTCGGCGCTGATTCCATCGATATAGCGTAGCCTGTGGATCAGCATCAATTAAGAGAATACGATCAGTGTTGCCCGAGTAGTGCTCGGCGGACAGAGCCACCGCAAGGTTGACGGCTGTATTGGATTTTCCAACCCCACCTTTTTGGTGCCCCAGAAGAATAACTTTTCCCATAGCGTACAGTTCCCAAACAAAAGATATAAGAACAACATAAGCCAAATAAATTATTATGTAAATAATTTAATTGGAATAATTATCTTAATAATTTAAATAGCTCTCAGTCATCTTAATATGTTCTGTGGTCTCACGGGCTAATCGCTCGATGACTTGAAAACACAAGGCAAGTGTTTGTCGGTCAACGTGCTCTGCTGCTTCACCCGCTGCCACAGCAACGGCTGCCAACTGTTGCGACTTGATTTCCGGACCCTGTAAATGTTCAGTTGCTTCAAAACTCATTGTTACCTCTAGAAAGCACTGTAAAGACACTGTATATTTAAACAGTGTTAATCAATCATTTCCATAAAAAAGTGAAATACATCAATGCGAAAGAAAGATCATATATTTGCAGATCCCTGTATTGCCTTGGGGTTAGATGACCGTTTGTAATTACTTTTTTAATTACATTTGTATTTATTGACTCATATGTGAGTCTTTATAGCGTAATGTGCGTGATAAATAGGTAAGATCATTTGCAAAAACAGTGAGCAAGGTAGTGAAAATTATAGTGAAAACGTTGTGTCCGTAATGCGTAGGCGCTAATATATACACATCCGAGGCGCTTTGTTGGGCGCTAAAGTATAAGTGTTATGTTTGGCGCTTATACATCGGTAGCCGTACCGGGTGGTGCTGTTCGGCGAAACAAATTAACAAAGAAACCTCGCTTCTTAGCGGGGTTTTTTTGTATCTCCTGCACATATTTTTCCAAAACTGTTGATCCTTCTTCGTTTTTCAGTATATATTGATTGTGTCGGTCAACAATCGACTACCAACAACCAACAACCAGAAATCAAACAAAAATGAAAATACATACTCATTTGTGTGGTTCATATATCACCACACATAGCCAGCCGATTAAGGCATATCAATTTCCAGTAATAGCAATCACCACTAGGTGTTTTTATCTTGTGCTTACACCTCGAGTGTATCAGCACCGATTTGCTGTTCTTGCCATTTTAATAACCCTTATTAGTTCACAGTATCAGTGAAGGTTTTCGTGTGGGCGTTTACGAACGCCCACACGAAAGCCTTCACTGAATGAAGAGAATATATAACGGGTTTAATAAACACTCATTTCCCATTTAAACAAAGTGTAATTCAGTGACTCTAGTGTTACGGGCGGTTAAAGAGACAGGTGGGCACTAGGGGAAAAAG
>NZ_JAAUWT010000026.1 GCF_014694455.1 Vibrio sp. S9_S30 | reverse complement strand
CGAACGCCAATAGAGACATTAGAGGATGGGAAATCAATCTGGGCAGAAAAGAATCTAGCCCAGATATAATCTGACAGGCACCGAGTCGAAAAGTGGGTAACTGTCAGATCAGGTCTGAATTAGTACAACTAACTCAAGAACGTCACTGAACGGGGTACTCTCCAACCGACCAAACCCTTCCATTTGCCTCGCTTTGATGTGTGTCGATTCGGGTGTTGTGATGCCACATAAGAAACGTGCCAGCGCTTTAGGGGTTGCTTGATCTTTCATTGCCCTTTGATAAGGAGCAATCCAATGCGTGATACTCTCATGCTCGAATTCAGCAGAGTGTGAAGAGGGGAGTGTGGCAACTTGCCCACGGCATACTGAGCAATGTTGGCAATGTAAGGGGGCGTTTTCGTCCGCAAAATAGTGAGCAAGCTGATGGCTTAAGCACCTATTTCCCTCAAAGAATGCCACCATCTCCCGAATTCGATTGATCTCACTGGCTTCTTTTTGCTCAAATAAAAGATGCATTTGTTCGGCTAACTTGTGAGGCGCCTGTTGGGTGTTCAATACCCGGTAAACCTCGGTTGCTTGCTTACTTTCCAGCTCAATCCAACCATTTTCATGGAAATAGTCTAACGCAGATACCACTCGGTTTCGCTCTGCGGAATAGCCTTGCCATAAAGCATCAAAATCCAGTGTATGCCACGTCTTTGCCTTCGGTGAGCATTGGAAAATGGCTTCCACAAACTGCTTTCTTTCCCCTTGGAATCGCTGGGCAATCGTCTGTTGGTCGACATTTAATTTAAATCGGTAATCGGCGAAATAGGTGAATCGTGGTTCTATAACGCCTTGCAATTCAAGATACACCAGTAAAGTTTTCAAGGGCAATTGACGAATGTTCACTTCTTTCGAAAGCCGATTTAGCATAATGCTCCATTCATCCGAGTGCTCGTATATTTGCTCGATGACCCTTTGGATGGCATGAGCATCGGGTGTGTCGCCATACACAAAGTTCTCAAGCACGGTAAGCCCCGATTTATCGCCAAGCAGAACGCATTGTGAGTTTTCCCCATCTCGACCTGCTCGGCCAATTTCTTGGGAGTAGTTTTCGATGGATTTCGGCAAATCAAAATGAATGACTCGGCGGATATCGGCCTTATCCACCCCCATTCCAAAGGCGATGGTGGCGACAATGCAGGGAATATGACCTTGCATAAAGGAATGCTGGATTCGCTCGCGATCTTCACTTTTTAATCCTGCATGATAAGCCTGAACTTGAACGCCATGGTTGCGTAGAAATCCCGCAACTTGCTCCGCAGTTTGCTGCAAGGTGACATAAACAATCGTGGGCTCGGAAGGGGATTCATTGACAATTTTCGCCAACCTTTCTAATCGGTCTTCTGAAAGACAGGGTTGAATATTTAAGTGCAAATTAGAACGATAAAAACCGGTAATGGTGATGTGTTCTGGTTGAATGGCAAACTTACTCTGCATGTCGGCAATGACTTGCGGTGTGGCTGTGGCGGTTAAAAGCAACACTTGTGGAATGTTCAAAGCTTGCTGGTATTGAGGGAGCTTTAAATAATCTGGGCGAAAATTGTGCCCCCACTCCGAGATGCAGTGAGCTTCATCCACCACCATCATCGAGATCGGGACTTGCGAAATAAATTGACGAAAACGTTCATTTTTCAACCTTTCAACGGAAATCATCAGTATCTTAGTGGTTCCATTTCGGACAGATTGCATGATGCGTTGAGTGGTTTCTCTGTCTTGTGTGGAGTCAATGGAGTCGGCTGCGATTCCTTTTCCTTTCAAAAACTGAAGTTGATCCTTGATCAATGCCAGTAGCGGTGAGATCACTAACGTCAAATTGGGAAGATGCAGAGCGGGTAATTGGTAGCAAAGAGATTTCCCTGAGCCCGTAGGGAAAATTGCCGCACTTGAATGACCCTGCAACACGTGAGTAACCACATCATCTTGACCTTTTCTCAGCGTATTAAAACCGAATACGTGCTGTAAACTTTGGCCAATCACCTCATCTACCATGTAAAATCTTCCCCTTTTCGTATCAGTCCGGCTATTCTAACAGACCCAAAGCTTCTAGCCGTCGCTTAGTTTCTAGTAATCCCTTAGTTTCTAGCAGGCTCAAAGTTTTTAACGGGCACAAGTTTGGTGAATAAATAATATGAACAAGTCTGAACTTCGACAGGCATTTCTAAATGAATTACAACGCATACATAAAACGGCGTTAAATGCGGCTCAAACGGCTATAGAATCTGCGACGGATGAAGAGACGGTACCGGAACATAAATACGATACGTTGGCATTGGAAGCCGCGTATCTTGCGCATGGACAAGCGCAGAGAGTGGCCGAATGTGAAGAGAATATTCGTATGTATTCTGAATTGGTACTAAGAGAGTTTAATGAAGACACACCGATTGCGGTATCGGCGTTGGTCAAACTGGAAGACCCTAATGGGAAAGAGGCTTGGTATTTTATTGCGCCCACGGCTGGTGGAACGAATGTTGAGTACAATGGTGAGTCGATAGCCAGTGTGACATTAAAGGCTCCTTTAGGGCAGCAGTTGAAAGGAAAATATCTGGGCGACGAAGTGACATTAGTTATAGGAAATCGGCAGACCCACTTTGAAGTCGTTGAGTTGTTATAACAGATTACTGACAACTCACTCACTCATTTTGGTTAGCGTAAATTGAATATGGGTCTATTTTGAGGTGACTATGTATATCAAATGGATAGGGTTAGCAATGCTAACAATAAGCACTTACTCACATGCTTCGCAATGCCAAGTCGATGTCGATAATGAGGTTCATTTGGATGGAAGTCGAGTTGAGGTTTACCAGCAAGGGGCAGCAAAGGTTCTGATAGATAAAGATAATAATGTCTTTATTAATGGTGAAAAATTGGCGCTCGATGAATGGCAACATCAGGCGGTAGGTTCGTATCGTGAAAAAATGAACGAGTATCTGCCAAGAGCCAAAGACATCGCTAATAACGGAGTTGATCTTGCAAAAGACATTGTTGACGATGTCAGTGCCAGTTTTAACAACAGCCAAGCATTCAATAATGTGAAGTCTGCTATCGATGATTTTTACTCTGATCTAGAATCTCGCTACTACCAAGACGGAGAGTTTATTCTTAAGGAAAATGCGTTTGGTGACGCGTTCAGTCATTGGAAGAAAGACTTTGATGGTGCAATGGAAACATTCAATGGGGAATTTATCTCCAGCGCGTTTTCTGCTTTGTCTGAAAAAATGAAGACAGAAGGTGGCATTAACTTTACGGAATTGCAAAAGCAACTGGGTTCACTAAAAGATACGTTGCAAGAAAAGATTGAAGGGCAATCTAATGAGATTCGAAAAGAAGCTCAGCAGTATTGTGAACAGTTAAAAGAGGTGGCGGGTGAAGAACAGAAACTGCATGAGAAAGTGCCAGAGTTGAAAGACTACCCTGTGTTCTTAATCTAAGCCTTTTAATCATAGAAATCAGAAAATAAAGGGGAGCCAATGTCAATGGCTCCCCTTTCTTTATTGAGTTATCTGTGTTGATTCAGTGAATCGCTACTGACCCGCATTCAGTTGGTCTAGCTTATTACCGACAGGGGCAGAGAAGTTGAACCCATCGTGTTGGTCCCAGTTGATGGACCATGTCATCACGCCACCAAAACTCGGATAAAGCTTAGTAGGGACAACCGTGCTGCATTTTGTGCCTTTAATTAAGCAATCGAGCGCATCGTTGATATTCTGCACTGGTGCTTGACCAGAGTTAGCACTGCTCGGTCCTGATGGTAAACCAATGGCTACCTGATCATCCCGTAGAGGTGCAAACTGAGAACCGTCAGCCAGTTGAAATCCTTCAACGAGCATTTTGGCTGAGGCGACCATCATATCGACAGAGCCTTCAGGCGCGGCGCCAGGCATGTATGGGTTGGCTAATCCTCCATTGTTGTACAGCTGCACATGAAGTAAGTCTAGCGTGTCACGCACTTGGTCAATCACCGGAATGTAAGCCCCCCAAATACCTGTGTACGCGATCATCCCGCCTTGAACATATGGGTGCTCAGGCGCCATGGTTAGGTACATATCGCCACCCGTATTTGCTTCTATCGCTTTAAGAGCACGACCTAAACGAGCCTGTATTTGAGAACCATGCAATAGGTTTGAGCCGCTTTCGAGGTCGACATCCAACCCATCAAAACCCCATTCCTTGATGATGTTCGTCAAGCTGTTCACAAAGTTGGCTTCATCTTGATCGGTATTTAAGGTAATGGTTCCTTCTGCACCGCCGAGCGACAGAACAAAAATTTTACCTTTGGCTTGTAGCGCCGCCATATCTTGTTTGAACTGAACAGGGTCAAGTGCCGGACAACTACTGTGAATATCACCGGAGTACAAGTTGAAATGAACGGTACCGTCGCTGTTGCGATCGTTGTCGGCAAACGCGATATCAATGATATCCCAACGCTCAGACATATCGGCTAAGCGAAGTGGGCAGCCTGAGCCGTTCACAAAGTTATGCCAATAACCGATAAGGTTGTGCTTTTTGGCGACGTGTTCAACCGCATTGACTGTGACACCTGAAGATACCGCGCTGTTTCCTGCGGAATCTTTGGCGATCACCGTTAGGGTGTAGTTACCAATGGCTGCCGGTGTCCAGTTTGCGGTGTAAGGTGCGGTAGTATCAGAGGAAAGAACAGCACCATTCACCAAGAAATCAACACTTTGAACCGAGCCCGTTAAGCTTGTCGCATCAGCACTGATGGCGGTTGATTTGCCAACCCCAACGGTGCTTCCGTTTGCTGGGGAAGTGAGCCGAGTAACGATGGGTTGGTCACTCACGGTCACCAAAGCACTGGCCTCACCTGTCGACCCGCCGTTATCCGTGGCGATGGCTTTCACGGTGGTTTCACCAACAGTTGTGGCTTGCCAGTTCATGGTGTACGGCGCTTGCGTATCAATACCTAAACTGGTGTTGTTGGCGAAGAACTCAACTTGAGTTACATTGCCATCGGCATCGCTTGCTTGTGCGCTGACCACAACGTTTGAACCAGCTAGAATGACATCGCCAGTCGAAGGGGCGGATAAAACAACGTCAGGTGCAGTGCTGCATGCGCCGAGACCTGTCCATGCTTCTTTCCAGTGTTGACCCACACCGGGTTCATATGCCCAAGCTGCGTTGGATGAACACCAGCCTGCAATGTCACAGCGGTATTTTTGGTTGGCGTTTTCGACCAGTGCCCCCGCACTGTAAGCTGTACCTGCTACATAAGGTGTGGCGTCAGCACAACCACCCGAAGACGCCGACTTCACATTCAAAGATATCTCTTGGCTTGCTGTTGAAATATTGTCGTTGTCTGTTACTTTCGCAGAAACGGTATGAACACCCGCTTTAGTTCTCCAGCTATATTCAAACGGCGCAGCGGTATCTGTCGCAACGCGATTGCTATTCACATAGAAGTCAACCTGAGTAACGGTGCCATCGGTATCCGCGGCATTGGCTGATAGAGTCAGAACGTCGCCCTGCGTAATCGATTCAGAGCCTGTGGGTAATGTGAGACCGATGCTTGGTGCTACTAGGTCGCCAGTTGGTGTTACCTGCACGAGAACAGTCGATTCGTTCGTTGCACCTAAGTTGTCGGTAGCAACGGCAGAAATCGTATGGCTACCTGCCACCGTTGTCCAATCCACTGTATAAGGTACGGTGGTTGCCACACCTAAGCTTACACCAGACAAGAAGAATTCTACTTGTGCGATGCTACCATCCGTGTCTGATGCGTTTACTTGTAAACCAACCACTTGACCCGTTGTGAGCTGCGCATTGTTGAGTGGTGACGTAATCACAACCTCTGGCGCGGCATTGCTGCCGCCACATGCACCCAGCCATTGCCATTCTTGCTGGTCACCAGAATGAGTGGCTGGCGAACTCCCTTTAGACCACCAGCGCGCTTGATAGGCGTTGTTATCCTGTTGAACTTTTCCGTCAGTAGAGTAGGCAGTATCTGGTTGCCAAACAGGCAGTGTTTTACAGTCTACTGTTGCCGCTTGTACCGCACTGGTCAAGCTTAAAGCGGACAGTATAGCTCCGCTGATAATTGTCCTTTTCATTTCTTCTCCCGTCTTAAAAAGTATGGGGATATACAACTGGCCCCAGAATTTGCTCAAGCAGCCTCAAATGCCAACTTATGTCATTTCTGTGAAGTTGCTTGGGTATAAAGTGCTTAACTTATAAACACACAAAGTCTCTATTTATTAGACGGAGAGTGAAACAATGTCATTGTTAGAATATTGAATTAATTAAAAAATTAGATTGAGTATCACAGAGAAATATTTTGCCATTCCTGAGTTTCAGTATGTTTTCGAGGAACCTCACCTTATTATGTTCGGCAGAGAGGACGTATTTTACCCAACGAATAGTGGTGGAAAGAATATTTATCGAGGTAACTCTAATTTTTCAGATTAATCAGTAGAGATAACTGCTCCTGTTTGGATATTGCCGCTGTGATCGCTTGTTTTTGCCTATGTAAAACACTATTGTACTAGCCAACTAGTTTGTGAGTGTGTCAGTAGTGTGGTATGGCAAATATAAGAGAAAATTTTGGTTCGAGATTAGGTTTCGTGTTGGCCGCAGCTGGTGCGGCGGTCGGTCTTGGAAATATATGGGGTTTCCCTACTCAGGCAGCAAGTAATGGCGGCGGTGCATTTTTAATGGTGTACCTCATCATGATCCTCGTCGTGGCTTTTCCAATGTTGGTTGTTGAAATGGCGATTGGTCGTCATGGTCAGGCTAACCCTGTCGATAGCATGAAGTCGCTCACGGATAATCCATTCGGCAAAAAAGTGGGTGGCTTGGTCGGTTGGATTGGTCTTAGTGTTCCCAGTGCTGTTCTCGCCTTTTATTCTATCGTAGGCGGTTGGCTAATTTGCTTCCTGCTGGGCGCGATTGCTGAGCTATTCGGTTTTTCATCTGCCGCTCTATGGTTTAAAGGGTTCAGTGTAGAGAGAAATCTTTTGGGGACATTGGCTTTTTATGTTCTAACCATTTTGATCGTTCAAGGCGGTGTGAAGCAGGGAATTGAAAAGTGGTCGACTCGATTAATGCCAGCATTGTTTGCTTTGTTTGGTTTGCTTTTTGTCTACATCATGATGCAATCCGGTGCAGTAGAAGGGCTTAAGCATTATTTGATCCCAGACTTCGAAAAAGTCTGGGATAGAAAGCTGATTCTAGCGGCAATGGGACAAGGCTTTTTTTCACTGACCATTGGTGGCTGTTCGATGCTGATTTATGGTTCTTACCTAAGTAAAAAAGAAAATCTGCCTAAAATGGCCATGAATGTCACGCTGGTGGATACTGCGGTTGCTTTCATTGCGGGTTTAGTGGTTTTGCCTGCGATGTTTGTAGCGATGCAAAAAGGCGTACAGATCTATGCAGAAGATGGTTCTCTACTGAGCTCTGATACTTTAGTTTTCACCGTTCTACCATTGATGTTTGAAAGCCTTGGTTTACTTGGTCAGCTGTTTGCGATCATTTTCTTCTTGCTTCTGACGATTGCAGCACTCACATCATCTATCTCAATGCTTGAGTGCCCAGTAGCTTTGGTGAGTGAACGTTTTGAGTCAAAACGCAGCACGACAAGCTGGGCGTTGGGCGGCGTAATCGCACTGTTTAGTGTCGTCATTGTTTATAATTTCGGTGAACTGTTTGGGTTGGTAGCAATGGTAGCAACGCAATATTTACAGCCTACCGCCGCATTGATGTTCTGCTTATTTGGTGGGTGGGTGTGGAATCGACATTCAAAAATTAAAGAGCTTGAACTCGGAAGCCCAGATTTTCAATTGGGTTGGTTTGGCAAAATATGGCCGACGTATGTGAAGTTTGTTTGCCCTGTTCTTGTTGCAACCGTTATATGGGCATCCTTTGGTTAAGGTTTTTAGGGTATTGCGGTTAAACAGTGCCTTCTAAAGTGCTGTAAATCACACCAATAGATAACGCCGCTGATATCAGCGGCGTTATCATATGTATTCTAGAGTGCGCGGGGCTATCGAAATTGCCCTGCCTCCAATAAAAATTCAAAACCGGCGGTTGCTAGCCTCGCTTCTAACTTTTCTTTATCGATATCGAAGAAAACCACCAGTTTATCGAGGTCACCGCCAAAATCATCGCGAAGTTTCATGTTCACAATGCTCATTAGCATGACTGGATCCATGGATTCGTAGTTAGCTAAATTCATTACTTATCCTCAAAATCTGAAATCAATAAATTAGCAGCGGCAAAAGCGGCTTTTTCACGTACTTCATCCGGTAGGGTTGCGTTAGATGCAATATCGTTAAAGGTACGAATTGAACACGCAATTGCACTTGGCACATAGGCCTGATCACCGCTGCCGATTTGAGCATACATCTGACGAATGAGCTCGCAACAATCGAATACTTTCATAAAGAATACCTAGGAAATGAAAACTGAGGTCAATATACAGAGATACGATATTGACCTCAAGATACAAAAAAACAAACTCAAAACAGGAGTTTGTCTTCGCGCAATTCGGGGAGTATTTGCACAAGGTAAGGAAGAATAAAGTCTCAGATGGCCCCTACTAAGGGGGGAAAAGAGCCATCTGAGCAAACCGTTATGTCTTCACTTGAGCTTCTAACTGCAATACCAAATCTTCAGCAAGTTCGAGCTGGTTGGCTAGCTCTTTTAAATAGCTCCTTTCCATAAAGTTTTGCTCGTCAACGACAAGTAACGAGGCAAGGTAGACTTCTGCTGCTTGCTCTTTATTGGATACCGACCGAGCGATATCTGAAGGGTCGAGAGGTTTGTTTAATTCGGATTGAACCAGATGATTAACGAAATCGTCTGCCCCTAGCTCTGTGACAGCTTGCTGAATCTTTGTTTGTTCCTGTTGGTCGACATGACCATCAGCTTTGGCTGCCGCTATCATGGCTTTGAGAATTAAAATACTGTGTTGATCTTCACTCAGTGGTGTTGAGGGAGCGGGCGTTTTCCCCGGCTGGTTTTTCTGCCAGTCGTTGTACACTTTAAACGCCAACGCACCCAAAGCAGCAGCGCTGCCGACTCCTAATGCTTTCTTTCCCATTTTACGGGATTTTTTGGACCCCATTAGCAAGCCAATCAAGCCTCCTCCTACCGCTCCAGCTCCTAATGTTGCTAGTGGGCTTTTGTCTTGCCCAAGCTTTTGTGCACTATTTCCGAGAGTTTGTGCACTCTGGCTAAGAGTTTGACTACCTTGCTTTATCAAATCAGAATTTAGTGCTTGGTTTAATAGGCTTTTGAGATCCATACTCGACTCCATTTTTAGCAGCGAATTCAGAGTACGCTTCTTAACATGAATTAGAGATGAATGATGTTGAAAAGGAAAAAGAGCAACGACGTTGCCCTTTTCGGAGGAATGACTCTGACAATAGAAATCAGTAAAGCGTATTAAGCAAGCTGTGCTTGAATATGCTCAATGATGTTATCGATCGCGATAGCGGTTTTTTCGCCTTTACGGCGGTTTTTGTATTCGAAGTTGCCTTCGTCCATGCTGCGATCACCGATAACGATCGTGTGAGGAATACCCACTAGCTCGATATCTGAGAACATGACACCAGGGCGTTCTTTACGGTCGTCAAACAGGACTTCAATGCCAGCTACGGTCAATTCAGCGTACAGCTTTTCCGCCGCTTCTTTCACTCGCTCTGATTTGTGCATGTTCATAGGGACAATCGCTACTTGGAATGGTGCAATCGCGTCTGGCCAGATAATGCCGAACTTATCGTGGTTCTGTTCGATAGCGGCTGCAACAACACGTGTTACACCGATACCGTAACAACCCATTTCTAGGATAACGTTTTTGCCATCTGGACCAAGCACGCCACAGTTCATCTTCTCTGAGTAGTTTTTACCGAGTTGGAAGATATGACCGACTTCGATACCGCGTTTAAGCTGAATTGTACCTTGACCGCATGGGCTAGGATCGCCTTCGACAACATTACGTAAATCTGTTACTTGACCGAGTTCAACATCGCGACCCCAGTTGATACCGAAGTAGTGTTTGTTGTCGATGTTTGCGCCAGCGCCAAAGTCACTCATCGCAGCAACGGTACGATCGACGATGAATGGCAGTTCAAGACCAACAGGACCCAAAGACCCCGGACCTGCGCCAATCAGTGCTCGGATATTTTCTTCTGTTGCCATCTCTAAGGGAGACGCCACTTGAGCGAGGTTCTCTGCTTTAATTTCGTTCAACTCGTGGTCGCCACGAATGATAAGCGCAATGATATCCGCTTCCACTTCGTCAGACGCTTTCACAAACAGTGTTTTAACGGTCTTTTCAATGGGGAGATCAAATTGCTCAACCAGCTCTGCAATGGTTTTTGCGTTTGGCGTATCGACTATTGTCATTTCTTGAGTCGGCGCTGCACGTTCAGTTACTGGGGCAAGTGCCTCTGCTTTTTCAATGTTTGCCGCGTAATCAGACTCAGAAGAGAAAGCGATAAGGTCTTCCCCACTTTCTGCCAATACGTGAAATTCGTGAGAACCGTTACCACCGATCGCACCTGTGTCAGCAAGAACGGAACGGTAGTTAAGCCCCATGCGATCAAAAGCTTTACAATAGGCAGCGTGCATGGCTTCGTAAGACTTTTGTAGACCGTCTTTGTCAATGTCGAAGCTGTACGCGTCCATCATTGAAAACTCACGCGAGCGCATTACACCAAAGCGCGGACGCCTTTCATCCCGGAATTTGGTTTGGATTTGATATAGGTTTAGCGGAAGTTGCTTGTAAGAGTTTACTTCGTTACGCACTAGGCTGGTAATGACTTCTTCAGCAGTTGGGCTAAGTACAAACGGACGTTCATGGCGATCAGTCAGGCGAAGAAGTTCTGCGCCCATTTTTTCGCTGCGGCCTGTCTCTTCCCAAAGTTCAAACGGCTGAACAACGGGCATCAATGTTTCAACTGCACCGGCATTGTTGATTTCTTGACGAACGATGTTTTCGACTTTACGCAGCACACGCAGACCAGTAGGCAGCCAGGTGTATAAACCTGAAGCCAGCTTACGGATCATACCTGCACGTAGCATAAGCTGGTGGCTCACTACTTCTGCATCGTTTGGGGTCTCCTTCAGAGTAGAAAGAAGATAGTTACTGGTACGCATTCAATTTATCCGTTTATCAAAGTTAGATACTCAAGCCAGAATGGTCAGGAGTAAAGGTTTCCCATTCAAGGAGGTAGGGTTTATAAACCCCAATTAAGCCGTTTATGATATCAGCCAAATGTGATTGTCAAAAGCGTTCAATTGTTCTGACGACGACTAAGTTGTCGCTGACCGTAAATTTTACGTTCAAATCGAACAGGTTTACTGCATATTCTTTGTTGTCTGGCTTACTTTTCTTGTAGGCGGGGCGAGGGTCTTGCCCTAAAACCTCGGTGATGACTTGGTAAATTTGTGCCCGATTTGGGTGGGTATCCAATACCCCGCAAGCGGCAGCGAGAAAGCTGACTTCCAACGTTTCTGGTGCTTGCTCCGCGTAACCGCCCGTGGCATTTTGAATGGCGTCGGAGTAAGGGATATAGGGTTTGATATCCACGATAGGCGTTCGATCAACCAGATCGACACTGCCAAGTTCTAAATATACCTGATCACCTTCTTTGGTTATACCTTTCAACTCGACAGCAGACATGCCAATTCCGTTTGGTCTAAATGTCGAACGCGACGCAAACACCCCGATTCTTTCGTTGCCACCCAATCGTGGGGGGCGGACGGTTGGTTTCCATCCGCCGGATAAATTTTGGTCAAACAAAAAAAGTACCCATACGTGGCTAAATTGTTCTATTCCTCTGATTGCTTCAGGTGAATTGGCTTTTCCAATCAGGCGAATTCGTGCCGTTGAATGTGGGGCGAGCCTTGGCTGGCGGGGAACAGCGAATTTTTCTTTGTATGGCGATTCAACAAAACCAATAGGCGAAATAGTGTGATTCATGGCAGGAGATGGGGTTAGTAATTCGGAAACTAAATGGAACATAACACAAAAAAAACTTGCATTCTAAATTGAGAATCGTTATCAATATGTTTTGTTATAACATAACGTTTGAGATTTTTTTGGAGTAAGACAAATGAAACCGAATATTCATCCTGAATATAGAACCGTCGTGTTCCACGATACCAGTGTTGATAAGTACTTTTTAATTGGTTCAACGTTGCAAACGGATCGTACGATCGAGTGGGAAGATGGCAACACTTACCCCTATTACACGTTGGATGTTTCGTCCGAATCACACCCTTTTTACACAGGCAAACAACGCGTTGTTAATAAAGAAGGACGAGTCGCTAACTTCAATCGCCGTTTTGGTGGAATGAAGTCTGTAGCAAAAGAAGAGGTGAGTGAGTAATGAAAGTCCTCAGCTCTCTAAAAAGCGCTAAGCAACGCCACCCGGATTGTCAGGTTGTGAAACGCCGTGGTCGCATTTATGTGATTTGCAAAACAAATCCTCGTTTTAAAGCTGTCCAAGGTAAAGTGAAAAGTTATAGATAAGCATCTGATTGCTCAATTGTGTATTTGATATGTTGTAATTTATGATCTTTCTAGATGATTTATTTAAATAAAATCGTGAAATTAGTTTTAAATTTGCTACAAATTTACGGTTTGTAACATTTATGGCTTTAAATTACTCTCCATGTGACGTAATCTCCGCGTGTTTTTTTGATAGGTATGTCAAAGAAACTAGGAATTACTACAAGGAGGGAACAGATGAGTTCATCTGCTTCAAATACACAATATCCACCTAAAAAGTCACTGTTTACACGTTTTCTTGATGGTGTGGAATATTTGGGGAATCTATTGCCCCATCCGATCACTTTATTCGCTATTTTCTGTGTTGCTATTCTGGTTATGTCCGGTATTGCAGGGTACTTTGAAGTCTCTGTGGTTGATCCGCGTCCAGAGGGAGCAAAAGGTCGCGCAGCAGATGGCATGATACAAGTTGTAAGCTTGCTGAATGCAGAGGGTTTGCAACTTATTGTGACCAACCTAGTGAAAAACTTTGTTGGTTTTGCGCCGTTAGGAACCGTCTTGGTTGCGATACTGGGCGTGGCGATTGCTGAACATTCAGGTCTACTTTCTGCAGCAATGCGTGGCATGGTCATGGGGGCGTCTAAGCGCATGGTAACCTTTACGGTTGTCTTCGCTGGTATCATTTCGAATACCGCTTCAGAGCTTGGCTATGTGGTACTGATTCCGCTTGCGGCGATGCTATTCCACTCTTTGGGGCGTCACCCATTAGCGGGCTTGGCTGCGGCATTTGCTGGTGTATCGGGTGGTTACTCTGCAAATCTACTTATCGGTACGGTTGATCCTCTTCTTTCTGGTATCACAGAAACCGCCGCCCAGATGATTGATCCAACTTATTCTGTTGGTCCTGAAGCAAACTGGTATTTCATGTTTGTTTCTACTTTCTTCATTGCTATCACGGGGGCATTTGTTACCGAGAAAATTGTTGAGCCTAAATTGGGCAAATACAACTCTGAAGAAGCGTCTGAAGATTTGTCTAAAGACGAGATGGGTAAGCTGAGTGCACAAGAGAAGAAAGGTCTGAAATGGGCGGGTCTTGCGGTGCTTGCAGTGAGTGGTTTACTGGCATGGACTATCGTGCCGGAAAATGGTGTACTTCGTAACCCTGTTACTGGTGAAGTTGCTGGGTCTCCATTCCTGAAGAGTATTGTGGCGTTCATTTTTGTTTTCTTTGCTATCCCTGGCTTTGTTTACGGTAAAGTCGTGGGCACGATGAAAACGGATCGTGATGTCATCGATGCGATGGCGAAATCGATGTCATCAATGGGAATGTACATTGTACTGGTCTTCTTTGCTGCTCAGTTTGTTGCTTTCTTTAAGTGGACGAACTTTGGTCAAGTATTTGCGGTTGCCGGTGCGGACTTTCTGCAGAACATCGGTTTAACGGGACCTATGTTGTTCTTCGCCTTCATCCTTATGTGTGGTGTTATCAACTTGATGATCGGTTCAGCGTCTGCCCAGTGGGCGGTAACGGCTCCTATCTTTGTTCCGATGTTGATGCTGGTTGGTTATGCGCCGGAAACGATTCAGGCGGCTTATCGTATCGGTGATTCTACGACGAACATCATTACCCCGATGATGAGTTACTTTGGTCTGATTCTGGCTGTTGCGACTCGCTACATGAAGAATTTGGGCATTGGTACGCTAATCGCGACGATGTTGCCTTACTCGATCTGCTTCTTAGTTGGTTGGAGTCTTCTGTTCTACGTGTGGGTATTTATATTTGGTCTGCCAGTCGGTCCAGGTGCGGCGACTTACTATACACCGTAACAAACTGCTCTATGCATAACAAAAGCCGAAGCCATTGCTTCGGCTTTTTGCATGTTGATTCATGGCTGTAGGTATACGTTACTTACTTTCGTTATGTGTCGAAAACACAAAAGTACTGCCATCTTTGTTGAACGCATACACATTGTATTGATCTTTTTTATCGTTATATTCCATACCTGGTGAACCTAAAGGCATTCCCGGAACGGCCAATCCTATCGCTTGTTTTGGTGGGTTCTCCAGAAAAGATTTTATATCACTGGCAGGGATGTGACCTTCAAATACAAAGCCATCTATTTCGGTGGTGTGGCAAGAGGTCAGCTCTGGGGTGATGCCCAGCTTTTTCTTTATTGGATCCAGGTTTTTGTAGTCTTTGACTTCCACATCAAAACCCGATGCCTCCATGTGTTTCACCCATTCTGAGCAGCATCCGCAATAGGGAGATTTATGTGTGACGACCTGTGCCGCCATTGCTGAAGCAGATGTGAGCATTCCTAGTGTAAGTATAAAGCGGGAGATTTTCATAGTTCACCTCATATTATGGTTCATTTTGTATCGAATAATCGCAAGCGATTGGCATTGCTCACAACGGTGATCGATGAGAGCGCCATGGCAGCACCAGCGATAACTGGGCTGAGTAAAAATCCAAATGCAGGGTAAAGTGCACCAGCGGCAATAGGAATGCCTAAGGAGTTGTAAATAAAGGCACCAAATAGATTCTGTTTCATATTTTTAACCGTGGCTTTTGAAAGCTTGATGGCTTTAGAAACCGTCAGCGGGGAGGCATTCAACAGTGTCATTTGCGCACTTTCTATCGCTAAATCAGACCCGCCTCCCATCGCCATACTGACGTTGGCGTGTGCAAGGGCTGGGGCATCATTAATGCCGTCTCCAACCATTGCAACATTGAAACCTTGTTCTTGCAATGCCTGAATGTGGCTGGCTTTTTGATTAGGTAATACATCGGCGATGACTTGATCTATGTTGAGCTCGCTGGCAACAGCATTGGCGACAGCAGCGTTGTCACCAGTCAACATGGCAACTTTTATGCCCATTTCATGAAGTAGAGACACTGCGTTTTTAGCATCCGATTTAACGGCATCCGCGATGAATATTTTGGCTGCGGGGTGGTTATCGACCAACACAAATACCTCAGTAAACACCCCTTCTGTCGGGTTGGTTACGTTAGGGAAATTGACTTTAGATTCGATAAATTTTCGGTTACCTATGTCGATTTGTCGATGACTCACTTGTGCTGATAACCCTAACCCTCGATGATTTTGAAATTGCTCGGCAGCATAATCGGCGTTTTGATGCTTTTCTGCGAATTGGCATAGTGCTTTTGCTAATGGGTGTTCTGAAGCTTTTTCTACCGCAAAAATGAAAGGCAGTAAGCTCTCTTGCGTCCAGTTTTCTAGGTATTCAATGTGAGTGACACTTGGGCGGCCTTCCGTCAGTGTTCCTGTTTTATCAAACACCACCATATTGATTTTACTGGCTTGCTGAAGGACATCCGCATCTTTAATAAGCACGCCTATTTCAGCGGCTTTGCCAATACCAACGGTAACGGAAAGGGGAGTGGCAAGCCCTAACGCGCAAGGGCAAGCAATAATAAGTACCGTAGTCGCGACCATTAACATGTAACTGGCTTTAGGATCGGGACCGACAGCAAACCAAATCAACGAAGCTCCTATTGCGATGGATACCACTACAGGGACAAATACCGCTGAAATGGAATCGGCAAGTTTGGCGATTTGTGGCTTACTGCTTTGTGCCTGACGAACTAAGGAGACGATGCGAGCGAGCATGGTGTTTTCACCAATGGTTGTCGCTTCGATCACCAGTGACCCATCTTGATTTAATGTACCTGCGGAAACGGTGTCTTCTACCTTCCTTACTTTGGGAATAGGTTCTCCTGTTAACATGGATTCATCAATGTAGCTTTCACCTTGGAGAATGGTGCCATCGACGGGAATTTTTGCGCCGGGGAGGATACGCAGTTTCATGCCCAGTGTTACCTCTTTGAGTGGCAACTCCTGTTCTGAGCCATCTGCGTTGATGACGATCGCGGTTTCTGGCTGCAAGTTTATCAATGCTTCAAGCGAGCGAGTGGTTTTGGCTTTTGCTTTGGCTTCTATAAAGTGACCTAATGAAATTAACCCAATGATCATAGCACTGGCTTCGAAGTAAACGTGACGCGAGGCAGAGGGCAGCCATTCAGGGAAAACGACAACGATCATGGAAAATAGCCAAGCCGCCCCCGTGCCGAGTGCTACCAATGTATCCATGGTGGCGCGTTTGTGCAGCAGCGATTTCCATGCATTCACAAAGAAATGCTTGCCGGGAACCGCAAGAATCCATAAACACAAAAGCCCAATAACACCCCACATCCACTGATCTTGAGTGTGGCGAATCATCATGTTGCCACCGAAAATGCCCCATAGCATCAAAGGTGCACCAAGAGAAAGAGAGAGCAGAGATGCCTTCTTATGATGCGTCATAGCTTGCGCTGACAATTGCGCTTGCTGTTCACGTCGTTCTTGTTCGCTGGTTACGACTTCAGCACCATAACCTGCACTTTCAACGGATTGGATTAGCATTTCTTGGGTGCGCTTTGAGTGGTCGCGAACAAAGACTAATGCGGATTGTTCTGCCAAGTTCACTTGAACTTTCTGAGTCGTATCGACGGCCATCAGTGCTTTTTCGACAGACGATACGCAACTTGCGCAGGTTAACCCTGTGAGTGCAAGTTGAATGGTATCAAGCGATTCTGATACCGAGTGTTGTTGATGCAATGTAGAAGGGGGCTTTGAGCTTTCTTCTACTTGACTCTTTTCTTTGAGGGGATCGTCATTACTGGAATTGCCATCTATATCAAGCGTGTTAGGACGCTGCAATGAAGACGCAGAATAGCCAGCACTCTCGACAATACTAATAATCTCATCTTCATCTAAAAGTCCGACTAGATTGGCTTTCACCTTTGTTACTTCAAATCGTGCAATATGAGAGTGTTGTGAAAATACCTGCTCTAATTTTTTAACGCATTTTCCACAATTTAAACCCGAGAGCGTAACCCCAATTTGAACTCCTGCTTGATAGCCTAAACTTTCAATTGAAAGAAAGATCTCACTTAACGGTGCTGAGCTAACAAGATTGACTTGGTGCTTATCTATTGATATCACGGAGGTGTTGGGGATTTTTAGCAAAGACGTTTCTACTTTCTTTGCGCATCCCATGCAGTTCAGTCCGTGTAGTGAGATGGAGTAGTGGATCATAACGCTTCTCGTCAGATTATTGATTACTACTGAGCATAAACCTTCCTTCAAGGGGAAGGTCAACAAGCGTTACATTTTTTCTCAAAATGGGTTTCTCGTGTAAGGATATCAGGAGGCAGTATGAAGGGTTTTTACTTGGTCGCATGCATTGTCGGAACAGTGGTTCCTTATTCTGCCTTACTCTCTTGGCTTGGAGAGTTTGGTTTTTCCATTCCCCTCATCATCGAGCACATCAACAGCAATAAAATGGGGTTATTCGCGTGGTTAGATGTATTGATTTCCGCTGTCGTGCTTATTGGGTTTATTTTATATGACAGTAAAAAAATTGGGTTTACCCAGCCTTGGAAACCCATTTTGGGTACGTGTCTCGTGGGTGTGTCTCTTGGTTTGCCTTTATACCTTCTGCTCCGCGAGATGCATCAAGAAACGCAAATGGCACTCCAAAGCATGTATTGACTCGTCATCCTTCTTCATTTTTCCTCATTGTACAATTGCAATTGGGTGTTAAAATGTCGCCAATTTTTATCCTTATTTACGCGGTACCCAATAGGGTGCCGCTTTTAAACACCCAAAGGAAATCTCATGACGGTTAAAACTCGTTTTGCTCCTAGCCCAACTGGCTATCTGCATGTCGGTGGTGCGCGTACAGCACTTTACTCTTGGTTATTTGCAAAGAGCCAGGGCGGTGAATTCGTTCTGCGTATCGAAGATACGGATTTGGAGCGTAACTCTCAGGAAGCCGTTGATGCGATTCTAGAAGGGATGAAGTGGCTTGGTCTGGAGTGGAATGAAGGTCCTTACTTCCAGTCTAAGCGTTTTGACCGTTACAACGAGCAAGTGGATAAATTGCTTGCGGAAGATAAAGCTTACAAGTGCTATGCATCGAAAGAACTTCTTGATGAGATTCGTGAAGAACAAGAAGCCAACAAAGAAATGCCGCGTTACGATGCAAATCACCCTAAAATTAAAGCCGCAAATGAAGCCGCGAAAGACGGTGACCCTTGTGTAGTCCGTTTCCGTAACCCGAAAGAGGGAAGTGTTGTCTTTGATGATCAAATCCGTGGTCGCATTGAAATCAGCAATGCTCAAATGGATGACCTCATCATTCGCCGTACCGATGGTTCCCCAACGTATAACTTTGTTGTGGTTGTCGATGATTGGGATATGGGGATTACGCACGTTGTTCGTGGTGAAGATCACATCAATAATACCCCTCGTCAAATTAACATTTATGAAGCGTTGGGTGCACCAGTTCCTACGTTTGCTCACTGCGCAATGATTCTGGGTGACGATGGGGCGAAACTATCAAAACGTCATGGTGCGGTTTCTGTGATGCAATACCGCGACGAAGGTTACCTTCCAAATGCGTTGAACAACTACCTTGTTCGCCTTGGCTGGTCACATGGCGATCAGGAAATTTTCTCTCAAGAAGAGATGATTAAGCTGTTTAGCCTAGGAGCGATTTCTAAGTCGGCTTCGGCGTTTAATACGGAAAAACTGCATTGGTTGAACAACCACTACATTAAAACATCGGATCCGGCATACGTAGCAGAGCATCTTCAGTGGCACCTAGATAACCAAAACCTAAGCACTGAAAATGGTCCTGCCATTACAGACGTCATCACGCTGGTTGGTGAGCGCTGCAATACGTTGGTAGAACTTACAGAGCAAATCCGTTACTTCTATGAAGATTTTTCGGAGTTTGAAGCGGGCGCCGCGAAGAAACACTTACGTGGCGTTGCAAAAGGTCCATTAGAGCTGGCACTGGCAAAAGTGGAAGCATTAGATGAGTGGGATACTGAAAACATTAAAGAAGGCGTTATTGCCGCGGTGTGTGAAGAGTTAGAAATTGGCATGGGGAAAATTGGTATGCCACTTCGAGTTGCTGTTACTGGCAGCGGTCAATCGCCATCGGTGGATGCAGTTATGGAACTGATAGGCAAAGATCGCGTGATTGCTCGTATCAAGATGGCATTAGCATTCATTGCAGAGCGTGAAGCTAACGCTTAGTCGAAATTCCTTGAAAAGACCGCTGCTGTGCGGTCTTTTTTATTTCAGCTTGAGTCATTTCAACCTTAACTACTTCAAATCAATGCTGTTCAAGCGACCCATGTAAGTCAGAATCTCAATATTGTGTTTGTGTGCTTCAAGTAACGCCTTTTTAGTTTGCGTATAAGCCGCGAGTTTACCGTGTTTGTTAATCGAGCAAACTTTGGTTTTGTACTTGTATTCGCCGCTTTCATTGAACTCACGCCATTTTGCCAAATAACACGCGTCCCGATGTTCCGGGTCGGATTTTGTCGGATTAGGCTTATAGACAACAACGGGCTCTACACTGTGCGGTAGGCGGGTCATTAGATACGGATCTTTTAGCAAACGCCGCCAAAATTTCCCCCACATTTCTCTACCGAGTTCATTGCGTAGTTTGATGGCTTTTTTCAAACCTTTCTTTTCACCAATGCGCACAAACCCCACAGAGCGATGCAATACCGTGTCATCTGGGGTGTGGATGTGTATTTTAAATGCAGTTTTGCTTTTAGAAATAAACCTGTGCCCGGTACTTGTTGTTAGGCTGCTTTTCTTCATAAGGGACGAAATTGATATGTTTGTTACTTGATGAAAAGAATAGAAGAATTTGCCGCTCGTTTGAAGAGCGTCGCAACTTACACGGCACCCCAGTCACACTTTTACACTAGAAGTGATTCAAGCATCTTATGAACGATGCAAATCTGAAACTTTTTGTTATTCCTGTCAAACCTTTCGCCACATGGATCAAGATCTCAAAGACAACCGATCAAACCATTGGGATGTAACAACAGTCGGATTGTTTCCATTCAGGGTACTGGCAATCCTTTTCTTTAGATTTAAAACGCGTTGAGTCCTTGCTAGTTAGTGCCATAGGTCACAACTGGGTATTCATACTTTTTTATTATCTGAACGTTGAGCACTGACTTGAAACGAGAGTTCAGGATGCCGACAGAGAGGACATCATTGAAGTTTTGGAAGATATTGGTGATGATCTAAAAATGGGTCTATTCCCAATAACACGTAAAATAAGGGCAAATGAAATTGCAGGCTAAAGAAGATGCTTTCACTGAAGTATTCGGTATCCAAGCGGATGTAGATAAATACCTATATCTAGAACAAACAAGCCTCTCAGATTCAGAAGCTATTTGTGATGGTGAATGGCTTATATTTGATGGCTCTTCAAAGTTATCAACTTGGCGCCCTATAACGCTCGACTGGCTAATACATGATGACTCGGCAGATTTGGAGAAGCCAATGGTTGCCGCTTGGGGGAGCAGTACTTTTGTTATTCGTCACGACATAGCACCTAAATTTCAGGAAGAGATGGGGGCATCTTGCGAGTTTTTACCTGTGAATGTTGATAACTCGGTATGGTATGCATTAAATGTTGTTTCTAAACTGGATGCGCTAGACAGCGAATTGACAGAGGTAAACTACAAACCCAATGGTCGAATACATAAAACCAGACCATACAAACGATTCGTTGTCGATCGCAACAAGGTTTCTACTCCAAAGTTGTTTAAGTTAAGTGACACTCCGATAAGCCTATATACGTCGAATGCGGAAAACAGCTTTTTAAACCTAGTGACAAAAAATGAATTCACTGGGCTTAGCTTTTATGAAATCGAGAGTTCCGGCTCGTAATTTATCTACGATATCAAGCTGTGTAGCACCGATTACAGAAAAATAGAAAATTGCTACATGGGTGCTACATATAGTGGCAATAAACAAAAAAGACTTAGCTTAAAAATAAGCTAAGTCTTTGTTTTATATGGCGCTCCCGACAGGATTCGAACCTGTGACCTGCCCCTTAGGAGGGGGCCGCGCTATCCAGCTGTGCCACGGGAGCGGAGTATTTTTATAATACCTATTTTTTCCCCGATGTTAAGCGTTTGGTTTTAATCAAAAATTTGTTTGTGCATCACATCGCCAATTTGAACGCTTCGGGCTAGGTTAGGCTGATTGATTGAAAGCTCTGCCCCTTTATCATAAACACGTGTTACGGTAAGCGTAATATCACTCTTAGAAACGCGATTGCGAGCAATGCCGTTTTGATCAATAAAGGCTCCGGTGTGCCAAAGTTGCAATACGTCACCTTTTTTCACTCCGTGTCGGCGACCTAAGTCGATGGTGACTGTATTGTCTTTTATCGACACAACTTCCGGCAAGGTGATCTTACAAGATAGCTCGGATTCTAAATCCAGCATGACGTTGCGACTAACACGCATCATCATCTCCCCGTAAGTAGAAGACCAGAATCGCGCACCTTTGGTGTCGACTTTACTGGTTTTCGGGAAAGGCCAAAGAGCGACTTCTCGATAATTTTTAGTGTACATCTCACTGCCTGTTTTACCATCAAAAACGATGACTTCCATGGCGAATTGTCGGTTAATGGTTTCTCTGCCAAGCAAGGACGTTTCGACGGTGGCTGTCAGGTCTGTAATGGCAGCGGTCATGAGGTATTGCGCCCCTGTATCCTGAGCCAGCATTTTGATGACTTCGGGTTGATCTCTTCTTATTTCATATTCTGTGGTTCCTATGGAATAGAAGCTCAACGATTCATCGTTTAATTGGCGGCTGATGATCGTGCCGTAATCTTTACCTAGAGAATATATGCTGCCCATTACCGCTTGGGTTGGCTCTAATATATCGATAAGTCCAACTGCGAATGTTTTTTTGTATTGATCCACATGGCAACCCTTTGCCGAAGGGTAAATATCTACCCTAACTTTCAGCCTAACTTTGCCACCTGAAACATCTTCATTCATGATGCGGACATAACGAACTTCATGATTAGTGAATTGATATTCTTGGCGAGGCTCCTCCAAAAATGGCTGAATAAAGCTGAGTGTGCCGATGTCTGCACCGGAAAAACTCATTGCCTTATATAGGGCATCCTCAATGGCGTAAATTCTTGCTGCCTCTTTTGTTGACACTATCGTGGCATCACCATTGACTTCATACCATGCAGCATGAATCCCAGTTGAAAAAATCAAACTGAATATCAACAAAATGGTTCGAAAATCGTATTTTTTCATCAGTGCTTTACCATGTGGGTATGTTTTTTGCTAGATACTTGATTAGCAGGTTTCGGTGAGTTTTTTCTTAGCGAGCAACTAAGGAAAGCAAGTATTGTTCCAACAATGGGTAAACACGTTGGAGTAATGGCACCTAGTATATCCGGAGATGAAGAGAATGAAGAAATGGTTTGTAGTCGCAATGACAATGCTTTTAGCATCTTGCGCGTTTTCACCCATATATGATGGTAAAGATACGTATCCGGGCAGTCGATTTATGCTGATGGATACGCCACGTCATACCATGGACTTTTTTGTAGAAAGTTTAACCGAAGAGTTAATTCTTTCTAACACGAGTGTTTCAGCGCGCTCACCAATTGCCATCACATCGTTTGTTGATTTGCAAAATATGGACACGACAAATTGGTTAGGGAACTCAGTTTCTGAGGGGTTTATCCACCAATTTCAACGTCGAGGTTTTAAAGTGGTGGACTTTAAAGCAACGGGCTCTATTCGAGTGACGCAAGAAGGGGATTTCGCCTTTAGCCGTGATTGGAAAGAGTTAGCGAGAGAGCAAGACGTTAAGTATGTTCTGACGGGAACGATGCTACGTCAAGAAGGCGGTGTGCTGGTGAATGCACGTGTTGTTGGCATGCAAACTCGTATTGTTGTTGCAACGGCACAAGGTTTCTTACCTGCCGATCGTATTGGTCGTGACCTAGAAACTCTGCGAAGCATTCGTACTCAGGATGGTGTGATTATTCGATCTGACCCCGAGATGAAGACACAGAACACAATTATTCTACGCCCATAGCTTCTTATAGCTTGGCTTTTGTGGACGGGCTTTTAGCCGGTTAGCCCTTAAGCTGATGAGTGTGTAGCAGAGATTAAAGGTGAGAGAAATGAAAAAGATATTTTTACTAATTGCAGTGCTGGTGGCAGCAGGTTGCCAGCCTATCAATAACCGCGGTGAGAACGTTTTGGTTGCAGTAGGATATGCAAGTATCAGCGATCAAAGAGGACGCAATGCTGAAGAGAAGCAGGTGCGTGCGTTGAGAGCGTCAAAAGTTGATGCTTATCGTGAACTCGCAGAGCAAGTTTATGGTTTACGAGTCAGCGCGAGATCGGATCTTGAAGATCAACGTCTGGGGGCTGAGTATGCTTCAGGAGCTGTAGATGGTGTTATCCGTGGCGCTGAGGTCGTTAGAACTTATGCGGTAGGGGATAATTACATAACCGAGCTCAAGCTGGATATCGAGAAGATGGATAAGTTACGTGAATACGGGGACGTCCAGCAAGTGCCGATTAAAAAGAAATCGTCTCTATTTTAATGGCACGAAACTTCTATTCTCTTCAACGACTGCTTTAGTAAAACAATTGCTCTATAAAAATAATGGCTCTATAAAAACGAAAAGCGGCAACCTTCGGGTTGCCGCTTTTCCAATTCGTTTATATTTCGTTTGATATTTGCGCGTTTAAACTCACGCTTTGATATTTGTGCCAAGCGTTGAAAAGGTTTGTGTTTGCCCACCGGCATTGTAAGTCATCCCAATTTTGCCTCGACTTTGCTGCATGAGGTTATGCAGTTTATTAAAGCTAAGTTGAGCGCGTTGTAAGGCTTCACCGTTGATTTCATTCATCTGCTGGCATTCAAGCACAATCGATTGTACTTGCTTGACTTTATCTGCGAACGTGGCATTAGACTGCAGTTGTTCGACATCAGTATGCTCGGCCATTCGCTTATCGGTTTGTTGGAGTTGGTTTATCAAGGCGAGTTTTTGCTTCGCTAAGGATTCGATGTCTTTAGATATACGATTAGCGATTGCGATTTTTTCCTGCTCTAGCAAATCCGAAAGGGATTGAGCATTCTTAATTTGATATTCGAGTAGACTATTTAATGTTGCCATACATCAAGAACCGAAAAAAAACTGGACTGTAGCTTTTACAGTCCAGCTAGTTCATCTTCAAACTTCACCATATTTTCTGCCAGCTTCTCCGGATCTACAGTGTAGGATCCGTTTGCAATTGCCTCTTTAATAGCGGCGACTTTCGCGCTATCAAAACTGGGCTCGGCAGCCATAGATTGGTGAAGTTGACCGATCGCTTTGCTTTCTTGGCTAAGCGAGACAGCGTCTTTGCCGCCACTTTTAGGTTCGGCCACAGAATCAGAACGTGACGTAGCGTTTGAATCTGTGCGGGTTGGAGTGCGGCTGGTTGCCACATTTTGCCCGGACCTTAATTGATCAATGCTTGCCATAGTTTGAGCCTTATTCACAAATTATAAAGAACCTGTACAAATGATATCGACACGGATTTGGAATACTTTAGCTAAAATTTACTCAAAAGATTGAGTTTTTTCATTTTCCAATTTATACAGATCAAAACGTAACCGTTACTTCTGCAATTCCAGTAACTATAGCATCAATTATACGATTTGATTTGGTATTTTTCACCTTTACTTGCTCACCTTGAGCGCCATCTGAGAGAGCGGTTCCTTTCGTAGTGATGGTTAATTCACCCTTAACAGCTTTAATGATAACGCCCTCATTACGGCAAACGACGCAGATATCTCGACGTTCGATTACCTCGCCTTGTCTGATGTTTTTCTTTAGTTTTGCACCCGTGACTTGATCCATTTGATTAAAACCATACCGACGATAAGCACGTTGTTCGACAAAAGTTATGCTAATATCTGATTTGTTAATGAGTTCACCTCTAGCTAGAGGACGAAGAGCTGTGACTAACGGGCGCATTAGGGTTATGCGTACCGGAACGTACACACGCCAGTTGTCTTCTATACACTCGACAAGTACGGTTACATTGGTATTTGAATGAGAATTAGAGGGGGAAGAGGTCACTAAAGGTGATGGACAGCTTGATGTTTTTATGCGCGAATCCAAGTTAGCAGCGTTTAATTCTAACTTGTCCGATGAGGCTGTCTTAAAGGTTGCTTTTACGTGTGCTTTTGCGGCGTTTTGGATATCCTTGATCTGTTGCTCAGTAGCAGCGGAACAATATAGGCTAAAGAAAGTTAAACAAAAGCCGATACTTTTCCCAAACTTTTTGCAGATGGCTCTACACTTAGATATAGATTGCATACTGAGAATTACCTTATAATACGCTATTTTGTATGTAATGATCTTGGTTGTCAGATTTTCATTATACTTTACTAGAAAACGCTTGAGATGGAGATGCGCTTATGACGGGTATTCTTGATTCGGTGAATCAACGCACACAACTCGTCGGTCAAAACCGATTAGAGCTTTTAACGTTTCGTCTAATGGGACGTCAGCGTTATGGCATCAATGTATTCAAAGTTAAAGAAGTACTCCAGTGTCCCAAGCTGACGTCGATGCCTAATTTACACCCTTTGGTGAAAGGTGTCGCGCACATTCGGGGGCAAACCGTTTCCGTTATTGATTTGAGTTTGGCTACTGGTGGTCGCCCAACAAGCGATCTGGACAAGTGCTTTGTTGTGATCTCAGAATTTAACCGAACGATTCAAGCATTTTTGGTGAGTTCTGTTGAAAGGATCATTAATATGCACTGGGAATCGATCCTTCCTCCACCTGATGGCGCAGGTAAAGCCAACTATCTAACAGCGGTTACTAATATAGACAACGAATTAGTCGAAATTCTTGATGTAGAGAAGATTTTGGCTGAAATTTCTCCAATTGATGAAACCATGAGTGAAGACATCAAAGAAGAAATTGCCAATATTCAGCAAGAAAGAAACATTGTGCAGCGTATTCTAATTGCTGATGATTCTACGGTGGCCCGCAAACAGGTACAACGTGCTATTGAAGGACTTGGCTTCGAAGCAATTGCAGTGAAAGATGGTAAAGAAGCCTACGATAAGCTTGTAGAGATGTCCTCCGAAGGGAGTATCTATGAGCAAATTTCGTTGGTGATTTCAGATATCGAGATGCCTGAAATGGATGGCTATACATTAACAGCCGAAATTCGCAGAAATAATGACCTGAAAGATCTGCATATCATTCTCCATACCTCATTGAGTGGGGTGTTCAACCAAGCTATGGTAGAACGAGTAGGAGCAAACGAATTTATTGCGAAGTTTAACCCTGATGAGTTAGGCTCAGCAGTTAGAGCAGCGGTATCCGGCTAAAGAGAACTGAATGACAGCGATAACTATAAGCGATCAAGAGTATCGCGATTTCAGCCGTTTCCTAGAGTCCCAATGCGGGATTGTATTAGGCGATAGCAAGCAGTATTTGGTCAGAAGTCGATTGAGTCCTCTGGTAGGCAAATTTAATGTTGCATCGCTTTCTGATTTATTGAGAGATGTGATCTCCGGTAGAAACCGCGAACTTAGAGTGGCAGCGGTTGATGCAATGACGACAAACGAAACACTTTGGTTTCGTGATAGCTATCCTTTTTCGGTGTTATCTGACAGATTGTTGCCGGAAGTGGCGGCAAATAAACGCCCAATTAAGATTTGGTCAGCGGCGAGTTCTTCTGGACAGGAGCCTTACTCGATTGCGATGACTATTTTGGAAACGCAGTCAAAGAAACCGGGCATGCTATCTAACGTATCGATTACAGCGACGGATATATCTTCCAGTATGCTGGATGCATGTCGTGCGGGTATATATGACAACTTAGCGCTTGGTCGCGGTCTTTCTCCTGAGCGCCGTAAAATGTTCTTTGAAGATGCTGGTGACGGCAAAATGAAGGTGAAAGATAACGTTAAGCGCATGGTTAATTTTCGCCCTCAAAACTTAATGGATAGCTACGCGCTACTGGGTAAATTCGACATCATTTTTTGTCGTAACGTTTTGATCTATTTCTCCCCAGATATGAAATCAAAAGTACTTAACCAAATGGCAGGTTGTTTAAATCCTGGGGGCTACTTGCTTTTAGGTGCTTCGGAGTCGTTGACGGGATTGACGGATAAATTCGATATGGTTCGTTGCAATCCTGGAATTATTTATAAGCTAAAGTAATCGCGTTAACCATGTATCCAAAACTATTTTTCTAAGCCCAGTAATCATTGCTGGGCTTTTTATTACCGCGCTATCCTACTCACACTCAATTACTGACGAAAGACGATGTTAGGTATACACTCAGTAATGACATTCCAAATATTATTGATCCAGCTAATCACATGATCAGTAAGGATCGCTTCAAAGACACGCATAAAAACCCTATGGTTGCATAGCTTTTGGCTTAATATTTGCTTGTATTAAATCTGTAAACTTATTTTCTTTTGGCTACCAACTAAAACTTGGCACGCAGATTGCAAAATAATTTACAGGTAAGTCAGTTCTTTTTGGTAGAGGCAAGATATGGCTATTTCGTTTGATAAAGCTTTAGGAATACACCAACACACCGTTGGCCTACGTGAGCGCAATGCTGAGGTGATTTCTACCAACATCGCACAAGCGAACACTCCTGGCTTTAAAGCGAAGGGCATGGATTTCGACAAGGCGCTTGTAGCGGCAAAGTCGGGGGCAAGCTTTGGTCTTTCTCGTACCGATGGTCGGCACATTAATGCCTCTACTAATATTGCAGGGGATACTCTGTATCGATTACCAACACAACCGGACACGGGTGACGGTAATACTGTTGATGTGGATTTGGAACGTAATTTGTTTATGCAAAACCAAATTCGCCATCAAGCTTCACTGGATTTCTTAGGCAGTAAGTTTAAGAACCTAACTAAAGCCTTAAAAGGGGAGTAAGTAGATGAGCTTATTTAATGTATTCAATGTAACTGGATCTGCCATGAGCGCTGAGTCGGTTCGTCTAAATACCACCTCTAGTAACCTAGCAAACGCAAACAGTGTAAGCAGTTCTGCTGAAGAAACTTACAAGGCGCGTCATGCTGTTTTTGGGGCCGAGTTAGGTAAAGCGAAGTATAACCGCGACCACAATGTTCCTGTGAAGGTAATGGGCATCATTGAAAGTGATAAACCGCTTGATGCTGAGTATAACCCTGAACATCCACTGGCAAACGACGAAGGCTACATTTTTAAGTCGAATGTTAATGTGATGGAAGAAATGGCAAATATGATTTCTGCTTCTCGTGCGTATCAAACAAACGTGCAAGTTGCAGATGCAAGCAAACAAATGCTGCTGCGTACGCTGCAGATGGGTCAATAGGGATAAGGAGGTAACGTAATGGCCGGAATCAACAATGTTGGTCAGAGCGGCTTGTCCTATGTTGATCAGCTTAAGAGCCTGCAAGAGCAGAATAAGACTGAGAAAGTAACGGGACAAAATGAACTTAACCAAGAAGATTTTCTTTCGTTGCTTACCAAGCAACTTGCTCAACAAGATCCTTTTAAGCCGGTCAGCAATGACCAGATGATTGCGCAAATGGCTTCATTTGCGACCGTCGATGGTATTGGGAAGATGAATACTCAGTTCGAAAGTCTGAATTCATCCATGACGTCTAACCAAGCGCTGCAAGCATCGTCATTGGTTGGTCGTGATGTACTAGTCCCTGGTGCCGCAGGCATGAAACCTGATAACGCTGGTATGTCTGCCATGGTTAAGGTACCTCAAGCGCTGGATAATATGTTTGTCCGGATTGAGAACGCACAAGGGCAACTTGTTCGTACCCTTGACGTAGGGGCAACACCTGCCGGTGATAGTAAGGTTGAATGGGACGGATTAGATGAAAACGGTAATCCATTGCCGGGTGGCAAATACAGCGTGAAAGCGGGTGGTTTGCTAGACGGGGAAGCACGTGAGTTTGAAGTTTCAACTTACGCAAACGTGAACAGCGTGCTCCTTGGTAAAGGTGATGGAAATGTACTGCTCAATCTGGCTGGCTTTGAATCGCCAGTTCGACTAGCTGAAGTACTCGAAGTTGGAAAAGCGTAAAGCGCTAGCTAGATAGGAGAATTTTGGAATGTCTTATATTGCTTTAAGCGGGTTATCCGCAGCTCAACTGGACTTGAACACAACCAGTAACAACATTGCGAACGCCAACTCATTTGGTTTTAAAGAGTCTCGTGCGGAGTTTGGAGACGTTTATTCAAACTCAATTTTCACCAATGCTAAAACCGCAACGGGCGGTGGTGCTCAGGCGCAAAAAGTCGCACAGCAATTCCATGAAGGCTCCAGTATTTATACGAATAACCCAATGGATTTGCGAATTTCTGGTACAGGCTTTTTTGCTGTATCGAAAGATCGTTTAGAACCAAATTTGAATGAACTAACTCGTAATGGTGCTTTTCACCTGAACAAAGATAACTACATGGTGACTTCTAATGATGAATATCTATTGGGTTATCAGGTGAACCCTGATACTGGTGAGGTTGCGTCTTATGAGCCTCAGCCATTAAACATTCCAGCGGAATTTGGTCGTCCGAAACCGACAGAAAATATTGAGCTAGGTGTTAACATGCCAGCTAATGGTGAAGTGAAAGATCCAGCATTGTTCGATATTACGGATCCGACGACGTATAACCGTTCTACATCTTCGACTATTTATGACTCAATGGGTCAGTCCTATAAGATGACGACTTATTACCTGAAAGACGCTACTCAGCCAAATACATGGCAATCGTATTATACGATGACTGATGGTGAAGGAGAGAAGCCAATCAATATTCAAGGTGGTGATGCGACTTCGCCGGCTGGACATGTGGGTCACACTCTTAAGTTTAATAACGACGGTACGTTGGCCAGTATCAATAACGGAGTAAAAGTGATTTCTGAACCGTTAGGAACTGGCGCAGTACCAATCAACCTAAATGGTGCGGATGTAAACCAGCAAATCGAGTTTAACCAGCTTGGAGCAACCCAATATGCAGCTCCATTTGAATTGAATAAATTCAATGAAGATGGTGCTACAACAGGCTTTTTAACTAAGATTGATTTCGATGAATACGGTAGCGTCATGGGCACTTATTCAAACGGTGAAGCGGTAACGCTAGGGCGTGTTGCGCTCGTGCGTGTGCCGAATGAGCAAGGTTTGGATAAGAAAGGCGGTACTCAGTGGAATTCTACTCAATTATCTGGTGATAAGATTTGGGGGGAATCGAACAAAGGTTCATTCGGTTCGGTAACGAGCGGTACTCTGGAGCAATCGAACATCGACATGACTCAAGAGTTGGTGGATCTGATTTCAGCTCAGCGTAACTTCCAAGCGAACTCACGTTCACTAGAAGTCCACAATGGTTTGCAACAGAACATCCTCCAAATTCGATAACATCTACAATCATCTGTCATTGCCGCTTTATGCGGCAATGTTTGTTTTGGTTCTGCCATTTTCTCTTCCTCGGTTTCTCCTCTTCGTCTCATCGCTCCTTAGATATCAATGCTGTAAAATTTGGCACAATAGTTGCTTATATGCTTTATAGACTTTTATGGGAGCACACCATGGATCGTTCACTGTTTCTCGCGATGAGCGGGGCAAAACAAAACATGCAGGCAATGCAGCTTAGAGCCAATAACTTGGCTAACGTCAGTACAACGGGCTTTCGTGCCGACTTGGCACAGGCTCGTTCTATGCAAGCGTATGGCGAAGGCTTGCCGACTCGAGTGTTCAGCATGACGGAACGCCCAGGGCAAAGCTTTGCTCAAGGCAGTGTGATAACAACGGGGCGCGATCTGGATGTCACCATAGAAGGTAATGGTTGGATTGCTGTTATGGATAAAACAGGCAAAGAAGGGTTAACCCGTAACGGTAATCTGCACATCGATCAAACTGGATTATTGACCAACAGTTCTGGTCATCTCGTCTTAGGGGAAACTGGTGCGCCGATTACTTTGCCTATTCCATTGAGTAAGGTCGAAATCGGTCGAGATGGCACGATTTCTGTGATCCCACAAGGTGCGCCAGCAGATGCGATGGAAGCCGTCGACAGAATTAAATTAACCAACACGGATAACCGCTCTTTGTACAAAGATACAAACGGACTTTTCCGTGGAAAAAATGACAATAATGAATACGAAGCTGATGCAAATATCAAAATTATGACTGGAGCCGTTGAAGGCAGTAACGTCAATGCTGTAGGTGAAATGACCAGTTTGATCGACTTACAGCGCCAGTTTGAAATGCAAGTCAAAATCATGAGCACAGCAGAAGATATGGACAAAGCGTCTGATTCTCTGCTGCGTTCCAGCTAACCGTTAGAATGAGGATTGAGTTATGCATCCAGCATTATGGGTAAGTAAAACAGGTTTAGATGCTCAGCAAACGAATATCTCGACCATTTCGAATAACCTAGCAAACGCCTCAACGGTTGGTTACAAGAAGAGTCGCGCAGTTTTTGAAGATCTTTTCTACCAAAACATCAACCAACCTGGCGGTCAGTCATCTCAAAATACCGAATTGCCTTCTGGTTTGATGCTTGGCGCTGGTTCAAAAGTTGTCGCCACGCAAAAGGTGCACACGAATGGGAACGCACAAACGACGAGTAACGCCTTGGATCTCATGGTGGAAGGCGATGGCTTTTTCCAAATCTTATTACCTGATGGCAACATCGGCTATAGCCGAAATGGTCAGTTTACGCTTGATGGCGAAGGCGCTGTCGTAACATCGGGGTCAGGGTATCGACTGGAGCCTGAAATTGTGATTCCAGATAACGCGATTTCCATTACCGTAGGCAACGATGGTGAAGTATCCGTTCGGATACGTGGTCAGCAAAATAACCAAGTGGTTGGTCAGATTACAACCGTTGATTTCATTAACCCTGGCGGGTTAGAGCCCATTGGCCAGAACCTTTATTTGCCTACCGGTGCTAGCGGGGATCCTCAAGAAGGCGTACCCGGTTTGGAAGGTTTAGGGTCGATTCGTCAATCCATGCTGGAAACGTCGAACGTGAATGTCACCGAAGAGCTCGTGAATATGATTGAAGCTCAGCGTGTATACGAAATGAATTCCAAGGTCATTTCATCTGTCGATAAGATGATGAGCTTTGTGAATCAACAATTGTAATAAGGTGACTGTCATGATGCGTTTACTCTTGGTTTTTCTAACACTGGTGATGGCAGGTTGTACGTCGATACAAAAACCGGAGGGCACGGATCCGAATGCGGGGACAACGGTTGTCGATGCGATCGAAGGTGACCAGTCCAGCAGTGGTGGTATTGTGGATACATTGCGCAGTAGAACTGAGCCAGTAGCAGGCGATCCGGCTTGGGCGCCGATTCATCCTAAGCAGAAACCCGCGCATTACGCGACAGCAACAGGTTCATTATTTAACAGTCAGCAGACCCAGAATCTGTATGACGATAGTAAACCCCATGGAGTCGGTGATATTGTCACGGTGAATTTGGCGGAAAATACCAAAGCCGCGAAAAGTGCCGATGCCGATCTGAGCAAATCAAATGACGCGTCGATGGACCCACTGAGTGTTGGTGGGCAAGAGCTGAAGATCCAAGATTACAACTTTTCATACGAATTGAGTAATCAGAATAACTTTACGGGGAATGCTTCGGCCAATCAGTCAAATAGCATCAGTGGTTCTATAACGGTTGAAGTGATTGAAGTGCTCGCTAACGGGAATCTGATTATTCGTGGCGAGAAATGGCTTACCTTAAATACAGGGGATGAATACATCCGCTTAAGCGGCACAATTCGACCGCAGGACATAGATTTTGACAATACGATTGCCTCAACTCGAATTTCAAATGCGCGAATTCAGTATTCAGGCTCCGGAAATCAACAAGATATGCAAGAGCCTGGATTCTTGGCACGATTCTTTAATGTATCTCTGTAAGTGAGAGAATTGTCGGAGTTTTGACATGTTAAAGAAATGGACAGTAGTAGTCGCGGGTTTGATGATACTGGCAATCGGTTCAGCCCAAGCCGCGCGAATAAAGGATGTGGCTAAAGTTGCTGGGGTTCGTAGCAACCAATTGGTTGGTTACGGTTTGGTAACGGGGTTACCAGGTACGGGGGAGTCCACACCGTTTACTGACCAAAGCTTTAATGCGATGCTTCAAAATTTCGGCATCCAATTACCTCCAGGCACAAAACCTAAAACGAAGAACGTTGCAGCGGTGATTGTAACCGCTGAATTACCTGCATTCTCCAAACAAGGTCAGCAAGTTGACGTGACGGTTTCATCGATTGGTGCAGCAAAAAGCCTTCGAGGCGGAACGTTGCTGCAAACTTTCTTAAAAGGTTTGGATGGTGAAGTTTACGCCGTAGCACAAGGTAATTTGGTGGTTAGTGGTTTTAGTGCGACGGGGGCTGATGGGTCTAAAATCGTTGGTAATAACCCTACAGTGGGCATCATTTCTAGCGGAGCAACGGTTGAACGTGAAGTACCTAACCCATTTAGTCGTGGTGACTACATTACTTTTAACCTTTTGCAATCTGACTTTACTACAGCGCAACGTATGGCCGATGCGGTCAATAATTTCCTAGGTCCTCAAATGGCCCAAGCGATTGATGCGACCTCCGTAAAAGTGCGAGCACCGCGTGAAGTGAGCCAGCGAGTGGCTTTTTTATCTGCGGTTGAAAACGTTGAATTCAACCCTGCTGATGGTTCGGCAAAAATCATCGTTAATTCGCGAACGGGCACCATCGTTGTTGGTAAGCACGTTCGGTTAAAACCTGCTGCGGTGACACATGGCGGCATGACCGTTGCGATAAAAGAAAACCTCAACGTCAGTCAACCTAACGCAATGGGGGGGGGGAATACCGTTGTTGTGCCAAATAGCGATATTGAAGTATCAGAGCAGTCTGGCAAGATGTTTAAGTTTGAGCCGGGTCTTACACTCGATGATCTAGTGCGAGCAGTGAATGAAGTTGGCGCGGCGCCTTCAGATTTAATGGCTATCTTGCAAGCGTTAAAACAAGCGGGTGCCATTGAAGGTCAGCTGATTATTATCTAGGAGAACATGATGGTTAAGAATCCTAACGATATAGGCTTTATTCACGATATTGCCTCCCTAGATAAACTTCGTCAGGGCGCAATGGGTGCCGGAACAGATGAAGAAAAGCAAGCGGCTTTGAAAACGGCGGCAAAGCAGTTTGAGTCCATTTTCACATCCATGCTTTTTAAATCAATGCGTGATGCGAATACGACCTTTGAATCCGACTTAATGAAAAGTCAAAATCAGGATTTCTATCGTCAAATGCTCGATGAACAAATGGCAAGTGAAATGAGTGATTCTGGTTCGTTAGGGCTCGCTGACATGATTGTTGCTCAGTTGAGTGCTGGAGCGGGTGAAGACTCGTCTGAAATGACCATGAGAAATGCAGCATTGGATGCGTCACTTCGCTTGCCAGTGGATTCCGATAAAGTGCGTCAAGTAGCAGCAACGCGTGCAGTAAGTGAGTCGGCATTCGATACCCCACAACAGTTTGTTGATAAATTAAAACCTTATGCGGATAGAGCAGCACAAGCTCTTGGTGTGGATGCTTCGGTCATCATTGCTCAAGCGGCATTGGAAACCGGTTGGGGGCAGAAAGTTATCAAGAACTCTCTAGGATCGAGTAACAATTTATTCAATATTAAAGCCGACAAACGTTGGGATGGTGGCAAAGTCTCAACCCAAACTCTAGAGGTTTATGATGGTGTTCCCGTTAAGGAGAAGGCAGACTTCCGTTCTTATTCTTCTTATCAAGATAGCTTTAACGACTACGTGCGTTTCTTGAATGATAACCCTCGCTACCAAACCGCTCTTCAACATGACGGGGATAATAAAGCGTTCATTCATGGAATACACAAAGCGGGTTACGCTACCGACCCGAACTATGCTGATAAAGTCCTAAGAGTGAAAGCTCAGGTGGATGATATTTTAGGTAATTAATGAATTTAAAGCTGCACTATTTGTGCAGTTTTTTGTTTTAGCCTTTCTCAAATTATTCTCCTCCATTGCTCTACTAAACTTACCTCCCCCTTCTTGGATAGTTCGATGGCATACATATTGCATTTATATCACATGGTGATGCAGTAGCGATTTTATTGATTCTAAGCAATTCTTTTTGGGGGCATTATGTCATCGGATCTACTTAGTGTAGGTACACAAAGCGTCTTGACAGCTCAACGGCAATTAAATACCACCGGTCACAACATTTCTAATGCGAATACCGAGGGCTACAGCCGTCAGTCTGTGATCCAGGCAGTTAATACCCCTAAGCAATTTGGGGGGCAAACTTATGGCATGGGTGTCCATGTGGAAAATGTTCGCCGCTCATGGGATCAATTTGCCGTTAATGAGCTTAACCTCACTACGACAGAGTTTGCGAATAAGCAGGATACCGAAGAATACTTGGATAACATTACGAACATGTTGTCTTCAGTGGCTTCAAAGAAAATCCCTGAAAACATCAACGAATGGTTTGATACATTAAAAACACTGGCGGATTCCCCTAATGATATGGGTGCCAGAAAAGTGCTGTTAGAAAAATCACAATTGATCACCCAAAACCTAAACCACTTTTATTCGGTTGTGCGTACTGAAAGAGAAAACGTCAATAAGAAAATGCAGGGCACCATTGAGCAAATGAATTCACTGGCGATCGAAATACGTGATGTTAACCGTTTGATGATGCGTACACCGGGACCGAACAATGACCTTCGAGATGAACAGGAACGTCTGATCAATGAACTGGCTCAATTCACCAAGGTAACCGTCACGCCACGTAAAAACAACGAAGGCTTTAACGTACATATAGGTAACGGACACACTTTGGTCTCTGGGACAGAAGCGAGCCAATTGACTCTTTTACAGGGCGACCCTGATCCACAGCAGCTACGCATTGGTATGGTTGAAGGTAAGGGAGTTAAAGCCGTTAAGCATGATGGTTTGAATGGTAAGTTAGCGGCATTCTTGAAAGCACGTGATGAATCTATTCCTAATGTTATGAGCGAGCTTGGGCGTATAGCGATCGCCATGTCTTTTGGTGTCAATAAATTGCAATCACAAGGGTTAGATTTACGTGGGGATATTGGTGAAAACGTATTTACCGATGTTAACTCAGCTGAAATGCTGAAATCACGTGTGATTACTTCGACAGATTCAAAAGCAGAGATCGGTGTTTTTATCGAAGATATTTCTCAGCTCAGTAGTGGAGAGTATTCGGTTAAATACGATGGCTCTAGCTATCGTGTCACTAAACCAAGCGGTGAGAGCATTACCGTTTCTGATAGTGACTTTGCAAACGGCTTCATTTTGGATGGTATGAGGATCAATGTAGAAAACGCGCCTGAAGAAGGAGAGCGCTTTCTCATCCGCCCTACTGAGAGTTCCGCCTCTTTAATCAGAGTGGAAATGAACGACCCTGCAAAAATTGCCGCTCAAAGCTACGAAAGTTCTTACACGGAAGCATTAGGCACCGCTAAATTTAACATTCTTCAAGCCGGGAATTTAAGAGAGTTTCAAATTGTTGTCTCTCCAACGGGAGACCAGTTCGCCGTTTTGGATATGAAAGGGCAGGTTGTAATGCAACCTCAAGCTTATCCGCCTTCTGGCCCTGTTACTGTTGATGGGACGACATTCGAACTGACTAGCGGGGCAAAGGCGAACGACAAATTTGCGGCAAACCTTGTCCCTTCTGAAGGTGACAACGGTAACTTGCTCAAAATGCAGAATATCCAAACGGATAAGGTGATGAATGACGGCAATACAACCGTGCTGGGTGTTTATAAAGACTTAAATACCGATGTTGGGTTGAAAACATCCACTGCCTCGCGACTTGCCGATATTGCCAAGCTAGAAAATGAAGCGGCAAAAGAGCGTATAGCTTCCATCTCTGGGGTTAACTTGGATGAAGAAGCTGCAAATATGATGAAGTTTCAACAAGCTTACATGGCATCTTCGCGGATCATGCAAACGGCGAACGATACCTTTAATACGATTTTGGCACTGAGATAGAAGGGGAGCTAGATGATTAATCGAATAGCCAGTTTCCACAACTATCAAACGGTACAGAATGACCTACAGCGTCAAGAGCAAAAAGTGTACAACAACCAAGCCCAATTAGCGTCGGGTAAGAAATTGCTTACTGCCGCAGATAATCCGTTAGCCGCTCACTATGTTCAGGGAATAAAACAGCAAACAGAAGAATTGCGTCAATACATGGATTCCATCGTATTGATTCGTAACCGCCTTGAAAACCAAGAGGTGATCATTGCGAATGCCGAGCAGCATACAGATGATGCCAAACGCTCGGTTATGGAAATGATTAATGGTTCGCTTTCTCCAGAAGATCGTGCAGCGAAAGCACGTGAGCTTGAAGAGATGGCCCTTAACATGCTCAATCTTGCTAATACACAAGATGAGTCAGGCAACTACATTTTTGCCGGAACCAAACCGAAAAACCAACCGTTTTTTAGAGATAATAATGGGAATGTTTCGTATATCGGGGATTCTTATCGCCGCAATATGAAAATTGCCAATGGTCTTGAAATACCGGTAAGTGATCCGGGCAATAAAGTGTTTATGGAAATTGATAACCCATTAGGTGACTACGATCCGCAATATAACCTTCAGGTTGCGTCTGAACTGCTGGTTGAAAGTGCAACAAATTTAAATTATTCCGATACCTCTGAATACAACATTACGTTTGTTGATATGGGGGACGGGAGCTTCGGTTATCAATTGGCAAAAGATGGCTCTGTAGTGAAATCGGACACTTACGATCCAAAAGTCGGTATAAAGTACGAAGATTTGCAAATTCGATTCAAAGGTCGGGTTACGCCTGGAGACAATATTACGTTCGAGCCGAAGAAAACCTTCAGCATCTTTGATACTTTTCAAAAAGCACAAGAATATTCTCAACGCTCGGTTGCTGATTCTAGTGGTACGGCAGAACTTCACCAGGTAACAGAAGAGTTTCAGAAAGCTTTTACCCATATCAATACGGTTCGTACTGATTTGGGTTCGCGCTTGAAGACTTTGGATATTCAAGAAGATCAGCATGATGACTTCAAGCTTTCTATGGCGAAGTCAAAAAGTAATTTTGAAGATCTTGATTACGCACAAGCGGTGATCGAGTTCAACGAAAACTCATTAGCACTCAAAGCCTCCCAACAAGCTTTCGGGAAAGTGAAAGACTTGACACTGTTCAATTACATTTAAACTCTTTTTGCAACCTCACGCCTTATGTGCTCAGCCTTAAGTGCCCGGTTTGCCTCTTGAGAGGAAAAGGTAAAAGATTGCCGCTAAAGCCATTTCGTGCGGTAAACAGAAATAAAGAGAGTCACTTTTTCTGTGCTTATTGAGATATCTCTAAGAGAAAAAAAGAAAGACAGTGAATTTAATTTGATTCTAACTCATTAAAAAATAGATAAATAAAATTTAATTCATATTAGCGGTAAGAATGTTGAAAAAGTTGGCATACAAGTTGAATGTATAAATGTAACGAAACAACTTAGGTGCAGTTAGAAGTTCACCACTAAATAAGTTGGACTTCTAAAAGTAACTTTCGGTCAGTGCTTATCCAATAAAGTATTAGCTGACCGGTTCGCTGAGAAAGCGAACTCAACAGGAGAGCAAACTATGGCTGTAACAGTGAGCACTAACGTTTCCGCAATGACGGCACAACGTTACCTAAATAAGTCGACCAACGACCTTAACACATCGATGGAGCGTCTATCGTCAGGGCACAAAATTAATAGTGCAAAAGATGATGCAGCTGGCTTGCAAATCTCCAACCGATTGACAGCGCAATCACGTGGTCTTGATGTAGCAATGAGAAACGCCAACGATGGTATCTCCATTGCCCAAACTGCAGAAGGTGCGATGAACGAATCAACCAATGTTCTGCAACGTATGCGAGACCTTGCGATTCAGTCTGCCAATGGTTCGAACACCGATGCAGACCGTAGAGCTATCAACGAAGAGGCAGTTGCGTTGCAGGATGAACTCAACCGCATCGCTGAAACCACATCCTTTGGTGGGCGTCGACTGCTTAATGGCTCATTTGGTGATGCTGCATTCCAGATTGGTGCTAACTCCGGTGAAGCAATGATCATGGCACTGACAAGTATCCGGGCTGATGATACACGAATGGGCGGCAGCACTTTTGTTGCACCACCAGAAAGTGCCAAAGGGATAGATTGGGGTGTACCTGCAGACAAACTTGATATCAAGTTTGAATTCACAACAAAGGCGGGTGAAGCACAAGTTATCGAGATAATGGCGAATGCTGGTGATGATATCGAAGAACTGGCGACATACATTAATGGTCAGTCGGATATGATTCACGCTTCTGTCAGTGAAAATGGACAGATACAAGTTTTCGTAGCCGAACCACATTTGGAAGGTGATCTTACTATCTCTGGGGCACTTGCCGGGGAAGTCGGGTTAACGAGTGGTCCGGGTGTACAAACGACGGTTCAAGATTTGGACCTCAGAACGGTTGCAGGCTCTCAAAACGCCATTAGCGTAGTGGATGCCGCGCTCAAGTATATTGATAGCCAACGTGCGGATTTAGGTGCGAAACAAAACCGACTCAGTCACAGCATCAATAACTTAGCAAACGTACGTGAGAATGTGGATGCTTCCAACAGTCGTATCAAAGATACAGACTGGGCAAAAGAGACCACGGAACTTACGAAATCGCAGATTTTGCAACAGGCAGGTACATCAATACTTGCTCAAGCAAAACAGTTGCCAAACTCAGCAATGCAATTACTTCAATAGTAATGCACGTCATCGCCTGGACAGACGTGGATGGGCGAATGGTGAAGCTAAGTTAGCAAGCGCGGAAGGTACAAAAAACAGGACGCTCTCTCATCTCTTACCTGCGGAATGTTTAGTAATTTGTATTGGATGCACCTGGCTAGTTAGGGATATGTTTCATTTCTCTGATCTCCGCATGACTCTGACTAGTAACAGCCCCGGTTCTCTCAAAGGAAAAGGGGCTTTTTTCTTGCCTAAAGAAAACCACAACCTAATGCATCAATACATAGCCTCTTATGTATTTGATTCCTAGATCTGTTGTTTCTAGTTTTTTGATTCTACTAACAAATCGTATTTGGATAGGACTAGTGATTTTTTAGAAAGGGGTGATAACAGATTCTTTCAAGTGGGCTAAATGCTGGACGCGCCTATGGTATAGGTGTGTTGAGATGAAAACAAAAAACGCCACCCGAAGGCATAATGCCGCTCGCTTAACAGCGTGCGGCTCTTTTCTTATGTGGATACCGGGGAGCCTTATACAGAACAACCCGAGGAAAAGGCTTCCTCTTTCTTTTCTTGGGTAAAATGAGTCGCTTACCACTTTC
>NZ_JAAUWT010000025.1 GCF_014694455.1 Vibrio sp. S9_S30 | reverse complement strand
AATTGCTTGAAGATTGTGGTAAAAAGAAACTGGTTCCACTTAATCCTCAATACCAGGTGATGGACGTAACAGAAACCACGGTGATAAAAGGTGTAGTATTTAGAAACGTTATAGATAAGCGAGTCTAATTTTCATTAAAGAGCAAAATATGTTTAATTGATCTATTGCCCATTTCTGCAAAGATCGTTTACTATTGTGGAGATAGATAACGATCAAGGCGTGGTGGGAAAAGTGATTTTTGGAAAGAGAAAAAAAACACAACGCTATATTGTTGATTTAAAAGAAAATTTAAAAAATACAGATACAAAAAAAGCCGGTTGTGGCGACCGACTTTTCTTATGTGATAGGCAGCTAGAAACTAACCATACACCTCAAATTGTTGGTTATAATTCTAGCGGCCTAATCGTGCATACGCAATAGAAAAGTTAACTAACCGTAACTTTTTTCTGTTGTTGGTATCTGTCATACCGACGGAACGAAGATGGCTAATTATATACAACTAGAATTGCATGAAGCCGAGGAAGCTCTCGGTTACATCTCTCCAGACTTACCCCAGCAAGATTGGGCAAAGATAGGCCGTGCGCTTTATGTAGAATTTGGCGAGCTAGCCAGAGATATGTTCGAGTCTTGGTCTGCACCTGGTAATACCTACAATAAAGCGGCTTTTAATAGCTGGTGGAAAAACTTTCGTAAAACTAAGCGCACAGATTTTGGTTCATTTATCTTTGAAGCCAAAAAGGCTGGCTGGAAGCCAAATAAAGAAGATCGCTCTGAAGAAGAGCGACAGCGCATTTTTGCAGAATACGAGAAACGCAAAAAAGCAGCAGAGAAGAAAAGAGCACGAGCTGAGAAAGAGCAATGGGAAGAGCTGAATAAAGAAGAACAGCTTTTCCAAAGCTGGCCATCTCAGTTCTCTCCGACTCAATACATGCTGAAGAAGCAAATGGTGGACATTAATCGCTTCGTTGATGTTCGCTTAGGTAAAGACCGATTTGGCAATCCTTGCCTTGCTTGGCCTATCTATGAAAAGTTGTTTAACCAAGGCCGCTTCTGCGGCTTTGAACGTATTTTAGATAAAGGCTTTAAACCTCGTGTTTATGATAAAACATTGGGCGACTACGTATATTCAGACCGTGTCATCAATAAAGTTTCAAGTGACAACTCTCGCACTGATATTGGTTTTTGCACCTTTGGTAAGTTTTGCGACCATGGACCCAAACGTGTCTGGGTGGTTGGTGGTTTCGCTGATGCTTACTCTGCCCACGTAGCAACTAACGAGGTTATTGTTACGCCGATTGGTGAAGGTAACATTCCGCACCTTATTGAGCGTCTGAAGTCTGAGCATCCAGATGTCCAATTTATTGCTGCGCCGGATAACGACAAAACGGGTATTGAAATGATTGACCGCGCAGGCGGTTACTGGACTCTTCCACATACAGATGGTTACGACTGGAGTGATACCTTCTTAAACCTTGGTATGGGTGCGGTTGCTGAGCAGTTGAACGATATCAAAGGCTTTGAAACAATTGAGTCAAATTCTCGCTATCTACAAGCTGAAATCCGCAAAGGTCTAAACCTGATTGACTCAGATATGGGTACAGGTAAATCAACCATAGTTAAGGGCTCCATCCAGAAAAATCCGCATTTAAAAACGCTCGTTATTTCTCACCGTGTCGCACTGGCGAAATCTCTCAAAGCTGGTTTGAAAGGTGATAATGTTTCCGTGGAATTCTACCAAGACCTTATCATCAAAGATCCGGTGCCAGGTACTGATGCAGATATGGCACTGCGTAATGCGCATATTCTTGTTTGTTCTGTGGATTCACTATGGCGGCTGGCCGGTTCAAATTGGGATGTGGTTTTCGTTGACGAATTTGAGCAAAATCTTGGGCAATATTACGCAAAAACAATTCAACACGGTGAACACTGCCTTAACTATCTGCAGTTTGTTCTTACAAACAGCCAAACCCAAATCTTAGCCGACGCTCACTTGGGTGAGCTGGCGTTCGACTTCTGCCATTACATTGGTCTGCATTCTGGCGTGTACTTCAAAAATAATTATCAAGTGGCTCAAGGCAAAAAAATGTTTGTGTATGAGTCAAAAGATCACTTGCTTGAAGAAGTCATGCAGCAAGTCATGGCGAAAGGTAAACGCTACATTTACGCCAACTCTAAAGAACAAGTGAAAGCGATTGGCACTGCTATTGAGCAGGAAAGAGAGCGTAAACACTATGACGGTTCTGTATTGGTTGTTCATGCAGATGTAACCGGAACAGAGGAAGTAAAAACAGCACTCGAAGATATCAACGCTATCGTTCCTAACCTTGACGTTCTGATCGCTTCACCAACTCTTGGCACCGGATTTGATATTAAATCTGACGCTCACCAGTTTGATAAAACCATCGGCTTTTTATCCTCTCGCGTTGGTACAGCAGAAGAAGGTCACCAAGGTCTTAACCGAGCGCGTGATGTTCAAGAGTTTCATGTATACCTAGACAACGCAGAGAGAAGTGAACCAACCGACCCTGTTTATATTCAAAACAAGCTGGTGGAAGAAGTCTCTGCCGAGACAATGAAAGTATTAGCCATCGATCCTACTACTGGCAACTTCACAACTCGTAATACGTTGTATGAATGGCTTTTCTGTAAAGTGAAGGCAAAGAATAACGAATCATCGAACCGTTATCGCTCTCGCTTTTTAGAATTATCTAAGAAAGGAGGCTATGAAATAATCGAAGTGGCTAAGCAAAAGCTGGCGGCTGATTTTGGAGCAACGGTAAGAGAGGAAGCAAAGGACAGAAACAACCGTATTGACCTACGAGACATACAAGAAGCGCCTGTTCATATTGGTGAAGCATTCCAAACAGTTATGAGAAATGGCGAAAATTACACCACGTCTGAGATTGCAAAATCAAAGGTCAACTTCGACTTACACCTCGACGCAGCAAGTGAGGAACAGATCGAGTGCTTGCTTCCTTTTGCACAAGAAGTTTACGAAAACTTTGGTCACGATGGTGCTAATGCTCGAATAAATGGTGTGGATAGCGCACTCACAATGCCAGAAAACAAACGTGATGCAGTTCTAACCGCTTTAACTTACAAGCAAAGCAAGCAGCGCTTTGTTGATTCAATTAAAAAGCTTTCATGGGTTAACGTAGACGCCCACTCGGCTCAAGCTTTCGACATGAAAGACGTTCAACACGCTGAAAGCCGTGTTAGCTGGCGTCACCTTTCTATCAAACGAGCGCACTTGATCAAGCTTCTTCAAGTGGCTGGTATCGATGAGCAATTGAACTACAACGGCAAGCAATGGACCGCAGACGAACTAAGACCGTCTCTTTATGAATGGCTTCGCAAGCAGTCCACTAAAGACCGACTTTTCAAATATTCAGGCATCTCTGTTTCTGCTAATACATTAACGAACCCTGTGCAATGGTTTAACAACCACTTGCGGTCTTTTGGTGTGCCTGTCGAATCACGCAAGAAGCGCCTCGACTCCGGAAAAACGGTTAACTCTTACTTCGTGCATTTACCGGAATGGGAAGCAGTGAAAACACTTGTTTCACTACGTTCTCAAGGTATCGAAGAAAGCCTACAAGATGCAGAGACACTTGATATAGACACTATCCAACGCCAAGTTGCATCGTTTATCAATGAGTTAAGCACAAGCGAATTTAAGCAAGGCTACAAGGTTCGTTTTGACAAATTAGATGAGCAGTGCTGCTTAACGGGACTACTGGATTTACGTGACGATTTAGCCGCTGCGTTTGCACCATTCGTGCAAGAAGTGAAGGATCAGGTGGTACCAAAATATGATCCACCTTCACCATTGTTTATTAATAACAAAACTGCGCAGGGTGGATCACCAATTCAAGCCAAAGATATCAGTAGTGACGGGGCTTTAGCGTATATTGAGGGAGGGGAGGAGAGACCTTCTTTAGAGTTCCAAGAAAAAGCCACCTACAATCTCAGCAATGATCAACGCAACGTCGTAAATGAAATTGGTAACATTGCTATTAATCAGCTAGGTCTTAGCCCCTTCGATGTTGCTATAACAATGCTTAGTTTTGGTCTTGATAATTTCACAGGTAATGCAGAGGCGTGGGCAGGAACGGTTAAACAGGCCATTAAGGAAGGGATTTGATTATGTCTAATCAAATTATTGAGCACCGATACTGGGTAAGTCAGCAAGTCAAGCTTTGTAGAAAAAATGAAGTTCTGGACTTTGTTCGTTCATGCCGCAACTTTGAGAGTGAAAAAATCATCTCTTACATTCGTTTTTCAAACGCTGCAAAGGGATTCCGTTTGGCTATTAAGAATGTGTTTTTTCTTGGTTAAGCACATCTTACTCAGTGTTTCAGTGGATAAAGCAACTTATACTAATTAATTCAGTTGGTTGAATAGGAAAAGAATATGTTTAAGAGAACATTTGCGGTTCTGGTTGCTACGTTTGCACTATATGGATGTGGAGATACTCCTCAAGAAGTCACTGACGCAAAAGACAGAATTTTCAATGGTTATTACGATGCAAACATTCATGAGAACACTCACTGTAAAGCTGAGCAGTTCAATGTGGATTGGGTGATTCTTTGCAAGAGTATAAGCGGATCGAATAACCAAGGTATTTACGAAGTAAAAGTATTAGACCCTGGTCGTTATGTTATTTACGCAGTTAACGGTACTGCCAAAACTCACGCTGGTCGAATGGGATTGCACATAGAGTTTAATCGTGAAAGCAGTGTGGATATAGAGGAAGTTAAGAAGAGCTTAGGTTAAAAGAGAGCCCACCAATTAGGTGGGCTTTTACTTATGTGTTTTTAATGATATTGCATCGTCGATAAATCCATTGTTGAAATTTATTATTCACCATCGGATACCCTTATAACCAACTCACGATATAGAATAAGGGTTGATTCCTTACTGGCTTTCTTGCTTGGGGTCCAAACCTCACAGATCGCCTGTCCTTTAATCATGATTCTTGAGTGCCACATCCCTGCGTCTTTGGTAACTAATGGGGCTGGTGGATTTTCTGGTAGAGTTCTGCGAAACTCGAATTCATTCCAAGCTAACCTGAATGCTTCCATAACGTTTTTAGGCTCTTTACCCACGTTAATCTGCCAGCTCTCGTCTTTAATCTCGACGTCCACCAGCCAAGCACCATCATCGTCCTTATGACCTTTCATTTTAGGCTTGAGAGGAGCAGGTTCGGTTGGTTTCTTGACCTCTTCTTCAGGTTCGTCTTGATCGTCATCGTCTACGGACTCAATCATATCGATTTCGTTATCAATATCGTTGTCGATGTCATCTTGTATTGGTTTATCTGTCACTAGACCTTTGATTTCTTCCCAATTAATCCATTTATCGCTGAGGTAGGTTTGAATGCTTCGCAAATTGAGTTGTTGTACATCTGGAAGCATGATGTGTTTACGAATGAAATGCGCCGTAATGTTATCTACAGGTAACCCCTGCGAAAGCTGTTCTATCAACCAGCTATGAATACGAATCGCATTTGGGCTACGCTTCCACGCCTCAATTTTAGGTGTCATCTTGGTTAAGGCATCGACAACAGGCTGGTTTTGAGAAGCTGAAACTTTCTCTTCTCCTGCAACCATAAAGCTGGCTTTTTCAACCTCAGTGGTTATCTCAAACTTCTCATAGGATCGTCCTGTTTCACTTTGACCTTTCGCATGACCATATACTCGTGTTCGGTATGCCGATCGACCTTCACCTTTATTCTTGAACTTTTCGTAACCTATCTCGCTGTACATATCACGAGAGTGTCTAAATTCAATTCGTGGATTATCGAAAATTGCTCGTATACGTTGGTTCGCTGAGTGAGAATAAAAACGACCTACGGCATTGGTGTGGTATTGGTCTGATAATGGCAACTCTAAAACGCCATGCGTTACTTCATTACCACGCTGGTCAAGGTAGGTGACATGATCGTCTTTCTGGATTTTTCTCAGCAATGCCAATCCTTGCATCACCAGGTCTCTATCTATCAAGCATGGGATCGCGTATGGCTTCACGTCGTCAAATAGTTCTCGGTCATGGGTTTTTAATTGACCACTAAACATGACGTGGTTATCGGGTGTGGTATCAATTACATCAAATACTGCAGTCTTAAAAATCTCAGTGCGGCGTCGACCTGTGGCAATGGCAAGACCAAGAGCCAAATCAAATTTATTAGCTTCTTTGACCTCGAGGGATGTGGAAAGCAATTTTTCTGCAGTGCTGATGGCAAATTCAGGGTTAACTTGTACCTGGTTCATTACATTGCTATCTCGCTTATCTCTATCCATCGAGGTGCCAATCTTGCGAACCCACACGTAAATAGGCTGGATAAGGTAATAAGCATGGTGTTCTATGCGAATATCCTGCAGAGCTTTAACAACTGCAGCTCGATTTTTGCCTCGACGCTCGTTTTTATAGATGATTTTCCAGTTATCTCTAAGTGTCGAAATATCCATTTGCGGATTCATCAATTTGGCAAAATCTGGGATATACTCCTCTAGATTTTTGGTCGCTTTCTCTAGGTGCTTTTCTATTAAATGGTGGGGCATATCGAGAGCCATAATCGCATCTTTCCACTCACGGAGCTTGTTTGAAATTCGATGAGCTTCTTTTACTTCTGCACGTTTCTTTGCATCACCTTTTAGCTTGTCGCTAATATTTGTTAGTTGGTAATGAACCTCACTATGCTGACCAACTCTAACTCGATCAGACTTAATGCCAACACTACTATTCTTTAAATGCCTTTTAATCATCGAACCAAGGCGGTCTGTAATTTGTTTAGGGCTAAGTGATTCATCCCTGTAGACAGTCTCACAGAAATCTGCAATTTCCTTTTTTGTTGTATCTTTTTCTCTCATAGCTTCTAACCTCAACCATATTAAATGCACCAGTTATAAAAATAATGTACTACATGCGCACATTATAGTCAACAACTGCACCAGATAAATTAAATGCACCAGATTAAATATTGGTAAATTAAGTGCACCAGATTAAATATTGATAACTGCACCAATAATCTAGCTAGATTATTGGTGCAGTTACTGTTAATGCTGGTGCATTGGTGCGATGTGTATCTGGTGCAGTTAAATATTTATTGCATTAATTTTATACTGGTGCATTTGTCGCTCTGTATTCTATCTCCTTTTAATTTATTATCTGGTGCATTTAAATGGATTTTTATATGAGAGTTGAAGTTTGAGTGGTAGCCTTTCCTTTTGATCAAGAAAATAGCGACGACCTTTCTTATTTAAGAAGGTGCAATTGCTTAATTTCTTGTTCCTATTGGTACTAAATTTTATATAACTCGTTGTTTTTAATTGATTTTAATTAGGAAGTGACAAATGAAATCTGTTTTGAAAAGCTTAATATTTCGAAAGAATGGCTAAAATTACGAATGGTTTAATAATTCATGTACTGAAACGATTTTTGTTATTTTGTGTTTACTTTGTTTCATTTTGAGGGTAGGATTAGCATATAACTTGAGCATGGGAGTTTAAGATGACTGAAATAGAACAACTAGCGGCAGTTGCTGAAAACATGAAAAAGGAGCAAATAAGCCGAAGAGACTTGATTGCTACTCAAACATCAATCAACGTGTCAGATGAAGAAGTAGAAGGTATGAACCGACTCTTCTATAACCACTGCCTGAACAAAAAAGCACTAAGAACATTTGCTGGAATGGCACCTGCTACCTTCCAAAAGAACATTGATGAGGCAATAGCTACTGGTGTGATCAGTGAGCCTATTTACCAAAATAAGCAACATCTGTTCACACGCTTCCACATCGAAAAATTGATGGAATATTGGGGAAAACCCAAGTATAGAGACAACTACAAGCCCAGAGTAATTTCAGTACAAAATCAAAAAGGCGGCACGGGCAAATCGACTACGGCTGAAACGATAGCTACAGCATCTGCATTAGACTTACAACTCAATGCAAAGGTCTGCCTGATTGATATGGATCCTCAAGGAACTCTTGGGCAAAGCAAAATCGCAAACGCTGACAATGATGCTATTTACTTAACCATTATCGATATGATTTTGGGTGATATAGAACCTGACGGCGAATTTCAATCACTAATAAAGTCCGGCATGACTGAAAAAGAGGTCATTCAAAAAGCAGCCTTTAATACTCACCTGCCTAATCTTGATGTTTATCCTGCGTTTTCAACTGATGAGCGATTCATTGACTTGTTCTGGCAGCAGAAAGACGACTCTGCAAAACAAGCATTGATTACACGACTAGCCAACAAAATTATTCCTACCCTTCAAGAAGTGTACGACATCATAATAATTGATACACCTCCGCAAGAGTCGCCATTAATCTGGGCTGCAAATGAAGCACTGGATTGTCTTCTGGCACCATTGTCTCCTCGAGCGTATGACTTTGACGCAACGACAAATTACATGCTAACAAACACGGCGCGTATGATGTCTTTGCCATCAAAAGGAAAAAACCTACTTTGGGGTAGACTACTAGTCGTTAACCATGATGAGAACAGTAGGACGGAGCGAGAGCAGATAGAGAAACTGAGCAAATCCGTCCAAAACAAACTTCTATCAACATATCTCATCCACTCTGAACTAATCGTTGCAGCTAGTGACCTTAAGAGAACTGCACTGGATGTTGCCAAATCAGAGAAACTTGTATCCCCACAAAAGCACAAAGAAGCTATGACTTCCATTAGCTCTGTATACAACCAAATCATAAGAGAAATCAAAGCTATTTCTGTTAAGGAGGAAACAGACCATGTTTGAACGTTCAGTAGATAAAAAAGAACTAATAATGGGGAAACAAGCATTCTCTTCTGCTAATCAATCAAACCAGCTTGGCTCCCCAAAAGATGTGGCTGATAAACTGGCAGAACAAGTCGGCAGTACGCTAACAAAACCAGTGATGGGTTTGGATGTTACTTTTACGCTCAAGAAAATCCCTGCTAAGAAAGTAGACCTATCCACCATGGTTTGGCTGGAGAACGAGCGTGACCAAGAGCTACTCGATCAATTCGCCATTTCAGATATTTTGCCAACGTTTAAAGAATACGGGCAAGAGGTGCCAGCTTTTGGTCGTGAAGAGTGCGGTGTAATACAAGTGGCTGACGGTAGCCGACGTCGTTTTACAGCCATAACAGCAAAGAGTGATTTCTACATTTGGGTTGGTGACCTATCAGATGATCAGATGAATTATCTGAGCGAAGTGGGCAACAACTACCGACCAACTTCTGCATATGAACAAGGTCAAAAAGCTCTACGTTTAATAAATAGTGGGAAAAGCCAAGAGGAAGCAGCTGAGGCTGTAGGGAAAGGCCGTCGCGCAATGATGCGAGAGGTTAACACTGCAATGCTTCCCAAGCCGTTCATCAAGGCATTGCCAAGCCCTAACGACTTGAGCGCACGACAAGGTGAAGCGCTATTTAAAGCATACAACAAGCTGGATGAGCAACAACAGAATGGACTAATAAGCTTCTTTGAGAGCTGGTGTGAAGAAAAAGGAAAATACAACGCTGAGGAGTTGGTGGAGTTCTTCATTGCGAAATGTGGTGTAAGCAAGCCTGAACCAGTAAAACCTCGTGAACTGGCTATGGGAGCCACGGTCGCATTGAAAAACGGCAACGCCACAATCAATATCCCGAAAGTTTCAGATGACTCGCTAAAGGCCATTGAAGAATTTATTGATAAAACCCTTTCAAATGAAGCATTAAATAACTGTTAGAACCGCTAGGAGACATTAACTATGACAACATTAAGAACAACATTTGAATTCCAGATAGACGTAAACTTCATAGAAAAAGATAAAGCAGAAGCCATGTTTATAGAAAGCGATTGGAAAGATGTTTTCTATACATTCATTGACCTTGACGAAGTAGCAGAACATTTAGCCTTAAACTTTCATCAATACGATGAAAAATGGGAGAAAGGTGAATATTGGAAGCACATTGAAGGCTTTGGAAGCTATAAGTACAACAGCGACACTAAAGCATGGCACTTGGCTGGTGAAGGTGATGAGAACGGTGAGTTTGAGTGCGGTGATATCATTATTAAATACGAGTCAAAAACGGAATGTACCGATGTTACTGAATTAAATTAGACCGATAAAAAGCAAAAACCCACTGCGGAAACAGTGGGTTTGCGTGACACAGATAAACCAAAACCGCCAGGAGATGACTAACTATGTCTAAAGAAGACTATACCTTTGTTCGTTCGCAAAAACTAGCCGATTTAATTCACTTACCAGCTTACTTGGTGATTGAGTGGCTAGAAAGCCAGCATCAGGGAATGGGTGAAGCCGTTGCCAAAGCCTGCTACCAAGAATTAGCGAGGGCATAATCATGATCAAAGAAATGCTAAGCGAAGCTATCCCAGTGATTGTGGTAACTATTCTGGGTGTGGCAATCACTCACTTTTTCTTTTAGTGAGGGCGCTATGACAATCATTGATATCAAAAAACCATCGCTAAGCAAACGCTGGTTTGGCTACAGAACCGAGTGTGGTTTACTTGCAAGATTCGCATTACTGGTAAACTACCAATGCAGAGATGAAGGTGGTGTTAGAGCCTTTATTTATGCCACCGAGGAAGTGGTCGAAGGAGAAGCTTGCGAAGTACTGGCAAAGATAAATGCCACATTAAACAGCGAGTTTGAGAAACAACTGGAACAAGCCCCACCACCCAATGACCGAGGATTCTTCACCCAACCTTGGCAAGGAGAAACCAGACCAACAGCTTACGGTGAGCTATTTTACATACCAGACTGGAAAAAAGATAACTACATACCAGATTGGCAGAGAAGCAGACTTGACAAATCTGGGCGTGCAATATGACCAGGTCAGTTTCATATCACCCAAAACGAGACATGAAAAATCAAAGACGCCGAAAGTCATATCCAAAACTCGTCTTTGTCTCATCCCATTACAGAACTGTCGAAACAGCGTATATAGGGTTTCATGAGTTCAACCAGCGTATAGACAGCTAACGAGAACGCGCAATGCAGCAGAGCTAGTCTGTGCTGTATTGCTGCGACAAATCAACTAAAAATCGTACAATTACCTGTCGAACTGGCTGCGGAAATAATTTACACATCGCAGCTAAATCTTTTTCAGTCACGTACTCATGTGTGAACAGTGATAATGTGACATCTAGATCGCTCAAACCTAAAACATTGCAGTACGTTCTGTACTGCGACACTTTCATATCAGATCTACCAGACTCCATTCTTTGGACTGTCGCTAAACTTATTTTGCTCCGATTAGAAAACTCGCGTTGCGTCATGGGATAGTGCTCTCTATATCGACGCAGCACATAAATTACAGGATCCACTTTCAATGTCATAAAGAACGTCACTTTTTGTCATTTTATTGTTATAAATAACTCACTAATGATGTTTTTGATGATAATGACATCGAATTCAACACTGATGAGTTGATACTATCGAGCCAAATGACGCATCGAAGTGCTGCATTAAATTAAAAACAGATGTTTTATAAAAAACACAGCTCTAAATAACAAAGATGAAACTCATTTTTTTTTGATATTAGAGTGTAAATAATCTTTTGGTTAATAATAACAATAGTTGGTTTTGAGCTTTATGAGAAATAATGAAAGACGTAAAAGAAAAGAATTGATAGGGAAATTGGAATTGTTAGCAGCTGCAGCAGAACCAGGTGTCGTATTAACAACAGAAATGAGTGTTATATGCACAGATGTTTTGCTGCACGCTGCAGATGAATTGAAGAGGGCTGAATGTGAAAAACGGTTCAACTCTGCGTGAATGTCGCGGTAAGCTGGGCTCTTGCGCCTTGCTTACCTCCCGTCATTACTACCTTATCCAAGGACCACTCACCTTGCATGTAAAGTGGGAACTGGCTTGAGGTTTTAACGATACCCTCGGCATGAAAACGTGGGTTAGCAGGAAGATCGAGACGAATCTGAGTTCCGGTTCGCTCGACTTTCCTTAGTTCATCCTGAGCAGCTTGCTTTGCTTGGTCTGAATTCTGATACGTTTGAGTCAGTTTTTTAAATGGCTTCATACCCACCATTTCAACCACTTCCTCACCCGTGCCATCGTTCCACCAAACCGACTTGATTCCTTTGAAGATCTGACGACTAGGCATACTCAAGCTGGCATTGGTAAAACTTTTCTCTGTTGGCTGGTTATTGGTTGGCAATTCAATTTCAACAGACTCAACCGTCTTACCGGAAAGGCTCTTGATTTTACCTCGTCGTGCCAACACATAGAACGACTCAACAGGCTTGGCAACAGCATCGTACTTTCTAGCTAATCGTGTCAAAAATGACATATCTGTCTCGTCCGTTTGGTCAATATGCTCAATAGCTATGCTATCCAGCTCTTGATCAACCCTCGGGCTCAAACCATGGCGACTGACGACTTCACGAAAGATACTTCCTAACGTACCGCTGTACGTTTGCGAACGGCGCTGTTTAAACTCCGTTTGGTCATTGACCTGAAAAGGCGCTGCCGTTGCGACAATGGTAAATACATGCGGAAACAACTGCGGTGTAATTCGCGTAATAGTGAACTTGCCGCGGCTGAACCACTGGACAGGCTCATCATCCGCAATGCCAATATCAAAACCGATGGTAACACCCTCAGGTGGTAGCGAATCCATATCAGGCGCAGCCACTTTCAGCTTAATCTGATCGGTTTCCTCACCGGAAACATCAGTGAGCTGCCACGTTTGAAGGTATTGATTAATGACTTTACTGCCCTGTCCGGTTGCACGGGCAATAATCCGAGTTGCTAATCCCATATAGTAACCACTCTCTCTGGCTCAGGCTCTGATTTAGCCTCTACCGTTGGCAACTTGATTCGTGTTCCGGTTGGAAGAATAACGGGTAACTGATTGAGGTGAGGATTCAGAGCGTACAACTGACGTTCTAAATCATCACCATCGTCCTGAAAATAACGATACAGCACATCGCCAACCGTATCACCCACCACACTTAATGCGACTGTACTCAATTGGCAAACTCCTCAAACGTAATCGTAAAGCTCACAATCATAGGCGTACCATCATCGATCACATCTTTCTCATCATCGTTGAGTGACATGATCTTCCATAAGCCCATGTTGTACCCGTAATCGTCAGTGAGCAGAACTGGCGCTCGCATACGCTTAATTTCACGCAAACGACGGATAGAAGCTCTACCCTCTGCACCAAACCACCTCCCTTTTATCGTCTTACCATCAAGGGGATCATGAGTGTTCTGGCTTACCGCTTTACCGTCCATAATATCCAGGTTTACCCAACCGCCTTGGCTGGTAGTAGAAAGCGTTTCATATTCGGTGCCGCTTGCGACACCAAATACAAAGGCTTCTTCGTTCTTAGACGGGACAGACAAAATTAACTGCTGTCTCATACATCACTCCTATCGGAAAGAGAACCGTCCATAGCCACCGATAACGATCCAGAACCCATCATGCCTTCAGCCATCATCATATCTTTCAACTTAGCGACCAAACGATTCAACATATCCTCGTCCTGCTGAGGATTACTTGAGGACGGTGGGATAGTTAAGTTAATTTCGACCTTACGGTTATCTTGATTTGTCTGAGAAAGTGACTTCGCAATACTATCCGGTGACGGCAGTACACTCGTCGGTTCGGGTAACATTGCTAAGCTTGAAGCGCCGTCGGGACTATTCAGTAAAGCATTAGCTTGCAACTGGCTAGTAGGCTGAGTTAATCCGTCTTTTTCTTTGTCCAGCGTCGCTGCTTTAGCGGTCAGAGTTTCCTCTTCATCACTAGAAAACAGACCAGCAACTTTCGATCCTAACCACTCACCGATTTCACCACCAGCTAAGCCGCCAAGAGCACCACCAACGACCGTACCTATACCAGGTAAGATTGCGGTACCAATTGTTGCACCTAGTGCCGCACCACCCAAACCACCGGCCATATCACCTGCAGTACCGCCGATCTCTTCAGCGCTACCGTTATTGATAGCAGACGTTAATGCTGCACCCTGCAGCATGACATTAAGCGGCTTGAATAATTTTCCTGCAGTACCTGCAATACCTGCCATCATGCCTTTCAATGGCAAAGAACCAGTAACATCACCGGCTACGGCTGCAGCATCCGCTCCCATAAGAGCCAAATCAGCCGCATTAGCACTGGACGTAAGCAGTGATAAAGCAGTACCTCCGCCAAGAACAGCAGCTCGCTTACCCCACTTCCCTTTTGCAGAACCATTAGAAGACGACGCAAAGGCGGGCGCTGGCGCACCCATGCCCCCCATAGGAAGGAAGTCAGTTAATCGACTACCAAGATCAAGCAGACGCCCAAACTTGCCACCACGACGCGATAATCTTGCTCTTTTCGGGCGAGATTTACGGCGACTGGTCGTAGATGCACCATCTCGTTGATAACGATTGCGACCACGGCCCCCATTGTTACCAAGGTTATCCAATGTCTGATTCAATCGAGAAAGGCGTGATGTCGCTTTCTGAGCCGATTCCGCAGTACCATCCAAGCCAATGCCAAGCTTAGCTTTACCTAAATCGGCATAGTTCTTACCCTGACCAAGTAGCAACTTACCTGCTTTAAAGGCTAAAAATGCTCCTTTGGCAGCAATAAGGGCTGCTGGCAAACCAACAATAGCAGTCGTCAGCGTTGGGAACGCTGTTGCCATATTAGTTATACCCTCAGTAAGACTTGCGAGCATTGGGGTGAATACATCAAGTGTTGCGGCTAGAGGTGGTAGTAAGGTATTGCCTATCGTAGTAGCTAAGCCTGCGGCCGTTGATACAAACGCTTTAATTTTAAAATTTGCGGTAGCTGTCTGCTTTTCAAATTCCGTTTGCATAGAGCCTGCAAAGTTGGTGTCTTTCTCTACTAAATTGAATGCTTTACGGAAGTTCTCAAGGTTTTGCAAAAGTGGTGCAATAGAGCCGATAGACTCAGAACCGAATAGATTCTTCATCAAGGCGGTTTGAACATCAGCATCTTGGTCTTTAATGGCCAGTAGCACCTGCTCTACCGTCTTAGGTGCGTTTTCCTGCATGTCACGCGCTAAATCTGCTGGGTCAAAGCCCAACGTCATCATCGCATCTTTCTGACCACCACTCGCTGAATCGCCAGCCGTTAAACTCAGCAACAAGTTCTTTGTCGCGGTAGCCGCGATTTCTGTACTTGCAGAACCGGATAACACTGCTCCAGAAAGAGCAGCTGCTTGTATCTCATCAAGACCAGAATTAGTGATCACTGCTCCCTGACGCACTAGAACTTCAGTAACGTCTTTAGCGTTTGTAGCTAAATTATCACCAACATGGTTTACCGCATCAGCGAGGCTTTCGGCTTCTTTCTGGGTTAAACCCATTGTAGTACGCCACTTCATCATGGCCGCACCAGCTTCTTCTGCATTCAAACCATCAAAAGCCACCGACATCTTTGCAGCAGCTCTGGCGTAGTCAAACAACTCATCTTTTGCGATACCGTTACGACCACCTTCAGCAATGATTGCAGCCAAACCTTCCTGAGTCACACCTAGCTTAGGCGCTTCAAGAACGATTTGTTTACGCATTTCCTCCAGTTCTTTTGGTGTTGCATCGTTAACAGCTTTAGTCACTTCAGTAAACGCAGCTTCATAATCAACTGCGAGTTTAATCGGCACTGCAAGAACAGCACCTTTCATTGCCAAATCTAACGCCTCGCCCCCTAATTCGGAGCGAGCCATCTTATTCGACTCGATCTTTGCAGATGCAGCCTGCACCGATTTCAGCTTGGCTTTCTGCTTATCCAGTGCAGCGTTCGCAGCCGTAATATCACGCTTGATCTGACGTTGTGCTTCACCAAACTTATGCGCCTGAATACCAGACTCATTTAACTTGGATTTCAGACCATGAAGCTTTGTTTTCTGAACATCATAATGCTTGGTAAGCTGAGAAACTTCATGGCGTGATTTGTCATAAGCAGCCTGCGTTTTACTTAGCTGCTGCTGATGTTCGTTAAGATTGGCTGTATTGAGTTTAACTTCTTTGCGAGCTTCCTTAATGGCTGTTCGCAAAGCCTTACTCGGGTGTTCCGTTGCTCTCATTTGAGCTTCAAGGTTTTGAAGCTTACTTTGAGAACTGGCAACCGCTGACTCGTAGCCTTTCGTTTGGAGACTAAGCTCCTTTGTGGCTACAGCCAACTGCTCCGCTTTAACTTTAGCCGAACCCATTTGAGCTGACGTTTCAGTTAAATCACGCTTAATACTCGCGTAAGAGTTAAGGCTGGCGGCACTGGCATTGAGCTTTTTGATCTCTGCCGACTGAGCTTTAACATCCTCAGTCAGTGAGTCAAACGATGCACTTGCCGCCTTGAGAGGTGCGGAGTATTGGTCAATCGCTGCAATGGCAACTTGATACTTAGATTGATTACTCATTGTTGCTTCAACCTTTCAATTGCCAAATAAAAACGACGCACTGCCACGTCTGCTGGTAGTGCGCCTATTTGCTCATCGTTATAGGGATAAACGAGCGGCAGGTAATCGCAAAGTGCTTCTATATCTTTGTCTGAAAGAAGCCTGCCTGCTGGTTTAAAAAATTATCAATATTGACCTGCAATTGATTCCAATCCGGCATGAACAACTTGCCTACTTCGGCTTCGCTTAGACCTGAACAAGCATGAGTAATAAACGCCTGCTTTTGCTTATCCGTTGGCTGAGCCTTGTAAATCTTGCGCGTTTTCACCGATGGCACTTTTAATTCGATTTCAGTGATCGTGCGACCATCATCAGCGACGATTGGCAGAGCCAGTTGAATTTTCTCACTGCCAATTTCAATGCCTGGTAACCAATCTGGTGAGTTCTTCGTAACCAAGCGGGAAATGATTTTTTCTACCGAGTTAAAATCTGGTGTGGATAGCTTATCAAACGCCTTTTCTGAAATACCCGTTAACGCCAGCGTGAACTCTTCAACCACAACGTCCTGATCGTCTTGTTCAACATCGACACCGCTATAAATGCTGAACGTCAAAGGTTCAAACGTTAGCTCGGTAATTTCAGTATCATCAACGGTGATTGGGTGAAGAAGATGGTGCGTAATTGGGGCAAGCTTTAGTTCTTTTTTCTTTTTGTTTTCAATTTGCAGAGTCATGAATTTTCTCCAAAAAAAAGGCTCCCCTTCGGGAGCCAACTAGCTAGAAATTTGGAATGGGTCCACGGACACAATTAGCCGCGACCAAGATTCGAACGATGTTTCGCCATGATGTCACCTTTACCCAAGTCGATTTCTTGAGTATCAAGGTTGATGTTGTAGCGAGTCTTACCATCTTCTGTGTGCTTGTAGATACGAGGCGAAATTTCAATCGTGGTTTCAGAGATCGCTTGCGATACTCGCGAGCCGTCATCCACTTTGTTAATGTCGCCCGTGTATGAGCAATGCTCTGCAAATGTATTGCCGTCTTCATCTTGGTACGATGCTTTAACGTCAATCTGAACGCGTGTGTCTTCTTCCACACCATACGCTTGCAGCGCTTCTACCGTAGCACCTTTCAGTTTTAGGGTGGCATTACCTACCACCACGCCGACACGCTTCTTCGTGGACGCATAGCGCCCACCTTTGGCATCTTCTGTTTTACGCTCTACCACTGGCGGCGTATGTTCTTCTAACTCACCGAAGAACTTGTGACCTTCGATCACAACTTCGGCCATTACTAATGTGCGTTGACCTGCCATTACAAGATCTCCGAGATAAAGTTGTCGATAATGCCGATATCCTCAATGAGGTGGTAAACCATGTGCTCATTTGGTGGGAAGCCAGCGTAACGAATTGCGATGTACCAGGTACCGTTGCGGTAGGTTTCAGCCGTATTAAGCTCTGGGTGAAGCGATACTTCCATACCGATCACTTCTTCATTCGCTTTTAGCTGAGCGCCCCATGCGTTCAGTTTGGAAATTTCTTGTTCCATGAACGATTTGTCGAGATTTTCTGCCATCACCTTTTGCGCAGACTTTTTCAGCTTGCGACAAATGGCTTGCTCCAAACAAACCTGATTAATGAAACGACCTGAAAGCGTGCGGTTACCCAGCAGTGAAATACCGCCTAAGTCCGTTTTACCGAAGTAGCAAATGCCGTGACGGTTTAGTAGATCACCCTCGGTAGTGGTATCGAGAATGTCGTAGGTAATGTCACGCTGTACGCCTTGAGCATAAGTACCTTTGTTACCAGGGGATTCATGTAATGCCACGCCAGCATGACAGCCAACCGAAAGCACCGATGGCGGCACGTAAACATTCGCACCAGCCGCCTTTGAATAAATGCTTGGTTGTGGGTCAATCATGGTCGCAATGTCATAACCCGTATCTTGAGTTGCCAGTGTCAACGAGTGATCAATGACTGCTTTCGTACTGGTAGACAATCCATCCAAGTGTGGGAACGCCATCAGCTTCAAGGCTTCCGCTACAAGCGCATCAGAAGCTGGTTTTTGATGGGTGTAACCTGGTGCCGCGATAATGGTCGGGGATTCAGTACACAACGAAATAGCCGCAATACCTGTGCGCTGACCAGTAGCCGCATCGATACCACCGATCACATTGTTGAGAGTTCCAGTCGCATCCGCGCCTTCCGGTACTACAATGACATACTGAGGAACCAAGACTTTCTTCAAAGTTTCAGTTACGGCGTACCATAGCCAACCTTCTTCTTCACCAGTGGTATCCAGCTTTGCTGCATCCGTGGTATTAGCTACGCGAAATGGCACATTGAAAGGCACATCGGCATGCTTGTCCGGCGCTGTACCTACCCAACAAACGATGTGCTTACCCAAAGGTCCCATTGGAGCTGGCAAGGCTTTCTTCACAATGGAAATACCATTGTGCTCAAATTGAGTGATTTCCATAAATTATTTGCTCTTTACGGTGGTTTTGGTGGCAGCCGTTTTCTTGGAAATACGACCGTTAGTGAGTAGGGCTTTGGCTTCCTGTGGAAGCAGTTCTAGCTCTTGGCCTTTGGTTGTCCAATGACCTTTATGCCAAGGGAACGGAAGCTCTACGATGTAGATTTCGCGCTTCGCCTTAGACGTTGGTTTTGCTTGGTGCATAACGGCTCCTAACAAAAAGCCCTGCACTAAGGCAGGGCTAAGGGTGAAATTTAGGTATAAAAAAACCGCCTATTTGGCGGTTGTTAGATGGTTGGTTTTTCTGGCCAGACTACATCATCTGGATTTAAACATGTTTGAGGAATATCTCGCAGTGCTTGTCGATATTGGCGTAATGATGATGCATCATTACCCATGTCTTCGCATTTATTTATTAATTCATCCGCATAACGTAAAAGATTGGATCTACGGTGACGAACATCATCCCACTTTATCTGATTAACAACTTCTGATTCAGGTGTCATTACGAAACTCCCCTAATTATTGACAAGGAGGGAATTTGAACATTATCACGTGCAGTTTCAATTCCCCATTTTTCCACATACCCCGATTCGACGTAATCAACACCGCTGAGCAAAATTGCAACTTTGTTCTGACCTTGCAAAGACGCTAGTTTCGAGCGTGATGTGACTTTTTCTGTAAATGTAATGGCTCCATCAATACTGACTAATGACGATGATACAACGTACGAACAACCGCCGCGCAACCAAAAAACAATGCCGTACGCCGTTACGGGATTTTTATATTTAGCGAAAAATCCATCATTTTTGATATCGTTAGGAGAAAGCGTGGAATTCAATTGATGTTGTAAAACGTCAATAGTATTGATAGCTGCCCATCCACCCCAACCATACGATTGTGCTAAAAAGCGCAGAGACATAGCACCAAGCCATTTATCATCACTATGAATATGGCGTCCGATTGAAATAGTCGCTATCCCTGTATGTGCTGCTGGTACGAAAACAGGATAAAACTTATCTCTATCTCCGCCGACTTTGAATGACAGTGGTTTTCGAGTCATATAACGTTCATCTGACGTCTCTACAAACTGCTTAAATTTATTTTCAGCTTGAACAACTCTGTCATCTATTTCTTTATTCTTATCCACCACCGTTTGGGTTAACTGGTTGATAGAATCAATCAACTGACCAGATTCTGATACACCCATAGAATGAGCTCCTTATGATTTTCTAATTAAATCTGCACCACTAGTAAACGCTGCAGTAAGTTGAGTAATTAAAGCGCTAAATTCTTGGTTGGTCGCATCCAGCCCTGTTTGCGTTGCAAAATGAGCAAGACCCTTTCCCTCCAAAAGTTTTGAGTTTTCAGCTTGAGCACCTGCGAGCAAGAAACGTTTATCTGATGTGTCTTGGTCATACACATCCGCACTGTTCGCTTTTGTGGCCAGAGTGGTAATGATGGTACCAATACTGTCTTGATTGCCTTTCAGTGCTGCAGATAGTTCATAGATGGTGTCCAGCTCTGCTGGCGCTAAACCAATCAAATTTTGAAAAAGCTGATTCACCTCATCTTTGGTATAAGTGACAGCCTTGTCTGCCTTGTTGGCAAGCTCTGTAATGCTGACGGTGATTTCCACATCACCGGAGCCATCAAAGGAAACCTGACCAGTGGCGTCTCCCAGTAGGGAAAACAGCCGCGCCACTTTCAGCGCATGGGCATGATCGGCTGTGGCTGCCAGGCGATTGGTGACCGTCAGGTGGTCAATGGTGCCGCCTGACTTGTCCAATTTATTACGTAGTTTTCCGTCTATCGTACCAATCAACTGACTCAACTTGCCCAGCATGATCTCAATCGGGGTTTGTGTTTCTGCCATTATTACTCCTGAACGCCTATCACGCCGATATAGTGGTCAATGGTCATTGTCATTCCATCAACCATCGTGCTTTGATCTTCTGCTAACTGTGAGGATTGCGCTTTGGCTTCGTTGGCAGCATTCTGGGCTTCAGCCGCCATTTTTAACACTTCCTCTGCAACCGTCCCTACTGGACCTTGTTTACCCATACTCACAACGTTGAATCGTGTTTTTCTGGGCGTTCGAAGCTCTACCATACTGCGCCCTGCTTTCATGCTGACAACATGGCGACTAACAACTTTCATCGTAATGCAGTTATTCATAGCTCTCCCTAAGTGCCGCTTTGCACTATGCCTCGTTTAAGCTGAGCAACACCACCAGCAATTGGATACTTGTCCATTGAGGGAAAGGTCACCAACACTTCCCAAAGCGCATCACGCCAGTTCTCGCAAGATTGACCTTCGGTCTTATCCGGTGCAATGTGATATCCACTTTCTCCACTGGTTGGTACGGGGAACTTGATTTCTCCATTGGCGGATGAAAGACGAAGCAACAATTCATCATTGCTGCTCTTGCGTATTTCAAGCTCAATAGTGGCTCCCGTTAAATCCACCGGCTTTCGCTTTCGGTTTTCATCTTCGGTTTCCCAAAGCAAATAAAAGTCGCAAGTTCGACCTTCGGTGATCTCCAGCACTTGCTCGTACATAAGAACCTCTTACCTATTGGCTTTCTCTAGTTCAAGCAAGCGAAACTCCTGCTTAATCAGAAGATGCATGGTATCTACCTGAGTCTTTGCCATGATGGCAAATTCAGCATCAATCAAGATGTTCAGATTTTCAGTACCAACCATGACAGTGATGGAATCGCTAGGAAGGTCGGAAATATTAAGCGTGAATGGCTGAATACAGTGTGCGTTCTTCGCTTTGTAGTTCAGCGTAGTATCAGGCGCAGAAATGACACCAAACAAAGTACCATCGTCCAACCAAAAACCGATTTCTCGGATCGGATATTCTTCTGGTCCAGAAAACTTCGCAGCTGCTTGGATGCTGCTTCCGCTCGTATCCTTGTATTCACCGAATTCAACCCGAGCTCGCTCATTCTGGAGAACTGTCTGCTCTTTGTTTGGGTGATAAGCAGCGTCACCCACACTCACCCATTTTAATGCCGCTTTTATGCCTTTATTTTTGGCACTGATTGCCGCATCCAAACCTCGTCGGGTGATGACTAACTTTAATCCTTCGTCACTCATGTAATTGCTCTCGCGGTAATAGGTGACACAGAAAGGCTATAGCTACCTGCAGCAGGTGCAGCACTCGCTATTGGTTCGTCTGGTATGACGGTTGCCTTAACGGTCAAGTGATTAACACTAATGGGTGGACAGGCGCCACCTGCAATGCCAAATGCAAAATCAGCATCAGGCATGGGCCACAATACTGCAGGGGCGTCTGTATAACTGACGTTTGTCGAGGGTGCTTTTGCACCACCTAAAGCTACTTTGGTTTCAACACCAAACACCAAGGAAAGCTCAATCGTGTCTCTCGTTGATTTGATGTCGTCTAACTTTTCAATAAGTTGGTCGATAAGTTCTGAGTTTACAGGGGATGCATCCTCTTTCCATGCGATAACATCTAATGTAAACGGAGGCAGTTCGGGTAAATCGTATCGGTTTCTTACATCACTGCCATAACCAATTGCATTCAGCGCATCAGAGATGCCTTCTCTGGTACCTGATTTCTTTCGTTCAACCTGAGCACTGGCTACCTGAGCCTTTTTAATTTTGACCGAGTCTTCCTTTTTCCAATACGTCACCATCCTGTCTGCTGCCAAATACGGCAATGCCGATTCGGGCGTCTGGTTTGCGTTTCTTAACTGAGGAAGCGGCGGTGCGACTTGGTCTAGGTGTTTTCTTAACGTATGTTCGAGCGCTCGTTCTAATGGGCTGGCATTATCCGTTAGTAGGCTGTAGCTACTCGGTTTCGACTCTGATGTTGACTGACTCAAGATATGGCGCTCCTGTGTGATCACACTTAAAGCTTGCTGCTGGTGAATTGATTTGAACTCGGATACCACTTCCGTTTGTCGCTTTCAGTAGAATGTGGTCTATCATAGAGCGGTCAATTTCACCTTCTAGTCGATGTTGCTCTTGACCATATTTAGCTGCAGCCATATCGACTGCATCTTTTATGACGTCTTGATCTGGCCCACGAGGGATATAAAGCACGGCATCTAACGTCCATCGGTTGATATTGGCTTTGTGCAAGTAAAGAATATCTGTCTCTTGGGCTACGGAGTGAGTACGCATGTAGGCGAGCGTTTCAGCCAACAACTCATCACTTGGTGTGCCATCGCCAGCGTGAGCCAACAAGTAGCCATCCACAATCCCTGTAGCAGGACCACGATTAACAAAACGAGCATCTTTCGCCTGTCCTGCAAATTCGTGATCTTTAAACCGATAGGTCACCACAACGGTGTTTTCGTCCGGTGATTGAATTTCCATTTCAGGACTGGCACCAGGTGTTAACGCATGGAAACGATAGCCATTTCGAGTCCCTGTCGTTGCTACGGCAAACATTGCCAAGTAGTAACGAGTCAGAGCTTGCTCGTTGCTTTCCAATATTGGTTCAACTGGAGGAAAAGCATTAGGATCACCTTCTTGCAGTACATGTCTCGTCAATCCCATGTCAGCAATAATGGTGTCCACCATATCGTCTTGGGTGACGTACATACCAAACATCTGCTTAGCGTTTTCATTCCAACGACGATAATGGTTCTGCAGAATGACCGTGAAGACTTGCGTAAACTTGGTCAGTATCTCCGCGTTGTTATTCAGTGTTTCTTCAACAGCAGATACATCTTCGGGTGCAATTTCTTGTAGAGCGTCAAGCTGCTCTGTTTTCATGCTTGCGTATAAGCTGGCGAAATCCGGCGTACTCAAAAGCGTTGGCTCAGGCAACCGAGCCAAATGAGGAAATCTTTTCATGTGGGGTCTCTATGCTGCTTGAGGTAATGGAACAGTAAACGGCTCAACCACTCGACCGTTCCATTTACCGTAAAAGGTCACTGACGTTCCGTCTTGCGTTCGTTCCGCGACAACTCTTGATGGTTCAAAATCTTCAAGACCATTTTCAGGATTCATGAACGCGCCCATGGCGTAGGTTTGAATTAATGCCAAGGTGGAATTATTGGTATTACGTGAGAGCGTTGCTGGTAATTGGCTACCAAATCCCCGAGCCTTATTTCTTGCAGAGATATAAGTCGTCATCACTTGAGTGACACGGCTAATGAATTGATCCCAACCTGTAATAGTGCGTCCGGTTTTCCGGCACATGCCAACCATACCTGCCATTACGTCACCTTATATGTTCCTGCAGACGAACCGCCTGTTACTTGAACTTCTGCGAATTCCTTCTGATGTTTATTCAAAGCCTTTGCGATAGCGAGATAGTATTTGTGACCGGCCGTAGAATCAGCCAACAAAGGCTTGAAACCAGCAGCCTCCAATTCTTCCTCTATTGTTTTGGCTAGAATTTCGTCATTTAGTGCCATTTAACCACCTGCTTTTACACTTGCTGAGCCACACATATGATTTAATCCTGTTACTTGACATGGGTGCTTGGTCGTAACAACATCATAAGCGCCACCATCTTTGTCATTTAATAAAATCTTTGGTGCGTCCACGGTCGCATTGCCACCTGAGGTCACTGAAGTTTTACCACCGACATTCACCGTAGCAGCACCACCAACATTGACCTTTGCGTCTTTATCAACCTGAATATTGGCTTTACCTGCGACACTAACATCCAGCTTATGCTTTTTCTTGTCATAACAAACCCGGGTTCCATCTGGGTAAACACGAAGAATCTCATCAGGGTTATCGGTAGGCAGAGGGAACTGATCACTTGGAACACCAATCAAAGCAATGCTAGTCGAGGAATTGTCCCCACCGCCAACATTGAGCAATACTGCTTGCTCTCCAATGCTAGGAAGACGATATTCAGCCACATCGCCAGCACACGCTGAAAACCATTTAATCCATGGTGTTTCGTTGTCACCAAACTTTACTTTAATTCGCTTATGGTCATCACTCCAAGCAGAGACTTTACCGACTCTGATCATGTTGTTCAGGCGGCGTTTCAATTCTGTGATTTCTTTTTCTTGCTGAGAGAACTGCTGTGAATACTCTTCTAACTCAGCCTGAACTATCTGCTGGACTAAGTCTCGCATTCTCAAGTTCCTTATATTCATCCGGCTTTTCGGGGTGCTTAGGGTTAATGGCTAAGAAGATCCCCAATAATTTCTGGTCTTCTTCTGGTAACTCACCTAAGTAAATATTTTGCCACCATTCGGTTTCCCAACACTCATAGCCGTCGGTACCAGATTTGAACAGACCTTGCTGGCTGACAATCTTCTCTGGAAAACTGACCGTCTTACCAAGACCAAAGTTGTTGTTAAACGCAATGCGACCAACCGCACTCGCTAAATCTTGAGCAATCAGTTCAGCATTTCGATTTTCTGTATCGCTGTAAGCTCTGCTCACTAGGCAATACACTTTCACACGAACCGGCTGTTTTATTCTGCCATCGTTGGCTTTCGATAATTCACCGTATTCATCGATGGCGACATGGCATTCAAGCCCTTGAACCTGGTACTCACCGTAAAGCGCATATTCATGAACAGGAACGCCTTTGACGCGCTGTTTCAGCACTTCAACGACTTCAATGTAATAGTCACTTGGTTTGTTCAATGTTGATCGCATAGTTGAGCTCTTGTTTCAGTATTTCACCGAATCGCTTGTTTACCTGCTGCTCTAAGCGAAGCAATATCTGACTCGCTTCATCTTCGATAGAGATGCCAACAGCTTGAACAGGGAAGCGACCAATTAAGTCTGGGTCACGGATAGGTCTGTAAGGTGCGGGCTTGCGATTCTGACGAACCACATCATGCTGCATCACTCGGTTTCGGCTGGCTCGGATATAAACTCGTTCATCATCACCATAAATTTTGGTGTAAAACGCACCATCAAATTGATGGGAGCCTGCTTTAGTGCCTGCAGCATTTTGCCGGACACTACCAAGGTTTTCTGCCGAAATAGCTAACAGACCAACCCATAAGTTGACCGTCTTCTTGTCTTTGTCATAAGCCAGGATAAAGCGATTCTTTAAAGCAGCTTGTTTGATGCCAAGCTCTTTGCTCAAGTGGCGCAGAGTGTACGTTCGTAACCATCTGCCTGTTTTCTTGAGCGCTCGCTCTATCGCCTTAGCAACCTGCTTTTCCATCCCAGCAAACTCATCTGCAATTAATGCAGCTTCGTTTGAGAGATCAAAGCTAAGTGTGCCGGAATTAGTTCGCCTTTGGTGAGCTCCTGACTGGGTAAAGTTAGAGGAAGTTATCACTCGGGCTCACACTCTTTCCGTTGGGCTTCATACTAAGAATGAGTAGTGATGTTGTTTCATCTGGGTATAAAACATCCGCTACATGTCGAGTTCCCAATGGCGTATCAACTGAAGCACCACTGACCAGCTTCTTTGCTATTCGACGATTGAGAATAGTAAGAGCTCCATGCTCTGCGATAACCGAAGCGTGGCTTTCATTGTTTTCCTGTGGCATTAATTTTGAGTCAAAGATCGCTTTGATATCTAAATTTGAACCATCCCTTAATAAGAGACGAAATTTAGATGCCATAGCATCCTCAATGGCTTGATCTGCCATTTCCATTACTTCATTAAATAGCGAATCAAATTCCATGGTTACTCCAATAAAAAAACGGAGCCGTTTAGCTCCGCTTTTCATATTCACTTTTGATTTTGTTATTCAACCGCACCAGTGACGGCGACACCGTTTTGTAATGCGTCCATCGCCACATCTTCAGGCAAGAACTTACGGTTGCCAGCAATCACCGTGATTCGTTCATCACCAACACGGCAACGAAATGTCGATACGGCACGAACTTCAATCATAAACTGACCTTCATAATCACTGTTAGCTTCAACCGTGGTAGCAATATCGCAAGCGGCTTCGTCAGTCAGCGTGATCTCGACTTCATCATTGTTTAATGGTGCGTCTTGTGAAGCTTCGGATTGCTCTGGGTCTGTTTCAGGCTCTTGGTCTTCTTCATCGGGAAGTTGAGCTTCCAACTTGTCGATGATCGCTTCAAGCTCTGGAATGGTAGTTTTGTCGTTGTACTGAGTTTCAGTAATGCCTAGATCTTTACAGAGATTATCAATCTGCTCTTGGTAGGGCTGCTTAGTTTTCGCCATTGCTATTTCCTGCGAGTTAGTCAAAGAAAAGGGAAGCTATACGCTCCCCTATTAATGGTTACTTCACCTTAACCACTACAAAGTTGTTCACATCAACAAGGTAAGGTGCTGGTGCTGACTCTGTTTTGGTGTAGCGAACTGCAGGGTCATTGCCCTCAATCCAATCACGCACGTAACGATCAGCTTCATCTAAGCCTTCGTTCTGAGCGTGAAGGTCTTGAATTTGACCATATAGACGCAAACCACGTGATGCTGTGTGGCCCAAGATGATTGTGTTTTCTGGCATGTACTTTTGAGTGCTGCCATCGCGCTCGGTGTACTCTGAATCAAGAACCCAAACTTCCACATCACCCAAAGTACCTTTCAAGCTCACGGCTTTACCTAGGTCTTTAAGTGCGGTTTCAAATTCTGATTTTGAACCACGACGAGTTTCTAAAGCATCTTTGAATGACTTGAACTTACGCAGCAAGCTCCACGCTTTTTTGTCAGCGATAATGATATCAATCTGACCATCAGCAAGCTCACCGTATTCTTCAAGGTCTTCAATGATATCGTGAGTTTCAACCGGAAGCTGATCCCACGTTTCAGAGCCAACCAGAGTGATGTTGTTTTCAGCACGACGACCAGCACTGATTTCATATGGCTCTTCGATGTTAGGACCGTCGACCATATACTTACCAGTGAGGACCATCTGAGCAGCCATCCACTCTTCTTTCATTTGAACCGCTTGCTCTTCTTGCTCGAGGTTCTGCATAACAATCGCACTCTGGCGTTCTTTCGCTGATTTAGTGCCAGCAATAGATTCACCTGGAAGACGTTTGATTGTCTGCTTACCTGTCACGGCGTGCTTAGATTTCACATAAGACGGCATGAAGGTTTCTGTTGTGTAACCTTGGTTTTTATCAACAACTCCACCAATTAGCGGAGAACAGAATGGTGCAATCTTCGGTTTGTTTGGGATACGGTCTAAATCTACTTTTTCAGTATCGAACGTATGAACTTCGCGGAAGAACATGCGCATGAAAAAGTTATCACGCTTAATCCCTGCTTCTTGAATTGCCATCAGAAGCGCACGGGTAGTAAATAAATCCATGAGTAATCTCTTTGTTTAAGCCAAAAAAAACGACGAGATTACTCGTCGTCTACACTGATTGCGGTGCCTTGAAAGGCTGCGCGTTTCTCTGCATCACTCAAGCCATCCGGCCAGTTCAGCTCACTAATGCGATAGATACCTGAAACAATGACGGCTTTAAGCTCATCCTGTGCCGCATTTGCTGCTTCACAAGCACTAAGAACAACCGCTTTGCCTGCTGTACCATCCCACTTAACTAACTTTTCTTTGTTAGTGGCATCTTCCATAAGTGGCGTCATACGTGGGAAAACTTGAGCAGCTTTAATCGTGCGCTGAACAAAGTCGCCTTGCTTGATAACTGAGTTATCAGGGGTGTAAGTTTGCTTTTCCATTTTGGCTCCTTAACCGCGTTTTTTACCGACAGCAGCCAATAAGGAAGCACATTGTGCTTCATCGCTATCAGTTGATTGATCAGAAGAAGCACTGGTATCAAGTGATTCACCATGTTCTGCGCTCAATGCTGCTAGTGCTTCGGCGGCTGAATCGTTTGATTGTGCTTTCGGTGCGGCAGCAAGTAGCTCTTGAGCATCGGTAACACTCATGTTTGGCATGTTTGCCAACTTGCTTGCCATATCTTCACGACCTTTAGCTTCTTCACAGCTAAGGATCCCCATAACACGTGTGCGTTCATTGTTTGCGACCGTGGTCGCATCCATTGAAGTGTCAGTGTTTTGGTCGGCGGCTTCTGCTGCATTAGGAGCAGCAGAAGCTTCCGGTTTTTTAGTTTCTGTTGTCATGGTTGCTCCCATATCGACAATTGTTGAACCTTGAGCATTGAGGTGCTCTATCATTAAGCCAACGGCATCTGAGCCATTAACCAATTCATCGGCAAAGCCAATATCTACAGCTTCTTGGCCTGTATATGTTGCTGCTTCTGTATCCAGTACCTTTTGCACATCCATGCCGATATTTGTGGCAACTTTCTGTGCAAACAACTGGCGAGTATTATCCAATTCAGATTGCAAATTGGCTCGCACATCATCGGGCAGCTTCTCGTATGGATTACCATCGACCTTATGTGCACCCGAATGAATCAAAGTGATTTCAGCACCTCGATTTTTCATTAGTTCTTCCATATTCGCGTGCATCATCACCACACCGACAGAACCGGCTACTCCTGTTTGAGTAATCAAGCGACGAGAGCAAGCTGAGGAAAGAGCCTGACCAGCACTACAGTGCATGTCATAACCTAATGACCAGATCGGCTTTTCATTGCGGAACCTTGCGATAATATCTGTTGCATCAAAACAACCTGCGACCTGTCCACCTGGAGTATCGAAATCAATCATCACGCCACGAACTGCAGGGTCTTTCATGGCAAAGCTAATTCGAGCAATGATGCCGTCATAACCTGTCATGCCACTGTAAGGTCGGATTGAACCGTATTTATGCGCTAGCGTGCCACTCACTGGCACAATGGCTACACCATCGACCAGTTGGTAGTAACGACCTCGGTCTTCATCCACTTTTGCCTGTGTATTAGAACGGTAAGAAGCCGCTTCTTGCTCCATACGCTGAGCATCTAATACTTCGCCTGTGGAACCATCAATTAAACGACCAATCCCCATTTCACTGGCAAGCACAGAATAAAAAACCCGGGCATAGCCGGGTTCGAGTGCAACTGGTCGATTAAATGCCAAATTGGCAATGTGAGCTAAATTTCTAACCATTAACTTGTCCCTCTGGTTGCTCTGGAGCAAAGCCGTCAAGCTTCATATAACTTGGTGGCGGTAAGCCTTTTGCTTTCCGCTCATCTGACTCTCTAACTTGCTGAGCAAACAGCTCTTGATAATCTTTACCGAGCTTCGCAGCTTCTTCTTCATAAGTCGATAACCCTGACTCAATCAGTAGAACTGCCTCTTTCACTTCTTTCAGTCCGTCGATAGCCATACGGCCAGCACCAATCCAATCACAACGGGTCCATGCATGACGACGTTGTTGGAAAGAGTAACGAGCTTTTGACGGTAAAGTGATGTACTTGCGAATCACCATCTCTTCAAATAGCAATTCAAAGATTAAACTGGCAAATCGGTTAGCGATGATCTTGCGACGGCCCATGAAGTAACGCCAAGAGTCATTCATTGCAGCTCGAATAGTCGAGTAGCTCATCTGGCTATAATTGCGAGATAGCTGCGAGTAATCTAACCCTAAGCCTGCCGCTATATAGCGAATGATTGACTTCTCTAGATCAGCAAATCCATTGTCTGCACTACCTGCAGAATGAATATTGATTTTGTCACCTGGGAATAAGTGAGGAAGCTTAACGCCGCCTAACTTAACATTGTTCACTGCGTAGTAATCACCATAGCCAGTTAACAGCGTATCTAATGGGTTACCATTATTTCCGCCTTGCCCTGAACCAAGTAAAAACTGCATCGCGTCTTCTGAGCCTAACTCTGATTCAATGCTCGCAGCGTACATCGCATTCACGATAGCTTTTTGTAATGTGGTGTTTTGTAGAGTATCGAGCATTTTGATTTGCTCTAAGCTACTCAAAAACTTATTAACACCTCGCGTCTGACCTGATTCAATCGGTTCAAACACGTGAATAAAACCAATGCGACCATTACGCAGTCGCTTAGGAACTCGTCGCCACTCACGCCCAATACCAAAGCGGTTACCACCTTGTTCTACGTGATACGCAACCGCCTGCCCTAAGTGATTCAACTCCACGCCAGCTCTAAACTGGTTGGTGTCCATCATCCGAGAGGGGTTGGTTACTTTCTTTGGCGCGACCATGCGAATACAAGTCGAAAATGGTGAGTGCGGATCTTGAATCATTTCCGGCTTTGCCATCACATCACCGGAATAAGCATGCGTAGCAACGGACTCTCGCATCATCATTGTGAATGTGCGTTTCCGTTCTGCATCGATATAACAGTTAGGATCTTCGGCAATATCTCGGAAAACTGCTTCAACATCTTTTACAAAGCCCAAATCAGGTTTAATGCCAAGCAAATGCCAATTGGGCTTATAACTCAGACGATATTCTGAGCCAATGATGTGATCTTGGTGGAGCTGAATGCCGTTAGCGGCAATACCATTATTGCGAATAACATCATCTGCTCTTGCCTGCGCTTGGGTCAGCACTGGTAACAGTGCATCGTCCACGCTTTGCAATTGCGGATTCCAATCTCGCAGCTGACCACCAAAGCCTGCGCCTGCGCCACGAAATACCGCATTTTGACGTTGAGGAATGGTGTTACGTAATGGTGTTACGCCATCGGCTGCAAGAATTTGGTTAGTCATTAGCAAATCACTCCTGCAGGTGGTCGACGACGCACATTAGTCATACCAAGCTGCGCTTTTAATTCATCAATGTAATTCTTGAGTTGATGGATATTGGCGCGATTAAAATCAACACGTCGACCATCTTTCATAATGGACACTGCCATGGTGCCAGTTTGGAGCTTGTGATAAGCATCCTCAGCCTGTCTCAATTTATCTTGTAAAGACACTTAGCCTCCTTTTAACCGCTCTGCTGCGGCGCGAATACTGCTTGTTTTTGGTGATGAACTCTGAGGAAGTGGATCCGGCTCTGTTAAGACGAAACCAAACCTTTGCACAAGAATATTCAAAGCGGCATGAGCATAGTTCCACCCATCCAATGCTTCATCAAATGGGTGATACTGCTTAACCCAACGCCAAGCTCTCTGGCCATTCTTTTTAATTTCCAGTTTCTTTGATGCGCTACAGAGCTGTTTAAAGAACTCGTCGCCACAAATTGCATCATCAACCGGAAAGTGAATACATCCTGGTACCGCTTCACCTTGGGGTGATGGATGCAAACCAAGACGACCATACAGACGAGCTTTTATTCCATCCGTACCTAATCGTGTTAAGTAGACTTTCTTACTGTTTTTCTTGCGAGGGAAGTTTGCAATGGCTTTGCCATATTGGTTTTCACCTTGGATAGGAATAACCCAAAGCGAGCCATGACGACGGCTCATTTCATAAACATCGTCCGTCTTATGTCCCATCGCATCCCAACACCACAAACGGACATCCATAATTTCGCCATTTGCTTTTTTGTATTGGTTGTAAAGCTTTTCGCCTGCTGTCTTTTTAAGTTCATCGCTCGATAAATCACCGAGCAAAACGATATGATCAATAAGCCAGCACTCTTCACCTTTACCCCACGCCCACACGAATATTTCAACACGGTCGTCTTGGGTATCTATACCACCAGTAAGAACGCTTGCTCGATCCGGCACAGGGTTATCTTGTCTGTTTCCTTTCCACCATATTTCGCGGCGTGTTTGGAGCGTTTCCCAATCTAATTTGTCGCGGTTATCGCCTTCCCATAGTTCGCCAAGCACAAGGTTAACAAATGGCTGAAGTTTGGCAGGGTCATTGCCACAACTGAGAAACTCTTCAACTAACCCTATCCAACCGAATGACAAATTGGTGCTATAACCTGCCCAACAATGAATACCAGCTCTTTGTGGTGTGGGTTCAGGCATGTTCGATTCTGAGAAAAAGTTCTCACCATCTCTTGTCCAAGTTCCGTCTTCAGCTATCCACCGACCTGCCTTTTCCATTGCAGCAAGTTGGTTGTAATGAATTTTTTCTTCACACTTGATACAGCAATAATGTGCTGTTCTAGATTTAGCAGTAATACTGCTTTTGCTGCTATCCCACTTAAATCCGTACTTACTGTCCTTATCACCCCAAACCAAAACCTGTTCGTGAGAACAATAAGGACAAGGCAAATAGAAGCGGAACGTCAAATCCATTTCCGACATCAAAATTTCAATGTGTGATTCGCCAGAAATTGTTGGAGTAGTTCCCCATCGTTCCATCGGGAATGCCGCACCATCGAGACGCTTTCTTGCTGGTTTTATAGGAGAGCCTTCTTTGGCAAATTGCCAAATCCAACCATCCACTTCATCACCAAACAAAGCACCTTTAGTTAGACGGCGCATATTCTTAGGGGTGTGAGCTCCTTTTATATCGAGAATCCAACCAGCACCAACTTTCTTCTTTGTGGTATTTTTTTCATTATTAGCGAACAAGTACGGAAAGATCTTTCGCATAATGGGCATTTCTTCCCAAGCAGCGTCAATCTCATCTACAGTAAAATCTTTCGCATCATCTTCCGTTGGCTGATAAATAACGATACTTGTACCGTACTGAGCTTGTAAGCAACTAACAGCGCCTACCAGCATTTTTGAATAACCAATACGCGCAGACTTTTGAAATGTAACCGCACGAATATTGCGATTACACATCATGTTTAACGGAACAATTTGCAATGGCATTGTTGTCCATTGCCCTGCAGTTTGAGATGAACCAGCAGGTAAGCGAAAATGTTTATCACACCACTCACTTCCTGAGATTGGCAGTACTTTCTTCATCACTGACAATCCACGCTGGACCATCTTCCGGATCGCCATCTGTGTAATCAGAGAGATCGATGGAGATGTTTGCACATTCATTCGCTGCCTCCGTTAACTCTTGTGTTAGTAATTCAACTGCTTCAGGTGGCATGTCACGCCAAACTAATTTCATCTTGGAAATGAGTCCGTCATGAACAGATGCTAAGTTGCCTCCTACTTGCTGCAATACATCAACGATTATCTGCAACGGACCATAAGACTTTTCAAATAGCACTCGCTTAGCTCGTTTCATCGCAACTGTTTCGCGCTTGTCTTCAAGCTTTAAATCACGTTCAATCTTCTCAAAGCGTTCCTCATCGGTCAGTTCAGGTTCTCCGCCCCCGACTTCCGGTGATGCCTGAGTAGGTTTTGCTTTGGATTTGTAGGCGATAAACGCATGAATACACTTGATAGGATCATACCCACGTTTGGGCTTAGGCTCTGGAAGAATCCCTTGTCCTTTAAGGGTTCGAACCTGTCTAGACGAAATATCTAGAATTACAGCTATGTCTTCTTGTGTATAAACTTTGTCGGGGTTAAATAAGTCATTCATTCAACCTCTCATAGCGGAAGTAGGAAGTCCTAAATTAAAAAAAAAATTCAACGAGCGACTTCCTGCGGTTTAGCCACCCGTAACCTGCTAATTAGCGCCAAAGGACCCATTGAGACCGTGGTCGCATTAGGTAGGATCAGGTGCTTGGGATAGTACTCGCAATACCATTGTCACCGCTGCCGCCAGTGCATTCAGCACAGCATAAACAGTAACGCTAACATGAACTTCCAACAGAGGAAGGAGTGAGATAATAGTGTTCATAACAATCAATGCAAGAGACCACTTAATGGTCCACCACTGACCAGACTGCTTCCAATTATCTATCAGTTTCATTAGTTACTTCCTTTGCTGCCTGAGTTGCTTTAATAACCGCCTCTTCTAAAAGTTGCTTGGCTTCTTCCATTAACTGAGGATTAGCCGTTGGCTGATTAGTAATCAGCACTTCCAACGCTTGCGCTTGTGTGTTGAGAACTGAATTGAAATAAGCGTTAGTCTGGCTCATGTTGACCTCATTAATTTGAATTATTGCTAAGTACTATCTGAGAAAATACTTAGCAATAAAACGTCGATTGGCTATGCTCAATCCAGTGCGCCACCAGCACAGCTATCGACTTATCAGGAGTATGGCTCGGGTTTGTAACAGTCCAGTGGATTGACCAGGCTGTCACTGTCATGAGGTTGGTTTCCGTGACGAACATGTCTGCCCGTTCAGTTATCGTCACCTGCCCACTAGGGAGTTGTTACTTGCATAAGTTGCCCTTAATAGAATTGCTATAAGCGATGTAGGAATTTATTGCTTAACACTCTCGTGAAAATGCTAAGCAATAAAAAGCCCGACAGAATAGGTCGGGCAAAAAGAAAGCAATGATTTCTATCCTTACAAGAGAAGCCAGTTAGCTATTTATCAGCCTGCTTATTCTGGTACCACTGTTTAATCTTGTCGAACTTCTTCGCACAAACAAACATCGCTGTCTGCCATGTCAAATCTCGCTCAGCTGACTCCACTTCTGAGTGAGTGCGCGGTGGCTCTGTGTAAGGAATTCTGCAAGGGCTGAGATAAGCTGGTGGAGGGATAACAAATCGCTCTTTAACCTGGACCACTATCTCCTTTTCCGGTTTCGTAATGCTTGAGCATCCGGTCATAGATAGAAGGGCTATACTGCTCACTGCAACCATCAGCATTGTTTTTCGCTTCATCATCGAATAGTTTCCCTAAATCCAAGATGGATGTTTTAAGTTTTGCGTCCATGGTCGCATTCAACTGTTGCCGCCACTCTTCGGCAACCATGCCTTCATCGAGTTGCTGGACCAACGAATCAACCGTGGTGGTTAGTGATTGATTAAAAGCTACTGCTATGCTGAGCTCAGCTTCCTTTTTCCCCTTAGCAACGTTGGCTTCATCGAGGTCAGCTCTAAGACTGGATATCTTGTGAGACTGAATGAGAATGAAGCAAAAGAGAAAAGCAATAGCGATCAAATGGAGATTGCTGAATATCTTTTTTAGGAAAGGCAAAGTTCCATCTCCTCTCCGCGTCGCTTAATCAAGCCGTTCAATTTCTTACCGCCTCCATAAACCCAGAATTTAAGTTCTTGGCAGGCTTCGGTGTAGTAACCGGCTTTAAGCTTTTTATAGATTCGTGTCTCGCTACCGTCCGAGTTATGCCGATATCGTGTGCAGCCCACGTTAAAGATAAATGATGTGAAGGCATCAATCTGGCCCTGACTCAATGCAGCAACATTCGTGGTGGCAGCAAGACAATCCTGTGCAGACTCAATGTTTCGAGTCCAGTCTTTAGCGACTTGTTCTATGGTGATGGGCTTATCTGTAACACCGTGAGTGTTACCTATCCCGTTAGTAATAAGACCAGCAGGACAAATGTATGGAGTTAATCGGCACTCTTCAGCGTTACCAATCAACTCCAAGCCTGCAGGTGAAACGATGACATTGTTAGGAACCACACCCGTAACAATGAGCGCAATAGCTGCACCAACTGAACAAACTATCTTCTTAACGTGTTTCATCAGCCGTCTTCCTCAGTGATAAAGGCCGTCGCTGAGCTTCCGTTCTGGGCATTCTTTTCCAAAACAGCTAAAGCTTTACGCTTGTAGATAATGTTCACCACGTTAGTAATAACGAAAGTCAGCAAGGTACATGCGATACCAATGATCATTGACCATTGGCTCAAACCAAGAGCGCCCATCGTGGCAGTTAAGCTACCGATAGCCGCAGTAATCTTGTCACCTTTAGCAACAATAAAAGCTGCAACGACTCCAGCCAGAGCCGACAGCCAAAACTTTTTCTTCTCTAGCATGGAGTCTTACGCGAAATGCGCCCTATAAGTTATTAAATGATTCTACTGTCTGAGAGTAAGTGCCTTCTTCCATCTCAATACCAATGAACTTACGATTCAAACTCAAACAGGCTTTACCCGTTGAACCTGAACCCATAAACGCATCAAGAACAACATCACCCTCACGGCTACTTGCCGTAATAATGTGCTCCAGCATATCGGCTGGCTTTTCGCATGGGTGTTTACCCGGGTAATACTGAACAGGTGCAAATGTCCAAACGTCGGTGTATGGGACTTCGCTGGTAACTGAGAAAGGACGACGAAGGTTTTCATACTCCGCTTTCAGATCGTCATATTCTCTGCAGAGTGTTTGATACTCCTTATTGAGTGAATCAAACTCCTTTGTCAGATCTTCATGTGAACGACCTAATTCAACCGCTCGGCTGTTGAATAACGCCTGCAGCTTTTCGTATTGCTCTTTATTGGGCAGTTGCCATTGGCTGGCGCTGAACCAATGCGAACACATTTGAGTGCCTGTGGCGGCATTAATATCTTTTGCAGAAATGCCAAGTGATTGACGAGCTGCTCTGAAGTATTCAATCAGTGGTTCGAATACTTCTTTTTTAAGCTCTGCGCACTTCGTAGCGTAACCAGCGACGCCTTTAGCGTGACCGTCAGCTCCGTAATGTTCTGCAAATAGAATTCGTTCTGTTGCTGGAAAGAAAGAACGTAAGTCAGTCTTTCTCATTCTTCGCCAAGGACCGCTTGGTTTAGCCTAAATGATATGGTTTAGAACGTTGAAACGTTGACGCATAAGCAGTTCAGTATCAGCTGACAACTTATGACCACAGAAAAGGTAAATTGAACCAGACGGTTTAAGCACTCGCCAAAACTCTAACAGCACCTCATCTAACCAAGCTAAGAACGACTCAACATCTGGCCACTGGTTATCCCATGCATTCTTCTTTACTTGAAAGTAGGGTGGGTCCGTTAAAACGAGATCAACGCTGCTATCTGGTAGCGTTTTAAGGTATTCAAGACAATCAGCGTTAACCAGTTGTACTTGTTCATCTAGAAAAGATTGTTGCAAATGCGCCTCCTAAATCGGCACTCTTGGCACTCTTATCTCTTCACAATATTTTTGCATCGGCTGCATTTCACTTCAACCGAGCCTGAATGTCTGCACAGCAGCTTGTTGCAATGCGGACAGCGTAATTCTTTAAGTAATGTCATAAGTTCCCACTTTCGTGTAAACTCCACCGCGCTCTGCAGAGCTGGATGGGCTTTGGTCTGGCTTATGACTTGCGTAATAGGTTAGATGGCTGTTAAGAGTTGCACCTTTTAACAGTCGCCCATTTCATTGCCGTAAGAGGTTCGCAGCTTCCTCTCCGTCGCCAAACGGGTCTCAGGTACTCAAGGCTGCGCCAAATACGAAAAAACCCCGCCGAAGCGAGGTTTCTGTTCAATACTAAGAGGTCTCAAGTCTTATTATTGCTGTTGATGGGTTATAAAAACCGCATCTTGGTAAAACTATATACTCACAACCCTACCTTTGCAACTACATATTGATAAAAATCTAACAAATTACGCTACATGTTGTGTTGTTAGGCAAATATGTAGTTCGCCTTGCTGAGTTGTAATTAGCCTTTTATCTCCGGTATAAGTCATACACCCTGATACCAATAGCTGCTCAACAACAAATTCCAAATGGGCTCGCCCTGCCTCCTCTGTCTCTTTGTCCCAAAGCAACATAGAGTCGATAGTAGTAGGACCACAGTTAGCACTTTCAAGGATACTTAGCACTAAATTCGCTTGTTCTGGTTTTACGTTCATTTTTAACTCTCCTGGCGTTTAAGTCACTTCCGACACTAATTACTTGCCAAGAGGAAAGCCAGTCTTATTCACACCAATAGTCATGTGTGTGACCAAGAGCTGGCTATTAAACGAAAGACCTTATATATGGTTCTTAATTATCTAAAATATCTATAATCTCGATTGAAAGCTCGGTAACTATAAGAATCTTTTATATGACCAAAAACAAAAGGCCAAAGAAAAGTGTAACCAACAACGTACATTCCCGCTTCCTTAGTGCTCCTGTTCCTAATACCTCTACCATAGTCACTTTGCACTAAACCAAAGCATCCAACTACCGATACCAAGTTTCCTATGCAGAGGTAGAATACCAACCATCCGAAAACCTCATTCAATGTTGGTATTGTGATAAGTATTTGTGTTGTATCCATCACTCTCTTCCTTTCTCACTCATACTTTCTTGAAGATAACCATCAAATACCTCTTTGGTTGCTTCTTGCAAGAGGATATCCCTCTTATGCCAATGTCTAAAAATTAAAGGCAGGTGCTCCTGTCGTACTATCTTCTTGCCTAACTTCACCGCCCAATGAAACTCTGCTGTAGCACCTTCGCTCATACTCCAACGAGGAAGCAGAACAACCACATCACAAACCTCAAGCATGGCATGGGCAAACTTCATGTATTCCGGTTCACTCATGCCTTTTGGAAGTAGGGAGGTGTACAGGGCAGCATTACCCGACTCGGTAATCTGATCAGCAACACTTTTGAACGCTTCAACGTTGTGATTAGGCTGACCACTTACTGGGCCAGCTATGTAGAACTTCACCATGCGACTATCAATGCCTATTATTCAGCATTTCAGACTCGTCAACATTTAAATCAAATTCTGGGACAATTAACTGTGGTTTAAACACTATTCGATGATGGTAAATGCTGACATCCGTTCCTGTTAAGTGCTCCGCAAAGTAAGTGACATTATCTGATAAACCTAAGAAATGTTTCTTGTAATCATTTGGGCCTGTTTTACAAGTAACCTCTAGTTGACGACTTTGATCTTCAATAGAACAACGACCTTCTATTGTTAGCATATAATCACCTGTAATCCCGTTATAGAAGACTACGCGTCTGTCTATTTCAAACATATCTGCCGCTTTAGACAAATTACTTGATGCTACCTGTGCGTCTCTACTACAAGCTGACAAGGCTGCTACCGCTAATGCCAATAAAGCTAATTTCTTCATTCGTTTAATCCTTAATTATCGGCTCGTAATAGCCGTTGTATTCATTTTCACTTAACCACTGGCGACGACGTTTCTGCACTTTCGCCACCTTGGCCCATTTATATGGCAACTCGCGTTCTTCCCACTTGGTTGGTTTACCGTTCTGTCGTAGATGGACTTTGCATGTAATTCCAAACCAAGTGACAAGGTAAAACTCACCCTTATCAATGGCATTTGCACAAGCACCCAAGTTCTTAGCAAGCCAAGGAACAAGATCTTCCCTGACTCCACTACCAATAAGAAAAGGGTGCTCAACTCCATACAGACGGAAATAAACCTTTCCACTTTTAGAACGCCAGAAGGAGCTGATTTTTCCTTTAAAACCTTCCATCTGGCTGTTCCTTTAAGCGGCAATCGTATTTGAAAGCGGCTGACCAAAGTTAGCCTGAACTAAAGCCTTAGCTAGAAGAGGTGGAACCGAGTTCCCCACCTTGGATACTTGCTCTTTCTTCGATAACTTTTTGCCTGAACTGTTATGGCCAATGATGTAATCATCACGAAAGCTCTGAGCCTTAAATAGCTCATGTGGCTGCAACATCCTTAGACCAATATCAACAATCATGTACGGATGACCTTTAACAACCACAAGGGCAAACCGATCCCTCGTCGTTATCGTGTTCAGGGGAGTATCCAAAGCTTGCATATTGTCGGTACCGTAGTAGGCAATCAGAAAAGCAGTAACGACACCGAAGTGGTTGCCACCAGAAGTAATGGTATGAAGCGGCTCATTCATAGAATGACCAACATTACCGTTACGAAGCTTAACTATATGAGCCGTTACCAAAGCAAAGCTTCCACCCTTTGGATAAGCGGTAATAGTTCTCAAAGGTTCATCAATTGGCATATTGCGTTGGCTGGAAGCGTTAGCACATTCAGTAATGAATGGAATAATGGTTTCTCCAGGTGCAATGAATGGGTCTTCACAATCAATAACGAATCGTTGTATACCCTTAGCAATTCTGGCAAGAGTCTTTTCTGCTAACGGTTTTTTGCGTCCAAAAATAGACATAACCGGAAGACTCCAATCAATACTGTCTGCAGCTGTAACATAAGGTATTAGATCTTCGCCATGCGTTGGTTCAGGCCAGATATTTTTCCCACCATCTTTACGCGCTATCATGAAGAATCGCTCTCGCGTTGTTCCTGCACCATAGTCACAAGCTGCCAAAACTTTGTGTTCAAGCTTGTAGCCAAGACCATTACGAAGTTTTATTTTTGCTTCTCTGTCATTTTCAATATTGAGAGCACTACAAACTTCTGACCAAGCAGGATGGTAAGGAGACAAACCAGTGGTGAGCACTTTGATAAAAGCTTCAAACGTTTCACCTTTCTTTTCTGGGTCAGGCTTCCACTTGCCATCAATCTTTTTCAATGGCCCCCAAGTGGTAAACTCTTCAACGTTCTCTAAATGAAAGCCTCTCATATCAGAGAGAAGCGCCCATCTAACAACTACCCATGCCAAGCCACGAATTTTTTGATCCACCGGCTTATCACCTTTGGCTTTTGAAAAGTGAGTGCAATCAGGGGAAAACCAACCAAAACCAACAGGTCGACCTTGGCAAACTTTCTTAATATCAACATCCCAAACCGATTCACAAAAGACCTTAGTGTCTGGGTGATTTAGGCGATACATATCAATCGCAGCAGGATCATGGTTAATAGCAATGTCAGCACTACGCCCCAAAGCCATCCGAACTCCTTCACCAGCACCACCACCGCCAGCAAAGTTATCGACCACTAATTCATGAGGGAGAATCTGATACATCACGCCACCCTCGCTTCTTCAACTACATTAAAAAGAACCTGAGTGACAACTTCACGCTCTTGTAGTGGTCGTTGATAGCAACGGCGCAACTCCGCTTTTAAATCTTCCATTGTGTCGAAGCCATCAAGCCTTGCGTCATTCAGTTCTAGATCCGACAACAAGCAATGGTTAACAAACCAAATATCGATCAGAATCTTTGCTTGGTTTTCATCGTTAACCAAGAAAGCAGGACCAGGTGAAATATCTTTGTTACCAAGACGAATAGTGCTCAACTTCTTATCAATACTCGCCTTATAAAAATTTTCAGCGTTCAGCGTAATTTCGGGAATTTGTTTATTCATTTTCATATCCATCTGAGGCGCCATCGTAATAAATAGTGCCAACGCTCTGTGGAGGTGGTTCCGTTCTCCACTCTGGCACCCATTTATCTAACCAACCCATAGCCTGCGGCTGAGACATTCGGTTGTGCTTCATTACATAAGCTACGAGTTGGTTCGAGTCAGGCTGCATGTTTGACCTTATGAACAGGCGTAAGCAGTGCGAGCACCGCGAGCAAAGGTATCGCGGAATGGAATATCATCATCGAAATCCATAGGCGGCTCATTGTATTGCGGTTGCGCTTGTTGTGGCTGAGATTGAGCTGGGCTTCGCTGTGGTGATGGCTGTTGTGCTGCTGGTTGCTGTGGCTGACCCCAACCACCTTGATGTGGATTGTTAGGATTACCACCAATTAACTGCATTCGACCATTTGGATACTGAACCACCACCTCTGTGGTGTAGCGATCTTGTCCGCTTTGGTCTTGCCATTTGCGAGTTTGAAGTTGACCTTCAATGTAAACCTGAGAGCCTTTACGTAAATATTCGCCTGCGATTTCTGCAACCTTGCCAAACAGAACAATGCGGTGCCATTCGGTTTTTTCGCGTGGTTCTCCAGTCGCTTTATCTCGCCACTTGTCGCTGGTGGCTACCGTAATGTTCGCTATTGCTGTTTGATTATTGGTGTATCTAACCTCGGGATCTTGACCAAGGTTTCCCATGATGATGACTTTGTTAACGCCACGACTCGCCATTATTCAGCTCCTTCTAACAATGCTTTAGCGTCTTCACTGATGTTCTCTTCTGTCACCGACATCAATTGCGCTTCTTTAAGCTGAGCAACGGATTCTTCGCTTTCACGATTGGTCACGGTTCTTCCACCAAACGATTCATTCAAGGAATAGATAATTCGATTTAAACGATCAGCAGTAATAAGCCAGTTAGCATTGAAGTCTTCATCAGACATGCTGAATAATCGGTCGGCTGTGGGATCTGAATTAGGGATGGGTTCGACAAAGCTGAGAATATAAAAATGCTTATCGCGCTTAGATACGATTGTGATAGCCCATGTCTCATCTTCGTTTGCACAAAAAACAAGACCCATCTGAGTAATGCTCTTTCCTTTAAGAACTTCACGTTCTTCCTTGCCGATTTTGATCCCTTTAAAAGAGACTTGCTTAGTAGCTTTGTCGCCAACAGCCTTTATTTGATCGTAATAATCGACTCGAAGAAAATCACTTAACTTACGCTCGCCTTGCAAAGCTCTTGATAAAGCATCCGATGGTTGATGTTCCGTATTTACAGATAGAGCAACAAAAGAACCCAAACTGCGACGTAGAAGTTTTAATAACTGTTCACAGCGTTTCTCGCTCTTGTCATTAACAAATAGATAGCCTGAGTCGGTATCAATAAATGCTGTTACATAGTTAACGCTTGGTATTTCAAGGCGTAGCATTTCTTCTTTAACTTGACCGTAATACTCATTTTCCAATTTGGTCTGATCAAGGTCAGGCTTTTCTTCCATGATTTTACTTACTCGTTGACTAACAACTTCCTTAACTTTTGATGGGGAAACATTCTTCTCTTGAATTTTCAAGCGAAAGCCATACAAGCATCCAAGCTTAATAATTAAATCATCTCGGCTAAGGTCCATTGGACTAACAAAGCCCAATGATTCTATTCCTGTATCTGAAAGAGGCTTAGCTCGAAACTCTTCAAATCGCTTTTCAAGCGTATCTAGGCTGTAAGCAAATGCTGGTAAATAATAAGGAGTACATTGTTTAAATTGCATAAGAGACTCTTAATGTTGAATTGGTTTAATTTGGACACCGTTATCGGTTGGGACCACGGACACAATTGGCTTATCTACATGGATCCAACGTTCTTTTTCACAGTGATAGCCTTGTTTTTCTAAGTGAGACTCGGCTTGGAAAAAGCTTTCAAACGTAAATGGGGTATCGGTTGTGTTCGTGGTTTACATACTTCCCCTCAAAGATGCTTATATTCGTAGGCATCATCTGATGTAAGTTCATCTTCGTCGTTGTTAACCAACACAAGAAGATCGCGACAACACTGGGAGACATGCACTTCTTCGAAGTGAACATGAATTACACTTAACTCTTCACAATCGACTGCAGAGCTAGTGTCTCTATATTCAGTTATTGCTTTTGTTTCCCCATAACACTCACCACATAAAATTACTGGGTGAGTTTTTATTGCCTCTGGTTTTAATTTATGTTCACCAATTTTCTTTAGTTCCATTTATGCTCTCTCCTGGCGTAAGTACTGCGTTAAGTGCTCTGGTACTGGGTAATGTGCGGCATAGTCTTTAGCCCAATTGCTATACACATGCTTGTCACCGTGTCGGCTTAACAAAGCCCAACTCGCAATGGCGGCTGGTTTGTTTTCAAAAGGACCTACCTGATATTTGCAGTTGGGACAACGTAAAATGAATTGCTTAGTGGTCTTGTTGTATCCCCACTCAGGCAGCCACGTATTCTCTGGCTGCAGCCCGAAGTACAGATTGCACAGGCACGTCGGCATGCCTTCTGGTAGCTTTTCGGCTGCGCCCTCGTTCATGCACATGGTTTAAGCCCTCCGTATCAAATCGGTTTAAAATATCGATCAGGCGGTTCCAACGCTTAGCCCATGATTTCTCCCATGCTTTTTGCTTCTTCTCTGCCAGCTTCGCAATCTCTACATGAGTAAGTTGCATTCTTCTGGCGTTCAGCGCATCACGCTTTTGCATGCAAGCGAGTAGGGCAAGGTGCTTGATCAAGTCCTTAGATTTATCGCTAAGGCTTATTGATTCCTCTTCATAAAAGAAAGCAAGCAAGACACTTAACAAAACTTTTGTGGGGCATTGCGCTCCTTCGCTGTAACAAAAGCGAAGCCAATCCCCGATATGCTCCGGTGCACTATTCATATCGTGCACCAACTTCGTATGCCTAAACGCTTGAGGTGGAAGTGGCATAGGGGAGCGCTTAAATTGTTTACATGCCAATGTGGTAACCACTTGCTGTTTAACTTTTGCCAATTCTTCGCCGTTCTCACCCACCTCAGTGCGGTAATTCGTGCGTTGAAACCTTGCATCGCTACTTCCATTGTTTTCAAAACCATCCAACTGACCTTTGGTTCTGGGAATAACTAAAAGCGCGGAGCGAAGCTCTTCTCGTAGGCCTTCCTCGTTATACTTCACACGCATAGCCATCCCCTTAATCAAACAAAGTGCTGTTTCGGTACGCTTTGACTGAGGCAGGTTCAATTCCTGTGGCGCGGTAAATAGCACCAAGCTCTGCCATCAAAATGCCAATGCACTCGGCTATTTCATTTGCGTAATGAAGAACTTCAACAGAATCATCATCAGGCGTGAAAACACCATCCATTGCTGGGTTTGATTTAATAAGGATGTCGCCCCATTCTTTTGCCATTTGAGGTAAGTGTGATCGGGCTTCATTGCTTTGAGCTCGTGGACCCATTGCGGTTAATGCAACAAAAAAAGAGCCCAGCATGCCGCAAAGCTCATTCTTCAATGGCTGCTGGTACTCGCTAGGGAGGCTGGAAATGAAAGGAAATACCCAGTTCACTGACAATTGGTTTTCACCGTCGATGTAGCGAACAAGACGACGAGATTGGCTTTTGTACCACTTCTCTACGTCTGTCTCAGGTTCAAAAAGTTCTCCAGCTTTGATTAGCTCAGGTAAGACGCGAGTTCTTGTGTACTTCTCGACGGCAATACCTGTGCCTTCCAAATAGCAATTGATATGGCGAATCACTATCGCTGACAATCTGTTGTCGTTTATTCGACGTTTCATTACTACCACCTACTGACTATTCTTTAGTTATATCGAAATCAGGGAAGCGTTCTGGGTAAATCAAATGCTCAAGGGTTAAGCCGTTGTGTTTGTATCGCTCAAGCACCAGATAACACACTTCTCCCGACGTATTTTTAGATACCCCTCCTTCCAATCGACTTAGTGTTGAGCCGCTAGAACTGACTTCTTGGGCCAAGAAGCCTAAAGAGACACCTTCATGAGCCCTGCATTTATGTAAAGGAGTTTTCATATGCACAGATTATTTCATATATGGGAAAAAGACAAGTTTGTTTTGTTTTGCCTTTTGACGGGCGTCCCAAATATGAAAGGTTTAAAATCTTTCATATATGAATAGGCCTTCTACCCAACTGAGTAATTGATATGGAATTGCACAAAATATTAAGAACCGAGAGAAAAAAGCGATTCAGCATGGAAGAGGTTGCTTCTACTTTTAAGGAATGGGGTATTGATTGTTCTTCGTCTACATTATCTAGAGTGGAAAATGGAGCTATTCCTAGCTGGCCTATTGTCGATGGATACTGCAAATTATTTGGATGGTCTTTAGCAGATTTAGAAAAGAGGTTAGGTCGTTCAAGCGCTGTAGAGCCTGTTGATATAACTGCGCCAACAAGAAAAAGACATATTTCGCCAACGCTTGGACGAGAAATCCCTATTGTAAGTTGGGTGAATGCTGGTGGCTGGGCAGAAAGCCCATGTATTGATAGCTATAACCAAGAAACCAAGTTTGTAACTGGAAAAATGCCTAGAAATACCTTTTGCTTAACTGTTTCAGGCAACTCAATGGAAAACTGTGAAACAAAAGAGAGTTTCCCAAATGGCAGTTTGATTCTAGTCAATCCAGACAAAGAACCCGAGATAGGCGACTATGTCGTGGCTGTAGATGAAGCCACTCAAGAAGCAACCTTCAAGCAATTGCTTGAAGATTGTGGTAAAAAGAAACTGGTTCCACTTAATCCTCAATACCAGGTGATGGACGTAACAGAAACCACGGTGATAAAAGGTGTAGTATTTAGAAACGTTATAGATAAGCGAGTCTA
>NZ_JAAUWT010000024.1 GCF_014694455.1 Vibrio sp. S9_S30 | reverse complement strand
TGTTCGAATAACGTTTGCCATTCTTGGTTGGTTCGTCGTTTGACCATTTCAAGTCTCCTTTGAGTTGGAGACTTGATCTTATTATTCGAGACGGATGATTAGAACGCGGGGTTCATGATGCGCTTACATTCATCGTACCCTCATGCCTAAACGTCGCTGCTAAACAACCCACTGGAAGTTGCACAAAAAGCCCTAATTAACCGTGGTTCAATTCTTTTCTGAGTGACGTCACCCAAGCTAGGATGATGGCAAGCTGGGTTTACATCGCCGTGACAGGGGGGTTGGGTTGTATTTCGGGGTGTTTACCTACCCAAATTAACCCGAGCATTGCCAAAATAGCGCATATAAGCATGAGGATGCCTAACGGTAATTGGTTACTGGCGGGAAGGATTGATGCCGCTAGAGTCGCAATACCGGCTCCAAAATTTTGCATTCCACCTAAGAGTGCTCCTGCCGTCCCAGCGTGAGACGAGTATGGTATTAATGCACCTGTTGTTGCTGCGGGAAACAAAATACCGGCTCCCAGAAAATAGACGGTTGCTCCACCGACTAAGGTAACTGCGGTAGTTTGGTCGTTTAGCCCAGGAAGCAATACAATGACGGAGCCAATCACCGCGGCAACCATCCCGTATATTAGAGCCTGATTTTCGGAGCTTTTTTGTGCAATGACGCTCGACAGCCCCGCGCCTGCTAAGTACCCGGGAATGGGGGCTATAAACAGTAAGCTAACAACGGTCGCGGGCAGTTTTAGGGTGCCTCCCAACAGCACGCCCGCAGCAGCTTCAAATACCGCAACCCCTGCGAACATAGCGATGAGGCAGGCTAAATAGCCTTGAAAGCGACGGTTTACCAATACGTGTCGATAGTTTTCCCAAACTGGTGCGGCATTTCGTCGTTCTTCAGGCAGTGTTTCTTTGAAACTTGTCAGCATGGTAATCAAAACGGCGGCAGCAAACAGAGCAAGAAATAAATAGCTGTTTCGCCATCCAGCCGTTTCTGTTAAGTAGCCGCCCAATAAAGGCGCAAGTAAAGGACTAAAGATAATGCACATGCTGATTAGGCTATTTGCTTTGTGTAAGTCTGTGCCTTCGAAGCAGTCTCTTGTTAGTGTACGCGCCATCGTTCCACCACATCCAATTCCTGCTCCTTGAATAAAGCACCCGAGTAAGAATAGCGTGTAATCGTGGGCAAACAGAGTCATGAGTGTCCCTATCAAATAGATTACGAGACCAGAGATTATGATGGGTTTTCTGCCTATTCGGTCAGATAGGGGACCGTAGATAAATTGTGATAGACCATAAGGAATGAGAAAGCACGCCATAACCGCTTGCAGTGCCGCAGGATTAACGACGAACTCTGCTGCCATGTGACCAATTGAAGGAACATACATGGTCTGGCTCATTTGACCAACAGCAACAAGAATGGCGATTAAAAACGTCAATCGTACCAAGGGCACTGGAGAAGACATCTTTACTACTCCTAATAAGAGAGGCGAAAAAATCAGGACGTAAAAGAAAAAAGGTCTTATTTTTTCTTATCCATTTCAATTTAGAGTGGGAAGCAATGTAGTATCCCGATTGGGTCGAGATGTTAAGAGTAAATTGCGTGGTTAACAAGAGGGAATGAAAGGGAAATACACGATACTTTTCTATGTATTGGATTAGAAAATATAATGAATAATGGGGCTGTGTAAGCGTTCATGGAGCAGGGTAAGCTCTCGGTATTCGCCAAACTACTCTGCCCACATGATTTCTATTGGGGTACCCACTTCTACGAGCTCCATAAATTCGTCCATTTCATCATCCGTTATGGCGATGCAGCCTTCTGTCCAATCAAATTGTAGAAGTCGATTCTTTGGGTTGTTTCCGTGAACCATGATGAATCCGCCGGGATCGACACCTAGCGCTTTCGCTCGGGCTTTGTCTTTTGCATTTGGATAGCTGATGTGCATCGAACGGTGAAAGGCCGAATCTTCTTTTTTGTAATCGAGTATATACCGTCCTTCAGGGGTTTTTTGATCGCCTTCTTGCTGCTTATGCCCTTTCGGTGAGCCTCCCAATGCAATGTGATATTCTTTGACGATCATCCCCTTGTTTAGCAGATACATTTTACGCTCCGACTTTACAACTTTGACAAGGTCAACAGCAGAAAACGCTATAGAAGAAAGAGTTAGACTTAAAAGAGAAAGACAGATAAGGGCGTATTTTCTGATCATTGCTGATGATGCAAGTTTGTGTATATTAAGCGTAATTTACTCCAAGTTTCTGAAGTCAGCGAGGAATATTTTGTACTCCTCGCAGGGTATATTCAATTCACATTCGCTTGTCAGTTTAAAGCTTTCTCGTTTAAGAGCCTTCTCGTTTCAGAGCTTTCTCCTTTAAAAGCCTTTTGTTTACAAATCTTTCGTTTAAAAGCTTTTGTTTGAAGAGTGTCCGTTTAAGATCGATCGAATGTAGGGGAAAAGGTCGCTGGCGAGCATGCCGACTTGCCCTTCTTTTTGTGCGCAGTGATCGGCTGCATTACTGTGTAACCAAACACCTAAGCACGCTGCGTCGATGATATTCAGTTTTTGACCAAGCAAACTCCCAATGATTCCGCTTAGTACATCGCCCATTCCGCCCGTTGCCATCCCAGGGTTGCCTTGGTTGCATACCCAAAATGTATCGCCACCATAAATAATCGTACCAGCGCCTTTCAAAACCACCACTCCGCCGTATTTTTCATACAGTTCTTTGGCGGCTTGGAATCGGTTATCTTCCACGTCTTGTATGGAGCAATTTAGTAGTCGAGCGGCTTCACCAGGGTGAGGAGTGATAATGCGTTGTTGATCTTTATTGGGTTGAGCAGCCAAGAAATGCAATGCGTCTGCATCCAGTACTTTCGGGAGCGCTAAGCGGTGGAAAAGGTGGAAAAGTTCATTCCCCCAAATATGCTGACCTAACCCCGGACCAAGCACCAATGTATCGGCCCATTGCAGTGATTCGTTGACGAGGTGTTTATTGCCCATATGTGGGTCGATCATGATTTCTGGGTAGGCTGCCAAGAGCGAAGGGGCATTCTCTTTATAGGTAATCACTTTGGTTAGCCCAGCCCCAGTACGGGCACAAGCCGCACTGGCAAGCGTGATTGCACCGCCCATGCCGTGTGCTCCTCCGACGAGCAGGACACGACCAAAGTTGCCTTTGTGGCTATTGGGCTTGCGGTGCGGTAACGTATCTTTCAATATCTGACCGCCAATCACCTTATATTGCGTAGGGACGCTTTGCTGGAAGTAGTCGTCTGTGCCTAGGCTGTCGTAAGACAGAGTGCCAGTAAAGTTTTTCCCTTTTCCTGTAATCAATCCATGTTTTAAACCGACAAACGTAACGGTATATGCTGCTTCGACAGCAGCACCCAGTGCTTCACCGGAGTCTGCGCACAGCCCAGAAGGTATATCGATTGAAATGACGGGGGCGGGGTGGCGGTTTATTTGATCAATAACTTCAGCATATTGGCGTCGCACGTTGCCAGACAACCCTGTGCCCAGCATCCCATCCACAATAAGATCGAGCTCTTTTGGGCATGATGAACTCGGCGATAATATTTCACCCCCTACGCCCAACCAACCTTGTTGCGCGGTGAGGGCATCTCCCGTCAACCTGTCTGAATCTCCGACATGCCATAACATCACATCATGACCAAACAACTTTGCTAACTTTGCGACAACATAGCCGTCGCCACCATTATTGCCTGTTCCGCACACAACCAGCAGTCTGCTTGCTGTTTTATATTTGTCGCTTATCAAACGAAATACCGCTTTACCAGCACGCTCCATCAGCTCGTACATTGGAATACCAAGCTTTTGTGCAGCCAGCCTTTCACCATCACGTATTTGAGTGGTGGAATAAATAGATATGTGATTATTATTCATTGTCCTAGCCTGTACTTTTAATAGGGGTATTGCTGTTGTGTTGCCAGAGTGTAAGCCATCCCTTGACGTCTTTATTATGTAAAATGCACTTATAATGAGACACCTAAGGTAGGCGATTAGAATTCCATCAGGTACTCGAACGCTATTATTAGAATAGTCTGTATTAGACAACTAAGCGGAAGTAAACATCATGTTCCATGGTGTCGGTTGCTATTGCTTGGATTACAGAGCCTTTAAACATTCAAAAGCCAGTAGGCTCACGCTACTGGCTTTTGAAAAATTATGCTGATCTCTAAGTAAGTACGCTTTTAAATACCTACTTCATATTCCAACGGTCGTCTATCCATCCGCCAGCTTGCTCGTCAAAATGAGCGCCAACGAATCGATGCTGTGATTCCATGTGTTTTTCTTTTTGTGGGTCTCTTTCTAGGATTTGTCGTATGTAATTTGCCATAGGATCATCATGTGGTTGCTCTTGGTTCCGTGTAGCGACTTCTTTGATCATTTGAAGACGGAAGGCTGAACTGACTCTTTTCATAATGATGGCTCCTATATTTAGTGTTTGACGAAGCGATTATTGCTAATCGGAACAACAACGGGTATAGAAAACTTTAGGAGCCACATAACAGAGCGTCAAACTTGTTTTTAGAACATTTCAGGCGAGCAATATTCCTGTATGGTCACTCTCTGTGATTTGAGCTCATGATTTTATTTTTAAAGCGCAAGAAGCTTTTAAATCGCCTATTTTTTGGGTGATACATCATGTTATGTGATGTGTTTTTCATGCCTTTCCATTGAGACTTAGAAACATTCGTTATGTGTTTGGTTTTCTACTAACGTGTTAATATCCCCCACCTAATCATCACTCCTGATGGGAATACCCCTTCAAATAGCAAGGTAACTATGCATACGCTCGATCAATTGAATGCCTTTGTTGAGGTATATGAAAGTGGCTCGTACAGTGCGGCGGCGAAAAAACTAAAAAAAGACAGAACGACAATAAGAGAGTTGATCAAAGCATACGAAGATGGCTTGGGCTTAGAGCTCTTTTCAATTATTGGGCGAAAAGCCGTTCCTACTGAGTATGCGGTTAAGCTGATTAACCAAGCTCGAATTGTGATTATTCAGAACCAATCTTTAGTGCAGTACGGGCATTCTTTATATGAAAAGGGGGTCGATGAACTGAAAATTGGTTATGAGTCCAGCTTCCCAACAGATTTCATTGAAAAAATAGAAGAGCTATCGTTGCTACATTACCCCAACCTTCGTGTGCATTGGATCGTCAGCAGTCGCCTAGAGTGCTTGGATGCTCTGATGTCTGGAGATATGGATTTTGCTTTGTTATCGAGCAGAGGAATGGTCTATGCAGAAAATCCCGTGCAGTTTACACACTTAGGCTATGTGCCATTTGGGCTGTATGTCGGGAAAGAATCCAAGTGGACGACGAAAAAACGGATATCCATGGATGATATTCACAACAGCATTCAGTATCAACTGGAAGAGCGAGGTAACGATAGTTTGATACAACCCTTTGCTAACCATACAAGAAAGGTGAATGATTTCAGCTTGTTGCTTTCTTTTCTGCGCAAGAATGGTTGGGCTTATCTACCGCAACATAGAACTCGATATTGGGTTGAAAAGGGAGAGTTAATTAAAAAGGAAAGCGCTTTGCTTGCCAAGGACTACAAAATTCCGTTCAGCGTATTTACTCGAGTGGGGTCTGAAAACTTACCTGTACACGTAACAGTCAATCGTTGGTTTTATGAATATGCCTCAATGTATCTTGACTAAGTGAAGGCACTTTGGATAGAAGGGCATGTTAGTTGGTAAAAACATAAGCAAGCCTATTTGGATTAAAAAAGCACACATAAATTGAATGTAGCCACCTCAATATGCGTGCTGATTTAACTTATTGATATTTAAAGGTATAACTTATGATTTTGGGAAGGTTAATCAACTGAAATGATTAACGTTCATCATTACTGTCCAGCAAACTTGTAAGTCAACCCCAATTCAACAGACCAGCCAAAGCTACGCTGAACAATTGGACTATCATCGTCGTGGCTCTCCATTCGAGCCTTGCTAATGATCACCAGTTTCTTGGAAAAATCATACAATCCAATGACCCCAGCCTGATACACATAGCTGCTTGATGCATCGTACTTCATTAAGCCGGAAGCATTGGATTCCGAAGTGCTAACACCATAGAGGTGCTGAGACAGTTTTTTGTCTCGCCAATCGAGTTCCACATAAGGCGTTAAAGTAAAACGACGCATCGGGGTGTTGAATGTTTTACCTAGATGAACTTGAATCTCCTTACCACCGTGTACCGACATGACGTCTTGCAAGTAGGTGATCCGAGCACCTGGTGTCCCCAGTGTGATGCCAAGCTCCAAATTACCCTCTCGTTCATTGATTCCATTTGGAATCGTATCGAACGTATTGGAAACTTGGGCAAAACGCCAATTTCCTGATACACCTACATATGGCAGTAGCTGAAAGTTAGCCAAGCTGCCATCAATAAAACCACGATCACCGTAGTAAAATAGCGTAGGTGTGACACCTAATTTCGCTGAATCTTCTGTCGAATAGATCGACTGCCCAAACGTTCCGCTTGCGCCAATAATTCCATACTCCTCGACGGGCTCCATGGCTAGTGCAGAACCCGATACCAATGCTAATGAGAGTGCGACAATATTTTTCATAATTTACATCCATGGTCTTTTAACAGGCATATAGAACCGTTTTTTGCTTATTTTCTTTCACAAGCGGCAAATGAATTGTGTATTCAGGCAAGTTAAGCAAAAACAATGCCTAGAGTTTGATAATTGACATAAACATCTTGATGTAATGTGAGTATAGAAGTGAAATGAAATCGAGAAACCATTCACTCCTCATATCGACCGTTTGTCGCATTCTAAAGAACCGATTGTCCGAGCGCATTAAAGTAGCTGCATCAACAACAGAACGGATATTGGTTATGAAAGTCTTGAAAACTGCACTTGTTATTTCGTCACTTCTTTTTGCGGGAATGCCGCAAGTTGTCGCCAACCCATCCAATGAATTAATTGATGAATACAATCAAGCTGCCGAAGGCGATACCGACAAAGTGGCGCTTGTCTATGAGCAGTTAAATCAATTGATTCAAAGTGAAGGCGCAAAACCTTTAAGCCTTGTTTACCTAGGCAGTACACAAACCTTGCAAGGGCGTGATGCGTGGATGCCATGGAACAAAATGAAATATGTGGAGCAAGGATTAGTCACGATAGATAAAGGATTGAATCTAATCGCTTCACAATCTATCCCACTCGATTCTCAGCCAGTGATTCAAGGACTGCCAGATACCTACTTAGCCAGAGCCTTGTCTGCGGCAACGTTTAGCCAACTGCCGGATATGTTCAACCATTTCGACCGTGGCTACGACTTGTTTATTGATTTATTGGATGAGCCTCAATTTCAGCAGATGCCATTTGAAGCCACGTCTTGGATTTACACGTTTGCCATTGAAACCGCCATTCGTGCTGAAGATATCGACCGTGCAAAGACATGGTTGGCGCTGATGAAGCAGAAAAATGCTTCTGATCCCGAAACCCTAAAAGCCCAAGCTTTGTTACAGAAAGTGTAAGGGGGATAAAGTGATTCGTTTTAATCAAATAAAGAAGAACTATCAACTTGGATTGATCGATGTTCCGGCTTTAAAAGGCGCGACGGGGCGTATTAACCAAGGTGAGATGCTCGCACTTTGCGGTCCCTCAGGCTCAGGAAAAAGTACGTTGCTTAATATTTTGGGTTTGCTTGACACCGATTACTCGGGTGAGATTGAGTTTGGTGGTGAACCGTTACCAAAAGCAATGCAAGAAGCCGCCCGTATTCGCCGCTTTGAAATGGGGTTTATTTTTCAGCGTTTTAACTTGGTTCCTGTTATGACCGCACTGGAAAACGTCATGTACCCTTTGAGGCTGGTGGGGTACGCCAAACACGAACAACATGAATTGGCGACGAACATGTTAGAGAAGGTCGGGTTGGCTGAGTTCATTCATCATCGTCCTGATCATCTGTCTGGCGGACAACAACAGCGTGTGGCTATCGCTCGTGCGCTTGTGAACAAGCCCAAACTCGTTATTGCGGATGAACCGACCGCCAGTTTAGACAGCGAAAGTGCCACGCTAGTGATCGATATCATGAAGTCTTTAGGCAAGGAGTTCGGTACCACCTTTGTTATCGCCACACACGATCACAGAATGGCGGATCGCTGTGACAGGATCATTGCGTTGTTTGATGGAAACATTGAAGAGGAGGCACTCAAATGGGTCAGTTAGCCACATCGCTTTCAACATTGCGTATGTTTGAAGAGTTACGCCATGCGATTTTGAACCTTCGTCGCAATGGTCGTCGCAGCGCACTTTCTATCTTTATCGTTGCTATTGCTGTATTTGCCATGGTGAGCGCGGGCGGATTTGGCCTATTTACCTATCAGTCGCTCAAAGAGTCAACCGCACGGGATACTGGGCACCTCACACTGAGTCAGCCCGGCTATTTTGAAGAAGATGAAGAAATGCCACTGTCCAATGGGTTATCCGATACTCAGACGCTTGTCGGAAAAATCATGTCCCTAGATGAGGTACGTTCGGTTCAGCCACGTGTTTATTTTACGGGTTTGATTTCCAATGGAAATAAATCGACCATCTTTGTTGGTAATGGCGTGAATGAGAAAGAATTCGATCTGAAAGGGCCTTTTCTCGATGTTCGACAAGGCAGAACGCTGTCTAGCCCTCTTTCTAGTCGCTATAACCCTGAAGAGCCTCAAATTATGTTGGCGCATGAATTGGCTCGAAATCTAAAGGTAGACGTTGGTGATTGGGTGACGCTGCTTGCCACCACAAGTGATGGCGCGCTTAACGCTTTGGATTTTATGGTTCACGGTATTTACTCAACAGGCATACCAGAATTAGACAAGCGTCAGCTGTATCTTCATATCCATTCTGCTCAAGCGCTTTTGGTGTCTGAAAAAATCAGCACTTTATCGGTTTTTCTTTTTGAAACAGAGCAAACCTCATCGGTGCAAGCACAAGTGCAGTCCTTGATAGATAACACCTCATCCGAACAAGCCCTCCAACTCACACCGTGGCAGGAAAGGGCATTCTTTTATAAGAAAGTTAAAGATCTGTACGATCGGATCTTTGGCATTATGGGATTGGTGATGGGGCTTGTTGTGTTTGTTTCTCTGTTTAATACCATGACGATGTCGGTAACAGAAAGAACACGCGAAATCGGTACTTTGTCGGCGCTTGGTACGTATTCTAGCGAGATTATCTCTGGCTTCATAAAAGAGGCAGGGCTGCTGGCGCTCTTTGGAAGCATTTTAGGGGTCATTGGCAGCATAGCTATTTGGTTATTGCTCCTTGTTGTTGAGATTGAAATGCCGCCACCTCCTGGTCACAGTGAAGGTTACCCGTTGCAAATCAACCTTTCCCCTGAGATCGCAATATATTCAACACTTGGTGTCATGATCATTTGCATCCTTGCCGCCTATCTATCTGCTCGTAAGGGCGCAAACAAACCCATTACTGAGGCTTTGGCATATGTATAAGTTTACTTCTAGAATCGCATTGGTTGGCATGATCAGCGTGGCAGGGCTATTGCTTGTGACAGAAGAGGTGCTTGCGACAGATAAGGTAATTTCGACAGATAAGGTAATTTCAATGTCGGCAGACAAGCTACATGTGACCGATGAAGCACAGGCCAAGATTGACTTAGCAACAGTTGACGCAGCAACAGTTGACGAACAAGTCATTGGCGCACAATCACCGGACGTAAAAATAATGCTCAAAAAAGCGGATGAATATCGCATGGAAGACGAGTCATCCAAAGTGGTGTCTGTTGTTCATTTATTCAAAAACAATGAAAGGGAAAAGACGCACCAATACCACGTGTATACGCGCCCTCAACGGCAGTCTCTCGTGATTTTTAAATCTCAAGTAGAAGCGGGACAAAAAATGTTAATGCTGGAAGACAACTACTGGCTAGTGATGCCAAAGAGTCGTCGTCCTATTCGAATCACACCCATGCAAAAATTGTTAGGAGAAGCGTCTGTTGGCGATATATCAACTCTGACGTGGAGCGATGACTATCAAGGAGTATTCGAGCAAACGGAAAGCCTGATCAAGCCGGATGGCAATACCGTTGAGAGCAATAAGCTGTTTTTGACGGCCAAAACCAAAGGGGCGAGCTATCACACCATCGAGCTATGGCTTGAGCCTGAAACCGATTTTCCCATCAAAGCCAATTTGATATTAACGTCGGGGAAACTCGCGAAAGAAGCTTGGTTTACCAAAGGTGAGCGCAAAGGGACGGCGGCGGTTGTGGCCATGACGTTAATGGATAAGATTCAGCCGCACAAAAAAACACGGATAGAATACAAAGAAATTTCCGCTTTTGAGCTTGAAGAGAAATATTACAATCCGCCATATTTAGTGCGAAATAATGTGTCGGAGTTGTAACGTGACTCGTCTAAATCTCGTCTCGATCGCTTTTTTAGTCTCAGGTTCTTTGAACGCGTCTGAGCTTAGTGCAAATTGGGATTGGACAGTGAGTACAGATTCCATTTCGCCGCGTTCAGGCTCGCCGCTTTTTTCTGAGGAAGCCGCTAAAGAACAAAGCTTGGATGCCTTGCTGGCGTTAGAGTTAAATCGCGCTTCATTGACTGGTGCATTCGCGTTGCTGGCTGATGACCTTTATCAGTCCCAAAGCGCATCAAGCAATGAAAATCACATTATTGTGCGGGAGCTGTTCTGGCAGGGAGAATTGGAACTTGGTGGGGAATATTGGGATTTCACCATAGGGAAAATTCGACAAGACTATGGTGTGGCTTATGGCTACCGCCCTTTGGATGTCTTTCATTCTTATCGTCGCAACCCTGTTGGTATTCAGGTTGAAGAAGGGGTTGGGCTATTGAGCCTTTCTCATTATGGGGCGACAGGGGAGTGGGCTCTGCTTGCCACTACTTCCTCCATGGCTCAACAGAAAGGCAATGATCTGCAAGAAGCCTCTAAGCAAAATGGGGTTGGGGCTCGATTTTATGGTTTGAAAGGCGATAGTGAGTATCAGCTGGTCGCCTATTATGACACCGTGCGTCAAGGTCTTGTTGGCGGCAGCTGGGTGACGGTTTTCGGGCAAGAGTGGGAATGGCACTCTTCGGCAGTGGTTCAACGCAAACACATGACATACGTACAGCCAGATACGCATTTCTCACCTGTAGAAATTGAAGAAAAAGCCAGCGCCTATCAAGTGTTAACAGGGCTAACTTGGAGTGGTTATTCAGGTCATAGCGTGATAGCAGAATATTGGTTTGATAGCCGAGCTTGGAGTGGCAGAGAATGGCAAAACGCATTCGAGAGTGCGAGTTCTTTACGAAACGACTATGCCCAAGACGGGTTAGCAAACTCCTACGCTTTGGGTCTTTCAGGAGCAAACTTGGTTCAGCATAACGTGATGCTTCACTGGACATTGGATACCCAAAATTGGCAGGGGACACATTGGGATAATGCCCCGTCGTGGTTTGAAAAAATCACCCCTAGCTTCGATTTCATTGCTTCACCAGAAGACGGTGGCGTGATTGCCACACCCAGAATTGGTATTGAGTGGTATGACGACGGTAATACCCGTTTTGAAACAGAACTAGCCGCCCGTTTTTATGACGGGAAATCGGGCTCGGTCTATAAGAATTTACACACTAGCCATATGATTTTGTTAAATTTGAAGGGAAAATTTTAATGGTTACAGAATTCGGTGTGCTCCGAAATGAATGGGTTAAGAGCGTCACTTTTACATCATTATTTTGCTTGATGATCGCGACCGTCACGTTCTACGTTTGGGATGCGCCATTTTATAAACACCTATTGATCAGCTTTGGCTACGGCTACAGTGCGGTATTGGGAGCAAGAATCGTCACACTTATCGCGCCAGAGCTTTCACCACGGTTGGTGAATGTATTGTCATTAGTGGTTTCCATGTTGGGGGGGAGTGCAAACGCCTACTACTGGCTCAATGTATATTCAAACTTTTCTGCGTATGAATATTTAAAGCCCACGATTATGCTGGCTTTAGTCTTTTCCACGTTTTGTATTTATTTCTTTTATTTCTACGACCAAAACACTCAGACTAAGCACGAGCTCGAAAAAGCTCGAAGAATCCAAGCCGATCAAGAGAAAGCACTGGTATTGGGTGAGCTGAAACAACTGCAAAGCCAAATTGAGCCGCATTTCCTATTCAATACATTAGCGAACATTAACGTCTTGATAGAAAGTGATCCTGAACGAGCAAGGGAAATGCTTTCTCGTTTAACCGATCTGCTACGTGCAACGCTGCGGAAAAATAGAACGCAACTCGTACCGTTGGAACATGAGCTGGATTTGCTTTCTGCTTATCTAGGTATTCAACAAATCAGGTTGGGTGAACTCATGAGTTACAATGTTACAAAGAGTGAGTCTACTGAAGCGTTAATGGTGCCGCCCTTCTTATTGCAGCCACTCGTCGAGAATGCGGTTGTACATGGATTAGAACCGAGTATAAACCGTGGACATATTAATGTAAGTGCTACGCAAAACCAGTTTGAAATTATTCTTGAAGTGAGCGATAACGGAGTAGGGCTAGTCAGCAATAGCTCTTCAGGCGGACATGGGATTGGATTGCAAAATATTCGCGCTCGCTTGAAAACGTTATTTGGTGACGATGCGAAGCTCGCGGTCATTCAAAATGACCATCATGGTATCACTTCTCGAATCACTATTAATAAGTTGGCACTTGAAGCGCTTCTTAAATCGTAGTTTGGCGTTAGGATTGGGTATGGTAAAGAAAGTGAAAGCGGTTATTGCCGATGATGAACCGCTGTTGCTTCATCACCTTCAGAAAATGTTGTCCGAAGTGTGGCTGGAGCTTGATATCGTCGCGAAAGTCCAAGATGGCAACAGTGCGCTTGACGCCATACTTGAGCATCAGCCGGAAGTGGTTTTTTTGGATATTAGAATGCCAGAACTGGATGGGATATCGCTGGCAGCCAAACTGAATAAATTACAATATCCTCCTCTCATTGTGTTCACCACCGCTTATGATGAATATGCCGTTAAGGCGTTTGAACTAAGTGCTTCTGATTATTTACTAAAGCCTCTAAATGAAGAACGTTTACTCAAAGCCTGCCGTAAGTTGCAAACGAAGCTTGAGGAGCTCCAACCTTCGCAACCCGATCTGCGGTTATTATTCGAGCATCTTAAAGAGCATACCAATGCTACACCGAACTACCTGCATTGGATAAAAGCATCGCTAGGAGATGAGATCCACCTCGTATCTATTGATGATGTGGCGTATTTTAAGTCGGAAGACAAATACGTTTCTGTATATTGTAGAAAGGAAGACGATAGGTTTGATGAATATGTCATTCGGATGTCACTGAAAGAGCTCCTCGACCAGTTGGACCCGAATCGATTTTGGCAAATCCACCGCTCAATCATCATTTCAGTGTCTGCCATCGATAAAGTCAAAAAAGAGTTTTCTGGGCGAATGTTTGCCAAAATTGGTGATTGTGAACTTCCTATCAGTCGAGCATCTCAGCCGTTGTTTAAGGGGATGTAATCTCATTTACTGTCGGGTTATTAGGGCTGTGACCCTGTCGAAAAGACGTTTACTGAGTTCTGAAGGATATACCGCTAGGCAAGTCTGCTTTTCTTCATTATTGCCCTGCTTTTCGCATTTACTTTCTTGCCAAATACACTCAGGGAGTCGCCGATCTATCTGTTGACTATTGGCTGAGTCAATCTCTCTTCTTTAGGCATCAAAATAAAATATGGTTTCATGTGGTACAACTATTTTTTTAGCATGTTAATCATTGTTTTCTTGTAGTTTTATCTAGAAATAATTTGACACAATATTACGTGAATTATTTGGAGTCATCTAACAAAGTAAGGTGTCATCATAGAGCCAGACCGTTTAGCTTTAAAAATCAAATACCGTTGGGCATGTTGAACCTTCGGGCATGGTTTGTGGCTTATCAAGTAGGGTACTGGCATATCAAAGCCTTTGACCCGTGTCACGACGCCACAAGTTTCGTCAACATAACCACGAAAGATCAACAGACCTTAATAACCTGCATTTCAAAAATGGTAAATACATGAAAAAGAAATTACTTAGCTTGGCAATAGTCAGCTCATTAGTCTTGGTTGGATGTGGTGAAGCAGGAAATGGAAATCAACAAGCTGTTGCACCAAATGTTGTTGCAGTGGAATCAACCACAATTATGCACCAGCAAAGTAAAACATACATAGGGAGAGTCGAAGCCGTAGAAGATGCGAGTATCAGTGCACAAGTCTCTGGTTATTTGAAGGACCGTTTGTTTATTGAAGGGCAATTTGTCGAAAAAGGGGATGTGTTGTATCAAATTGACCCCTTGTCTTTCGAAGCTCAGGTTGCCACGGCAAAAGCCTCGTTATCTCAGGCAAATGCAGCGCTTAAAAAAGCAGAGCTTGATTTCAAACGAGGCAAAAACCTTCTCCCCAAAGGCAACATTTCACAATCTGAATTCGATTCATTGACCTCTGCAAAGCTGGGTGCTCTAGCGCAAGTAGAGGCGGCAGAAGCGCAATTAAAATTAGCGAATGTGAACTTATCCCATTCCAAAATTGTTGCGCCATTCTCAGGTCGAATCAGCAGTAGCAACGTGAGTATCGGCGACCTCGTTTCTCCTTCTACTGGTCCACTCACCACCATTGTTAGCCTTGATCCTATCCAAGCCAGCTTTAATGTCAGTGAACGCGAACGTTTAGACTTTGGTATGGATAAAGTCAATGGCGATGGAGCCGGTGCGGCGAATGCTTTGGATGTTGTGATTGAGCTGGAAAACGGTGAGGTTTATGAGCACAAAGGGAAACTCGATTTCATCGGTAACCGGATTAATCTGAATACCGGAACGATTTCTCTCCGAGCGAGCGTTGAGAATCCAGATCACGCATTGCTACCAGGTCAACACGTTCGAATTGCGATTCAAGAACGCAGCGCTGAAGAGGTTGTTGTGATCCCGAGAAAGGCGGTGCAAACCGATCTGGAAGGCAACTTCATTATGATTATCACGAAAGGCGATATCGCTGAACGCCGAAATATTGATATGGGACGCCAAACGGCGCAAGGCGTCATCATTACTCAAGGTTTATCGAAAAATGAACGCGTGATAACGCAAGGCTTACAACGTGTTAGAAATGGCATGCCCGTCAACGTAACCCACTCTGATACCGTTAACACTGGAGCCTAACCATGCTGAGTCGCTTTTTTATCCAGCGCCCAAAGTTTGCACTGGTTATTTCTATTATTCTGACGCTCGCTGGAGCGATGTCTTTACTGGTTCTGCCTGTCTCAGAGTACCCTGAAATTAGCCCCCCATCCGTGAATGTGACGGCTTACTACAATGGGGCGAGTGCAGAAGTCGTCGAGCAAGCCATTGCCGACCCGATAGAAACGTCGGTCAATGGTGTTGAAGACATGATTTATATGTCGTCCAAAAGTGCTAATGACGGTTCGTATTCTTTAAACGTCACCTTCGATATTGGCACCGACCCTGATATGGCACAGGTGAATGTGCAAAACCGAGTGACGCAAATAGAGTCAAAACTCCCTCCAGAAGTTCGAATGGTTGGGGTAACGGTGAAGAAAAACTCACCGGATCTTCTCATGGTTCTGAACTTCTTTTCTCCGGAAGGGAGATACGACGATCAGTTTTTGATTAACTACATTAACCTTAATGTGAAAGACCAGCTTGCTCGAGTAAAAGGCATCAGTAATGTGAGCGTTATTGGTGGTGGTGAATACGCTATGCGCGTTTGGCTCGACCCTGAAAAACTTGCAAGCTTGGAGATGACCACATCGGATGTGCATGCCGCCTTAGCGGAACAAAATGTGCAAGTCGCTGCGGGTAATATTGGCGCTGCGCCTTACGCCAATCCCCAAGACGTACAATTTAACTTAGTGACGAAAGGGCGGTTAGAAACCGTCGAAGAGTTTGAAAGCGTCATGCTTCGCGCGAACCCAGATGGTTCCGCCGTATACCTAAAAGACGTTGCCAGAGTGGAACTGGGTAAGAACTTCTACAACGGAACGGGGTTATTCCGTGGTAATGATGCGTCAATCGTTGTCTTGACGCTGCAATCGGGTGCTAACGCTCTAGAAAGTGGTGGTTTGGTAATGAGTCGTTTAGGGGAATTATCAAGAACGTTCCCTGAAGGTATGGTGTATGAAACCAGCTACGACACAACGTTGTTTGTTGAAGAGTCGATAAAAGGGGTGGTGAAAACACTCATCGAAGCCATTCTTTTGGTGATCGCCGTAACCTATTTATTCCTTGGCAGCGCTCGCGCAACGTTGGTGCCAGTTATCGCGATTCCAGTATCACTGATCGGTACGTTTGCCATTATGCTGGCGACAGGTTTCACGATCAATACAGTGACGTTATTTGGTTTGATTCTGGCCATCGGCATTGTGGTGGATGACGCTATTTTGGTTATCGAAAACGTCGATACCATCATGAAGCGCGACCCGAGTTTATCGCCGAAACAAGCGACGTTAAGAGCAATGAAAGAGGTAACGGGTCCAATCGTTACATCGACATTGGTTCTGTTGGCGGTGTTTATCCCGGTAGCGATGCTTCCCGGCATCACGGGCATTATGTATCGTCAATTCGCCCTTACGATCTGTATTTCAGTGGTGATTTCATCCATCAATGCACTCACATTGTCACCGGCTGTGTGTTCGTTGGTATTGAAGCAAGGGGGCGGCAATACGGCGAAATGGTTTGAAGCGTTTAATCGTGGTTTGGATAAGATCACCCAACAGTACGGAAAAGCAGCCGGTTTCTTAGCAAAAAAAGCGATCTTGGCGTTGGTGTTGTTTGGTGTGGCCGTGGGTGCGGTCTCTTATCTGGCGAAAACAACCTCGACCGCTTTTGTTCCTCAAGAAGACAAAGGCATCATGCTGGTCAACGTTCAACTTCCCGACTCTGCTTCATTGTCTCGTACAGAGGCTGTTACAGAAAAACTGTTGCGCCTCATAGATGAAGAACCCAGTATAGAAGGTGTGACTGTAGCAAATGGCTATGCTTTCCTAACAGGGGCAGCGGCTTCAAACGGTGCATCGTTATTCGTTAAGCTGAAAGATTGGGAGTACAGAAATGGCATGGAAGGCGATCATTCTTCCTTTGCTGTTACTGCGAGAATTAACGCTCGCGCAGCGCAAGAGATCCCCGAAGCGGTTGTGTTTGCAATGGGGGCACCAGCTGTACCAGGCATGGGAGCGGGGTCTGGTTTTGAGTTTGTGCTTGAAGATGCACTGGGTCGAGACCGAAGCGATTTAGCTCAGGTGATGGGAGAGGTGATGGCGAAAGCCAATGCACAGCCAGAGATCCTATACACTTACAGTACATTCCGAGCGAATGTCCCTCACTATTATCTGGATATCGATCGCCAAAAGGCGAAGCAACTTGGTATTCCTTTAGGAGAAATATTCCAGACACTCCAAGGAAACCTAGGATCGATCTACGTCAATGATTTCACGATGTTTGGTAAAAACTTTCGAGTGACGTTGCAGGCTGATGCCGAGCATCGTACTAACATGGAAGACCTTGGTCGTTTTCATGTTCGTAGCCAAACGGGAGAAATGATTCCGTTGAGCACATTGGTTACTTACGAGCAAGTCTTTGGACCGGATGTGGCGTGGCGTTACAACATGTACCGTTCTGCAATAATTCAAGGTGAAGCGGCTCCGGGGTATTCAAGTGGTGATGCGATTGCCGCAATGGAACGTGTTGCGGCAGACGTATTGCCTCATGGTTATCAATACGAATGGACAGGTTTGGCGTATCAAGAAAAATTAGCCGGCAATCAAGCGATTTATGCCTTCGCCCTTGCTCTGATTTTCATCTACCTGTTTATGGTGGCGCAGTACGAAAGTTGGACAATCCCTCTCGCGATTATTCTGGTGGTGCCTGTGGCAACATTGGGTTCCTTCATTGCTCTGAATGTAACGGGGATACCACTTAACTTATACGCGCAAATTGGTTTGGTTCTCTTGATTGCGCTTGCGGCTAAGAACGCCATCTTGATTGTTGAGTTCGCCAAATTGGAACGGGAAAACAAAGAAGTCGCGATTGAAGACGCCGCCGTTAAAGGTGGGGAATTGCGCTTTCGTGCGGTCAACATGACGTCTTGGTCGTTCATATTTGGTATCACCCCACTGATATTTGCTTCTGGAGCGGGTTACATCAGCCAGAATTCACTGGGTGTTTCTTTGGTGGGTGGTCTTCTTTGTGTGCTGCTTGCGGGCACGTTCTTGATCCCTAGCTTCTATACAATGGTGCAGAGAAAGCGCGAGAAGTTTCATGGCGGTAGCACCAAGTTGGTGGAGCTAAAAGACGAGTAATGCGAAACGCTGCCTGTTCATTTGAATAGCAAAAGCAAACTGAACAAAATCGAGCTAAGTGAGCTAAGTGAGCTAAGTGAGCTAAGTGAGCTAAGTGGACTAAGCAAATTAAGCAAACTAAGCTCACGTTAAACCCAATACCCCAGACAAGTTCTGGGGTATTTTTTAGCGATTCCCTTTGCAGACGTTACCCTGAACTAAGAGGAAGCGATGGGAGCAGTTACGGTTGGCGACGGAAACGATGCTGGTCATTATGGGTAAACCTTGCAATTGATTAAGGATTAATCGCGCGAACGTTTGCGTTAAAAAAATGTGATGAACTTCTCAAATATTTCTCTATACTCCCTGCTCGGTTATAAGCCGAGGCTGATTCATTCATCGTTTGTGTGTTCAATTCGGTGAATGGTAGATAACCAATACAAGCCGTCACAAGGAATGCTCGTTAAAGCATGTGAATGACCCCAAGGACCGGACCAGCTATTTTTAACTGCTTGTAAAGGTAAACATTCAATGACTTTTATGTCCTATTCTTCCTTGGGTTGGTTTCACTCCATGCCCTCTCAAACTTGCTTTCTATACTCTGCTCTGCAATTCAATACTGCCACTTTTAACGGTTGTTAATAGGAAACCTCATGACAATTCTATTTAGCCTTTTGGGTGTATTGACCCTGTTACTTTGTGCGTTTCTTTTTTCTGAAAACCGCAAAGCCATAAACTGGAAAACCGTGTCGCGCGCGTTGATGTTGCAGGTGGGTTTTGCTGCATTGGTGCTCTATTTCCCATGGGGACAAAGTGCCCTCACCAGTTTGAGCAGCGGCGTGTCGAGTTTGCTCGGTTTTGCCGACGAGGGGATTGCCTTTTTATTCGGTGACCTTGCCAATACGGGTTTTATATTCGCGATTCGAGTGTTGCCGATCATTATTTTCTTTAGTGCTTTAATATCGGCCCTTTATTACCTTGGTATTATGCAGAAGGTGATTACATTTATTGGTGGGGGCATCCAAAAGTTCTTAGGGACAAGCAAAGCAGAATCGCTTGTTGCGACGGGCAACATCTTCTTGTCGCAGGGAGAATCGCCACTTCTTGTGCGTCCATTTCTTTCTAGGATGACCCGCTCGGAATTATTCGCCGTGATGGTCGGGGGGATGGCTTCCGTTGCGGGCAGTGTCTTAGGTGGCTATGCAGGGTTAGGTGTTGAACTAAAATACCTCATTGCAGCCAGCTTTATGGCAGCGCCGGGCAGTTTGCTTATGGCCAAGATCTTGGTTCCGGAGCAAGGAATACCCGCTCAATACCTAGATGTGGAAATGGATAAAGCCGATCAAAGCAATGTGATTGATGCCCTGGCGAGCGGCGCAATGAACGGCATGAAAGTCGCCGTCGCCGTCGGCACCATGCTTATTGCCTTTGTCAGTGTGATTGCCATGGTGAACACTGGATTAGAAGCGTTGGGCGACGGGGTTGGATTGGGTGGCATGACGCTTCAAGCTATTTTTGGCTACCTTTTTGCACCTTTAGCTTGGGTGATTGGCGTACCGGGAAGCGAAGTGCTTGCAGCTGGTTCCTATATTGGTCAAAAAGTCGTGATGAATGAATTTGTTGCTTTTATCGATTTTGTGGCCAACAAGGATGCGCTTTCAGAACATACGCAAGTGATTGTAATATTTGCGTTGTGTGGTTTTGCTAACATTGGCTCAATTGCTATTCAGCTTGGTTCTATTGGTGTTATCGCACCGGAGAGACGCTCAGAAGTTGCTAATTTGGGCTTTAAAGCGGTATTGGCTGGTACGCTGGCAAACTTGATGAGTGCGTGCTTAGCGGGTCTCTTTATTTTACTTTAGTTGAATAAGAAGGCGCATAAAGCGCTCCAATGACCATTGTTAAAGGGCTGGGGTTTTCTCAGCCCTTTTATTTTTGTATCTTGAGTGTGAACGCCATGAATAGCGTTCCAATTGGTCAGGGAATGTGTGACTTGAATAAAAGGACGAAAATGAAAATACGGACATTTAAGGGCTCGGATAAATCGAGAATCATAGAATTATGGAATGCTTGTGGTTTGGTTGTGCCATGGAATGATCCAAGCCAAGATATTGATATCAAAACCGCTCACGGTCGCGAACTCTTTTTGGTGCTAGAACAAGATGGACAAATTATTGCAAGCGTGATGGGGGGATATGAAGGGCACCGAGGTTGGGCTAATTATTTAGCGGTGGATCCACCGTTCCAAGGCTCTGGAGCAGGGAAAGCGCTAATGGATGCATTAGAAGAAAAACTCAAGGCGAAAGGGTGCCCTAAAATTAACCTTCAAGTTCGAACTACAAACACGAAAGTGATCGCCTTTTACACACATTTAGGTTATGTCGTGGATGAAACGGTGAGCATGGGTAAAAGGCTGGATGGCCTTTCCAAGGCTTAAGGCTCACCGATGATTGGAACGAAAAGCCTCGGTCATAGGCACTATCACGTACCACGGATTCTACCTAACGTAACGTCAGGTTATTGAGATGGCGTGGTGACTGGCTCTAGGCCTTTAGGCTCAAGCCCATAGGGGAGAGAAGAAAGAATGGACGTATGCTGTTGGTATTTCGGAGCAGCGTTAGTGCCTTTCCAATCCAGCAGCATGATGGCCAAGACATTCCGATGCTCACCGCCAGAAAGAGAAGCGTCACCTGAAACGGACGGAATCAGCCCAGCTTCTCGATTGATGGAAGCATTGATGGCTTGCCTCGTCTTTTCAACAACCGGATCATCATCCAAACCCGCGAGTAAGAATGAAATCCCCACTTCGGCTATCACGTCTTCTTTTGCTCTTTCAAGAATAAGCGATATGTTGTTTCTAAAGTAATCGTAGATCCACTGATGCTCTCGTTCCGAAATCGGGTATTGGTAATAGCCTGAATCTGCAAGGATAATATGGGTCATGCCGTACAGCTTGTTGCCAAATTGCTGTTTAGTGAGTGTGGCGTCTTTTTCGTCTGGGTAGGTGGCTCGAAAGCTTTCGATGAATTCTGCGACAACATCTTGTTCGCCTAGCTGGCGAAGCCAATATACTTGATTTGCGAGCTGCGCTGCCCACGCCTCAATCATGGTGGGATTGGTGGTGTATTTTTTGAAATCAAAACGGCGAATAATGGATCTAAGCTTGGCATCTGCTTTGTGTTGCAATCCATACTCGTTTACCCGTGCCATAGAACCAAGAAGACCCACACCAAGGTACATATATTCAGGCATCATCTTGGTGGCATTAAATCGACGCAAACTGCGTTCATCGCGATCGTCGAGGTATTGAGCAAGCCTTTGAATGGAGTATTCATGGATCTGTTTTGGTGTATGCACTTCTTCACTAAAGCTATTGAGTTTGCTCGCCACACGAGCCAGATCGCTCCATATCGCGTATTTGTATTTTGGATCCAATGTTTGGCGATACATTCTCAGCCCAAAATGCCCTTCTTTAAACGGTGGTAGGGTATAGAGCTGATTTTGAAAGGTATTCTTAATCAGTTCTGCTGAGGCAGAATAGCTTTGATCGTGAGAGTAGCTTTGATCGTGAGAAGAATTTTGGCCAAGAGAAGAGCTTTGATCAAGAGAATCGCTCTGAATGTCTGCGCTATTAATCCGCTCCAACGCATCGGTTGAGTGTACCGGAGTTGCGAAAATGAACGATGTTATCAAGAGGGTGGGAGCAAGTAATTTCATGTCGCATTGTTATGGTGTGGGTGATATTGAACGAATATACCGCTGCTGTGATTGATATAAGTCCGGTGAATGTTAGTTTTGTCTATTAGGTTGAGTATATGCAGTTTGGATATTGGCCTTTTGGGTATACCAGATATCGCAATATTAACTTGGTGCTATTGCAAGGCTTGATAGCCTGAAAGCAGAGAGATTAGAAAGGAGTTTTCTATGACAAGTTTTCAGGTTCATCCGTCTTTACATGAAGTATTGGGAGAGGAACAAACTTACTTTGAAGTGGTTTGTATCGCCTTGTTTGCCACACTGGGAACTTGGCTCATTTACACGTCGTACTATTTGCCGAATATTGCCGAGGGTAGGGGACTCATTGCGACTATCGTTGGCTTCATCATCGTGGCTGATGTTCTCGCCGACTGTATTGCTAATTAGCCACGTTCACATCCTGCTTATTGCTTGGTTGTTGGCAGGTTTTCTTATAGAAGCGGGCATCGTCTGGGCATTTACCATCGGTTTCGCCACGGTCGTGAATCGCTATGCTGGAAGCTCGCATCAAACATTTATTGGTGCCACCGTCATGTGTGTGGGGCTATTGTTACTGCCGCTTCTTCAACTTCCAAATTGGATGGCGATTGTCAGTGCTTTGTTTATGTTAAAAGTGGTGTATAGCTTTGGTGTGAACCATTACGCGAGATTTAATCAGAGTGCTTGATCTTAACTCTGTGACAACGATCTGAGAAAAAAGGCCATTTGTCCTATTTTGTTTCTGAGGGAGTTGTCACTGTTGAAGTTATTGAAACAATGATTCATACAGCAGACAAAAAATTGCAATTTTTAGAAGGGAAATAGTATGGCAGATACGGTAACGGGACCAGATGGATTACCTCGCTGCGGTGGTGCAGTGCCGACAACCGCACCTGCTTTTATATAGGCAATGGGGTTAATTAATGATCACGCATTAGAATGTTCGAAGTGCCTAGACGGTGCTTCTTGAGTAACTTAGAGTAAGAATGACGCAACTGTAATAGAGACTGCTGCGTAAACCGCTTATAAGGATATCCGATGTACACACTTTACTATTACCCGAACAATGCCAGTTTAGCGCCGCACTTTTTACTGCATCACATGCAATTACCTTACGAATTGGTTTTGGTCGATAAAAAATCCAATTTTCAAAAGTCAGCGGACTATTTAAAGCTAAACCCTGCTGGGCGAATTCCAACCCTAATTGACGATGGACAACCGATTTTTGAAAGCCCAGCTATTTGTATGTACATAGCCGAGAGTCACCCAGAACACCAGTTGATTCCGCCAGTCGGAGATAAAGCCCGCCCTGTCTTTCTTCAATGGCTTGCTTACCTGAACAACACGTTGCAAGCAGAGCTTATGGTTTACTATTACCCGCATCGCCACACAAATGATGAAAGCACAATCAAACATGTACGTGCTGCGCAAGAAGTTCAAATAGCGAATGCATTGTCGGTGATTAATGATCAATTATCGAAGCACAAATACCTGATTGGCGATAGCATATCGGTTTGTGATTACTTCTTGTTTATGTTGGCTGAATGGTCGCTGCCAGTTGAGAAAAATCCGATGACATTTCCTCATCTCGCAGCGTATCTTCAAGCATTAAGCCACCACCCTACGATTAAAGCGGTGTGTGAGATAGAAAAGATAGACCTAACGCCTTTTCGCCTGGTTAAAACTCAATAGTCATGTCGTACCACCGTGCGCCACCATGTGACGACTCAGACTGACCTTGTGAAGTAAATCCATGGCTTTGGTAAAAAGGAATGAGGTGCTCTTTACAAGTCAGAACCATGCCAGTGAGGTTACGCTGTTTACAAACCTCTATTAAATGCTTTGTGAGTTTAGACGCGTAGCCTTTACGCTGGTGGGAAGGAGCGACTGCCAAGCCAAAAACGGTTTGGTACATGCCATTTGGATTGTGAAGATTGGCGTTTTCAAAAAGTTCGTCGGGCAATTCGGCTTTGTGGTATCGACATCCATTGATGTGCCCAGCGATTTCTCCATTAACTTCTAGTACAAAAAAGCATTCAGGAAAAACTTGGAATCGTTCGGTAAAGCTCTTGAGAGAAGCGGCTTCACTTTCTGGAAAGCAAAGGGATTCGATTTCAGCGATTTTCTTTATGTCTTCTGATTTTGCGGGTCTGATGTTGGGCATGAACATTCCGTTATTCTGTAAAATTTCAATTAGTTATATTGGGTAAGTTTTAAGGGAAAGCAATAAGTGCGAGTCATTATATTAAAGAAATTCGATCTCTTATAGGGAACAAGCCGCTGTTGATTCTTGGTGTTGCCGCTGTCATTTTAGATGAACGTAAACGCCTACTGATTCAACAAAAACAAGACGGGTCTTGGAGCTTGCCTGCCGGGATGATAGAGCCAAGTGAGTCGCCAAGCGCAGCGATAAAGCGTGAAGTATTAGAAGAGACAGGGTATACGGTCTCGGCAATGAAAATCTTAGGTGCATTCGTTGGCGAAGGGTTCTCTGCACTTTGCTTACTGTTCGTCTCTTTATGGCTGATAATAGATAACCCGATTTGGTGAGAGAAAAGCGCAGATTAGTCTACGCTTTTCATCTTGTGAGCCACCGTTAAGTAATCTTTTTATTAAGTAATCTTTTTATTAAGTGATTGGTCTAGCGCTAGTTTTCCTGACCCTGATATGGTCAAAGAAACAGAGGCAGCAAGTAGTGCTAAACCAAACTCATAACCGTTGTTTGATAAGAACAAGCCGTTTTCAAAATGCACTGAGAATATCGCGATCACCATTGTAAACGCGGTAACCAATGCGGCGGGGCGTGTAAGCAAACCCAATACTAAAAATAACCCTCCGAAGAATTCCGCACTACCAGCAAGAAATGCCATTAAAACGCCGGGTGCTAAGCCTATTGAAGCCATCCATTGTCCTGTTCCTTCTAATCCATAGCCGCCAAACCACCCAAACAGCTTTTGCGCCCCATGAGCGATAAGGATGATCCCAATAGGGATGCGTAACGCCAACGTTGCGAAACCTGCGTTGCTATCGGTGATCTTCTTCAGGATAGTTTTCATGGTTACCTCAATATATTTGAATAAGTTACTTAGTGGCTAACTTCTTTTATTCGCTGTTGAAAGTGATCATATTGGGAAACCGATGGATGAAAAATACGTTTTCATTGACTATTTTGTTCGAAAAATTTGAATCTATGTTGAGTCCATCTTCCTGCATAAAGAAATGGTACTTAATGCCAAACATCTGCGTGACTTGGGCATATAAGCTGAACGCATCACATTGATGTGATAAAAGAAGGAATAGACATGGTAATAGGAGGAAGGCGTGGATATGGACATTAGGTATGTAAATTCACAGGATATTGAGGCGATAACAAACATCTACAATGATTTTATTGTAAACAGCACTGCAACGTTTGAAGAAAAGCCGATTTCAACTGAAGAAATGAACCAAAGAGTAGGTAAGATCCAAAGTCACAGCTTACCTTGGATCGTCATAGTGGAAAATGAAGCGGTTCTTGGTTATGCCTATGCAGGGATGTGGCATGCTCGAAGTGCCTATCGTTATACTGTTGAGTCTTCAGTTTATGTTGCCCCAAACGCGTTAGGTCAGGGCATTGGAAAAGCGCTTTATTCTCACTTAATCTCCATTCTCGCAAAACGCGGTATTCGCAACATAATGGGGGTAGTAAGTTTACCCAATGACGCCAGTATCGCGTTACATCAATCTTTAGGGTTTCAAAAAGTGGGGGAGTTTAAGAGCGTCGGGCTAAAGTTCGGCAAGCTGATCGATGTGAGCTATTGGCAATTGGAGTTAAGAGATTGATTTGTCAAGAGTAAGCGGTGGTTACACGCCCATCCGCATTCACATAAAAAATTGTTAAGGGTATCGCGTGTCTATGCAAATTTTTCTGAGTTTTCGCTCATACCCGCTATATTATTCTTCGCGATAAAAAGCCTTGTTTGGCGAGATATGTGTTTGTACCTGGTAGGCGTTGCTTTTTTATAGAATGAATATTTATGCGAATGATACAACTTACACTGGCAAGTGAATAACCGAGTGCGTTTGCTACCAAACACTCAGTCACGCAAGTAGGTTCGTTTGCATGGGGTTGAGTATCATTTGCTTATTCTTGCTATTGCAAACCTTATTTCCTGACCCTGAACAAGAAAAGTTGGCTAGATAAAAACATAAAATCAGGATAAATAATGACGGAATCAGAGTTACTTCGTTCCCCAGATATACCCTTAAAAGAAACCAAACCTCAGTTTTACGAGCTAAGAGGTCGGCTAAACCGTGCAGAGTTTGCTTGTTGGGCGACGGCTTGTTTGCTATTGCCTAATGTATTGGGTGAGTTTGGCTTTCTTGTTGTGCCCATCACTTTCTTTTTCTATGTTCTCTTCATTGTAAAAAGGCTCAAGGATATAGATTTTTCTCCTTGGTTGGTATTGATTGCGTGGATACCTGTGCTTAATTTTCCTCTTTGCCTTGTTCCCGGCGATATGGATGACAATCGTTTTGGTGAAGTTCCTTTTGCCTCTAGCAGGGGGATCAAAGTGCTGTCGGTGTGTCTTCCCTTTTTGTATACCTCGATCATGTTGACTTCTCTTATGTCAGTGTTGCCAGAATTCACAGAAACGGCTCACCAATACGAAGTGAAAACAGGGAACACATTTGCGGATCAAAGTACAAAAAAGGAGTAGCGAATGGAATGGTTTATTGGCTTAGAATACATAGAGTACTGCGAGTTTATAAACGACATGACACCATGTGTTCACCAAACTGTCAGTGAAATCACTCGGCACATTATGCGAGTTTACGTTGCACTGGGGTCTTTGGTTACGCTTTACGTTCTAGGCTTTTTTGTCGCTACAGGTGTCACCGTATTTGACGATGGTGTGAAGCAAAAGATGTCTTTGCGACTTAAAATGAGTTACGTATTGGTTATGGGGTGCCTATTTCCCATCTTTTACGCCCCATTTTTAAACGATGTTCGTCAAATGAAAAGTCGTTATGCCGAAAGACGCTCAAAGCATACCGTTATTTTGGAAGGTAAGTACTAAGATCAATGAGGGTAAGTACTAAGATCAATGAAGGTAAGTTAAACTCATTCTGAAGGAAAATGAATGCCGACATGAAGTCGGCATTTTTAATATTCGGTATCTAGAATCGCAGTTGGAACTCTGCGTACATGGATGAAAGTTTCGATTTCGCATCATAGATCTTATAGCCAGTGTTAACCGCGATATTTTGTGTTAATCGCAAGCCTATTTCCGCTCCGTACGAAATACCAAATGTGTTGTCTTTATCGATACGACTTTCTTGGAAATAATAGTTCGTACCAAATACGCCAGCGATGTGCATCGTATCGCTAAGTGGCAATGTAGGTTTTAGGTTCCATGCAATACTAGAAAGTTCGTAGTGATTATGTTTGCCTAGATCGGTATAAAGCCATTCTGAAGACATCATGAAGCGACTTCCTAGTGGGTATGTGTGCCCGAAGCTCGCGCTTAATCCTACTTTGCCGTCGTTGTGTTCTGAAGTGGAAATGTTATAACCCAGCCCGAAGTAGTAACCTTCTTGTGCGTAAGCGGCACAAGACATAGCCAGCAGAGCCAGTGGTAATAGGGGTTTTTTCATGAGTATTGATATCTAGATGATTCAGGAGAGGCGTATATTGGCGATGAAAGAGCAAAAATGCGAGAGGTTTAATAAAATCTCTCGCATTTTTTGTATGTTGTGGCAATTTAAGAAGCTTGCTTACTCAGATCAACCAACAAGTCGGAGGAGATATCTGAAATACTTTTTGCCCCAGTTAATGTCATAGCTACGCGCATTTCCTTCTCATACAAATCGAGTAGGTTTTCTACCCCAGCACCGCCTTGTGCTGCCAACGCATAAACGAATGAGCGGCCGAGTAACGTAAAATCGGCTCCCAGTGCCAGCATGCGTACAACGTCTAGACCGGTTCGAATGCCAGAATCAACCATGATTTTTAAATCCCCTTTAACGGCATCAGCAATATAGGGAAGGGCACGAACCGTTGATAGAACGCCGTCCAATTGTCGGCCACCATGGTTGGAGACCACAATACCATCAGCACCAAACCTTACGGCATCTTTGGCGTCTTCTTCGTCTAGAATCCCCTTTATAACCATCGGACCATCCCAGAAATCTCGGATCCACTCTAAGTCTTTCCAGCTAATTGACGGGTCGAAGTTTGCACCTAACCAGCCGATATAATCTTCAAGTTTGGTTGGTTCACCTCGATAGGTAGAAATGTTCCCTAAATCGTGCGGTTTTCCTAAAATGCCAACATCAAGCGCCCAACTTGGGTGGAGCATCGATTGGAATACTCTGCGCATAGCGGCATTAGGACCACTCATTCCAGAATGCATGTCGCGATAACGGGCGCCAGGCACGGGCATGTCTACCGTAAAGACCAACGTTGATACGCCCGCTGCTTTCGCTCTTTCAAGCACATTTTGCATAAAGCCACGATCTTTCAAAACGTACAGCTGGAACCACATCGGTCGTTCTATTGCTGGCGCCACTTCTTCAATCGGGCAAACCGACACCGTTGACATGGTAAAAGGGATGCCTTTTTTGTCGGCGGCTTTAGCCGCTTGAACTTCCCCTCGGCGCGCATACATGCCGCTTAAACCGACAGGAGCAAGCCCGATAGGCATGGACATCTTTTCGCCAAACAATTCTGTATCTAGGCTGAGATCGGACATGTCCCGTAAAACACGTTGGCGCAATGCTACGTCAGAAAGATCGTCGGTATTGTGCCTTAATGTGTGCTCGTTGTAAGAGCCACCATCAATGTAATGAAACAAAAAAGGTGGCAGTTTTGCTTTTGCTGCAGCGCGATAATCAGTCGATGCGGAGATAATCATAATTTCAATCCTGATTTTTATATTTAACTCTTAGATTCATGGGCGTTGTGCCTTTTTGTCCAACCAAGCCTACCGTTGTGGAAGCCGCGATCAGCAATCATATTACCCGCCGCAGATTCAACCGCTTGAAGTACGACAACGACTGCACTGGATATGTAAAGCGCCTGTGCTTCTTCATATTGCCCCTTTCATGTGTCACGAATTAAGCCGAAGCTGAGTGATGTTTAAACCTGTGTTATTTATGTTAAATCTGTGTAAATGTAGCGCTTTCGTTTTTATTGATATAGGGAATAAATGAAAATGATTAATTCCAAAAGTGACATAATTTGTCCATTTTATGCGATTAGAAGTCGTCGTTATATGTGACAAAAACTAAGGGTTTTGTTCGGTTTTTTTGATATAAACACATGTAAAACAAAAGGATAGAGTGCTATTTAAGATCTAAAATGAACGCGGAAGCATCGATTGGATTGTTGCTCAGTATGCTGAAATTCTAGGTGTAGCAAGCTGATAACAACTCGTTACCGATTTTTGATACTGTGAGGTGGGTCGTCTCGTGTTACTCCCTCTTATTATCACCTCTTGCCTCAGTAATATTTGGTATCAACGACTCTCTCGCATCTCTCGCATCTCTCACATCTCTCACATGGAGAAGAGAGTCTATGTCCCCAGTGCTACCCAGTTAGTCCCCGATAAGCACACAACAACTTGGCCGCCTATTGGACAACCCTCACGCTATATTAGAAAGTGACACCAAGACACAGTGGAAATGGCTCGTGAAGCCGAAATCGGGTTATTGCCTACAAGAGCGGTTACTCGGTGTATGTTGGGACACACCGCCCCATTGTTTGAACACTGAATATCTCGATCTCAATGCTTTTTCAAAGGAAGCGCCAAAGGGTAGTTTGTTGTATCTAGAAAGTGCTGAGATGCCATGGCAAAGATTAGTTGGGATACTGGCGCTTAACTTGATCACTAATGAAGTCCACAGCGGCTTTAATCTTGGGAATGGAGTATTCGAGCTTTTGATAAAGTAGGAAAATGGCAAAGTCCCCACCATGGCTTATTTGCAAGGGTTGATCAAAAACTAACTCTTGCAATACGCCAGAATCAAAACTCGGTTGGAGTGCCCACCTAGGCAGCATTAATATACCTTCACCTTGTATAGCCTTATTTAGAAGCCATTGCCCGTTATTACTGACCAGTTTCAATGTTCCAGATACATCTTGCCACCGACCATCAATTTCACTTAGCCAAGGCGTTGGACCAACAGGCGTTTTAAAAAACAGGCCTTGATGATGAACGAGCTCGGAAGTGCAGGTAGGTTGCCCATTTCGCTCAATATAAATGGGGGAAGCGGCGGCAACGAAGTCATTGTTCATTAGCTTTTTGGCGACAACGCGTTCGTTTGGTGCGTAGCCCCCGCGAATGGCGATGTCCACGTCGTCCTTTTCCAGTTTTGAAAGCTCATCACTTAACACGACATCTAGGATCACGTCGGGAAAGAGTTGAGAAAAGTCGTCGAGAATGGGTAAAAGGATGTGTTCACCAAACCCCACCATTGCGCTGATTTTTAAGACACCTGTTGGTTTACTTTGATACTGCTTAACAAGCTGATCAGACAGGCTCACTTGCTCAATAATGTGCTGTGCTTGTTGGAAGTATTGTTTGCCCACCTCAGTCAGTGAGATGGAGCGAGTGTTTCGCACAAGTAGCTGCGCACCAAGCTCTGCTTCGAGATCGGCGATTCGCCGTGAGATGGAAGAGGCAGGCACATGGTAACGGCTCGCGGCGGAAGAGAAACTGCCTCTTTCTACCGTTTCTACGAAGTAGGATAGTGCTTTTAGTTTGTCCATATTATTGCCTTTAAAGCAAAGGTGATTCGCTCAATGCAGCCTATTGGGAAATGAATCATTGTGCAATACTGCTGGTACGATCTAAGGAGAAAACCATGACGCTAAATACAGAAATTTTGCTTACCGCACGTCCAGACGGCAGCCCTATCGGACCGCATCTGTTTACAGTTGTTGAGAATGAGATCCCAGCGCTCACCGAAGGTCAATTCCTGATTAAACAGACACATATGTCGATGGATCCCGCCATGATTGGTTGGATGATGGCCGATGAGGACAGCTATATTCCCCCTGTGGCGTTAAATTCGCGTATGCGCTCTGGCGGATTTGGTGAAGTCGTTGCGTCTGAAAACCCTGAGTTTGCTGTGGGCGACAAAGTGATGGGGATGATGGGTTGGACTGAATACGCGCTAACCAATGGTCAGGGTATCAACAAAGTGGCGAATAACATCGATGCAGAAATGGCACTTTCTGTTTTCGCTCTGCCGGGTTTAACGGCAACGCACGGGCTATTTAATGTCGGTCAGCCTCAGTCTGGGGAAACATTGGTGGTCACTGGTGCGGCTGGCTCCGTTGGTTCTATCGTCGGGCAACTGGCGAAAGCGGAAGGCTTGCGCGTTATTGGCGTGGTTGGAAGCGATGAAAAAGCGAGTTGGATAGTCAATGAACTTGGTTTTGATGGCGCGATCAATTACAAGAAAGACAATTTGAAATCTCAGCTTGAATCATTAACCCCAGATGGCGTGGATGTCTTTTTTGAAAATACGGGCGGGCCGATTCAACACCACATATTTGACCGTATGAATGCCCATGGAAGAATTGTTGTATGCGGCATGATCGCCGACTACACCACTTCGGAACCCTTGGCAGGACCTAACTGGATACCTTTAATTAAAAAACGGATCACGGTACAAGGCTTCGCTATACCTGATCACTTTCACCAAATGCCTCAATTGCTAGAAAGGCTCACACCGTATGTGATGAATGGTCAAATTAAGTTCAGAACACACGTATTGGATGGGCTTGAAAGCGCCATGTCGGCAATGAACCTTTTCTTTACAGGCGAAAACAAAGGCAAACTTCTGATCAAGCTTTAGGATCGGTTGACCTGTTTAGGGGGGATTTTGTTCGAGTTTCTGGGCTTTAATCGCGACGAAAGATCCGTAGGCAGGCAGTGGTTGGGTGGAAAGGCGAGCTGTGAAGCTCGCCTATCCTTTTTGACTTTTTTTATTTTGTCTGAATCTGTTTCAGTGCGGTTGCAATTGCCGCATCAAGCTGACTATCGATGCCGCGCTCTACTTCTGAAGGTCGGTTGAATACCTGAACGTCTGGAATAAGTTCTAGGTTTTCATAGTAGCGACCATCCGCTGTTTTAACAGGCAAAAATGGGTAGGTGGAACTGATGTCTGGGTAGACTGGCGAACTTGCGGTATTAACAGCAGTTCCTGTCCCCGGAACGGGTTCACCCACAATAGGACCAACATTCATATCCTGATAGTACTGGCTGAACGCTGAAGCATCGGAATACGAAGCCGCATTCGCAAGAACGACCGACTGTTTTAACCAGCTACGGCGACCGGCATCTGAGGATGGTATGCCTTTTCTAGGCACAACGTCAGCAACCTTCTTAGCGGTAAGGAATTCAATGAGCGTGTTGGAAAGGTCACCGCCAGCATTAAATCGTACATCAATGATCAAGGCTTCGGTGTTGCGTAATCGCCCTAACGCCTCAGCGAAAAGATGTTCAAAGCTGCTTGAATTCATTTCTGGTATGTAGACATAGCCAACTTTACCGTCGCTTTTCTCCAGAACATAATTTCGGCGCTCCAGTTCCCAGCGCTTTGCTATGATCGAGTATTGTTCATTGAGGCTGATGGGGGTGATTTCTTGATGCCATTGGTGCTCTTCACCTCGTTGTAAGGTTACGGAAACAGGCATGTTTGTCTTATTATTCAACTCTTTGGAAAGGCTTGCTAAATTAGAGACTGGGTTACCATTAATTTCGATGACCTTATCTCCGGGTTTAAGTACGATGTCTTCAACATCTGCTGGGCCACTGGGTAATATCTCCCGGATAACCAGCCCTTGATGGTTGGGTGTTCCCTCCACAAACTCAGTGTTACCTGCAATGTTTTCCGCGAAGATTAGCCCAAGCGATGCCGTCTCGTCGTAGCGCATGCTGTACGCAGGACTCCCGAAAGCATGAGTATGAGAGGCATTGAGCTCTCCGTAGAGTTCACTGAGTACTTCCGCGAAGTCTCGGTTATTGTTGATGTGTGGCAGAAATTTTCTATAGCTCTTGCTGTAAAAATCCCAGTCCACATTGCCCATGTCGGGGCGATAGTATTGCTCCTTGGTTTGACGAACTATCTGATCAAATGCGGCAATTCGTCTTGGCTCTGCTTCAAATTCAACTGGCAGTTCAATGGTGTAATAGGTGGGGTTCCCAGAACTCGTATCCATTTTGATAATGTAGTATTCAGTGAGTAGATAAACGAAATCCTGATCTTCTGAAACGTATACTGCTTTCGCTTCTGGCTGGTCAGAAAATACCGAGCGAGTCTCCTGAGTTCGGATATTGTAGATAAATGCGTTAGTTCTATTCTCACCAGAAAAGTTAGGCTCGACATCCACGACCAATAAATGGTCACCCAGCAAGTGTGCCACCAACACTCCTTTTGAAAATGGCAAATGGAATGCTTTTCTGTATTCGGTGTTGTTTTCGTTGAAAGCGTAACTTGGTAGTGGTTCGCCTTCGTCTGGCCATTCAATATTATCTTTGAAGTCTTTCTTCGCTTTACTGTTGACAAACACACCACTTATTGTCATGTCAAGATCATCTCCCGAGACAGATTTCATACCGTATTTAGTGGTCGCCCAATAAAGGACTCGTCCATCGGCACTCCAATTAGGTGCCGCGTTAATAAATCCGCTTTGTGAAACATTCACGGAAGGTTTGCTGCCATCAGCTTTGACAACGTGGATCTGGTGGGAATACGGATTGGGGATGACTTGCACCGCCAGCTGAGAAGAGTCCGGTGACCAAGAGTAATGGATGCCAAATAATAAAAGACTTATCAGGTCGGGAGAGATAACTTCTATTCCCAGATCGACTGATTTATCCTCATCCAGCGTCGTCTCCTTGACTTGTTCACTAGAGGGCTCTTCTTCGCTTTTGTTTAAGGTAAGGACGTGAAGGGCTCGTCCATCTACCACAAAAGCGAGTTTGTTTCCGTCTGGGGAATACTTGGGGAATGTGATGTCGTGGTCATCCGATACCAGCAGTGGTACTTCTGTTCTAGTAATGGCATCAGACAAACGCTCTTCTTGCGTAACAGAATAAGTCGTGTACAAACCCCATCTTCCATTTCGTAACGCACTGTAGACTGCGCCGTAACCGTCTGGAGTGAAATTAACGTGTTTCTCTTCTTCAATAGTTTTGGTCAGCGCTTTAACAGCCGATGTATCACTGTTATAGGCATAGACATCACCATACGAATTTAGAAGTATTTCGCTTTGATCCGATTCCGAAGTGGCAAACCCCGTCGTTGTGCTGGCATACAGTAATTGGCTTTCCATTGGCGAAAAATCATGGATGCTAATGTTTATCTTACGTGCCTCGGATTCTTCCTTTTTGAGGGTGTATATTTCACCATGATAAGAAAACGCGAGGTTATCACGGTCATCAACCGTTAGATGACGAACCGGATGCGTATCGAAATGCGTAATTTGGGTTTTTTCAGCGGTGGCTAAGTGATATAGCCAAACGTTGAAATTGCCGTCGGCTTCACTCAGATAATAGAAACCTGTTTGGTCACTGTTCCATATTGGGTGTTGAGCTGCCACTCTGTTTTCTGTGAGCTGTTGGTGTTTTCCTGTTGCTCGATCATAAAGCCAAACGTTTGGCACAGAAAAAGAGCGCTGATGCTTACGAAATGGTTGATCTTTGTGAGGAGAGTTATAAATCAACTTGCTTTCATCTTTATTCCAAACGGCATGTTTGGCCGGTACCGCAAGGGTTGCCGAGGCATTTTGAGACTCCAGCTCAACACGGTATAGGTGGTTCCCCAACGGACTCAGTGACCACTCAGGCAAGCTGTAAAAATCCTGTTCCTTACTGGATATACGGGTTGTACTGAAAAGCAGCGCTTCACCATTCTCTGTAAACGAAGTGGGAATGTCCGGTCCAGAATGGTAAGTGTGACGAATCATCTTTCCGCTTTTGAGAGAGACGGTAAAGACGTCATCGTCACCATAAGGGTTGGCGGCAAATGCCAAGGTTTGATTGTCTGGTCCCCACACTAAACTGTGAGGATAGAAATCACCGTTTGTAATAGCGCGGGCTGCACCCCCTTCACTGGGCACCAAAAAGATTTTACTTTTGTAGGTAAAGGCCAGTTGCTTGCCATCCGGTGATAATGCTGTGTGTCTTAACCATAGTGGTGCATCTGATTGAGCAGTGTCGGCTGACACAGTTTGCATCGCGTGAGCAGGCGAATAAGCGCCAGAAATTAAAGCAACAAGAAGCACAAAGTGCCGAGATTGACCCATATCGGTTCCTTCTGTTTACAGAATGAATAGTTATCAAGATATGGATAGTTATTGTTTATTCTGGGTGATTGGTCAACCTTATAAGCGCGTTTATTTACGGAGTTCGCATGAGCATCACTGTTGCATTAAGTCTAGAGAACAAGCAAAAACAACAACCCGCGCAACTAGGGCTGTTTTGTTAAAAAAACAGTAAAAGAAATAAGTATAAAGAAACAAAGACAGGCAATTTAAGAAACTATTGAGTGAGAGCTATTGAGTGAGTGTACCCTAATTTTATTTTTGAACTCTTTTGGTCGTGTTAATAATGAAATACCGCCCCAAAAGGACGGTATTGGCGGCGGAACGAGTTTAGCTATTACTTCTTTTCGAACCAATAACTGTCCATTTTTGGTATCCACTTTCCATTGTCATCTTTAGGTAAAACCCCAGCCCATAAAAGGTTCAACTGTCTATTAAACGTACCAATGGAATGACCTCCTTGTGCACCTTCAAAAGATAAGACCATCGGACCTTGATTTTTAACGCCAGCTTGACCTTCATGGCAATATATTTTCGCGATGCTCTCGACTCCTGGAGATAACGAATATCTCATAGTTAGTGTAGTGCAGTCAGATCCGCAAGCCTCTGATTGGGGATCCGTAACATGCATTTCTAACTTGGAAGCGTCCGTTGCAACCCATCGACCTTCGATGTGAGAACAATCGATATCCTCCAGCTCCGTCGCGTATACATTGGTGGCAAAAACAATGCCCAATGCAGCGAATAAACATTTATTCATATAAAACCTCACATTCATATAAAACCTCACAATTTCAATAATTATTCGCAGTTAATATGCCACATTGGAGCATAAGGTGCTATGTAACATTTTCGAAAAGATCGATCATTTTACAAAACATATGCATTCATGAGCCAGATAGGATGACTATTTGAAATGAGGTGGACGTGAGACCAGATCACGTGTCCCAGAAGAAAATCGTTATCGATCAGAACATGCAGATTGGTTTTCTTAAGTAAGGCGTTATTGAGTATTTCCCTTTACCTCGTTGCAGCTCGGCATTCCTGCATATTATTGCGATCAGATAACACAGACTCAGTCTAGGTGTAAGTGATGGCTACTCTTTAGAGACGTTTTTAATTCTGCTGCTGACTAAATCATTGACCAAATTTGTACTATACCGATGGGCTTCCAATAATATGCCCATATTTTTACCTCTAATTTTTATCAGAACAGCGTATATTATGGCCGTTAAAAGCATAAATGGAGATAAGTATTTGAATGAAAGTATATCACTGATAATTGCAGCTGATTTCACGACGCCAGGATCGAACCATTCTTTACCGTGTATTAATGCGGCACAAATAATGGCAAGGACAAAAGTATATTCAACAACCATTGACAACTTATTAAATCTAATTTTCTTTTCTAATCTTACAATTTTTTGTCTTTCTTTCAAAAGTGACTTGTCAAACCTGGATATATTTTCTTCATACGCACTAATGACAGAAGAAATAGAGAGTCTCTCACGTTTTCCAAAGCCATTAACATATCTATCAATGGATTTCTTCTTATCCTTCCATACAAAATACCCACCATATTTTTGTACTTTCAACATGTCTTCTGTACTAAGAAGATGTCGTCCAAATCTGCTAAATATTGCTATTGGAAAATCAACGTCAATGTCAGACGAACAAATTAAATACTCAATTTCTTCTAACCCTGTAGGGTGGCATTTTCTTTTTAGGACTCTTCGAGCATATTGTCGAGTGGCTTGTAGATCTAATAGTGCTAGCTCAACATCACACTTTGTATCATCCAGCTCTTTATGAACAATGAGATCTTCATAACACGCGTCAGATTCGGAGTTAGAAAACAAATCGAATAATAGGATATCGGGTTTTCTCTTTTTAAGACCTTTTAGAAGCTTCTCTCTATCATTGAAAAGATGAGTTTCAAATCCATTCTCAAAATCAACGTGGACATCTTTCTTCAAGACAGGGTAGTTTTGCCACGAAAAACACCGTCGACACCAATTCTTAAAACGTTTAGCGTAACTTGCCTTATTCTTATTCGATGCTTCCCTGTCGTAATCAAAATCAAGAAGGTAAACTAGAGTCATGAAATTCCTTATATTTTGAGTCATTAAAAAACTTGAGAATACATGGATTCTCTGTAACGAATACTTGCTACACTGATGAGATATCCATCAATATTGAAGATGTCATGTCTACTTTTCTCATGTAAATGGTATCGATTTAGCCAAAAATCACTTTATTATCCATGCCGTTAACTCTGTCAGAAAAGCCATTATTCAAAAATCCGTTATCCTCTCTAACCTGCTGACTACGTATCGCTGGCGTACAAGCCTTCGTTACGTCTATACAAAGGCGGTAATACTTCCCAAGTTCCGCCAAAATTTTCATAAAGAAAACAAAACAATACTCTTATTTTGATTGTTCTACTTCCAAACTATCAAGCTGATATCACAGCAACAATATCGCTCGTCTGCATTTTGTAAATGACTCGCAAAATAACGTAACTTATTGATGGGTTGTTAAATGCTTCAGTGACGTGGGTTTGAATTGACGATTTTTTTAACTAACTTGTCTTCACATAGGTATCTGGGGCAATTCTGCTGAGTTATTGAGGGAATTCTTGGTGTTTTTTAACGTTTTCTGTCTCTTTACTCTTCATATCTCCTTAACTCTCTGTATCTCTTTAATTCTCAGTATCTCTATTAACTCTCAATATCTCTATTAACTCGAAGTGTTTCTTTAACTCTTTGAGTGAAATATGCGAGACTCACTACTTAATGTAGAAGATGATCAATTATGGTTACTTTTCATTCAGTTGCTTGGGGATGTGGCGTAATCTTGTCAATATGAGAACTTACTAACACGCCGTTTGTAACACTTAAGGTATTCTTAGTTCAAGCGAAGAAGAGGATTCTATCAATGGCAAAAAGCGCTAAGCTTCATAATGAAGATAAACTGGTTAAAAAGGCACTTGAGATTGCTGGCAAGATGGCAAAGATGCAAGGCTTTGACCTTCCTCAGTCACCGCAACCCCTCAGAGTAAAAGCGATTTACCTATTTTTGGTCGATGCCAAACAGATCACCCCATTACCCGACAGCAAGCTTGACGGCGCAAACATCAAACACAGGCTGGCACTTTGGATTCATAATGCGTTGCCAGACAACGACCCTCTAAAATAAAAATCATGCTCAAACAATCACAAGGCGAATCGAATGGTTCGCCTTGTTTGATCTTGACGTTTGTTGTTTATGGCGTGTGTGCTATTTGAATTACGAAATGGGCAAGCGACATCTTTGTGGATTTAGGCGCAACTCGCTGTCATTGAAGGGTTTCGTATTTTCTTAGAGTGAGTGTCCTTGTGATTCATTTTATCGAGTCAATTTAAACACCCACTATTTCGCCATTCATACCTTCCTCATTGTAAGTTAAGTGTCAGTATTTTGTTTTCTGACATTTACCTGAAATTTAAGCCTGTTTTTTAAGGCAATATCCCGCTCCTAAAGAATTATATATGGTTTAGGAGTGAACAAATGAGGCGACAAAATTTATCAGCAACAGTGCTAATTGCACTGACAATTTCAGGATGTGGTGGAGAAAATCCATCGGGAGAGGGCAGCATAGATGCCAAGGCCAGTCATTCGGATATACCCAGTATTCCAAGTAGTTCGCGTATTTCCAGAAGTTCATCAACCATCATTTCCCAACAGCCAGATAGTAAGGCGCTCAAGAGTGGTGTGATCTTTGCTATTGAAGGGCTTGTCGAAAGAGATGGGGTTGTAGAAAACTATTTATCTATTCCTATTAAAGCCAACCTTCCTGCATTTAATGGTGGAGATACTCAAAAGGTTGATATAACCATCCCCACGCCAACAATCATCATCGATAACGACAGCAGATTAGTTCAAGACTGGCATTGTTACGAAGCCGTTGGATTAACTGCACAACGGAAAGACCATCAGCTACTTGTTGATGGAACTCTTTCTGAATATCGATACGATATGAGAACTAACCGCTGCACTAACGAGAATTTAGGAACGTATGTATTTAACCATGCTGTATTCGATAGCTCTTTAGCGTTGGCTACCGCTGGAAGTGTGGTGACGAGAGATAAGAGCGGAGTCGAGACGAATGTACCCACTTACCACTTTATAGCAATGGCTTATCGTCATCAGTCAATAGAACGGTTTGGCAATGCATGGGAATTGATGCAACGAAACTATATTGATGCGGCCGCAAAAGAGGTTGGCGCTTCCATCTTTGCGTTGGATGCTTCATCTGGAAACATTCGTTTGGATTTAAGCCAGCTGAATGATGACACAATCATCGACTTTGCAACACTGGATAAAGACCAAATACTGAATGGTTCGATTTGGGGCATGCCGGGTCAAGGTGTCGCAGACGAAAAATGGTGTCGAATTGTGAACATTCCGGATGATTTGAGTCAGGACAGTATTAAGTATCAATCGGTAATTTCGACCAATTGCGCAAGGTCGACAGAGCGCTACTGTGATTCATATGGTTCGTTATTTTCTAGTGGAACATTCCCACCGGCTCCCCCCGTCGCTTGGGACGACAACACTGCCAGCAATGCACAATTGAACTCAGACGTGCAGTACCAAAGAGAGGCTCAAGGTCATTTCATTATGAATAGCATGGGTCAAAATGCATACGTTTTATCTTCGAACACAGCCATTATCCCTGTATTTGGACACAGAAATACGAGAAGTGATGGCAAGGTTAACAATGCGGGCCAAAACAGCTGGGCGGGTCATGCGGGGCACTGTCAGAACGTGATGAGGAGTAGGCACACCAAAATGGGTATTGGGTACAAACCCAGTAAATCAAATTCGGAAAATATGTCTTATTGGACTCAAGATTTTAACTAAGCTCGCTTGAGACAGCGGAGAAAAAAGCAAGCAGAAAAACAAAGACAGGCAATGTAAGAAATACTCACAACGATGTTCAACGCTCCATCTTTACATCGATACCTGTTTCACGTTTTTCGAGTGACTCGGTGAGTTTTTGGTGTTTACGCTTTTATTCGATTACTTTTCGTATTTTTTCAGGTAAACGAAGCTGTCAAAGTCTGCTGTGAATGAGGATTGGTGTGTGGAAGGGCTGGGGTAGTTCTTGCGATTATCTATCGGGGAGTCGAAAGCCCGACACACGCCTTCGTTTTAGCGCTGGCAGAGCATGTTTTATCGATTGTTCTTTACCCATCACATTCCCCTTTTCCAGTTGAGTGCAGGCGTTTAACCACGTTTCATGGCTAATGCCCAATCGATTAATTCTAGGTAATTCATTAACCTAAAGAGGGGAGAGAATTATTTTTCTTTTAACTGTTTTCTTAGAGTGAGTGTCCTCGTTATTTCGTTATTCTATGAAATGAAGTGAAATAAAACGAGAGTAAGGAATGGGAGGTCAAATGACCGATGCCTTCCTCACTCTCTGGCATAAACGAATTATGATTACAGATCTGAGGTAATGTGGGTATTAAGGGGTTGTGTTGGAGCACTGATGTCCAGTGATGCCAACAAATGTCCGTTGCAGTACACTTCCGCTGAGTATGGTGATAACGCCTGCTCTACATTGACATGGAACTTGTTCATGGAATTCGCGTCCAGTCTCCTCGCATAAAGGTTGAACGTTTTGGTGCCGCTATCTTTGGTATGGACGTTCAACTGACAAGAAGATGACGCAAAGTTATCCTGGTAAACGGCTCCGAACGAGCCATGGAGCGCTGGGTATATGTGACCGTTCAGTACCTCGTCCGGATCATAGTAACCTACGATTGTGGTGACGGGGACTCCTTGTTTATACGGGACTTGAGCTTTGGTGGCGGAGCTCACTTGCATCAAATCGTCTTTAATCTTGTTAGTCCATGGTTGCATCGTTTTTGTCTTCGCATCCCACTTTCTGAATCCACTAGGTGAATCTGGAGAGAACACGGCTTTGCTTTCAAAAAACGCCTGAATTTTATTGAGTTCATAAGGCGTGTGGAGTGTGTAACGATTGTAATGGACATACAAAGGTCCGCCACCTGACATAGCCCCCGACCCAAATCGATGACCTAAAAATGGCGCCGCACACTCGTCTTGATAGCATTTGTTCTGATGCGTCACTGCCTTTTCTATATTGGGTAAAAAATGGTTCAGATCGGCATCCCATCCCCACGTTGAGTTGCGGTATTCGGCTGACTGATTGATGGCTCCTGAGAACCCTCCAGGGAAGTGCCTCAGATCGAAGTTATGCCCAAATTCATGACTTAACTCATTGCCTTCTGAGTTTTTGAGAGAGACTATTCCGTCTCGTGCCGACATACCATGTAACTGGACACCATTGGCGTAACGCCCTATTGCGTTGTGGGCGGTGATCTGTGCAGCAGAATAAGGGTGCCATAAAAAACTGGTGCCTCCCGAGGAACTGATGCCATAGTTGGCGTTGTTTATACCGTAGGAAACGAGACCTTGTGCGATCTGCTGACGCATGGTGCCTTTGTGTATCCCGCCTTGACTCGGATCAAAATCCGTCAGTCTTTCCCCATTGGGCAATACAATTTCTGTAAAGTGCTGCGGCTCATAGACAGAGACGGTTAAACGTTGGATGGGTAGCTGTTGGTAGTACTCCCGATGTAACTCTGAATCGGACTGAAAGGTAAACTGGTTGCGAGGCGGTGTCAGTAGCCCAAGGTCGATCGTATGAATGAGTAACTCGTTTGGCGCGCCAATGTGCAAATTGACGACATCACCCACGTGCTGACCATCGCTGAAATGCAGTGTCAGCCCAGGTTGTATGATTTGAGCGGGCAGGGCAATGGAATACGTATTCGCACTGTACTTTATCCGGTTAAATTCGGCGTCCACGTCTGCGTACCAAGTGCCATTTGCGTTTTTTAAGGTGAGCGTATCGCCGTAAGTGAGTTTACGTACATTATTCGTGTAATGAATGCTAGAGATATACCCCGCATTTGATGAGAAAGTGATCCGTTTTCCATGGTATTGCTCCCCACTAGGAAGGTGGAAATGTTGCGTCCAATGCCCATTGCGGGTTTTAATTAGAATTGTGTTGTTGGTTGAGAGGAGTCCTGCAAAATATTCCCCTTTTGGATCGTTCGCAAAATTTGCGAGGGTGGTGCCGTCTGAAATCGTTTTTTCATATTGAGAAGGGCGCTCAATATGCTCCTTGAATAGCGTCTGACCGGCAATAAGAGGCAGATTATCGGGTGACTCCATTTGCCCTTGGTAGACGGTTTCCCCTGCGGCGTTTTTGACCGATACATGGACTTCTCCGCCTACAGGTATTGGGGTCTTGGGTTGAAACAAGACCATTGTCCTTCGGTGCGAGGTTAAATGAGGAGTTACATCATCCACCACACCGTGGTGCGAAGGCATAATGACATTTTGCGCCAGCCAGACCGAAGCTGGGAGGTTGCCCTGTGTGTCTGATTCGAAATTGTTTTGATTGAAGTATTGAAAATTTGAGCTAATTTCTAAACTTTGAGCGGGATAGGATATTGCCATGAAAATCGCTGTAAATAGTACGGTATTTTTCATTATTATTATTCTCTTTTAATGATGATGAGAGATGAATTGAGCTAATAATAAAAGTGGGTTTTCATTGTGAACAAAGTTTGCTGCTTCAAAATGAGAGCTGCGTTCATAGAAATTTTCTGGATTTGGCTTTGTCCAAGTTTTGTTATTCACAAAAATCTGTTTTGCCCAAACTAATAACAAGAAAAACAAGGACAGGCAATTTAGGAAAGAGTCACAACGATGTTCAACGCTCCATATTTACATCGATATCTGTTTCAAGTTACTCGGCGAGTTTTTGGTGATTACACACTCGTTCAATTACTTTTCGCATTTTTCAAGTAAACGAAGTGGTCAAAGCATTGGTTTGGCTGCGAATCGTAACCGCATAAGAATGAACGCCGAACACAGCATGAAGCACAGTGGTAATAGGGTGCTGCTTCTAGGCAGATTAACTGAGCGCGGGCTTTGGTTCTCTATTTAGAAAGAAGAGAATCCACCATACGCTAAAGCCAAAGAGCGCAAAATGGGAAAGTGCAACCTTGGTGGAATTAGGTGCAGCTCACTGTAATTGAAAGGGGGGCTTAGAGTGAGTGTCCCTTTGAATTCTGAGTGTCCCTTTGAATTCTGAGAAGGCCAGCTTTGTGTTTGATGATTGGATTGCTAGTATGAAGCATGAGAGTTACCTCTTATTGTCTTTGATTAGTGATTAAGCACCTTTAATCAAAGTGGGTAACTCTCTTCTTTTCAAATTGAAGTGTCAGATCTAGTCGGAACTAATACAGCTAAGTATCTCAACTTAAAATATCCATAGTTTCATTGATATACTGGTCGCATTCCCCTCGGTATTCCGCAAGAAATGATCTTTGCTTAGTATTCTCTCCGATACAAATCAGGTTCGCGTTACCCTCAAAATGTTTCATGTTGTATGACTTAGCAGAATGTGCATTACTTTTTGAGTCGGCTATTGAAAAAATGAACTGTTGATCTGATGGCGTATGACTTTTGATAAAATGAAGAATTTCATCCTTGCTTTCATCCTCGAAATCACCTTCAAATATGGCATCAAGTACGAACGGCAACACATGTACATACTCAGTTTTTTTGATCGTCTCTACAAAGGTGAAATTGTAAGCCAGAAGAGTCTTCAACAATTCAACGCCTTGTCTTGGAAATGCAGGTATATCATAGAGTAAGTAGAACCTATCGTTTTCGAAAGGTTTCACGTGCAATTCAGACACATACTTTTCAAAAGTAGATTTGAATGAATAACTTGCATTTCTTCTTTCTTTCTTAACGGCTTCATCGGTTCTGAATTTGCTAAGTTCTTCTTCAATAGACAGTATTCTTGATGTTATTTCACCAAGCTTACTATTGAGCTCTCCTGATACCTCTACGTTGACTTTATTTTTTAACCATGAGTCTAAGGTTACATCGTCAACCTTATACTCTAAGAGTTCATAATAATCCTGTTCAACAACCTGGCGTTTCTCGTCAATGTCATTGATTATTGAGTTCAATTTTCCTTGAGAAGATTTGAGTGCTTTAATGTTCTTGTTTAACTCTTTTATTTGCGTTTCAGTATCATTCTTGTCTTGGAGAAAATTATAAGTGTCTTCTATTGAATGAGATAGTGTGTGCGAGCACGTAGGGCACTTTTCAGCGGCCAGAACATTTGTCTTCAGGTTACGCCTAACCCTAAGCAGAGTTTTTCTACTTTCCTCTAGTAGCGTTATCTTGTTGCATATGGACAAGTATTCTTTTTCTAGCCTAATCAGCTCAGATTTATTCTCTTTATATGGCTCAATGTATTCGTTAGTTTTAGCTGTAAATGCTTCATCCTTCATTTTAGCTAATTTGAACTTCTTGTTGTTTTGCTCGATCTTGTGAAGAAGCCTATATTCAGCTTCTAGTTCTTTCTTTTCCCGATCGAGGCGAGTTTTTTCAAGGCGGTCGTAATTATTTGTAATACCTAGAAAGTAGTCAAAAAAGTCGTTCTTAAAGTTCTTAACAAAGTCCAAGCCTCGGAATGATTTGTGGCGATAAACCCAGCCAACGTCTTGTGCTATGTAGTAAGGCAAAAACATCGCTTCTAGCGATGCTGGTTTATATTCATTGTCATACTCTAATTGTAGGGTAAAGCCCAATAGCTCAGACAAAAACACTTTCAGCTTAACATGTTCTCGCGAGTTATTACCGCCAATACCTATGAACTTAATTGGTGGTTGTTCCCCAACTTTAATAGAAACGATCTCATCATCTCGAACTATCGAAACATTGGTAGGCGCAGGGTTGTGAATAGTTAGATCTAGTCTAAATATCACGTTCTCTGTCAGCAAATCGGCAAGTTTCCTTTTTTCATCATTGATTCCAAAGGTATAGTGCAGTGCCTGAATAAATGTACTTTTACCAGACGTATTCTTACCATGAACAATATTAATTCCCTTAGAGAAGGTAGAATCGAAATATTTTTCTGCCTTGCTGCTATATGCAAAGAATTTATTATACTCTACTGAAATTCCCATTTTTAATCGTCCATTTTATTTATAGATTCAAAGTAAGCTGCATACATGGTGGCCTTTAAAGTTTGCTCGTCCAAGTTGGAGTTATGCTTTCGATTGAACAAATCTACTAGTTCTTCTATACAGTCATCTTCATTGAATCCACTACACTTACGATAATTAGATTTCACAAATCCTAGGATCTTCTGATGTTCTGCTTCATCTTTGCTCTTAAATAGGTCAAATGCTAGGCTGAACTTCATTTCAAATGAGTCTCGCTCAAATGGTTTAACTCCTAGTTTTTGGCTAATATCTCTACTATGGTCTCGCCAAAACTGGAATGCTTTTGATTTGGTGGTTATGATTTCGATGGCATTGTTGATATCTTGACTGTGTACTTGTTTTGACTTATCTGACAGCCTAGCCACACTCTTCTGGTTGTATGTTAATTCAACATCTTTGAACAGCCTAAAGATCGAATCCAGTGCAGCCTTAGAGTCACTTATTTTCCTATCAAAGATATCTTCGAGTTTGGTTCTTAACTGATTTTCTTGTTCTTTATTTGTTCGATTGAAGTCGATGTACAAGAATTTTAAATTGTTTAGTTCTTCATACAAATTTTCACTGTTGTATGAGTCATGCGTTGTAAGTTTTGTGGTTAGAGCATTTTGTATTATAGGATCTAATTCTGAGTAGATTACTTCTGAGTCTGCTTCACTTACGATTTGGCTGTAGGTTTTGGTTGTCTGCTTTCTATCAGCGCCACATTTTACTTTCGTCGTTAATTTCATACTAGAGTTAGAAGAAAAGTAAAGGTCGTGACTATAGTTGCTGCACTTAGGGTGGGGGTCTGCTATTAGTGTTTTCCCTACCTTAAGTATTTTTACTATTATCTCGGCAAGTTCAGCATCAATAGACCAATTGCCAACGGACTTCTTTTTCGATTGATATGTCTCTACTTTGACAGCCTGACCGTGATCGTCTAGATGACAGAATAATATATCTTCTAAATGTTCTAGGGATAGAAAGTACTTTGAGCCATCAAATTTACTATCGTAGTTGTCCAGTATTAAGAAAAGAGCCATATTCCGCTGTAAGGCAAAGCCCTGCTGTGCAGTAACACCTGCATTTACACTTTGATCGACCAACACCACTTCCTTGAATATAGTTTGTTCTAGTTACCTAGTAATAAATAGTAACGGATTCACTAATTACATGAAAAATATGCTATTTAATAGCCTAATTAGTTGATTCTTAACAACTGAGTTTGTTTTTTATACAACAGTAGAAGATTTCCAATATTATATCAGTCTCATATTTGATAGGCTATTGATAATATTTGATTTCTGAGAGTCGGCGCTTCTTGGGAGGGAGGTTTATGAAGAGCCTTATTATATGGTCCGAATCCAGTTAACTTTTTACAGAAACCGAGGTTGGTTTCTTGATCGTAAGCGTCCCATGAACTCACGGGGCGACATAACTAATGCTTGAAGTTCCATGGCAGCAGTGCATCGATATCAGGCTCAGCTTTCGCCAACTCCTTCATGCACTTGATCATGTAGTCGTAGAGG
>NZ_JAAUWT010000023.1 GCF_014694455.1 Vibrio sp. S9_S30 | reverse complement strand
GCTCAATGAATACTGATTACATTTACAAGTAAATGTTGAATTGACTGTGCTAAGTCTTCTTAGGTTTCCAAAAGAAGTCTTGGTTGGTCACTCAGTTCATTGAAACCTAAATTGTTTCCTAAGAAACGTTTTGGATTATCATCAACGAGTGCCCACACAGATTGATAGGTCTATATTGTTAAAGAGCGTTGCTTTTCGAGAAGTTTTCCTCTTAAAGCGGACGGACATTTTAGCTACTTAAGTTGTTGTGTCAAACACTTTTTTCAACTCAGCTATTTAGCCCTGCTGCCTCTGTAAATCTATCGATTAATCCGTGACAACGAGGCGGCATTATAGGGACTTCGTTTCGTGGCGCAAGTGCAAAATCACAAAAAAATGGCGCACGCTGTTCAACTGCTCACAATTACACCAAAATGAACTCTATATAAGCAAAAAGAGGGATGACTCCCCCCTTTTATTAAGTTAGTGTTTTCTGTTTATGCTTGGTGAGCAATAATTTTATCTTTGTTTACGAGCAATTGTACCTTTTTATCAGGATTTACTTTTCCTGCGAGAATAGCTTTTGCTAGTGGGTTTTCCACACTTTGCTGAATTGCGCGCTTAAGGGGTCTTGCACCAAAGACGGGATCAAACCCTACTTCCGAAATCAAATCTAGGGCTTTATCTGATACTTCCAACTCATAGCCTTTTTCAGCCATACGATTACTAAGCCGTAATAACTGAATAGAAGCGATGGACTTTATGTGTGCTTTACCTAAAGGGTGGAATACGACACTTTCATCCACTCGGTTTAAAAACTCTGGACGGAAGTGTTTACCTACCACTTCCATTACTTCATTTTTAATACCTTCATAATCTAAGGTGGCAAAGTTTTCTTGAATACGCGATGAACCAAGATTCGACGTCATGATCACCACAGTATTACGAAAATCGACAGTTCGACCTTGCCCATCAGTTAAGCGTCCATCATCCAATACTTGCAAGAGAATGTTGAAGACATCAGGGTGCGCTTTTTCTACTTCATCAAGTAGAATGACCGAATAAGGTTTACGACGTACAGCTTCGGTTAAGTACCCTCCCTCTTCATAGCCAACATAACCAGGAGGCGCACCCACTAAACGAGCAACAGAGTGCTTTTCCATAAACTCTGACATATCAATGCGCACCATGGCATCTTCACTATCAAACATAAAGCTCGCTAATGTTTTACAAAGTTCCGTTTTGCCGACTCCAGTAGGTCCTAAGAATAAGAATGAACCAATCGGCTTATTGGGATCTGAAAGCCCCGCTCGGCTTCGTCTTATTGCATTCGATACCACCTCAACCGCTTCTTGCTGACCAATAACGCGCTTATGAAGAACCTCTTCCATTTGAAGTAGCTTTTCTTTTTCTGCTTCCAACATTTTGGAGACTGGTATCCCAGTTTGTTTCGAAAGCACCTCCGCTATTTCGGCATCAGTCACTTTGTTTTTAAGCAAGCTCATTTCTTGCATTTCAGCTTGAGTTGCGAGGTCTAGCTGCTTTTCTAATTCGGGAATGCGTCCATATTGCAGTTCCGACATACGATTTAAATCGCCCGCCCTTCTTGCAAAATCCATATCCATTCGAGCTTGCTCTAGTTCGCTTTTAATATGCTGAGTACCAGAGAGCGCCGCTTTTTCTGCTTTCCAAATCTCTTCAAGTTCAGCGTAATCACGCTCTTTCACTTCCAATTCACCATTGAGTGCTTTTAGGCGTTTCGAACTCGCATCATCATGTTCATTCACTAAGGCTTGCTGCTCGATTTTCAGCTGAATGATCCTACGTTCAAGTTTATCTAGAGACTCCGGTTTAGAGTCAATTTGCATTCGGATACTTGAAGCAGCTTCGTCGATCAAATCAATGGCTTTGTCTGGCAGTTGGCGATCGGAGACGTATCGGTGTGACAAACCAGCGGCAGCCACAATGGCTGGATCCGTGATTTCAACATGATGATGCAATTCATAACGCTCTTTAAGCCCTCGCAATATAGCGACCGTGTCTTCAACGGATGGCTCATCAACTAAGACTTTTTGGAATCGACGTTCTAAAGCCGGATCTTTTTCGATATATTGACGGTATTCATCTAAAGTGGTTGCACCAACACAGTGAAGCTCTCCTCGTGCCAGTGCAGGTTTTAACATGTTACCGGCATCCATAGAGCCTTCACCTTTACCCGCACCAACCATTGTGTGGAGTTCATCAATAAATAGAATGACATTGCCTTCTTCTTTCGACAACTCATTCAAAACAGACTTCAAACGCTCTTCGAATTCTCCTCGATATTTTGCACCCGCTACCAGCGAGCCCATATCCAACGACAATACTCGACGACCTCGAAGCCCTTCTGGCACCTCATTATTTATGATGCGTTGAGCCAAGCCTTCAACAATGGCTGTCTTACCTACGCCAGGTTCACCGATAATGACAGGATTGTTCTTTGTGCGGCGCTGCAATACTTGAATGGTTCGGCGAATTTCGTCATCACGACCAATTACTGGGTCTAATTTCCCCTGCTCTGCTCGTTCAGTGAGATCGATAGTGAATTTTTCGAGTGCTTGGCGTTTATCTTCAGCATTAGGATCGTCGACTTTCTGCCCACCACGTACTTTTTCGATGGCTTCCGAGATCTTAGCTTCTGTTAGTCCCAACTCTTTAAGCAATATGCCGAGTGGTCCTTTATCTTCAATGGCCGCTAACAAGAAGATCTCTGAGGAGATATAGGCATCTTGACGCTTCTGGGCAACCTTATCGCACATGTTGAATAACGTGCCCATAGCAGAAGACAGCTGAACATCGCCACCAATACCATTGACTTTAGGCAAACGATCCATCATCTCGCTCAATTTTGAACGCAACTGTACAACGTCCACACTCAACATCGTCAATAAAGGTCTTATTGTACTGCCTTCTTGATTTAGAAGCGAAACCAATAGATGAACTGGCTCGATATATTGATGATCACGACCTAGCGCTAACGATTGCGCGTCAGAAATAGCAACCTGAAACTTGCTGGTAAATCGATCGAGACGCATAACAACCTCCAACCTTTTTAATGTTCTTTAACTAGGTTAGGAGATAGGTACGTCATGCGACAATTTCAAGGGGGGCACACAGTATATATTCCTACTGCTCCCACGAGTTTCACTGAAAAAGACTGATACAGATGAGGGGTTTACGACATACATCGATTTGTATATAAGAAAAGCTATTCCAACCAAATAAAGCTGGCTTGACGACCTGTAACACCATCACGCCGATAGGAGTAAAACAAATGAGGATCGCTGAATGTACACTGTTCACTAGCATAAACCAGTGACACACCTTCTGTATTGAGCCGCTGAGTCGCGAGCACACTCATGTTCGCAAACCATTTACCTGAATTTGACCCTTGTTCGAAAGCATCGATAGCTCGCTCGTTTACCGAGGTAAACGCTTCAACAACATCCTCACCGACTTCGAATGCAGTTTGGCCTATCGCTGGTCCTAACCAAGCCATGACATCTCCAGTAAAGTTTTGCAAGGCTTGTTCTAAGATACCACCAGCCAAACCTCGCCACCCAGCATGAACCGCTGCAACTTGTGTTCCTTTAGTATCCGTTAACAATACAGGCAAACAATCCGCTGTCATAGCGGAACAAACAATATTGGGCTTGGAAGTAAAAGTACCATCCGCGTCAATGAGTTCTTTTGAAGGGGAAACCAATGATGCGACATCAGTAGAATGAGTCTGATTTAACCAAATTGGTGCCGAAGGCATGCCAGAAACAGCCGCTAGACGAGCACGGTTTTCAGCAACAAGATCGGCTGAATCTCCAACATGCATACCCAGATTCAAGCCGGAGTATGAACCTCTCGATACGCCTCCCAAGCGCGTGGAGCTAAGCGCTTTCACGTTCTTGGGTGCATTCCAATTCGGGTAAATCCATTCCATATTAATAGTCGTCTAATGGATTTTCTTTTGCATCTATACGCAGTGCTTCTGCCATTTGCACCATATCATCCGGTACAGGCGCATGGAACTCCATTTCTTCTTTCGTTGTCGGGTGAGCAAAACGAAGCATCACAGCATGGAGCGCTTGTCGATCGAAGCCGCGAATCATCTCTGCCAACTCTTCTGATGCACCTTTGGGGATTCGAGCGCGACCACCATATGCAACATCACCCAACAAAGGATGCTGTAAGTAGGACATATGAACACGAATCTGATGTGTACGCCCTGTTTCTAACCGTAATCGAATACGGGTGTGCTCACGGAAGTGTTCTGCCACTCGATAGTGCGTGACCGCAGGTTTTCCTAGTTCACTCACTGCCATCAGTGTCCGTTTAGTCGAATGGCGACCAATGCCTTTGTCGATCATACCACCTGCCGTCATTCGACCAATCGCAATGGCTTCGTATTCACGAGTAATGTTTCTCTTTTGCAAAGCACGAACTAAACGCGTTTGAGCTGGCACCGTTTTCGCAACAACCATGAGACCCGTGGTATCTTTATCTAGACGATGCACAATACCCGCACGAGGCACTTCTGCGATGTCGGGGTAATGATGAAGAAGCGCATTCAAAACCGTTCCATCAGGTGTGCCAGCACCAGGGTGAACAACAAAGTCTCTGGGTTTATTAATAACGATGATGTCATCATCCTCATAGACAATGTCTAAAGGGATATCTTGAGCTTCCCAACGCTCTTCATCTTCGAGCTCCGCTTGAAGAACAATTTCTTCTCCCCCCATGACTTTCGCGCGAGCCTTAGTGATAACCTCGCCATTGACTTGGATTTTCCCTCCTAAAAGCCACTCTTTTAAACGTGAGCGAGAAAAATCGGTGAATAATTCGGCGACAGCCTGATCTAGGCGTTGACCCAATTGGCTGTCTTTTACTGTACTTGTTAATTCAATCTGCTGAGCCATATCGAACTTTTTTAAAAACCGTGAGACTAATACCCACTAGTATGGATAAAATAATAGAATTGCGTCATTGTATCCGTTAACCGGACGAAAGTAACGGACACCAAGAAATATTTAATGCAAGGAACAAAGTGCGGACATGAAAAAGCATACATTATCGGGCTTATTAGCTTTGGGGCTTCTGGTTGGATGCTCTAGTAGCAGAGAGGTTGTGCCTGATGTGCCACCAGCAGAATTGTACTCGGATGCAAAGATATCGCTTCAGACAGGTAACTGGCGTACCGCAATTGATAAACTGGAGGCATTAGATTCACGCTACCCTTTTGGTCCCTATTCTGAACAAGTACAGCTAGATTTGATCTACGCATACTATAAGAATGATGATCTGGCACTTGGTATAGCCACCATTGCTCGATTCACTCGACTCAACCCAACACACCAAAAATCAGACTGGGTACTCTATATGCGTGGTTTGACGCACATGGCTCAAGATAGAAACTTTATGCACGATCTATTTAATGTTGATCGTTCAGATAGAGATCCCGAGCCAGTGAAATCAGCGTTCAACGATTTCAAACGTCTGCTACAGCGATACCCAAACAGCCCGTATGCTGAAGATGCGCAGCAACGCATGTTCTCTCTTAAGAATCGATTGGCAGAATACGATTTAGCCACTGCTGATTTTTATCTGAGACGCGAAGCTTGGATTGCCGCCATTAATCGAAGTCAGGAACTCCAAAAAACCTTTCCAGATACGGAAGCAGCACGTAAATCTCTCGCCATTCAGTTAGAAGCCTACAAAAAGCTAGGGTTGAAAGATGCCATAGAGCGGACGGAGAAGTTAATGAGTCTTAACCCCGTTTAAGTTCCTTATCATGCAGACATAAAAAAAGCAGCTTTAGCTGCTTTTTTTATGTCAAATAAATCGATTAGAAAAGAGAGGGAAGTATTGGTGTGATTAGTATCACAAAAACCTAGCGAGCAAACTTTAAACAGTCGTTTTCATTGAATCGTATTTGCCCCCTAAAAATACAGGATTTCTAGCGTGCTTACCTTTACCAATCTAAACATTTTTTCCCGTTCAACAAGTATTTTTTCAAGAATTCCATCTAGGTTTTGTCTGAGATCACATTCGTATCCAAATAGATTCACCCCACTTAAAATATTGACTTAGATCACATTCTTTTCGGACTGGATAAGTAATCTGGAGTTAACCCAATGAGGGGCGAAACAGAGGAAAAAACACTATGAAAGTAAACATCACTGGTAAAAACATCGACATCACCTCTGCCATCCGCAATCACATTGAAGGTAAATTCAAAAAGCTAGAAAAGTGGCAAGTTGAGTTTATTGGTTGCCAAGCTACCATCAGTGAAGAGCCGAACAAACAAATGAAGATTGAAGCAATCATCTCTATACCAAAAGGACAGCTTATTGCTTCAGCTACAAATGAAGACTTATATATTGCAGTCAATGAAGCCGAACAAAAACTAGAACGTCAGCTCAACAAACTGCGTCATAAACCAGAAGCTCGTAGAGCTAGCCATTCCAACAAACCTGAGTTGGAAGAAACCGAATAACACTCTCTTTAATTTTAGTCCGACTTAATGGTACCAAATGGTGCCATTTTTTTTACTTGACGATATATAGCTGCATTGCTTATTGTGTATAAACATCCACTAAACAATAGTAAGTATGCAAACAATTACCCTGTTCTTTTTTAACTTCTTTTTTATCTCCTGAATTGGGGGCAAAAGTCGTTTACTGAAAGAAAAGTTAAAAACGAACAGAAAGCCTCCCAAAAATGGGGGGCTTTTTTTATAAGGATAATAACAAAATGACAGACAGATTGGACGGCATAAGATCACGCCTAAACGAGCTGGATGATCAGCTTCTAAAATTGCTATCGGAAAGGCGAGAACTCAGTATCGAAGTAGCCAAAAGCAAAGTTGAAACATCAAAGCCTGTACGCGATGCCAAACGCGAGCAACAGCTACTCGTAAAATTGATTAATAATGGTAGAGATAAGTACCAGCTAGATGCCCCATACATCACTAAAATTTTTCATACCATTATTGAAGACTCAGTATTGCTGCAACAGGCATACCTACAAAACTTGTTAAACCCAAGTGAGAGCAGGAAGCCATTAGCTCGTGTGGCATTCCTTGGAGCACGAGGCTCATATTCTCACTTAGCCAGCCACCAATATTTCAGCCGCAAAAATACAGAGCTTATTGAGCTTAACTGCGAGCATTTCAAAGAAATCACGACTACCGTTGAGTCTGGTCATGCTGACTACGGTGTCCTTCCAATAGAAAACACGAGTTCAGGTTCGATAAACGAAGTTTATGATCTCCTTCAACATACCACGTTGTATATCGTAGGCGAACTGACACTCCCGATAGAGCATTGCCTTGTCGCCACATCTGACATTCGACTCGAAGAAATAAAAACACTCTACTCACACCCACAACCTCACCAACAATGCAGTGAATTTCTTTCTCACTTGCATGGTGTCACCTTGAAATCTTGCGTCAGTACAGCTGATGCTATGCAGAAAGTAAAAGATTTGGACAGAAAGGATGTAGCCGCTATTGGTAACGCTTCTAGTGGAAAGCTGTATGGCTTACAGCCCATTCAAGCCAATATTGCGAATCAAACCGAAAATCGCACACGTTTTATTGTCGTGGCACGTAAACCAGTTGAAGTGTCCACTCAGATCCCTGCCAAGACAACATTGATTATGTCGACATCGCAACAAGCGGGTTCACTCGTTGAAACACTATTAGTATTGCAGCGATATGGCATTAATATGACCAAACTAGAATCACGCCCGATAATGGGGAACCCTTGGGAAGAAATGTTCTACATTGATCTAGAAGCACATCTCGACTCTGAAGAAATGAATAGTGCCATTTCGGAAATTATAAAATTGACTACTCATTTAAAAGTACTTGGCTGTTACCCAATCGAAAATGTAGAAGCGACACAAATTACCTTAAGGTAATGAGCAGAAATGACTCTGGTTTGACATGGCTCACTCTTAAAATAAAGAGTGAGTTTGCTTCCACCTTTTGACCGCTTCAGTATAGAAAAACGCTCCATTCTTAAAGTTAAGTCATTTCTCACACTACAACGATTCTATTTTAAGGTAACTTGCCCCTAAATCGCGTTGCGTGAAGACCCAATCTCCAGATCCTTATTTTTCCTCAGTTTGGGTAGGTCGTATTCATTGATGGAACGTATGTATATAGAATGAAGCTCAGCAAACGAACCCTACTTCTCATAATCCCTGTCGTTGTACTCAGTGCAGCTATTTCAAGTTACATCATTTACTTAGGACAGCATAACGCCCTAATCAAATTAGAAAAAAGCTCAATACAACTCAACATGGAAAAACTCGCCAGCCATTATAGGCAAGCTGCTAACTTCCTGAATAGTTACACCTATACATTAAGCCATAGTGACATACTCGAACGCTTTTTCAATGATACCAACAACCCTTATCGAGAATTTGAACTCAGCCGAAGCCTTCACCAAACATTAACGGATCTCACTTTACATAACCGAGATTTTGCCGCACTCGGATTACTCGACAAGCAATTTAATACACTCTTTTATGTAGAGAATCAGGTTGACCTTAATTCTTGGTTAGATATAAAAATCACACAATTTGTTAAAGAAGGCGTCACTGCAGGTCGCTGGTCGCAAACAGAGTACTTGTTTAATAAAGAGGCTGGCGGAATATTAGTAAAGTATGATGTATACAATAAAGTGACATTTTCCTCTCCAAAGCAAAGTACGCTTCCCGAGGATTACTTTATAGTGGTGGCGATGATTGAGACAACGGAGTACAACAACTTAAGGCACCTTTTGGAACGAGAACACTTAACCGTGCTCACATACGCGTTAGAGCCCCCAACGCAAACTCGTGAATTGACTCATAGCGTACAACTTTCTCCTACACGCTGGGCTACGTTAGATCCTTCTAGCTTTGTGGTTGAAAATAAATTCAGTGAAATACTGTTTAAGCTATTAATTTCGTTTGGTTTATCTTCACTCATCACCGTATCTTTACTTATTTTACTTTTCTATCGTTACGTTATCTTCCCTATCACTCGACTGGCGAAACAGCTGCGAGAAGTCGAGGATCACAAGCGAACGAACATTCAACGCCTAAACAGCAACGATGAAATCGGTCACCTTTCGCATAAATTTCACGAAATGTACCAAAGCTTGGCCGACAACTACCAAAAAACAAAGCAATTGGCAGAAATGGATCAATTGACCAAGCTGGCAAATCGCCGATATTTTCAGTCATATGTGGCGAAGGCATTCACACTCGCTCACACTGCTGTAGAAAAAGAGCAACACTGCATCCTTTATATCGATCTCGATAACTTTAAGTTTGTGAACGATAAATATGGACACAAAATTGGAGACGCTCTTTTGGTCCAGTTTGCGAAAAACCTCATTCAGATAGAAGAACATGTATCGTCGAAGCACAGCGTGAAAGCCATGTCTTCTCGACTCTCTGGAGATGAGTTTGCTGTATACCTTTGCGGTACGGATTTGGACGCCACTTTAATTCATCATTTCTGCCAAAACATTCTTCATCCTTTACAAGCTGGTTTTGTGTCTCCAGTCGGCACATTCCCTATTACCGTCAGTATTGGTGTCGCGACCTACCCCACAGACGGTGACAATATAGAACATTTGCTCTCAAACGCCGATACAGCAATGTATCAAGCGAAGCGAGCAGGAAAAAACCAGTACACCTTTTACTCAGAAGCATTGGATAAAGAAGTTAAGCGGGTGAGTAACATAGAACGAGCATTGCGCCAAGCGGATGATCAAAATGAATTTTCTTTGGTATACATGCCCTACATGAATGCCGATGGAACGGAAGTCGTTGGTGTCGAAGCACTTTTAAGGTGGCACTCCAGTACACTTGGCGAAGTCTCGCCATCTGAGTTTATACCCTTGGCAGAGCAGACTGGATTATTTGAAAGCATTGATAGATGGGTAATTGAACATGCATTCTCTGACTATCACCAAATGCAAAGTTTGTTTAAACATCAGGTTCAACTTTCTATCAACCTTTCTTCTGCTGAACTGGATTCTTGTCAACTGGCGACATTTATAGAGCAAAAAGCACAGCAATACTGCGTCCCTTATGGGCAAGTCGATTTTGAAATCACAGAAACATTCGCTGCTGAAAGTCAGGGTTACCCTTTACTGCACGAGCTGTCTTCTCAGGGGTTTCAGCTGGCTATTGACGATTTTGGTTCTGGGTACACCTCATTCACCCAATTGGTTCAATACCCCGTTCAAAAAATCAAATTTGATCGAGAGTTCTTGCTGGCTATGCTGGAATCTCATAAGCAGCACATTATTAAACCATTGATAGAGCTGTGCCACTCTCAAAACATATCCGTTACAGCCGAAGGGGTTGAAAATCGCGATATGCACCAATGGCTGCGTTCAAGTGGCTGCGATTATATGCAAGGCTTTTACTTTGGTCAGCCGATGCCCATCGAACAACTCAGGGAGTGGGCAACCACCCTTCACACACGCGACTAATTGAAGTTTGTTGACCCAAATGTTCTTAGTAGTATGAAACACATATATCAATGTAGAATTGGCGTTGAGAATTATGCATTGAGCCGACATGTGAAGGAACACCATCTAATGAGAAAAGTCATTATCGCATCGTTAAACCCAGCCAAAATTAATGCGGTTAAGAGCGCCTTTAAAGAAGCATTCCCCAATAACAGTTTTGAATATGAATATGTCTCTGTCCCAAGTGAGGTTGCAGAGCAACCCATGTCCAATAGTGAAACAAAATCTGGAGCAATAAACCGAGTCAAAAATGCGCGTGCTAAAAAGCCACATGCTGAATTTTATGTCGGCTTAGAGGCTGGGATTGAGGGTAACGACACATTTGCGTGGATGATCATTGAATCAGGAAATAAAAGAGGGGAATCTCGCTCATCAAGTTTGCCTCTGCCTCCTAAAGTCATTAAGCAGGTACAGCAAGGTAATGAGTTAGGTGATGTCATGGATAAAACATTCGGGACAGACAACATCAAGCAAAAAGGAGGGGCGATTGCTCTGCTAACGGGTAACACACTGACTAGAAGTTCGGTCTACCACCAAGCCTTAATTCTTGCTCTTATCCCTTTTATTCACCCAGATCTGTTTCCAAATAACTTGCTGTTTCCAGATAACTCATAAAATAGAAAAGGCAGCAATCTAAGTCACTGCCTTCCGGTATTATAGAACTACCTTGATTTAGGAGTATTTTTGAGCAACTGTTTCAACGCGGCTTTATCATTATCTGATTTGTTTTTTAGCTCATTAGAACCACGTGTAATGGTTGCTATGCCTACGCCTAACATCTGGCTTATTTGACGCTGGGATAAATTACCTTTGAGTAATTCATTAAAAATATTCACTCGAGCTTGAATCGCATCTCTTTCATCTGGCGTCATTAACATGGTTAAAAGCATACCATGTTTATCATGTTCGGCAGCTTTGGCGACCAAGTCCATAACATCTTGCCATTCTTGAAACTCTGGCTTTAATGACATAAGGCTCTCTCTGTTACTCAATCCCAGATATTGTATACCCAACATTGCTTATACCCAAGTAACCTAAAAATGATAGCTTCAGCGAGGGTGACTTGTTTATGCCATTACAGATTGATTCTCAACAAGTCAGAGCCTATCGACCTTAACCATTCATCGGTTTGCAAGTTTAGTATTTTTCTTCCCGCTCATTTTTCGTCAAAAAATCCCCTTTCGTTCCACTCAAGAAACGATAATAGGACTCAAACATCAAAATGTTCTGTACATAGTCGCGAGTTTCTCTAAATGGAATCGCTTCAACAAATGCGAATACATCCAACCTTTGATCGCTGTTCTTACGCCATTTTTCCACTCGATGTGGTCCCGCATTATAGGCAGCCAAAGCATAAATGCGATTCCCATCATACTGTTCGAGAAGGTAGCTCAAATACTGACTACCGATTTCAATGTTCTTTTTTACATCGTGCAAATCGCTTGGCAGCTTATAAGCAATGCCGAATTTCCGCGCTGTGTATTTGGCGGTTGCGGGCATAATTTGCATGATGCCACGCGCACCGACAGGAGAACGAGCTTGTGCATCTAGTGCACTCTCCTGACGAGCAAGAGACATCAATGTAATTGGCTCGATATTGTATTTATCCCCATAAAACTCGAACCACCAACGGTGAGCAATGGGAAAGCGCAAATATATTTCGTCCCATACTTCAGCGGCAATCGACGCTTTCACCGTTAAATGAGACCACTTTTGCATAGAGGCATAATGCGCTAACGCTTGCTTTTCTTCTCTTGAGCTTCTCTCTAACAACCATTGCCATTCACTTTTTGCCGCTGAAATTTTATCGAGCACAATCAATTCATGGACTCGATCTAGCGTCTTTTGGTATTTCTTGGTTAAACTTGTATCCGGTTCGCTTTTGCTTACTTCGTAATGGATAGGAACACCCAATGTTTGAGCCGCCACAACACTGTAGAAATGGCGTTGTCCTAGTATCGCCCTCAGCCGTTGCTCACCAGCTTTATTGCGACCTTGTGCTATTTCTGATCTTGCCAACCAATACTGCCAACGAAGCTCCTCTTTCTTTGTAGATGGGAGTTGATTGACCCAACTTTCAATCCCTTTCCAATCGGCATACTGTATTGCAAGGCGAATTCTTCTTTCCAATAAGTCGCTGTTTTTCGAAGTCGAAATGACTTTGTCACGCCATGCAATTAATTCACTAGACTCCGTATTGATAAGGTAAAAAGCCGTATAGTCTGACAGCTGCTGCCTTTGGTCAGAAGTCAACTTTTGCCCTGATACAACAAGAGCCAGCTGTTTTACCGCTTCTTCGGTATCCGTTCGAACAAGCTTTCGATAACCATGCCATGCCAGCTTCTTATTTCTTGGTGTAACGTAAGATCTTTTGGCAAACTCTCCTATACCCTCAGGGTATTGATACAGTTTGGCGATTTTTTCCGCTTCGGTTTTGGCTTTCTTTCCATCTGGTAGCTTTTTTAGGTACGTGATCATTCCACCCTGCCTTGCTTCATAAGCAAGCACCATACGGTCAAGGATTTTGTCATCACTTCTGTTGCCAGCCTTTTCCCACGCCTCGAATAAATCATCACACGCAGACACGACACTCTTTCCGCTCAGCCATAATTTTTCCGCCCCTGCGAATGCGGTCGCTTTATCGCCGTGCTTTAACTGAGAGTAATAGTAGTAACATCGATAAGTTTCGCCGCGGGGTTCAGTAAGTTGATAGCGGTAAATGGTTTTCCAATTCTTCTCTTTTGCCAAACCATCCAAATACGCGGCACGGACTCTTTTCGAAAATGGGAGGGTATAGAATTGCTTCTGAAAATAGCTGACTTCATCAATACTACGTTGACCAATATTGACAAGAAACGCCCGGTAATCGGTATACGGCGTCAACACATAATCGGCAATATCCGAGCGCATTGCATAGTAGTCCTCTACCTTTTTTTCATCGAGTAATTTCTGAGCTTCTTCGTATTTGAGCCGTTGTTGTACGAGCTCAGTTCCATCTTCTGCTATGGTCGAAAACGTACATAGCAAACCGAAAGATGCCATACAAATCCTTTGGGAAATGTTTCGCATGGAGACCTGTCCTTTTGAAAGCTTTGCCTTTATGAATGCGTATCCATGGCAATTTAAATGCAACTGTAAAAATACAATTTTATGAGCAACGTTTTATAGTGATACGGTATATTCAGGCTAGAGACAACCTGACCATTAAGCACAATCCTAGATTGAATCTTCCCCTAGGGTAACAAGCCTAACGACTTGCCATAAGATCACATATAAGTAAGGTTGCTAAGCTAGACTCTTATCTAATCAAGCAGTTCCATAGAAATCTCACCTATTCAGTAAAATTTCTTTTCCTATCCCAATTAGTAGACGGTTTGTTCTTAAACACCGTAAGTCAGTACCCAATTTTATCACACCTTTCTTGCCGTTTAAGCCATGTAAAAAATGAAGCATCTTGATTTCATTGAATGACATGTAAAAAAAGAACTTTTCTCACTCTACATCGCTGAACCTAGCATCTTTAGGTTACTTGGGTATAAAATACAGCCCTAATTTTTCGAATAACAGGAAAGTCGGTAATGGCTGAATACGTATACACCATGTCGCGGGTGAGCAAAACGGTGCCACCTAAACGTCAAATTCTGAAAGACATTTCTCTTAGCTTTTTTCCAGGCGCTAAAATTGGTGTCTTAGGTTTAAATGGTTCTGGTAAATCTACCTTATTACGTATCATGGCAGGTATTGATACTGACATTGACGGTGAAGCTCGTGCACAGCAAGGTCTTAATGTCGGTTACCTTCCGCAAGAACCCGTACTTGATGAATCAAAAACTGTTCGAGAAATCGTTGAAGAAGCGGTCTCTGATGTGGCTGACGCACTAAAACGCATTGACGCTGTATACGCCGCTTACGCAGAGCCCGATGCTGACTTCGACGCACTAGCTAAAGAACAAGGTGAGCTCGAAGCCCTTATCCAAGCCAAAGATGGTCACAACCTAGAAATAGCCCTAGAGCGTGCCGCTGATGCCCTTCGTCTTCCTGAGTGGGATGCGAAAATTGAGCACCTATCGGGCGGTGAGCGCCGCCGCGTTGCCATCTGTCGTTTACTTCTCGAAAAACCAGACATGCTGCTTCTTGATGAACCAACCAACCACTTGGACGCTGAATCCGTTGCATGGCTTGAGCACTTCTTAGTGGATTACAGCGGTACCGTTGTGGCCATCACACACGACCGTTACTTCCTAGATAACGCAGCAGGTTGGATCCTAGAACTTGACCGTGGTGAAGGTATTCCATGGGAAGGTAACTACACCTCTTGGCTAGAGCAAAAAGATGAGCGCTTGAAGCAAGAAAAAGCAAGCGAAAGCGCCCGTCAAAAAACGATCGAGAAAGAGCTTGAGTGGGTTCGTCAAAACCCGAAAGGTCGTCAAGCTAAGTCAAAAGCGCGTATGGCTCGATTTGAAGAATTGACGACTAGCCAGTACCAAAAACGCAATGAAACCAATGAGTTGTTTATCCCACCAGGTGAGCGTTTGGGTGACAAAGTTCTTGAAGTAAAAAACCTAACGAAATCGTTTGGTGATCGTGTGCTTATTGATGATCTGTCTTTCAGCATGCCTAAGGGGGCGATCGTTGGTATCGTTGGTGCTAACGGTGCAGGTAAATCAACACTATTTAAAATGCTAAGTGGTGCAGAACAGCCGGACTCGGGAACCATAGAACTTGGTGAAACCGTGAAGCTGGCTTCTGTTGATCAGTTCCGCGACAGCATGGATGACAAGAACACGGTATTCCAAGAGATCTCAGAAGGTGCTGATATCATTAAGATCAACAACTTCGAAATTCCAGCTCGTGCTTACTGTTCTCGTTTTAACTTTAAAGGTAACGATCAACAGAAGATCATCGGAGAGCTTTCTGGTGGTGAACGTAACCGTGTTCACTTAGCGAAGCTTCTAAAAGCCGGCGGCAACGTATTGCTACTCGATGAACCAACCAATGACCTTGACGTTGAAACATTACGTGCACTTGAAGAAGCACTGCTAGAGTTCCCAGGATGCGCCATGGTTATCTCGCACGACCGTTGGTTCCTAGACAGAATTGCAACCCATATTCTGGACTACCGTGATGAAGGTCAGGTGAATTTCTATGAAGGCAACTATACTGAGTATACAGAGTGGTTGAAACAGACGATCGGGGCACAGGCAGCTGAACCTCATCGAATCAAATATAAGCGCATTACGAAGTAACTTGATTTGTATTGTGTAATAAAGACCGCCTGTGCGGTCTTTTTTCTTATATATTCAAAATAGATCATCGGATATTGATACTAGACGCTTAAGCGTCACAAAAAAGAAGACGCTTTACCCATTAGCCTTGTACAACAGTTACCATAAGGCAAAATTTAAGCATGAATCTAAAGAGAACACACCATGATTGAACGCCGTCGTTTTTCTCGCGTAATTTACCAAGCTCCCGCAAAACTGGTGCAAGGCGATTTAACTTTAAACAGTGACATTCGAGACCTTTCGCTACATGGTCTTTTGCTTTCTGGCTCACCTGATAATCATAATTTCGACAAAAATAAAATGCTGGATGTCGACATCGAGTTACCTGATAGTGACATTGTGCTATCATTGGAAGCTGAAATTGTGGAGCTAAACGATAATTTTATGCGTCTTAGTATTCATCATATTGATATCGACAGCATCAGCCACTTGAAACGATTGGTCGAGCTGAATGTTGGCGATGAAGCCCTTTTGCACAGAGAAATAGAGCAGCTATCTGATTTAGGTGCTTAAAAAGCAATAAATGTCACGAAAAATACAAATATCAATCCCGACGTCGTCTGGGGTTCAGCACTTTTTTGTGGGAAGAAAAGCGACTGCGTTGGCTGTCCTTTCTCTTTTCGCCCTGCCTAGCTTTCTTGGTACCTCGATTTATCAGTACTTCGCTGCCCAGTCCCACGCAGAAAATACACTGGCAAGATCAGAGCAAAACTTCAGTCATGCTCAATCCCAAATCGATTACCTCGACCAAAAGAGTGCTCAGTTTAAAGCTCTGTATGAAGCTCAAATCAGTACGAACCATTCTTTAACTCAGGAATTGGAAGAAAAGAAAGGGGAAATTCTAGCTCTAGGTAAACGTGTAAATGATGTGGAATCGGTACTTGGAATTACGCAAGAAACCTCCGTTGTAGACTACGCAGAGTTGTCTCTAGAACAGCGAATTGACGCCGCAGCGATCGATTCAGCGGTGCGTGCCACCATGTTCAGGTTACTTCCGAATGACAGCCCAGTGGTGTATCAACGAATTTCATCCAATTACGGCTATCGAAAAAATCCAATTACTGACAAACGCCACCAACATTTGGGGATTGATCTCACATGCCAGCGTGGAGAGCAAGTACTGGCTCCGGCAGATGGTGTGGTCGAGCTAAGACGCCCGAGCAAGGAAGGGTATGGGAATTTATTGAAGTTACGCCATGCCTTTGGATTTATGACCTCCTACGCTCACTTACAAGGCTTTAATGTACGCAGTGGTCAATTTGTAAAGAAAGGCGATGTTGTCGCCACGTGCGGAAACTCTGGTAACTCTACTGGTCCGCATTTGCATTATGAAGTACGTTTCTTGGGGAGAACATTGAATCCTAAACACTTTATGGATTGGACTCCCGAAAACTTTGATACTTTGTTTGAAAAAGAGCGCAGTATTAAATGGGCATCTCTGGTTGATGTGATGAGCAACGTTGTAAAGCTGCAAGTGTTGTTGACACAAAACCAAAGCACGATACCCAGCTCGGTTGATACCGTGAAAAATACCTCATCAGCCTTAGCAGTAAACTGACCACAGCAAACGTGCATGGCTCCGATGACGCTCCAATTAGGTTACATAAAAACGGCTTCTTAAGAAGCCGTTTTTAGTTCAATATCCGGTAAAGGTTTATCGATGAATCGCGTCATTTGCTTGCTTCAGCAGCTTCTGACTCTCTTCCATAAATTGCTGGGAATACCCTCCAAACCACTCACCGACTTTTTCAAAGCTTTCGACAAACTCTTGTTTGTTGTCGCCTTCTAGCATGGCTAATGCATTCCCAAAATTTTGGTGGAAACGCTTAATCATCTGAATGTTTTCATCGGAAGATAAAATGATGTCTGCATACAGATTTGGATCCTGCGCAAACAGACGACCAACCATGGCAAGTTCAAGCCGATAAATAGGCGAACTCAGTTGTAATAGGTTTTCGATATTGGGGTTCTCTTCACTTAAATGCAAACCATACGCAAAAGAAGTAAAGTGGCGCAGAGCCTGGATCAGGGTCATACCATGATCGTGTTCTTGGGCTTCACACTTACACAGGCTCGCGCCCCAAATCTCAATCTGTTTCAGTAGCCATTGGTAAGCTTCCTCACCACGACCATCGCAATAAACCACCACTTGCTTTGCTAAGCTTGGAACATCGGGACCAAACATAGGGTGTAACCCAACAACCGGGCCGGAGTGCGCCTGCAACATTGCACTCAATGGTTTTGACTTTATCGACGTCAAATCACACAAAATGCACTGTTCAGGCAGGTTGTTTAACTGAGCAATCACGCTTTCCGTCAAGTGGATAGGAACCGTCACAACAACGAGCCCAGCGCCATCGAGGATTTCGTCGGCACGCTCCCAATCTTGACTACCCAATACTTTCACGCTGTACCCAGACAAGCTGAACATACGTCCAAACAATCCACCCAGCTGACCATGTCCACCAACGATGACTACCGACCCCAGATCTGGGTTAAGGCACTTGAAACCTGAATCTTTTTCGCTGGTATACGATTCGCGCATGGTTCTACGCAGAATGTCTTCAATAAGCTGAGGAGGTACGCCTTGCCTTTCCGCTTCTTCTCTACGAGATGCCAACATTGAGGCTTCTCGCTCTGGTACGTAAATAGGCAAACCGTGCTGACTTTTTACTTCCCCGACTTTCTCTACCAGTGCTAGCCTTTGTGCCAGCAAATCGACCATTTGTTTATCCACTAGGTCAATTTGATCTCTTAATTCATTCAGTTCAACTGCCATCCAGTATTACCTTATTGATTTTTCATTCTATCTTGTAAAAATGGCACAAGCTCTTGGTGTGCATGCGTTAATAGTGCCTCAGTTGCATCCCAATTGATACACGCATCGGTGATAGAAACGCCGTAAGCCATCTCATTAACGGGTATGTCTGAAGGCTGATTCCCCTCATTGATATGGCTTTCGATCATGAGACCAATGATCGACTTATTGCCTTCACGGATTTGATGAATAACATCTTCGGCAACAAGTGGCTGACGACGAAAATCCTTACGCGAGTTTGCGTGGCTACAATCCACCATTAATGCCGCATCCAACCCAGACTTCGACATTTCTTCTTCACACTCCGCCACAGAAACGGAATCGTAGTTCGTTTGCTTACCACCTCGCAAAATAACGTGACCATTTGGGTTGCCTTGCGTGGTCAGTAACGCAACTTGCCCTTCACGGTTTATTCCCATAAAACGGTGACCAGAAGAAGCGGCTTGCATCGCATTGATTGCCGTTGCTAAGCTGCCATCTGTGCCATTTTTAAACCCAACAGGCATAGACAAACCACTGGCCATTTCACGGTGAGTTTGCGATTCTGTTGTTCTTGCACCAATCGCTGCCCAACTGAAGGTATCAGCAAGGTACTGAGGGCTTATTGGATCTAAGGCTTCCGTCGCCAATGGAATCTTCATTTCTGCGAGATCAACGAGCAGCTGGCGAGCCACATGTAGCCCGTGCTCAATGTCGAATGTACCATTCAAATGGGGGTCGTTAATCAACCCTTTCCAGCCAACAGTGGTACGCGGTTTCTCAAAGTAAACACGCATAACGATGTATATCTGGTCGTCCAATTTTTCAGACAATGCCTTCAGGCGCTTTGCGTATTCTTTAGCCGCATCCAGATCATGAATTGAGCAAGGACCACAGACAACCAACAAGCGATGATCTTTCTTATCGATGATGTCTGCTATCTCCTGACGAGACTGTTGAATAAACCGACGCGCTTCGTCGCTCAGTGGGATCTTGTCCTTCAACTGATTAGGCGTAATTAAAACCTGCTCGTCACTGATGTGTATGTTGCTCAATTCACTCTTTTGCATTTTTATTACCTGTAAAATTTAAATTACACCCACCACAACAAGCGAGCTTCAATTCCAATAAACAACAAAATAACAGCAATAAAATACATTTCAAGTGTAAACTTAAAAAAACATTAGATGTAAAAATAAATTTACACTCAAAGTAAGCCATTCTTAACATCGGAATACGTACATTATCGATTAAAATGGGCTTAAATAATTACGGAAAATGGCTATGGACCTCATATTATCTTTACTCCAGCAAATGTGTGTATACCTCGTACTGGCTTACATGCTGAGTAAAACGCCTATATTTCTGCCGCTACTTAGTATTTCTACGCGCTTAAGCCACAAACTGAGCTGTTATGTCCTTTTTTCCCTATTTTGCATTATGGGGACGTACTTTGGGTTACAGATCAATGATGCCATTGCCAACACTCGAGCCATTGGCGCTGTGATGGGAGGGCTATTTGGTGGACCCGTTGTTGGCTTTGCTGTCGGTTTAACTGGGGGAATGCACCGATATTCTCTCGGCGGTTTCACCGACCTCGCCTGTACGATCTCGACAACAGCAGAAGGGTTAATTGGCGGAATTTTGCATAGCTACTACGTCAGAAAAAACCGCTCGAGCCAGCTCTTTAACCCGCTGGTGGTCTTTTCTGTTACGCTCTTTGCCGAAATTGTACAGATGTTGATTATCTTGATCGTAGCAAAACCTTTTGAGCAGTCTTATCAACTGGTCTCTGCCATTGCAGCTCCCATGATCATCGCAAACTCTGTTGGTGCGGCATTGTTTATGAGCATCTTGCAGGATAGAAAAACCATCTTCGAAAAATATTCCGCCACATTTTCGCGGCGAGCACTCACAATCGCAGAACGTTCCGTTGGGATTCTGAGCTCTGGATTCAATGCCAGTAACGCCGACAAAATTGCTCGTATTATTTATGAAGAAACCAACGTGGGTGCTGTATCCATTACCGACAAAGATAAAATTTTAGCCTTTGTCGGTATAGGTGATGACCACCACAACCCCAACACGCCCATTTCATCCCAAAGTACATTAGATGCCATTTCCTACAATAAAATCATCTACCTAGATGGGAGAGAACAGCCATATCAGTGCTCTTTATCTGAACATTGTAAGCTGGGCTCAGCGCTGATTATTCCTTTGAACACCGGGGATGATGTAGTAGGCACCATCAAGCTCTATGAGCCCAAACGGAAATTATTTTCCACCATCAATATGTCGATGGCCGAAGGGATTGCTCAACTGCTTTCCAGCCAAATTTTGTATGGCGATTATCAAGAGCAGCAAACACTCCTCACTCAGGCTGAAATTAAGCTACTTCACGCCCAAGTTAATCCACATTTTCTGTTCAACGCACTGAATACCATCAGTGCCATTACACGACGAAACCCCGATAAAGCGCGGGATCTGATTCAACATTTATCTCAATTCTTCCGGAGCAATCTCAAGCAAAATATAGAAACCGTTCGACTAAAGGAAGAATTGGAGCACGTGAATGCGTACCTCACCATTGAAAAAGCACGATTTAGTGATCGCCTAGAAGTGGAATGGGCGATCGATGATGCTTTACTGGAAAAAATCATACCCAGCTTTACCCTGCAACCTCTGGTCGAAAATGCTATCAAGCACGGTATTTCTCAACTGCTAGAAAATGGTAAAGTTCGAATATATAGCCACACTGAAAATGGCGAGCACACTATAGTGGTTGAAGACAACGCGGGGCTCTATCAAGCCCCTGCACAAAACCACTCTGGATTAGGGTTAGATATTGTGAATAAACGTCTGATAAACCTCCTAGGGCGATCGTCAACATTACACATAGACAGCCAACCACAGAAGTACACTCGAATGAGCTTTAAGCTCCCGACAACAGAGACAAAGGAATGCTGACCGCTATTCTCATTGATGATGAACAATTTGCTCGAGAAGAACTGAGCGAGTTGTTGACTGAAACGCAAGAGATCGATGTGATTGATCAGGCAAGTAATGCCATCGAAGGGCTAAAAAAAATCAACGCCAGTAAGCCAGACGTTGTTTTTTTGGACATTCATATGCCTCAGATCAGTGGCATTGAACTGCTTTCCATGCTTGACCCCGATACGATGCCTAATGTGGTGTTTGTTACTGCGTACGATCAATATGCGATTCAAGCATTTGAGGACAATGCATTCGATTACCTTTTAAAACCCGTTGAACCATCACGGTTAAAAAAGTGTGTTTCTCGATTGATCAAAACAGCTCGACTCAAAGAACCACAAAATATCACCGCCCTCGTGCAAGATAAACTGGATCACGTTCCATGTATTGGTCTAAATCGGATTGTCATTATCCCAATACACGATGTTGAATTTGCTTACACGGGTATATCAGGCGTGCAAGTAAAAACCGCAGAGCAAACTGCGACGAGCCATCTGACACTAAAAGTGCTCGAACAAAAAACCTCTCTCTTGCGTTGTCATCGCCAGTATTTGGTGAACACTCAAGCCATTCGGGAAATTAAATTGTTGGAACACGGTCTTGCCGAAATCATTACGCAAAGCGGGCATCCAGTGCCCGTCAGTCGACGCTTTTTGAAGAGCTTAAAAGAAACATTAGGCATTCCGTAACAAAGTCGCCGCGCAATCGGCAGCAGCCTGATTCCATTTAAACTTTGTTCAAAGTGAAAGCCATAGGAGTAATTGGAAACCATAGGAGTAATTGGAAACCATAGGGATAAGTAAAAACCATAGAGATAAGTAAAAACCATAGAGGCAAGTGAAAATCTTAGGAGTAAGTAAAAATCTTAGGAATAAATGAATTACTCCTCCAGCATTCGCTTCATGGCTTCCGATGCCGATTTCCACTCTTCACTGATTCGAAGTTCACTCAAGGAAAAATTTTGTTTTTTTAGCAAGCTTGTTGCATTCGGCACGGTACGAATCGGAAGCTTATCTAACGCACTGACGGTGTAATCTCGGTTATTGCACATCAATAACATATCGCAGCCAGCGTTTAGCGATTGTATGGCTCGCTCTGCTGGTGACCCCATGACACCAGCCCCTTCCATACTGAGATCATCCGAAAAAACGATGCCTTGAAATCCTAGCTGCTCTCTTAACACGTGTTTCAACCAATAAGCACTGCCACTGGCAGGCTCTGCATCGTATTCTGGGTAGATGACATGCGCTGGCATCATGGCATCCAACATATCGGCGTCGATATGCGCTTTGAACACAGCCATATCTTGTTCGAAAATAGACTCTCTCTCGTCCTTGGCAGTGTCATAGTGGGTATCGATAATCACCCCTCCGTGACCAGGGAAGTGCTTTCCTGTTGTTGCCATACCGACCGTTTTCATTCCTTCCATAAATGCCGAGCTATAGGTAAGGATGCTTTGAATGTCGTCACCAAAGGCACGATTTCCAATCGCTTTACACTCATGCCCTTTATCCAGAACTGGGGCAAAACTAAGATCAATATCATGAGCAATCAACTCGGCCGCCATTAAAAATCCGGCTTGTTTTGCCAATTCTTCGCCATTGGGCTGCAGGGCAAAACCTTGCGCCGGTGGAATCAAGCTGAACCCTTCTTTAAAGCGCTGTACACGCCCCCCCTCTTGATCCACACCAATCAATATTGGGCGATTAGCGGCTTGTCGGATGCTTTTACTTAGAGCAAGTAATTGCTCATTGTCGTAATAATTACGTGAAAATAGGATCACTCCACCTACGGTTGGGTGTTGCAGTATTTCTTTGTCTTCTGCATCCAGCTCGTACCCAGCAACATCAATCCAAAGTGGTCCCATTATGTTCAAAGCCTCGTAGATTTAAGTAACCATATAAGAATATTCGTTTTATTATACTCAAGTAACCTCAAGATGCTTGGTTCGGCGAAAATTAACTGACACTTGGGTAGTGGCTCAAACAATCTCATGCTGGTCAGGAAAAATAGGGTCTGTTGAGACTGGTATTAAGGAAATCATATGGTGAGTCAGAAGCAATACTACATTGGTGTCATGTCTGGAACGAGTTTGGATGGCGTTGATGTTGCCTTAACGGAAATATCTGAAACCGATATCACCCTCATCGAGAGCCATGTACACCCTATTCCTGAAGGGCTTAAACAACGGATCTTCTCTGTTTGTGAAGGGCAACCGACTAGTGTGAAAACCATGGGTGAGCTCGATCATGACCTCGGGGTTCTATTTGCTGACAGTGTTAATGCATTACTGGAGACCTCTTCGATAGAGGCACACCGCATCACTGCAATTGGTTGTCATGGGCAAACTGTTTTCCACCAGCCTTTGGGGGGCACTCGCTTTACCATGCAATTAGGGGATGCCAACCTTATCGCCACCCAAACAGGCATCGATACCATTGCAGACTTTCGCCGAAAAGACATGGCATTAGGAGGGCAAGGCGCACCGTTAGTTCCCGCTTTTCATCAATGGTTATATAAAGGCAAAGAATCCACCATCGTCATTTTGAATATCGGGGGCATTGCCAACATTTCTGTATTGCACCCGACTCACCCCCTTACTGGGTACGATACAGGACCAGGCAACATGTTGATGGATGCTTGGTGTCACAAGCATACAGGTCAGCCCTATGATAAAGAGGGAGCGTTTGCTCATTCAGGTAACGTGATCCCTACATTGCTTACGCAGTTTATGTTGGATCCTTACTTTTCTCTTGCCTCCCCGAAAAGCACAGGAAGAGAGCTTTTTAACCTGAATTGGTTGAATCAATTTGATGATGTGGCTCAGTTCAAGCCGGAAGATATTCAAGCGACGTTATTAGAACTCACCGCCTCCAGTATTGCCCTAGAGGTAGATAAACAGCGTTTGGGCGGTGAACCTACGTTGTTGGTTTGTGGAGGAGGCGCAATGAATTCTGCCCTCATGAAAAGATTGGAAGGTTTATTACCCAATTGGCATGTAAAAGACACCAACAGTACTGGCGTAAACAGCGAATTCATGGAAGCCATGGCTTTTGCTTGGTTAGCCCAGCGACGCATTCATGGCCTCCCCAGTAACGCGCCGTCGGTTACCGGAGCACATCGACTCGCTTCATTAGGTGTAATCTACCCAGCGGATTAAAGTCATCTCAGATAAAATTGACTCGCGAAAGCGCAACAACCCCTAGTCACTCATAAAAACGGACAACATCATGGCTAATGACGCTCTACTTTCTGCCCTAGCACACATGGTATCTGAAGGACGAAACCCTGACACCATGGACATCGATCTTTTGTCTTCCCTTGAGATCGTAAAAAAACTCAATCAACAAGATCAACAAGTCCCAACTGCCATCGCAAAAGAACTCCCCAATATTGCTGCTGCGGTCGACAAAATATCCGACGCTTTCCTAAAAGGAGGTCGGCTTATCTATTTAGGGGCAGGAACCAGCGGTCGCTTAGGCGTTTTGGATGCCTCTGAATGCCCTCCTACCTTTGGGGTGTCCGATCAGATGGTTATTGGCTTAATTGCGGGAGGAAAAGAGGCAATGTTTAAAGCCCAAGAAGGCGCAGAAGACAATAAAACATTGGGTAAACATGATTTATCAGCCAACGCATTAACAGAAAAAGACATCGTGGTTGGCATCGCTGCCAGTGGCAGAACACCTTATGTGATCGGTGGGTTGGAATACGCTAATGAAGTTGGCGCTTATACTATCGCATTATCTTGTAACCCTAGTTCCCCTATCGCACAATGCGCCCAACTTGCTATTAGCCCCGTAGTTGGACCGGAAGCGCTAACGGGATCGACTCGTTTAAAATCGGGCACGGCTCAGAAATTAGTACTGAATATGCTTTCCACTGCCAGCATGATCCGAATAGGAAAAAGCTATCAAAACCTCATGGTGGATGTGAAAGCCAGCAATGAAAAACTCATCGCTCGCTCGGTGAGAATTGTTGTTCAAGCAACAGGTTGTGATAAAGAGGAAGCAAAAGCGACGCTAGAACACACTCGCTATGATGTTAAATTGGCAATCTTGATGCTACTGACTGGCGCCGATCTCAGCACAGCTCAAGCACAGTTGGCGAACCAACAAGGTTTTTTACGTCGTGCAGTCGAAGCATCAGAGGTAAAAAATCCGAACAAAAAAACACCTCAATAAACCTTTTTTCAAGGCGCGTCTTTCAAGAACACCTATATCCAAAAGCAAGGCTTCCTTTATTCACTTCGCCCTGTCCCCTGATTCCAACCTCGTTGCCATTCCATTCGGAATTTCTGCGCGTCTGGCATGCCCTCACATACCCCTTCATAGAAACTGCCAGACAGACCTATCTGATAGGCAAAGGCGGGGTTGCAATACTCTTTAACTCCGGCGAGATAGCCTTGATCGTAGTCCGCATGATTCCCTTGACCGTATTCCGCCAAATCTTGAAAAGAACGTTGAGTCTGACCTTTTAGACCATCTCGGTAGCCAACTGAATACCAATCGCTGTCATCAGCCAAAAACTCGCCGTTTGAACACCCAGCCAGCAGTGTTCCCATTAATAAAGCCACGAAACGTTGTTTCATTGTTATACCTGATATTGACGTCAAATTAACAGTTTACGATGAAAGTGCATGTTCTGCCTGAATTTATTCTACGCCAGCAACCTGCGAAATGAAGGGGCTTTCTTTTTCTGAAGTGCCAACCTCTGCATCCAATAAAGTCACTTCCTCTTTATTGAGTTGCGCAAGAAAACTGGGTTGCTCTAAACATTGATTGGAAAACGTTGCCTTTCCACCAAATGGCACTGGCAGGGCTATCGAACTGAGTGCTCGTTTGATGTCCTTCGGATCTGAACTGCCAGCCTGTTTAATAGAGTATGCCAATGTCAGAACAGACAAGTAAGCGGAAACAAAGCCACCTGAGACATACACTTTTGCAAAGTCTCGATATACGCGTTGAGAAAAGATGGGGTTGACTTGCTCAAAGAAATTGCTTCCACACAGTAAAACTAAATTAGGTAACGCCCCTAAAGCGACCGATTCACTGCGACTCAAGTGTGTGCAAATCACAGGGATGGGGTTGCCTTGCCAACGTTGATTAAACGCTTTTAAAAAGGCATAGCTCGCATTCCCCATTAAATGGTTTACGACAAATTTTGGCGGCTCATTCAAAAGAGAATTCAGTGTGTAGTCAAACGTTTGGCAGCCTTCCCGATAAAAATTGTTAAAACTTAATGTCCCGCCTCCTGTTTCAAAAAACGAAGACGTCAGCTTACTTAAATCCCAACCTAATTGGTCGTTAGGGCTCACAACGGCCGCATGAGTGCCATATTTTGCAAAAGAATACGTAAGTAATGGAAGCAGATGTTGTTCTGATGAAGGACCAAACTTCAACAAATTAGGATGATTAGGTTGAGTACCAGACAGAGATGACGTCCAAAGTAGTCCAGAGTGTTGCTGGACAACATCCAGTGTCGCCATTCTAGAATCTAAAGTCGTCGTACCGAAAACATGCTCTATCCCCTGCTGAAAAAGACGCTCAGCCTGTGTCACGTAACAGAATCGCTCACCAAACGGATCTTTATGAATGGCGCCTAGTTTAAAATCAAACCTTGGATTCGCATTCACTTGTGAAATGCCAAATTGCGTTCCTATCAAAGATTGGTAACTGACTTTTCGGTATTGACTCTGGCTTGAATAAAGCACACCGATGGGAATGGTATTCATCGAAGTTCCCCTTAAACGTCTTATCTAAAATAAAGCCGTATGTACAAATAAACCGAATTCGCTGAAACAATGCTTCTGACAATACTTCCATGTGAAGTACAGCTTCTTTTTTATTTAGCTCAACTTGTCGTTGTTATCGTTTATAAGTAATCGAGCCAGAACGAAAACTCAAGAAGCTTAATACAATAACCCGCTCACCCAGTCTCAAAAACAAGACCCCATTAAGGGTTAATTATTATTACTATCAATAAATTAATCAGCATAGATCTAACGGTGGCATTCATTCACTCGGCTTGTTCTCAACTTTGCGAAAGACGTTGAATAGTAGCGAATACCCCAAATTTAAGCTTTCACCTTCCTATTAAGTCGGACCACTTATTGTTCATAACAACCACTTATTCTTCATAACAACCACTTAACCTGCCATAGCACCACTCACTTTTGTAGCCAATGCAGTCGACATTGCGCTGTTTTACTATCCAAGGTGAAGAATTTAAATAATTACATGGGACGTGAATATGTTGTGGTTTCTTATGTGTGTCGCTGCACTCATCGGCGGTTACTTTATTTATGGTACGTTTGTAGAACGTATTTTTGGTATCAAAGAACACCGCCAAACACCAGCTTATAGTAAGCAAGATGGCGTCGATTTTGTACCAATGTCAAACAAGAAAGTGTATTTGGTGCAGTTGCTGAACATTGCAGGTGTTGGTCCAATATTTGGTCCGATTATGGGGGCTTTGTATGGCCCTGCTGCCATGCTGTGGATTGTCTTAGGCTGTATCTTTGCAGGTGCAGTACATGACTACTTCTCCGGTATGCTTTCCGTTCGAAACGGCGGCGCATCCGTTCCAACCATTACGGGTCGCTACTTGGGTAATGGTGCTAAACACTTTATGAACATTTTTGCCATTGTCCTTTTGTTATTGGTCGGCGTGGTGTTTGTTTCGGCACCGGCTGGTATGATAACCAACCTCGTCAATGATCAAACCGACTTCACCGTTACGATGACTTCCATGGTGGTGTTCATCTTTGCTTACTACATCATTGCGACCGTTGTCCCTGTAGACAAAATCATTGGGCGTTTTTACCCGTTATTTGGCGCACTTCTGATCTTTATGTCTGTTGGTCTGATTACCGCGATTGGCGTGTCTGATGAGCATACTATTCTAGGAGGGTATGAAGTCAGCGATATGTTCACCAACATGAACCCGAATGACTTACCGCTGTGGCCTGCGCTCTTTATTACCATTGCATGTGGTGCTATTTCTGGTTTCCATGCCACTCAATCGCCTCTTATGGCTCGCTGCATGGAGAACGAAAAGAATGGTCGCTTTATCTTTTATGGCGCGATGATTGGTGAAGGTGTTATCGCTCTTATTTGGTGTGCATTAGCACTGTCCTTCTTCGGCTCTGTAGAATCGTTGTCCGACGCTGTCGCCAACGGTGGACCTGGAAATGTCGTGTACAGTGCTTCGTTTGGATTACTGGGTGTCTTTGGTGGCGTTCTTGCATTCTTGGGTGTTGTTATTCTTCCAATCACTTCAGGCGACACGGCGTTTCGTTCTAGCCGCTTGATTTTGGCTGAATACTTCAACATGGAGCAAAAAACACTTCGTAACCGTCTGATGATGGCTATGCCTCTGTTTGTGGTGGGGGGGATTTTGACTCAAGTGGATTTTGGCATCATTTGGCGTTACTTCGGGTTCGCGAACCAATCCACTGCCGTTATGATGTTGTGGACGGCATCCGCTTATCTACTGCGCCACAACAAACTTCACTGGATCACGACTGTCCCTGCGGTATTCATGACGACGGTATGTGTGAGCTTTATTTTAAGCAATAGCCAACTGGGTTTTGGTCTTCCTATCAATATCTCAACAGTCGCGGGTATTATCACTTCTATACTTATTACGGCTTATGTGATTAAAACATCAAAAGGCAAAGGCGAATCGGAACTCGCTGATGAAGACACACCATCGTCATCACCGAAAACCGTATAACCACGAGACACAATGAAAAAAGGCTCATTTGAGCCTTTTTTTGTATTCCTACCCACATTCATCAGCAATCAAACAGAGTTCGTCCAACCATAGATTGGTGAATTCAAACAACTGATTGATTTGTTGATCATCAATACTTGATTGTTTAGACACTAAATCCGCTAATACAACCATTCCAGGCAACGCTACTTTTTCAAACAGTTCACTTAATGTTTTAGCAGAGCGAACAATTTCATCAAGCTCTTGATTTTGTTGCGCGGTATTTAAATCCGTTACTGCGGACAACACTTCTTCAACAACACCATTAATGAACGCTGGCATCACATCAAACGCTATGGCATTTTTGCGCATGATAAGATCTACATCAACAGAATCCGTATCGATTTGCTTTTCCGTGTCCAAGCTGGGTTTATACAAGACTCCATTAGGAAAGAGCTTATTCGCATAGTGGGTCAGAGTTTCGTGTAGCTCTCTCTCAACAACCGGTTTTGCGATAAGATCATCCGCACCGGCTTGCTTCATTTTATCGCGAGTCTCTTTAAATGAATCCGCAGTACACCCTAATATCAATGCATTTTTATTTTGGGAGTCTTGACGAATCAGATACGTTGCTTCAACACCATCCATCACTGGCATATGGTTATCCATCAAGATGACGTTAAATGCTTTTTTCTTGGCTAACTCGTACGCTAACGCCCCATTTTCAATGCATTCAGTAATAAAGCCATATTGTCTAAGCATGGATTGAAGCACCATAGCATTTAAACGGTTATCTTCAACAATAAGCGCTTTCAGTCCATTGTAATTAATATGTCTGTCATCTTTCACAACCGTTAACTGCGGTTTAGCCAGAAGCAAGGGGAGTGTCACGGTAAAACAGCTACCCATATCTAACTCACTGACAACGATAATGTCGCCCCCCATTTGATCGATTAACCGAGACACAATGGATAGCCCTAATCCTGCACCGCCAAACCTCCTAGTTGTCGAACTATCGGCTTGTTCAAATGGGTTGAAAAGTTTGCTCAGTGTATCTGGATCCATCCCTATTCCAGTGTCTTTGAGCTGAATGTTCAGGCAAATACGCTCTCCTTTGATCTGTTCAGAAATCTGAAGCTCAATGAACCCTTTCTCTGTAAACTTAATTGCGTTATTGAGCAAGTTAAACATAATTTGCCTTACGCGAGCCTTATCGCCAAACACCCACCTTTCATGATCGACTTTATTATCGATGTATAAATCGATGCCTTTCTCTTCCGCTAAAGCCTGATAAATACTACTCACCGAGCCCATTACGTGCGTAAAGGAAAATGGCTGGCAGTCTAACTCAAACTTGCCTTGCTCAATTTTCGAATAATCAAGAATCTCGTTAAGCAAAGTCATCATATGTTCACCGGATTCATGCAAATGAACCAAATGATTTCTTTGGCTGTCACTCAAGTCTGTTTTTTGCAATAACTGAGCGATGCCAAGTACACCATTCATTGGTGTGCGAATTTCATGGGAAACAACGGCTAAAAATTCCGTTTTGGCTTTGCTCGAATCTTCTGCTCGCTTTTTCTCGAATTTCAATAATTCAATGATGCGTTCAAAGTTACTTGCTATCTCATTCAGTTCATCACCTTCCCACGATAAGGGGTCATTAGGCTCCTCATCATGGTTATATACGCCATCACGCAACTTTTCACTATAACAAGCAAACTGCTTCAGCCGACGCGTTAGAGTCAAATAGAGCCAAGTTAGACCCACTATAGACGCTAGAAAAATGGTAATAGTCGCAGTGAGCATTTTCCAACGCATTTCAGAAAAAAGGGCATTCATTCTCTGAAGCTGGGTTGATTCGCGCATTTTCGCAGTATGTTCAAGGTTATTCAGCGCGTGTATTGCTGGTTCATCATTGACTTTCACTTGATCATCTAGCTGGGTAACACTCAACTGCTTGTGGTACTCCACGGGCATTTGAAACAGCTTACTTTGGTATTCAGTAATCACTCGATCCACTGCATTTAAAGCGCTCTCTTCCATGATGGTTAGGTTTAATGATTTGTATTGTGCAATCACCCGTTTGGCTTCTTTAAAATACGCATTGGCTGCGTCTTTATCTTTGAGTTTTCCTCTAAGAACATAATTTTTGAACTTATGAATCGCGCCGTTATAACCTAGTTGGTAACGAAGATTGTTTAATAAATCGATACGAGTAGACGCTTCGGACTGATAGTCAGAGTTGGCTTGTTTGTAGGCAGAAAACGAAGATATTGATATCCAAGTAAAGATGGAGACAATCGCTAAAATAAAAACGGTGATCAACCACAGCTTTCTCCTGATGGAAACATGACTTGAAAACCACGAATTGAAAGCCATTCGCTGTCCAACCTCCCTACTTAGAACACTCGGCAATAAAAAGGATAAAAGACGTCCATTTCTTTATCCGTACTTGAAAACATTTCTTTGCCCCTACCTTAAAAATAGTAAAGCCCCGAATAATACGGGGCTTTATTTTATTGATATGTTCGATATGGTTAAATTTCTCTAACTTGAAGTTCTCGTGGAACTTCGAAGAACATATTTTCTTCGCGTCCAAGAACTTCTTCCACCTCGTCCGCTCCAAGCTCTTTTATTCGATCCAAAATCTGATTGACCAGCTCTTCAGGCGCAGACGCCCCCGCAGTCACACCGATCTTACTCGCCCCATCGAACCATTTGGCTTCAATCGCTTCAGGGCAATCAATCAGATACCCCGGTGTACCGAGCTTTTCTGCCAGCTCTTTTAAACGTGTGGAGTTCGACGAATTCGTGGATCCAACAACAACGACAGCATCAACTTGCGTGGCTAGTATGCGTACTGCATCTTGACGATTTTGAGTCGCGTAGCAAATGTCATCTTTACGTGGTCCTTGGATTTCGGGAAACACACGTCGAAGCTCTTCGATGACATCGGCTGTTTCGTCAACAGACAACGTTGTTTGGCTAACGTAGTGGAAGTTAGACGGATCGTTTACCACCAGTGACGCAACGTCTTCTGGTTTTTCAACAAGATACATGCCACCCGTATCACTGTCGTATTGCCCCATAGTGCCTTCCACCTCTGGATGCCCCGCATGACCAATCAGTACGACTTCCATATTTCGTCGACTTGCACGAGCAACTTCCATGTGCACCTTTGTTACCAAAGGGCAGGTAGCATCAAACACGGTTAATTGACGTCGCTTGGCTTCTTGCCTAACGGCTTGAGAGACACCATGGGCAGAAAAGATAACGATATTGTCGTCTGGCACTTCATGCAGTTCTTCAACAAAGATGGCACCGCGCTGTTTCAACCCTTCAACCACAAAGCGATTGTGAACCACCTCATGACGCACATAGATAGGAGGTTGGTACATCTCCAATGCCCTTTCTACAATGCTGATGGCACGATCGACCCCAGCACAAAAACCGCGTGGGTTCGCTAACAGTATTTTCATTTCATTGCTCATAGTACTTTCGTTTTTTATTGGCGCGCAATTTTACGACTCTCTGATATCGGGTTCTCTGATATCGGGCTCTCTGATATCGGGCTCTCTGATAAATAGTGTGCAGCTTTTATGACGCACAGTTCTATTACTTTTGGGTATCGCTGTTGGGCGCACCACTTTTAGGCGTAGGGTTTTGTGGACACAGTTTAGCGTTATCCCTATTGTGCCTCAAGCCACCCCAAAAAGAGAGGATACTCTCAATATCTTTAGCCATCATTCCACATCTAGGATTTCGACATCAAAAATCACATCTTGCCCAGCAAGTGGGTGGTTGAAATCGACAGTGACCGATTCGCCAGAAATTTCAGTGATGATACCTGGAATCTCCATCCCATCTTTACCCACAAAGGCCATGATGGTTCCTATCTCAACCTTTTCCTCTCCAATAAAGCGTGATTTATCCATATGGTGAATATTGTCTGGGTTAGGGCGACCAAATGCATCGTCAGCACTGAGCTCAATGTTTTTTTGTTCACCTTTAACCAAACCTAATAAGGATTTTTCAAAGTTTTCACTCAGGCTCCCATCACCCATTACCAATTTTGCTGGCTTCCCCATACTGTGCGTGCTATCCGCCACAGAGCCATCCTTCAGTTTTATCGTAAAGTGCAATGTCACAGCAGAACTTGCGGTTATAGTAGTCACAGAGTTATGTCCTTATTGTCGTTATTGGGCTTTGGCTTTGATTCGGGAACACTATTTAGCTGATGCCGATGTCTTCCAATTTTTAGCCTTTATATTAAAAAGCGCCGTCCGAATCAACGGACAGCGCTTAGGGTTATTCACAATATCCCCTCATGATTGAGGTGGTTCTTCTGGTTTTTTACGGAATCCATCAAGCAAAATAAGCGCAGCGCCAAGCACAATCGCAACATCGGCTAAATTGAATGCAGGCCAATGGTAGCTTTCCCAATAGAAATCGAGGTAATCGACAACATAACCATGAACCAACCGATCATAAAAGTTATTTGCCGTCGCACCACCAATCACCATCGCATAGGATATATTTAGCCATTTATCCGATGCTGGTAGGGCTCTCATCCAGCGAATCAACACACCACAAACAACCAATGCGATGCCGAAGAACAACCAACGTTGCCACCCACTTTGGTCACTTAAAAAGCTGAATGCTGCACCATAGTTATGAACATACAATAGGTTAAAGAAAGGCGTAATCTCAATGCGATTCGCCCATCCATATCCCATATTGTCCATTACAATGGCCTTAATACCAATATCTGCGATGAAAATCAGAACCGCGAGCCAAAGCCAACGAACACCTGATTCTTTCACCGAGAATGTTTTGTCACTCATATCGAATCCCAATATTAAGCGAATTTACGTACTTCGCCGTCACCATCCACATTTGATACACAGCGACCACACACTTTTTCGTGACCGTCAATGGTGCCAACGTCCGGCGTATGGTGCCAACAGCGGTCACATTTTTCAGCCTCTGTCGCCGTAACTTCAACGAATAGACCGTCTACCTCTGTCGCTTGAGCAGAATCCGACTTATCATTTAAAGGCTTAACCTCTGCTGTAGATGTCAGTAATACGAAACGCAGCTCGTTTTCAAGCTTGTTGAGCTTCGTAGCTAATGTGTCATCAGCATAAAGCGTCACTTCCGCTTGTAATGAGCCACCAATCGCTTTCTCTTTACGTGCATCTTCTAGAAGCTTATTCACCGCACCACGTACAGACTGGATTTCAGCCCAGAATTCATTGCTTAATTCTTCACCTTCAGCAAGACCGAATAGATCGTCAAACCATTCGCCAGTGAACACAAATTTCTCGCGCTGCTCGCCCGTTGGCAAGGAGCTCGGCATTTCATTCCAGATCTCATCCGCAGTAAACGACATAATAGGCGCCATCCAACGAACCAAAGCTTCTACAATGTAGTAAAGCGCCGTTTGACAGCTGCGTTGAGCGTGACCACCCTGCTTTGCCGTGTATTGACGATCTTTAATCACATCTAGGTAGAAAGAGCCCATTTCAATCGAACAGAACTGCATCAGGCGTTGAGTTACAGCGTGCGTGTTGTACTCTTCGTATGCTTTAACGATCTCTTCTTGCGCAGCTTGAGCACGACCCACAGCCCAACGATCAAGTACGACCATGTCTTCTGCCGGTACAAGATCGGTTTCTGGATTGAAGCCATTGAGGTTCGCAAGGAAGAAACGAGCGGTATTACAAATACGGCGGTACGCATCAGCAGAACGCTTAAGGATTTCATCAGATACCGCTACTTCGCCAGTATAATCAGTAGAAGCAACCCATAGGCGTAGGATATCCGCACCTAGCTTATTAGTGACGTCTTTTGGCGCCACCACGTTACCGATAGACTTAGACATCTTACGACCGTTGCCATCCACGACAAAACCGTGCGTGAGTACTTGTTTATATGGTGCTTCATCTTTCATCGCGATAGACGAGATAAGAGAGGATTGGAACCAACCACGGTGTTGGTCAGAACCTTCTAAGTACAGATCCGCAGCGTTGCCTGCATACTCTTCACGTGCATCCACAACCGAATAGTGAGTGACACCAGAGTCAAACCATACGTCTAAGGTATCCAGAACTTTTTCGTACTTGGTTGCATCTTCCGCCCCCATTAGGTCGGCTGCATCAACATCCCACCAAGCTTGAATGCCTTTCTCTTCGACGAGCTTTGCCACTTTTTCAATAAGCTCTAATGAGTTCGGGTGCAGTTCAGCGGTCTCTTTGTGCACAAATAATGCAATAGGTACGCCCCAAGTACGTTGTCGCGAGACACACCATTCAGGCATCCACTCCACCCCTTTGATTGACTCGAGTGCTTTTGCACGCAGACCCGCTTGGTCCATCGAGATGAACCACTGAGGGGTTGCTCGGAAAATAATGGGGGTTTTGTGTCTCCAACAGTGTGGGTAACTGTGCTCGTAAGCATGATGATGCAGCAGCGCCCCTTTTTCTTTCAGTGTTTCCACAACCGCATCATTGGCTTTGAATACATGCTGACCAGCAAACAGCTCGGTATCAGGCAGATAAACACCATTTGAACCAACAGGGTTCGCGACCTCTAAATCGTATTTTTTACCGACGACAAAGTCTTCCTGACCATGACCGGGTGCTGTGTGAACCACACCAGTACCGGAATCCGTCGTCACGTGCTCGCCAAGAATCACAGGAACAGTAAAGTCATAAAACGGATGGTGGAATTCAGACAACTCGAGGTCTGCACCTTTCGCAAAGCCTAGGTTATGGAAGTGTTCAACACCGGCACGCTCCATCACGTCTTTCGCGAGTTCAGAAGCCACGATAATACGCTCAGGCTCCGTCGAATCGCTTGCTTCGACTTGGATAAGAACATACTCCAGATCATCACGCATACACACTGCGCGGTTTGCAGGAAGCGTCCAAGGCGTCGTCGTCCAAATAACAACGGAAATCTCACCTTGACCTTCGTGGCCTTCGCTTAAGTTGAACTTAGACAACAACGCTGCTTCGTCTGCGGCTTTAAAACGAACGTCGATAGAAGGTGACACTTTATCTTTGTATTCCACTTCAGCTTCAGCCAAAGCAGAACCACAATCTGTACACCAGTGAACAGGCTTGAAACCTTTTAATAAGTGACCGTTATCCGCAATTTTGCCCAGGGCACGAATGATATTGGCTTCGGTAGCATAATCCATGGTTCGGTAGGGCTTGTCCCACTCACCCAGAATACCGAGGCGTTTGAAGCTTTCTTTCTGACCTTCAACCTGCCCCTCAGCATACTGACGACATTTCTCACGAAACTCTGATGCTGTCACCTTTTGACCTGGCTTGCCTACTTTCTTTTCCACCATCAATTCGATCAGCAGACCATGACAGTCCCAACCGGGGATATAGGGTGCATCAAAACCTGAAAGCGTTTTGGATTTAATAATAATGTCTTTAAGAGTCTTATTCAGTGCGTGACCAATATGAATATCACCATTGGCGTAGGGAGGACCATCATGTAATACGAAAGACTTTTTGCCTTTCTTCGCTTTACGGATCTCGCCGTAAAGGTCTTCTTTATACCAACGCTTAAGCATATCTGGCTCTCGATTGGTCAGATTGCCACGCATTGGAAACCCTGTGTCAGGTAAGTTCAGAGTATCTTTATACTCACTCATTGATTCTTAATTCCGTTATATTGAGCGAAAGTTAGACATTATGCCGAACGGTGGAACAAACCGTTCAACCCTTAAGCTGACGCAGCCACACCCTTGCTGCCTCAGCATCCAATTCAATTTGCGCTGTTAACGCATCCAGAGAGTCAAATTTGATCTCGTCTCTTAATTTGTGAAGTAATGATACTTCGAGTTGTTTACCGTACAAGTTTGAATTGAAATCAAACAAATGCACTTCCAGCTGCTGGCGAATACCGTCAACCGTCGGACGTTGACCTATGTTGGCCACCCCGCCATATATTGAGCCATCGATCCCATTAACCTCCACTACATACACACCTGAAACAGGCGACACGCAACGTTTTAACGGAATATTAGCGGTAGGAAAACCAATGGTTCGACCAAGCTTTCTACCATGAGAAACCCGACCGTTTATACTGTACGTACGACCTAGCATCTTCTCTGCATAAGCAAAATCATCGGTCGCTAACGCTTCGCGGATAGCGGTACTGCTCACGCGCAGTTGATCCATTTTAAAGCTTTGGGTGCTGACGACCTCGAAACCGAGTGCTTTACCCGCATTTTTCAGCATGTCGAAATTGCCCTTCCGACCTTTACCAAAACAAAAATCGTCACCAACCACGAGAAACTTCACGTCTAGCTGGTTAACCAATAGCTCTCTGATAAAGCCTTCCGCACTCATACTTGAAAAATGGGCATTGAAGTTCACGCAAAGTAGCCGTTGGATGTCGAGCTTTTCCAATTGAACAATTTTATCGCGCAAGCGAGTCAGCCGCGCGGGTGCTTTATCCCTTGCAAAAAACTCCATGGGTTGAGGTTCAAACGTCATGACCATGGTCGGCAACCCCATATTTTTGGCTCGCCGTGACACTTGTTTCAGCACTTGTTGATGACCTAAGTGGACACCATCAAAATTACCTATCGTCAATACGCACCCCTTATGACAGGGCTGTATATTGTGTATACCTCGGATTAACTCCATGAAATCTCTAGCTTAGGCTTACTTGCCGTTATTCAATCATTTTATTGTGCACGAAACCGACGGATTATATACCCAAACCGTAATAAGATGCGAGTTTCACTCTTAAAATAATCGGCTCACTAAGAGGCGGCTTTCAGGTGACGAATTCGAATGCCCATCACCAAAACCGATATCAAGTAAACTAAAGCACCACCCCCAATCAAAATAGCTAACTGCATGCAACGAGCACCAAAGCTCCAGGACAACCAGGTATCCATGGTCGGATTTAGCCATAAAACCGTCGAAACCATCACCACACCAGCAAGGATAAGCTTTAGCGCAAAAATAAGCGTTTCTTTGGTGATTCGATACACTTTTTGCATGTGTAACCCACGATACAACAATGTCATGTTAACAAAAGCCGATAACGCCGTTGCAATCGCCAATCCAACGTACCCGTAGAACCAAGCAAAAATGGCGTTAAATACCATATTGGATACCATGGCTATAATGCCGTACTTCACAGGAGTTTTCGTGTCTTGTCGCGAGTAATAACCGGGTGCCAGCACTTTGATCAACATGAAGTTCAGTAAGCCCGATGCGTAAGCCATTAAGGATAAAGAAGCAAACTCTACGTCTTGAGGGGTGAACTCTCCTCGCATGAAGAGCACCATTAACATAGGCTTCGAAAGTATAATCAACCCTAGCATGGCCGGCACACCAAGCAGTAGAACCATTCGAATGCCCCAATCCATCGTGTGCGCAAAGCCATCAGTTTGAGAGTCTACATGCCTCCGAGAAAGCGCCGGTAGAATGACCGTGGCAATGGCAATCCCAAACAAACCCAAAGGAAATTCTAACAAACGGTCTGAGTAATAGAGCCAGCTAATCGAGCCTGTCGCTAAAAAACTCGCAATAAAAGTATCAAGCAAAAGGTTAATTTGACTCACAGACACACCAAACAATGCTGGGATCATTAGAGTACGGATTTTCACAACACCAGGATCGCACCATCCCCATTGAGGTTTGACCAACATCCCCTCTTTGATTAAGAAAGGTATTTGAAAAAGAAATTGCACCAAACCACCAAGAAACACTCCAATGGCTAAACCAATTTCTGGTTGTTCTAATTGTGGTGATATCCAAAGTGCGGACCCAATAATCATAATATTGAGAAATACAGGCGTAAAAGAAGAAACCGCAAATTTCCCGAGGGTGTTTAAAATCGCTCCCGACAGTGCAACAAACGTAATAAACCACAAATAAGGGAAGGTCACTTTCAAAAGAAAACTGGCTAGTTCAAACTTTTCCGAAGAGGGACCACCATTTAGCCAATCAAGGAACCACCCAAAACCAAACAGTGCAGTGATCGCACCCGACCCAAGCACCCCAACTAGTGTAACCCCAGTAACAATGACGCCTAATGTACCCGATGCTTTCGCAATCAATTCTCGGGTTTTGGCTTGATCACCACTGGCATGATATTCCGTTAAAACAGGCACAAAGGCTTGGGAAAACGCCCCTTCAGCGAAAAGGCGACGCAAAAAATTGGGAATTTTATTGGCAAAAAAGAAAACATCTGCGCTGGCACCTGCGCCCATTAGATTGGCGACAACCACGTCCCGTACCAGACCCAGAATTCTGGAAATAAAAGTCATCATACTGACGATCAAGCCAGACTTGAGCAGCTTTTTACTCACAAACATCCCCTAAAAAATACACTCATAAATCTGCTAAAGCGCTTTCATGGGCTCAGCAGAGATAATTATTAGCAATGGTATAAAAATGCTGTTAGAATCCACGCCATCTTAACCGCGATGACCTTCTATTCCAAAGATTGTTTGGATGAGCTGGGTTTTTGCACAAATCATTTGACATTTAAGCGTAATTGAGGGATATTCCTCGCCCTTAAATTGTCACCGAACTAAGTTTTTGGGAGTTAGACCCTTGGCAAACAGTAAATCTGCTAAGAAGCGCGCTATCCAAGCTGAAAAACGTCGTCAGCACAACGCTAGCCGTCGTTCTATGATGCGCACTTACATGAAGAAAACTATCGCAGCTATTGAAGCAGGCGATAAAGAAGCTGCAACAGCTGCATTCACTGCAGTTACACCGATCCTAGACCGTATGGCGACCAAAGGTCTTATTCATAAGAATAAAGCTGCTCGTCACAAGTCTCGTTTCTCTGCAGCAATCAAAGCTCTTTAATCCGGGTTTAGATTTGCAAAAAAACCGGCTTTCGCCGGTTTTTTTATATCTAAATAAAACAAAATGCTTTTTCGTACCTAGGCTTATCCTTCTCGGATGGCTGACCACTCTAAGGTCAGCTCAACCACTTGTCCATACGCGATCAATCTTCGCAATACAGTGCATGAAGCAGTTTAATGACTTGTTTTACTTCCAAGCTGCTAAGAGAATAATAGACCGTTTGGGCTTCTTTCCGAGTTTGTACCAAACCATCTCTTCTCAACCAGGCTAAATGCTGAGACAGTGCAGACTGACTCAATTCAAGATTAGAACACAGCTCTCCAACAGAAAGTTCATTACTGTGTAGCATACATAATATTTGCAAGCGTCTTTCATTCGCCATCGCTTTCAAGAGTACGACAACTTGAGCAGACTTCTGCTCCATTTCCTGTAAGTTCATTCAACAGCCTCCATGGGCTAAAGCTAAGTTATTGCATCTTCAACTTATTATTTATGTTATGTCAGTTGAAGTCCTTATTCATAGTAATGTTATTACAACAATGTAAAGTAATACAATGAATTCTGTTAATCGAACAGCTGAATGAAATCAGCATCACAAAGATTCTTAACAGTTGGATGCTGAATCATTCGTTCAGCAAATATCACAAAGTACTCTTCCTTAAGCTCATTTATTTCACCCACCAAGTGTAGAGAGACGTCATCACCCACTTCGGATTGATACAAACTGGGTGCAAGAAAAATCGCATCTTTATGATCTTGAGCGAATGCTTTCATTAAAGCCACGTCATCAAACTCACCAAGAATGTTGGGCTGAATTCCTTTTCGATCAAACCACTGCATGACCTTTCTTCCCATTGAGGTTCGGCTTCCAGGCAAAAGCAGTTTTCGATTCTCTAATACTGAGGGAAACTGTTCATTATCCAATGGTTTCGAGCTAAAGAAGCTCATTCGACATTCACCCAACTTTTTACTGTATAGCCCAGGGCTCTGGCTTGAATCAACCGCACAATCAGACAAAATCATATCCAACTTATGCTGAGAGAGCTGCTCAAGAAGCAATTCGTGAGTCGATTCAAAGCATCGTAAGTGGATGCTATTGTCTGAAGGTACCGTGGTCATCAGAATCCGGCTTACTAAGCGTTTTGAAAGCGCATCGGCCACCCCAACATCAAACAGAATATTGGATCGCTGACTGTAATTGACGATGTCTAGCATTTCATAACTTAAACCAAACATACGATCGGCATACTTAAAGACAAGTTGCCCTAACTCAGTAGGCTCGACGCTACGCCCATTACGCTTGGTTAACTTGCCATCCATTCTTTCTTCTAGCGCTTTTATTTGCCCAGTTACGGTCTGAGGCGTTAGGAAAAGTGCATCCGCAGCTTTCGTAACCGAACCCTGTTTACACACCATCCAGAAATAATAAAGATGATTATAATTTAAGTGCGACATCGAATTTTCTTAACCAAAGCATGAAGAAACCATATGATACAACGCATCTAATAAAGAGACCATATTTTCGGTATTTTCGATATATAAAAGTGAATATTTCGAATAAAACCGAACATAATCGAGACTTTTATGACACTATCATCAAGAGAAAGTGTGACAAAATGCAAATTTCCTATTAAAAACAGTCAAAAACACCAATCACCGCCTAGCAACAAACCCAACTTAACCCTTAAAAATCAATAAATTATAAAACATATCATTGTAAGTTATCGATTGCGTGGAAAAAATAGCAAAAAAGCCCCCCTTAAATGTAAATGTCATATAACTGCAATATTTCATCTCTAGTATCGCCTTCAGATTCACTAACCGACCTAATTGAGAACGGTCACGGAGAAAAATATGATAAACCAAGCTACTTCAACAGCAGCGCCACGATCGAGCTCAGCTCGCTGGCTACGCTGGGCTAACTTGGCTTTCATGCTTTACCTACTATTACTTGCAGTTTCAATGGTAGGAAGTGGTTTTAAGTGGGCTTCTGGAGAGCACGCTAAAACACTTTTCGAATTTGCTTCTCACCCTGTTGCAGGTCTAATGATAGGGCTTGTTGCAACAGCATTAATTCAGTCGTCTAGTACTGTCACTTCCATTATTGTCGGACTTGTTGCTGGTGGTCTCCCTGTAGCGACGGCCATTCCAATGATTATGGGTGCCAACATTGGTACTACCGTTACCAATACGTTGGTCAGCTTAGGTCACGTTCGTTGCAAGGTCGAGTTTAAACGCGCATTTGCTAGTGCCACCATCCATGATTTCTTCAACCTCCTTGCTGTTATCATCTTCCTACCGCTGGAAATGATGTTCGGTATTCTAGAGAAAATTTCTCACTGGCTGATTTCACCGATGCTTGCAACTGGTGATATGAGCATTAAAGGTTTCAACTTTATTAAACCCATTACCAAACCTGTTATTAACGCGATTAAAGAACCCCTAGCGTCGTTTGGCGATGTAGCAGGCGGGGTTATGTTGATTATATTAGGCATCGCAACCCTCTTCGTCGCCATCACCGTTATGGGCAAGCTGATGAAGAGCCTAATGGTTGGTCGAGCGCGTGACATTTTGAAAAATGCTATTGGTCGTGGACCTCTTCACGGCATCGCATCAGGTTCCGTTGTCACTGTACTGGTTCAGTCTTCGTCAACAACAACAAGCTTAATGGTTCCATTGGTGGGGTCAGGTGTACTAAAAGTGCGTGATGTTTACCCGTTCACTCTGGGTGCAAATATTGGTACGTGCATCACGGCATTGCTCGCTGCAACAGCGGTTTCTGGTGAGTTTGCTGTATTTGCCTTACAAATTGCACTTGTTCACTTAGTGTTTAACGTAATGGCCACAGCCTTTATCTACGGTATTCCATTCCTAAGAGAGCTCCCCATCAAAGGGGCGGATCTGATATCCGATATGGCGATGAAGAATAAATCGGTCGTCGTAGGTTACTTACTGGCTGTGTTCATCATCATGCCCGGTACCATCTTAGCGCTTACCGCGTAAAAGCCGATACAGAACGTCATAAGCGCCTGCATTTATCAAGTGCAGGGGCTTTCTTTGTTTTTATCGAGCTTAATGATCTCTTAGGGCGATTTCACTCGCATAAGAAAGCATACATGTCAGATAGATTTAACGAATCCAGCTGGACTAGTTTGTTTATTCAAGTGCTGCTCGCTACAGGATTTATCCCACAAAAAAACGCCGCTTGAGGACAAGTGGCGTCGTTGTTCTTCTTGTAACAATTATACTGAAAATGGATACTTAATCGCATCGTGGCATTGATACCCCACCACGTCAAAATCATCCATAGTGACCCATGTTTCCAAATCTTCGAGCGATTGTATCTTAGGGTTAATTCTGATTTCAGGTGCAGGAAAAGGCTCACGTTTCAACTGAACATCACGCATCAACTCTAACTGATCTTCGTAGATGTGTGCATTAACCAACTTGTGGTACGCCTTACCTGGCTTCTTACCCGTTATCTGAGCCATCAGAGCTAAGAAAACGTACACTTGAACCATATTAAAGTTTAAACCTAATGGAACGTCACAGGAACGCTGTGTGCTGTTTAAGTATAATGTATCGCCAAGTAAGGAAAAGTGGTGACTGTACATGCAAGGACGCAAACAACCCATGTGAAATTCACCTGGGTTGTAGAAATTCAATATTTCGCCACGATCATCCACACCATTCGTTAAATCATCCACAATCTTTCTGAGCTGATCGATGTGTCCGCCATCAGGCTTTGCCCAAGCACGCCCTTGCACACCGTAAACACGCCCCATATCGTCATTGCCTTTACGATAGGGGTTGTTAAGCCATGCATCGTTTAAATTTGCGTTCGCGTCCCATGTTTTGGTGCCTAGCATGCGAAAATCTTCCGCGTTGTCGTAACCACGAATGTAACCGAGTAATTCAGCAACGGCGGCTTTCCAAAAGCTTTTTCGCGTTGTCACTAGTGGGAATGCTCCCGAACTAACATCATAAGTAAGATCCGCGTTGATGACGGTTAGGCACCGTTTTCCCGTGCGCTCGTTTTCAATCCACGTACCTTCATCGACGATACGCTGACATAACTCCAAATACTGTTTCACTGTAGACCTTACACTTTCGATTTAACAGGTTGTTTGTTGGCGATAAATGCCCATGTAATCAATGCGATCCCCCCCATCACCATTGGTAGAGACAAAATTTGCCCCATGGAGATCCAACCTCCAAAAAGACCCAGATGTGCATCCGGCTCTCGGAAGTATTCTATAATAAAGCGGAAGCTACCATACCCCAGCAAAAACACCCCAGACACACTTCCAGCAGGGCGAGGTTTCTTAATAAACCAATTGATAATGAAAAAAAGAACTAAACCTTCGAGGACAAACTCATACAACTGCGAAGGGTGCCGGGGAAGATACCCCCCACTTGGAAATAACACCGCCCATGGCACATCCGTTACGCGCCCCCATAGCTCGTCGTTCATAAAGTTACCTATGCGCCCCATTCCGAGACCAAAAGGAACCAATGGCGCGATAAAATCGGTGACAGCAAAGACGGCTCGACCATGTTTACGCGCATACCACGCCATGGCGGCGGTCACGCCCAGCAAGCCGCCATGAAAAGACATCCCTCCTGTCCAGATCTTAAACAGGTATAATGGGTCATCCAGAAAAACATCAAAGTTGTAAAAGAATACGTAACCAATACGCCCCCCCAGCACAACACCAAGGAAACCTGCAAACAACAAGTCAGAAACTTGCTCACGCGTCCAGCCACTATTAGGCATATCAGCGCGACGGTTTGCTAACCACAACGCAAATACAAAGCCAATAAGATACATCAAACCATACCAGCGTAGCGCCAATGGTCCGATGGAAAAAATGACAGGATCAATTTGAGGAAAGGCGATAAACCCCTGATTCATATTTAATTCTCTTTACTGTTTCTAAGGACTGTTGAAGTAGTAAACTGACATCTGAATCCGCAATGGTTAAAAACGACCACGGCAAACATTCGACAACATCTAAATTGGTAATAGCATTTTTCCAGCGATGAAAAGAAGGAAAACAGCAAATATTTTCTTTAATACCGCCGTTGGAAGCTTAGTCGCCCATTTGGCGCCGATACGGGTCGTTAATACAGAAGTCGCCACAATACCAAATAATGCCGGCAAGTAAACATAACCCAAGCTGTATTTGGGTAGACCTTGCACTTCAAAACCATGCACCACAAACCCCACCATCCCAGCCAAAGCAATGGCACTTCCGCACACCGATGAAGAGCCGATCGCTTTTCGCATATCAACACCGTGCCGACTTAGAAATGGGACGGTCAATGAACCACCACCAATTCCTGCCAAGCTCGACACCACGCCAATAAGACCGCCATAGCCTAAAGTGGTTCCTGCTGATGGCATTGGGGACGCAACAGCAGATCGCAAAGACATCAACATCTGAATGGCCAACCCTAGGACAATGATGCCGAAAACGTTGATAAGGTACTGCGTGGGAATCGCTTCTGCAATAAACGAGCCTGCGAGACCACCGACAACCACACCCGGCATCAACCACTTAACAACAAACATGTCTACGTTTCCCAGACGAAGGTGATTGAAAGCAGATGAACCAGACGTAAGTATGATGGTTGCTAAAGATGTCGCTAAGGCAATGTGCATAATAAGATCCGTGGAGATGTTCGCTGCCGGAAGCAGCCAAAGCATCGCAGGCACAACAATTAAGCCTCCTCCGATCCCTAACAATCCCGCCAAGACGCCAACAATACTCCCCAGCACTAGGAACTGAAAAATGAGCTCTATGTTCAAGTGAACCTCTATTTTTTACCGGCGCGAACGAAACCAGCTAAATTTTGTGCTTCCAAGTATCCAAAAACTTGGTCATGAATGTCTTTTCCGTAAGGATGAGACAACGCGCTTTTTGCTAACGCCTGTAAATCCGTCACATTCGACTGTCGAAGTAAATATTTAATACGAGCCACGTTAGCGGTATTCATACTCAGCGAACGATACCCTAACCCAACAAGCAATAAAGCACCAATAGGATCCCCAGCCAATTCACCACAAATGCTCACAGACAAATTATGCGTTCGGCATGTTGCCTCTATTTGCGCCAATGCTTGAATGACAGCAGGGTGAACCGATTCATAAACCCCCGATACCCGAGCATTATTTCTGTCCACCGCTAACAAATATTGCGTTAAGTCGTTGGTACCGACCGAGACAAAATCAATTTTATCCGCCATAAATGGCAATAAATAGAGCATGGAAGGCACTTCTAGCATCACACCGACTTGTGGTTTTGCCACATTATGGTGAGTTTGCGAGACCTCGTCATACGCTTGCTGGATGAGGACCAGCGCATCATCTAACTCTTGGTTCCCTGATAGCATAGGAAGAAGAATGCTTAAATTATTCAAGCCATCACTGGCTTTCAACATGGCACGCAATTGCATTAGGAAAATATCAGGATGATCAAGGGTAAAACGAATCCCTCGCCACCCCAAAAATGGGTTGTCTTCTTCAATCGGTAAATAAGGCAGTGGTTTATCACCGCCGACATCTAGGGTTCGCATCACCACTTGTTTGTTTGGGTAGGTTTCCAACACCCGTCGATACTGTTGATATTGCTCTTCTTCTGATGGAAAGCGGTGCTGAAGTAGAAAAGATATCTCGGTACGATACAACCCAACACCGTTAACGCCTTGGTTCACTGAAATATTGGTATCGGCACTCAAACCCGCATTCAGCATTACATTCACATGGCAGCCATCTTTTGTTCTCGCCTCTTCTTTGAGCTCCTTTTCCACCATTTTGGAAAGCTCAAACTCTTCGTCTCGTAACGACCGGTATTCCTTAAGAAGTTGGGCTGGCGGATCAACAAAGATTTCACCGCTATACCCATCAACAATGCCCGTCTTACCCGTGAGCTTCTGTGGCATAACACTCGCGCCCATAATGGCAGGAATACCTAAAGCACGAGATAAAATTGCCGCATGCGAATTTGCCGCCCCCTCAATAGAAACGACGCCCAAAAGCTTATCTTTGGGTAGGCTCGCCAACGTGGAAGCAGTAAGCTCATTCACGACAAGAATAACCGGATGTCGGAGTTCTAACTCCCCCACTTCATTAGCATGGAGAAAATACAACAATCGTTGGCCAAGTTCTCGAATGTCCTGAGCGCGCTCACGCAAATACACATCAGACATCTGAGCGAAGCGATTGGAATATGTTTCCACCACTTGTCGCAACGCCCAATCCGCTCGATCGCCTTTTTGAATGTGCTCTTTGAGATCATTTCTCAACATAGGATCATTGAGAAGGTGAGTGAACAAATCAAAAATGGCCAACGTATCTTTATTTATATCGTTATCTAGCTTCTTTCGTAACCGCCTGAAATCCGCCTTTGCACTTTCCATGGAAAGCGCTAACCATTCTTGTTCTTGCTCTATATCCAATGTACTTGCAGGGTAGACATCCGACAGCTTAGGCTGCGTATCATCCCACCAAAACTCGCCCACTGCGACACCAGGTGAGGCGGCTATTCCATTCATTTTCTGACTGTTGGCGTCATTAAGTAGCCAATGCCCTTGTGCCTGTGCATGGGCAATAATAACGGCGAGCTGCGCAGAGAGCGTAACGAGAAACGACTCTTCCATTTCTGAAAAAAGCCGAGGGGATTTTTGCTGAATAACAAGGACACCAAGTACTTGCTTACGATGAATAATCGGCGTGCCTAGAAAAGAATGGTAAATCTCCTCTCCGAGTTGAGGAAAGAATTTAAAATTGGGGTGAGATGACACTTCCGCTAAATTGAGTGGCTCGGCAGTTCTACGAACCAAACCCACCAAGCCCTCATGATAACCGATGTGAATTTCATCGCCTTCGAACTTTAAGCCTTTGGTGGCCATGAGCTCCAATCGAGATAACTCATCGTTGGCAAAATAAAATGTGCAACACTCAGTTTGCATAGCGTGGCAGGTTTCGTTAACCAATACATCCAAAGCTTCATGGATGTATTCAATTCTAGAAACCTGTTCTACGATATCCCTCAACTGAGTGAGCATTTAGTTATCCTCTCCGATTCTTTCGCTTACCTTTTACTTTTCGTTCTCTGAACGGCATTGCTAGCGTAGCAAACTCTTTCATCGCACGTCGATAAACATCGCGCTTAAACGACACTACCTGTCTTACGGGGTACCAATAACTTACCCATCTCCAACCATCAAATTCAGGGGTACTGCCACGCTGCATGTTGATTCTAGACTCATCACAGTCTAATCGTAGCAAGAACCATTTCTGTTTTTGTCCGATACAAACGGGTTTTGAATCCCATCGGACCAATCGTTTGGGTAGCTTATAGCGTAGCCAATGACGACAGGTCGCGACGACTTTAACGTCTTTTTGAGTTAAACCCACTTCTTCGTACAGCTCACGAAACATTGCTTCTTCTGGTGTTTCGCCATCATCAATTCCTCCCTGAGGAAATTGCCATGAATGCTGTCCGTATCGTTTCGCCCAGAATACCTGACCATGGTTGTTACAAATCACAATCCCCACATTTAAGCGGTAACCATCGCCATCGATCACTGGCTAACCTCTAATATAAATCTCTGTTAAGTGTGATTTTTCCACATATCCCCAACAGGGGCAAACTTACATGTCGCATAATACGTTTTTTTCTGCCCAACAGGGACCTCACTGGATAAGTTTTCACCGAAGCATAAGTTATCAACACAAGAATGAGACCAGTCCCACATTTATTCACCTTTTCTGTGAATAAGTGTGTGAAGAAACCGATTACAAGACATTGAGTACGATCCAAGATCTTCCAAACCACCCTACCCAGGAATGAAGAAAAAAAACAATAAGCCTTAAAATACAACTACATAATGATATTTCATCTTTGATTTTCAACTTATTTATCCAGCGATATCCTATCCCCTGCTCAGATCGGTCAAAGATCAACCATAGATTTCTTTACCCACACAAAGTGATTAAACTTTAGCTCAAAGTTAAAATTTAGGCAGAAAAACGACCAATAAAACCCTGATTATAGATCCAGCTCTTTTGTTTGCATGAGCCTGAACCCACGAGCTGTGGATAAGTTGGGAAAAGATCTTTGACTTCACTTACAAAAATGTCAGATCCCATTTTTATGGTCAGTTAATCGTTCCATAGTTATGCTAAAGTGAGTCTTTTATTGCTGTATTCAATATTCCATGAAACCCACACCTACGTCTGAGCAAGAACTTCACACTCGTGCTATTAGCATTGCAGGCTATACGCTAAGCGAGCTAGCTGAGGAAGCTGGAGTCCCTGTCCCTGATAATTTGAAAAGGGATAAAGGTTGGGTTGGTCAACTGCTTGAGTGGCACCTAGGTGCAAGCGCGGGTAGCAAGCCACAGCAAGACTTTGTTGATCTTGGGATCGAGCTCAAAAGCATCCCCATTAGCCATAAAGGTACCCCCCTAGAAACCACTTTTGTTGCGGTTGCCCCCTTAATTGGTGTACAGGGTCTTACTTGGGAAAATAGCCATATACGGCAAAAACTATCCAGTGTGCTCTGGGTTCCTGTTGAAGGTGAAAGAGCGTTGCCTGTCGCCAAACGTAAAGTGGGCTTTCCTGTTTTATGGTCGCCGAATGAAAAAGAAACTCAGATCCTAAAACAAGATTGGGAAGAGTTGATGGAGTACATCGTCCTAGGGCAAGTCGAACAAATCACCGCTCGGCATGGAACAGCTCTACAGCTCCGCCCAAAAGCCGCGAACAGCAGAGCACTCACGGAAGCTTATGGGGCAAATGGTACGCCAATCATGACACTTCCAAGAGGTTTCTATTTAAAAAAAGGGTTCACTCAAAGGATCTTAGAACAGTTTTTTGATCCATAACCCTTTCTCGATTTCAACTCACCGCTCTACGCTCTAGTGAATCGACATCTCAATGTCGTGATAAAGTGCTACTCCGCTCTCTCCACATTCATCATAAACATTGTGTAGCCTTAAATAAGCGGTATGAACCCCCATTTTATGTAATGCATCTTTCACCAACTCCAATGAATCGTAATGCAATGGCTCTCCCTTGCCTCGAATAGGTTCTAACTTGTGCTTATATTCTACCGCCAACAAATAACTGGATAGATTTGCACAGCTAATCACATAGATTTTTGGCTCTTTTCCCTGCTCGATATGCTTTGCATGTAGCCAATGATTGAGCTGTTCTCTTTGCATCATTCTCCTCCCTGGATCATCAAATAACTATGCACTCTTTACTGGTCATCTTTAAAGCATAGACAAAATCGACTTAATGTTGAACAAATCATTAACATTTTTTACTTGACCGCATCCATAACAATCAGTTTATAGTGAAGAAAAAATGAGGAATGTATATGCAATTAAATAAGTTACCGCATTCAACTCTTGAGATCAGTCCGTTGTGTTTAGGTACCATGACATTCGGTGAGCAAAACACGGAATCAGAGGCTTTTTCCCAACTTGACTATGCCTTAGAAAGAGGCATTAACTTTATCGATACCGCGGAAATGTACCCCGTTCCTCCTAGCGCTGACACTCAAGGTAGAACAGAAGAATACATAGGCAATTGGATCAAAAAATCGGGCAAGCGAGAAAAAGTGGTGCTCGCTACCAAAGTTTCGGGTCCACGTGGCGTCCCTTACATCCGTGATGCAATGGCACTCGACTGGCGCAATATCCACCTTGCTATCGATGAGAGCCTAACTCGCCTGAAAACCGAATACGTCGATCTCTATCAGATCCATTGGCCACAACGACAAACTAACTGCTTTGGGCAACTGAACTACCCCTACCCCGATGATCAAAACGATACCCCCATTCTTGAGACCTTAGAAGCCCTTGCTGATGTGGTCAAACAAGGTAAGGTTCGTTACATAGGGCTATCCAATGAAACACCTTGGGGGGTAATGAGTTATCTAAGATTGGCTGAAAAACACGACTTACCAAGAGCCATCACAATTCAAAACCCGTACAACTTATTGAATCGTACTTTTGAAGTAGGGCTCTCTGAAATCGCTCACAATGAGGGAGTCAAATTACTTGCATACTCACCTCTTGCGTTTGGTACGTTAAGCGGAAAGTACCTTAACAATGCAAAACCTGAAGGCGCGCGCTGCACACTTTATGAACGTTTCGCTCGCTACTTTACACCAAATGGTGTGAAAGCCACGGAAGCCTACGTAAAATTAGCGCAAGAGCATGGATTAGACCCTGCTCAAATGGCGTTGGCCTTTGTCAATCAGCGTCCATTCGTTGCGTCTAACATCATTGGTGCAACCACGATGGAGCAATTGAAAAGTAATATTGATAGCTTAGAAGTGAATCTGTCAGAAGAGTTGCTTTCATCTTTGCAAGAGATTGGAGTGCAATACTCCAACCCTTGCCCCTGATTAACAGGAATATGTCGGTTTTAGGGGCTAAGCGCCATCAGTACTAAATGAGTAAGTACTAAATGGGTAAATGCTTAGCCCCTTTTGCTACGTTGGAATTCGCGTTCGTAATAATCGGCGAAGATGACGAACACGGCGCTCTGCGGTAGCTGACGGTTGCTCATTCACACCAATTGGATTGCCTTCCGAGTCAAGACCAATATCTTGAAGCAAATGTGCGTTGTGCCATGGAATATTGTACTGAGCTCTTTTCACTCTGCGTTTCCAAGCACGGACTTCACGGTTAATATCGGCTTTTACCAAGAATGTGGCCAGTTGGATGTAAATAGAATGACGCATAACTTTTTTCTCCAGAAAATAAATATAGGCTGGAAAAAGCGGTCAAAAATAGGATTAAAAAATTTGTAGACTGTCCCAGTCAGACCGCTTATCCGCGGCCCAAATGGTCACGGATCAATTAACGTTTTTAGGTGTAGAGGTGCCACGGGCATCCATGGCAAAACCTAGATCATTGGCGACACAATCATGTTGTGTAGTAAATATATTCAACATTTTGTGCCTCCTTTCGTTAACTAATCCAAGAATGAAATGATTAATGGTGACTTACTGTCACGATTAAATTCTAACCCCAAGAGGATATATTTCAAGCGCATATTCACGCAATTTATAAAAAAAGCCAATTTATCTGTATGCAACTCAGTCACAGTGTCATTAGCAGAATATATTGCATATCCTAAGTTATATCTCAGAACAAAAATTCATATGATACTTCACTCAAAGACAGTCCATGTACAGACTGCCACTTTCTGATTCTGCTCTTCTGTTACTCTTCCAATTTCTACGATACATCAGTCTTTAATGACCAAATAAAAAAAACGCTCACTTAAAAGTGAGCGTTTTGTAAAGCAATCATACTGAATCAATGTCAAGCACTATGCTCTGGTTTCCGATATCAGATTGTGCTTATTCAGCAGGCGATACATGGTAGCACGAGAAACACCCAGCTCTTTCGCCGCTGGAGTCACTTGACCATCATGCGATTCCAATACAAGCACTAGAGCATCGCGTTCTGAACGTTCACGAATACTTCGTAAACTTCTCTGGTTATCGGCACGTTTTGGTAAATCCAATTGAGATTCTTCAATAACAACTGAATCTGACATCAATACAACACGTTTGATTTGATTCATTAACTCTCGAACATTTCCAGGCCAATGGTGTTGAGTCAATGCTCTTAACGCTTGGTCAGAGAAGCTTCTCGCTTGCGCGTTGTACTCACGAGAGTAAACGTTCAAATAGTGATTTGCCAGTACAGCTATGTCACCTGAGCGCTCCTTCAAGCTAGGAACATTAATTCTTAACACATTAAGGCGATGATAAAGTTCTTCGTTGAAGTCATCATCTAACAGGGCTTTTTCCATATCAGAATGGTTAGCAACCAAAATTCTGACATCCACTTCTTTCGCCCCTTCTTTTGTTTCGACTTTTCCTTCCTGTAAATAGAACAGCAAATGCTGTTGTTGAGATAATGGCATATTCAAAATGTCGTTGAATAAAATGGTACCACCATCGGCTTGTTCCAACAGTGACGCTTCTCCCCAGTCGTCGCCTCTGTCTACACCGAAGATGTCCACCTCCATTCTCTGCTCTGATATCGCTCCGCAGTTCACACTAAAAAATGGACCTTTAGAGCGTGCCGATGTGGTATGTATCGCTTGAGCGACTTTTTCTTTACCCGATCCTGATTCCCCAAAAATCAAAATGCTGACATCGGTCGGTCCGATTCTTCGAACCTGATCTCGCAGACGTTTTATAGGCATTGACTCCCCAATCATACCCATATCACTTGTCTGACCGTAGCTAGGCCAAACTTTCTTCTCCAGTTTCAGCATTCCAAGTTGGTGGCCAATTGTATTGAGAAGTTGTGCGTCTGGTATGGGCGCAGTAAAAAAATCAATACAAAAGTTTACTATGAACTGACATATGGTATCAGAGCTCAACTGAGACTCCCTGATAAATGCCAGCCAACGAACCTGCTTGTGGCTGCTGACTAAATTTGCCAGACCGTTGAGACTGAACTCATCCTGGCTTAAATCAACAATCCCAATGCAAGGACCAATCTCTGAGAACAATGTCTGTGCTTCACGAAGGTCATCACATCGCTGGCAACGCCAACCTACCTGCTCTAATACTGCAAGCCAAGGTTCGTATGTGCCTCCAACAACAACAAGTGAACCCGGTACAGAATCCATTCGGAATTGAGTACCCATTAATACTTCCTTAATCAATCTATATTGTTGTTACGATCTTCATCGTGGTTTTAAGGTGCTTGACGATTTACATATGAATTAATCTTGCGACAATAAAACGTCTCATGCTTAAGACATAGTACAATTTATTAAACAGTCAAGCAGGAACAGACTAACCAATAACTGTTGTCAATAGTGAGACACATGGAGATAAAGTGAAAAGATCTATCATTTTGCAGAGCAAAATCACATATTTATAAAATTTCAACGTCCGAATTAAGTTCAAAAAAGCCACCCGAAGGTGGCTTTAATTTTGAGACATAAATATTTTTACTGCTGAGGTCGCATCGCTGGGAATAAAATTACATCGCGAATGGTATGCGTATTTGTGAATAACATCGCCAATCGATCTATACCAATTCCTTGACCAGCCGTTGGCGGCAAACCGTGTTCAAGTGCCGTAATATAATCCGCATCGTAATACATGGCCTCATCATCACCTGCATCTTTCGCGTCAACTTGCGCTTTAAAGCGAGCATCTTGATCTTCTGCATCATTCAATTCTGAGAAACCATTCGCCACTTCACGCCCACCAATGAAGAACTCAAAGCGATCGGTGAAGAATGGGTTGTCATCGCTACGACGAGCTAATGGAGAAATGTCCGCTGGGTAACCCGTAATGAATGTTGGCTGGATAAGTTGAGGCTCTGCCGTCTCACCAAAAATTTCCTCAAGCAACTGCCCACAAGTCCAAAATGTTTCCACTTCAACGTGAACCGATTTCGCAATCGCAACCATTTTTTCACGATTTTGAAGGTCTTCTTCAGTCAGCGCTTGGATGTCTGTATGCTCTGGGTTGTAGTGCTTGATCGCCTCAAACATGCTCATACGAGCATACTGACCACCAAACTCTACCGTTTCATCGCCGTAAGGCATAGAAGTCGAACCAAGAACGTCCATCGCAACCGTGCTTAACATCTCTTCCGTTAGGTCCATTAAATCTTTGTAGTCAGAGTACGCTTGGTAGAATTCCATCATGGTGAATTCTGGGTTGTGACGAGGCGATAGCCCTTCGTTACGGAAGTTACGGTTGATTTCGAATACGCGATCAAACCCACCAACAACCAAACGTTTTAGGTAAAGCTCTGGTGCAACACGCAAGTACATGTCAATGTCTAGCGCGTTGTGATGAGTAATGAACGGTCGAGCCGTAGCACCGCCAGGGATCACGTGCATCATTGGCGTTTCAACTTCCAGGTAGCCTTTACCGCTCATGAAGTTACGGATAGAGGACACCAACTTAGAACGAATGATAAACGCTTGGCGAGAATCTTCGTTTACGATGAGATCGACGTAACGCTGACGGTAACGCATTTCCTGATCAGTCAGACCATGAAACTTCTCTGGAAGAGGACGCAGTGCTTTGGTCAGCAAATCATATTCTTCCATATTCACGTAAAGGTCACCTTTGCCCGATTTGTGCAATGCCCCTTTCACGCCAACGATGTCACCAATGTCTAGCCCTTGGTATTTCGCTTTCAATTCTTTTTGAACGTCTTTCGCTGCGTAAGCTTGGATACGACCAGAGGTTTCCTGAATCACGAGGAAAGGACCTCGTTTTGCCATAATGCGACCCGCGATCGCCACTACATGATTCAACTCTTCCAGTTCTTCTTTGCTCTTTTCACCGAACGCTTTCTGAAGGTCGCCAGCCAAGCTGTCACGACGGAAGTCGTTTGGGTGACCGTTGGCGTTGCAAGTCTTGCGAATTTCATCCAGTTTCGCACGACGCTCTGCAATCAGCTTATTCTCTTCTTGCGAATGGGCTTCTAGTTGCGTTTCGTTTTGAACAGCATCAGTCATTTTCGATGTATCCTGTCGATTGGTCGGTGAAAGCTTACAGGCCTGATTTCAGGCTGGCTTCAATAAATTTGTCGAGATCGCCATCTAGAACCGCTTGTGTATTGCGGTTTTCAACGCCGGTACGTAAATCTTTAATACGGGAATCATCCAAGACGTAAGAACGGATCTGGCTACCCCAGCCGATATCCGATTTTGCATCTTCATTGGCTTGTTTTTCCGCATTTTGCTTTTGCAATTCCAGCTCGAATAGCTTCGCACGAAGCTGTTTCATCGCCTGATCTTTGTTTTTATGTTGAGAACGGTCGTTCTGGCACTGCACCACAGTATTGGTTGGAAGGTGCGTAATACGCACCGCTGATTCCGTGGTGTTAACGTGCTGTCCACCCGCACCTGACGCACGATAAACATCAATACGAAGGTCTGAAGGGTTCACATCAATGTCGATGTTTTCATCAATCTCCGGATAAATAAACGCAGATGCGAATGAGGTATGGCGACGACCGCCCGAATCAAATGGAGACTTTCGAACCAAACGGTGAACACCCGTCTCTGTGCGAAGCCAACCGTAAGCGTATTCACCCGAAATACGAACCGTTGCCGATTTCAAGCCCGCGACATCGCCTTCAGACACTTCAATGACTTCCGCTTTAAAGCCTTTCGACTCCGCCCAGCGTAAATACATGCGCAGCATCATGTTGGTCCAGTCTTGTGCTTCTGTCCCCCCTGACCCTGCTTGTAAATCGATGTAGCAATCGGAAGCATCGTGATCGCCCGCAAACATACGGCGAAATTCAAGCTTCTCTAGTTTGAGCTCAAGTTCAACCAATTCAGGGTCGATTTCATCGAAGGTTTCTTGATCTTCTTCTTCAATCGCTAGCTCAAGAAGACCTTCTACGTCTTCAACACCCTGATCGAGTGAATCGATGGTTTCGACCACCGCTTCAAGAGAGGCACGCTCTTTACCTAGTGCTTGTGCTCGCTCAGGTTCATTCCATACATCGGGTTGTTCTAGTTCTGCGTTGACTTCTTCTAGACGCTCTTTCTTAGCGTCATAGTCAAAGGTACCCCCTCAGGACATTTGTGCGCTCGGTCACGTCCTGTAGGCGGTTTTTAATAGGATTGATTTCAAACATGTTGGCTCAACATTTTAGCGTAGAATTTAACCGAAGAATTCTACTCAAAAATGTGATAGATATACAGAAAAATTTGCGTCATACATGCTTAGAAATGCTAGGAGCCCGCGACTCTTAATCCGCAGCAGGACAGGCATAAAAACAGTATGGATTACGAGGTTATTTCGCCTCAATATGATCGATCATCAATTGAAGGGACTGGTTGCCGCGGAACTCATTGATATCAAGCTTGTACGCCAAACGTACCGTTTTTACCGATGCATCGGGCCATCGACGCAAATCCACATTAAAAGCAATACCATCAATCATAATGTTGGTCGGGTGTCCTTTGTGTAAGGGTTCCAACATTAACTTCAAGTGTTTTTCTCCCACCAGTTTTTGGTGCATTACTTTAAATTCACCATCGAACAAGGGTTCAGGAAACGCTTGTCCCCATGGTCCTGCTGAACGCAGGGTTTCTGCAACGTGCATGGAAAACTCTTCAGGTTGCAATTCTCCATCCGATAATAAAATGCCCTTTAGAGAGGCTTCGTCTAGGTCATGACGAACGGCTTTGTCAAACAACCGACTGAATTGTTCAAAGTTTGACTCTTTTACCGTCAAACCTGCGGCCATGGCATGCCCACCAAATTTAGTGATCACACCGGGGTTTTGAGTGTCGATCCTATCCAGCGTGTCGCGCATGTGCAAACCAGGAATGGAACGGCACGACCCCTTGAGAGTGCCATCCCCCCCATCAGCAAAAGCAATCACTGGACGGTGAAATTGTTCCTTGATACGCGAAGCCAAAATACCAATCACACCTTGGTGCCAGTCTCGTTGGAACAAAACCAGCCCATAAGGCAACTCTGCGTTTTCACCAAATTGCAGGCGTTCACAAAATGCCATTGCTTCTTGTTTCATGCCTTCTTCAATCTCTTTTCGAGTTTGATTTAATCCATCCAATTCACTCGCCATCCGACGCGCGGCATGGATGTTATTACTCATCAACAATTCAACGCCAAATGACATATCGTCAAGCCTACCCGCGGCATTTATTCGGGGTCCTAGCGCAAAACCAAAATCGGAAGCAACCAGACGCCGCGAATCACGCTTCGCCACTTCAATTAGAGCTTGAATACCAGGCCGCGCTTTACCCGCACGAATGCGTTGCAATCCTTGGTGAACCAATATTCGGTTGTTTTCATCAAGAGGCACCACATCAGCAACGGTGCCTAAAGCCACCAAGTCAATAAGCTCCATCAACTTGGGCTCTTGCATACCTTGCGAAGCAAACCAGTTCAGTTTGCGCATATGGACACAAAGCGCCATCATCATATAAAACGCGACACCAACTCCTGCCAATGATTTTGATGGGAATTCGCAACTTTCAAGGTTGGGGTTAACGATGGCATCCGCATTAGGCAATTCATGACCCGGCAAATGGTGATCCGTCACAATAACGGTAATCCCTTTGTCTTTGGCATAACGTACACCATCAATTGATGAAACCCCGTTGTCCACCGTCATGATCACTTCTACGCCAAGTTCGATCGCTTGATCAACCACTTCAGGGCTTAACCCGTACCCATCTTCAAACCGGTTAGGAACGAGATAATCAACGTTATGGCAGCCCAGCATTCTCAGCGCAAGCACAGACAACGCAGAACTGGTTGCGCCATCAGCATCAAAATCGCCAACAACAATAATGCGTTTTTTCTTCTGAATAGATCCAAACAAGATTTCAACGGCTTGCTGAATGCCCCCTAATAACTGGTAGGAGTGTAGGGCTTTAGCCGTAGTATCGAGCTGAGAGGAGGATTGAATACCTCGCGCGGCGTAAATTCGCTGAAGTAAGGGCGAAATAGAATTCGGAAGTGAATGGGGCGTATCTTGAGGGCGTCTTTGAATTTCGATCATATCTTTGAATTTCGCTCAGAGAAAAGTCGTTTGCCTGAAGTTTCCCACAGGCATCCGTTTAGTATTAGTTAATTTTTTCCAACTGAGCAATCAGATCATCCGGTGATAAGTAACCACCAATCACACTGCCATTACTGGTGACGATGGCAGGCGTACCACGCACACCCAATTTAGAACCCAAATCACGATGTGAAGCGATGGTGTTGAGACAGTCTTCTTTCTCTCTGACTTTTTGACTGAAGCTGCGCTCAAGCTTCATTTCATCCATAGCCGCTTTTTGATCAACAGAACACCAAATTTGCGACATTTGTTGACCCACTTGGCTTTGTACGCCAGCGCGAGGGTATGCCAAATAGCGAATGGTGATGCCTTTGTCATTGTACTCTTGCATCTGACGGTGCAATTTCAAACAGTAACCACAATCAATATCCGTAAATACGGTCACAATGTATTTTTCTTCTTTTGCTTTGTACTCGATCCAGCTAGAAGAGAAATCCTTAATTTTTTCGGCGTAACGCTTAGCGATCACATCCGTAAAGTTACCTTTGTCATCTAGGGCGTAGATTTTACCTTGAATAAAATAGTCGCCTGTCTGTGTAGACAAAAATAGCCCTTGATTCGTTTCGACTTCGTAAAGACCGGTGATGTCGCTGTCGGTTATGCTACTCACTGCCACTCCCAATTTACCGAATCGCTCAGTAATGTTACTGACATCTGCTTCAGCAGCAAAAAGAGAAAAAGAAGTCAGCGCGCCAGCCGCTACTACACCAAGTTTGCGCAAAAATTGCATGATTTCACCTTAAAAATAGTCATATACGAACTACGCCCTTGGGTGGTGTTGTTCGTGAATCTGTTTCAGTCGCTCGGTTGCGACGTGAGTATAAATTTGTGTGGTGGATAAGTCACTATGTCCTAACAACATTTGAACCACCCTCAAATCTGCGCCGTAATTTAATAAATGTGTTGCAAATGCATGGCGCAGTACGTGTGGCGATAATGCGTCAGAGTCAATATCTGCCAGCACTGCATAAAACTTTATTCGATGCCAAAAGGTTTGCCTTGTCATCTGTCTTGCCCGTTTACTAGGAAACACAACATCGGACGATTTTTCACCCAAGATGGTTGGACGTCCTTGTTCCAAAAAGGTTTCAATCCAATCGATGGCATTTTCTCCCATTGGAACTAAGCGCTCTTTTCCACCTTTCCCCATGACACGGACCACGCCTTGACGTAGGCTAATATTTTCCATGGTCAAGCTCACCAGTTCAGTGACGCGTAGCCCAGTCGCGTACAAAAGCTCAAGCATGGCTTTGTCGCGTAATTCTATGGGATCGTTAGGGTCTGGCGCATTAAGCAACGCTTCAACTTGCTGCTCACTCAAATCTTTAGGGAGTCGCTGCGGTAATTTAGGGCTAACCAACAACGCACTAGGGTCATCCGCCCTGACTTTTTCTCGATGAAGATATTGAAACAATCGCCGTATCGCTGAGAGCATCCTCGCTCGAGAAGTTTGTTTAAAACCTTGATCCATTAGCCATGACTGGTAATCCTGCAACCCTGAAGCACTGATAAAATCCAAACGGAAATTGGATTCAGACATCCAGTTCAATAATTTAAATAGATCGTTTCGGTAAGAAGAGAGCGTGTTCTCAGACAGCCCTCTTTCCATCCACATTGCATCTAAAAACTGCTCTATCAAATAGCTATCGGGATGACTGACTTGCGTCATTCTTCTCTCTCTTTTCTAAACTTATTCTTAAGCAGACTAAGTGAGCCGAGAAAAGAATACTATTAAAATTCCTCTCTAAAAGTATAAATTCTGCAAATCTTTCTCATTTCCCGTTAGAATCTGCCCTCTCTTTCATCAACAATCACAGATCATGAAAATCGGACTTTTTTACGGCTCTACAACTTTCTACACTGAAATGGCAGCAGAGAAAATTCGCGCCTTCATTGGTGAAGACTTAGTGGATATGTTTAATGTAAAAGACACACCACTATCATTAATGAACGACTATGATCTGTTAGTGCTTGGAATTTCCACGTGGGATTTCGGTGAAATTCAAGAGGATTGGAGTGCTGTATGGGAGCACATCGATGGCGTGTCGCTAAAAGGCAAATACGTCGCGTTATTCGGCTTAGGCGATCAAGAAGGTTATGGCGAGTGGTTTCTCGATGCGATGGGGCTTCTCCATGATGAATTGACCAAAACGGGCGCTCAGTTCATTGGCTTTTGGAAAAATGAAGGCTATAACTTCGAAGCATCGAAAGCACTGACAGAAGATAAGTCACATTTTGTAGGCTTAGCGTTGGATGAAGATTCCCAATATGAGCTTAGCGACGAACGCATCGAAAGATGGTGTGAACAGATCTTAGTGGAATACCACAACTCGCTTTAACCTGTCGGTCTTCTAAACTTTTGTATAAAAACGCACGTACCGAACAAATACGCAAGTGCATTGAGATCCACCAAAGAATTGAGATCCACCAAAGAATTAAAAAGGGGCTGATGAATATCCGCCCCTTATCATTTTAGCTCGCTAGAATGTCTGGATCCAAACTTGCTTTACGCTGTTTCTTTCATCAGTGACTTGCGAGACGTTCCAATGAAGAACATGCAGATAATCGCAGCACTAGTAGGCATTAACCATGCCATTCCCACATCAAACAACGGTAGCATGTTAAACGCATTCACATTGATGCCCGCCACTTTAGCGGCATCCAACAAGGCAAAGACAAACGCAACCAAGACCACAATGCGATAAGCCACCTCAGGGTTGGGTAAGCGGTGACGAACAAACGCCAGTGCCACCAGCGCGATAGCAACAGGATAGAGCGCAAACAATACAGGAACCGACAGTGAAATCAGTTGACTCAGACCCACGTTAGCCACAACAGCACACGCCACACCGATGATCACGACCCACACCTTGTACTTCACAGACGTCACCGAACTAAAATAATCCGAGCACGCTGAAATCAAGCCAATCGCCGTTGTCAAACACGCTAGCAATACAATAACCGATAAAACGGTTTGCCCAGACGCTCCAAACAACGCCTGAACATACAAACTTAAGATAACCCCACCGTTATCTGCACCCGCCGCAACAGTATTGCTTGTCGATCCTAAGTAGAATAAAGACACGTAAACAAGCGCCAAGCCTATCGCAGCAATCAACGCTGCGTGGATCAAATACTTCGTTGTTAGACTCGATTCAGTAATGCCTTTGCTACGCAGCGCATCAACAATCAGAATGCCGAACATCAACGCACCAAACGTATCCATGGTGTTGTAACCTTCAAGGAAACCCGTGATCAACGGCTGACTCACATAATCACCTTGAGCAGCGGACTGTAAACCTTGAGGATCAACAAAAACAGATACCGCAAGCGTAATCAGACCAAAAAACAGAACGGGGGTCAGTACTTTTCCGATCGTATCGATCAACTTGCCTTGAGACCAAGCGAAAAACATCGCCACGGCAAAGAACAACACTGAGAACATCGTCAAGTGCCATTGTTGTGCATCCGCGAAAAATGGTTTCACTGCCATTTCATAAGCAACCAAACCCGTACGTGGTGCCGCAAAGGCAGGACCAATAATGATAAAAATCAGTACCACAATCAAAGTTGCAGCCTGCTTAGGCAAATGCTTAGACAGGTGCTCCCAAGATCCTCCCGCAACGGCAATGGCAATGATGGTGATCAAAGGTAATCCTACCGCAGTAAGTAGGAAGCCCAACATCGCTGGAATTAAATTTTCGCCGGCCAATTGACCTGCCAAGGGAGGGAAAATGATATTGCCGGCTCCTAAAAAGAACGCAAAGAGCATAAAGCCCAAAGCAATGACATCAGTTGATTTTAGTTTCTGACTCACTGAAAATCCTTATAATAATCTTGTGTTTACAAATATCATGAAATTTTATTCTAAAAATAAGGGGCGAATAATGAACAAAAGAGAAGTCAGAAACAAGAGCGCAATAAAAAACACAATGATAATTCCATTACCACTTAATATTGCAGAATTAAATACTACCAACCAATAAATATGCGGATTATTTAACCATTTCAATCTATAAGCCTAGGTAATATATAAGAAATGAACGCGTTACCTAAATTGCGTCGCGTTTGTTGATGCGTTTGTTTGAGTTGATGCGTTTGTTTGAATAAAGCCATCAATCCCATAGAGACTTAGGCATGAGTAATTTAGGTGCTAGGTGCCGAAACAAACCTTCTCGTCGAAGTAATGACAATTGTTATCCCGTTTCATCAATTTTTATCTCGTTTCATCAACCTAGCTATCAGGATTTCAAAACCCAAATAGCTAGGTTGTATGCTGCTAAGAATTCAGTTCGAAACATATCTAAGGATTAAGTTAACCCATCTTGACACTACCGAGCTCAAATTCTTTTAATATTCCGGTCACTTCACTGGCGTATTTGCTGGTTTCCTGCATTTGTTGAACGATTGAGTCCATACGTTCTTGATTATCTATCTCGACTCTATGCAGCTTATTAATTTCATCCGAAATAGATAACACATCGTTATGGATACCACTGGTGTCTTCACTCAGCTGGCCAATTACCTCCGTTGACGTGGAGAGAATCTTCGCAGCACGCTGTATGCTGACGGACGTGCTTCCCGTCAAATCGACCAATTTTTCTAATGATGCATTCTGATTTTGCATTTTCTCTATCACGTTAGAGGACGCGTGAGTAATGTTATTTACGATAGTATTAATCTCTTCCAAGCTTTCTTGAGTGCGTACCGCCAAAGTTCGGACCTCATCCGCCACCACCGCAAAACCTCGCCCCTGCTCCCCAGCTCTTGCTGCTTCAATAGCGGCATTCAATGCCAACAAGTTGGTTTGCTCGGCAATACTTCCAACAACCGTAAGGACATTTCTCACTTGTTCCGCATTGCCGCTTAACACATCCAATTGTTCATTTAATTCACTGTTTTGCGATGCATAGGAATGAGCCGACCCCTTCAACTGAGTAACATCCCGCTCACTACTGCTTAAGTACTGAGAGATTTCTCTCATTTGGGTATCGCAATCAGACATTTTGACCGCTAAGTTTGAAGATACATCTTTGATGGTTACAATCCGTTCGTTTGCAACCCCACAAGTATCACGGGAAAGCTGTATGTTAGATTGGATTTTTTCGATTTCGGAAGTAGCATGTTTCGCGAAATCTTCATTGCAGGAAGAAACCTCATGCATTTTTAGTAACGCGTTTTTCATACTTTCACGAAAGAAATTAACCGTTCCTACTACCTTATTCATCTCTGAATTAAAGTTAGTATTGATATTGCAATCGAAAGCCAAATTCTTGTTAATAAAATTATGCATATAATCATTAACCTGATTTAACCTGAGTTCTGGATAAGAAATTAAACCAATAGCGGAACTCATTGCTCGTTCCTCGATCTGATCATTCGACCAAAAGTGAACAGACACCAACAAGGAACGAGCATGGACAAACTAATTGAAACCTTC
>NZ_JAAUWT010000022.1 GCF_014694455.1 Vibrio sp. S9_S30 | reverse complement strand
TAAATGCTGGTCTTGATAGGTGAGCGCCACCGCATCGGGTGTGGCGTGCGCCTGCGCTTCAAACAATTGGTGCCACGTTGACGCAGCAGGCGCGGGCGACAGTGTTGCGTTCCAAGCGTGCAGAAGCGTGTGCTGTTCAGAGCCATCGAGCACATTGATACACTGGTGGCTTTCATCGCTTTGATGAGCCACACACCGCAAAATACACTCTAGCTGTGCCAACAATCGTTCGACTCGGCTTGCTTCCATCAACGACTGATCATACCCCAGCTGTATCGATAACGTGCCGTCTTGCTCATACGCCATCACCGACAATGGGTAATCCATTTTGTCGGACCAGCTTCGCGGCGTGCTGTCCGCCGACAGCCCCGTTGAAGAAGCATCTTTGAGGGATGGGTAGTTTTCAAAAATGAACAAGCTCTGGAAAAGGCGCTTACCGTCTTCTTGCAGTTCGGCCAATGCGATCCCACTGAAGCTGTTGAGTTCTGCGATGCTTCGATGAATGGAAGTGAGCGCTTCAGCGACCGTGAGGGAATCGGTCCAATTGACCGCCAATGGCAAGGTATTGATGTACAAGCCGACACTGTCTTCAATCCCTTCAACTGGCACGTCTCGCCCTGATACCGTGGTGCCCACAATGGTTTGCGTGTCTTGCGTGTAAATTTGAATCAGCTTATGCCACGCGAACTGAAGAGCCACATTGAGTGTAACGTGATGGGATTGGCAAGCCGATTTAAGTTGCTGATACGCTTCCCCACAGAGGCACTTCGTCGCTTGGGCGGGTGCCGAAAGCGACCGAACACCATCGAGATCCATTGGCGTTGGCAACAACGCCCCCAAGTCATTCGGCTGATGTAAGCCATCACGTTTTTCCGACCAATAACGTGTGGTTTTGTCGCGCTGCGCCATGCGATGCCTTTGCACCTTGCCATACACCGACTCTTCCACCACGTGCGGTACTTGCCCTGCACTCAGTGAGTCGTAGTATCGATGAACCGCTTTAAGCAAAATGGGGTTGCTCCAGCCGTCGGTAATGCTGTGGTGCGCGGTTTGAATTAAAGTAAAAGCGGTGTCACTGCGTTTGATGATGGCAACGCGCATTAAACCGGATACCGTGAGATCGAAAGGCTTTTCACGCTCCGCGGTTTGTAGCGCGATAATGGCGGCGTCGTGATCGCTTTCTGGCAGGTGCGCCAGACTTACCGACGTGAATTGACGTGGAGTGATGCCCGCCTCTTTTCCGATCACTTGAACCATTTCCCCTTCCCAATGGAAAGCGAGCCTGAGTGCAGGATACGCAATAGACGCCAATTCCCAAGCTTTGAAATAATGCGCTACGTCAATGGCGCGATCGTAATCCACCAGCACTTGGAGACGATACGCATCATCGTCTGGTTGGCTAATGTGATGGTACACAAACCCTTGCTGCAAACTGCTTGCTGGATAAATCGTCGCAATGCTCGATAAACCGTGCGGACGCGATTGGCAAATGCGATCCAATTGCGATTGGTGCAGCCCAGTACAACCAAAATCACTGGCGGTCTTCAGCCCCCCTCGCTTGGCAGCCTCTAAGCTTTGTTTTAACACTTGGTGCAATGCCGTATCGAGTGCTTGACGGAATGCGATGATCTGCGTTGGCGGCAATGGGGACATGATCTCGAACTGCAGCTGACCGTCAAAAACGCCTCCATTGATGTTCAATACCGCGCTGTCGTGGTTCCCTTCTCCAATCACGTTGCCACTGTCTTCGTTCACCACGTCCCACATCGATGCCTGTCCTGCGGTATCCAACTGACCGAAGTAATTGAAATACACCTTGGGAAGAGCGTCATGAGAAAAGGTATGGGAGAACGCACCGAACCCAATGCCCTTATGAGGAACCAGACGCAGCATTTCTTTGGTTTGAATGATGGTGTGCTCTATATCGCTCGCCATCGCCAACCGAAGTGGGTATGCCGAGGTAAACCACCCTAACGTGCGGGAAATATCGAGCGTAGGATCGATCGCTTCACGTCCATGCCCTTCCAACGTAATGTGGTTAACGGTCTGCCCCGTCACCGTATTCAGCGCAACGCTTAGTGCGCTCAGAAGCAAATCATTGATTTCGGTGTGATACCCCTGATGCGCCTCGTGCAGCAATAAGTGCGTTTCTTTTTTCGGAAAATCGAGTCGCGTGGTAAAAACGTCTTGAGTAGAGACATCTCGAATGTCAGAGACATTCCGAATGGCAGCGTCTTGATCGGCAATGCCTTGTGGCAAAGGCTGTGTTTTCCTATCCGACAGTACACGTTGCCAGTAAGCGCGTTCAGCAGGATGATCATCGGCATACTGAGCCACCGCTTGCACCCATTGGCGATAACTGCTGCCTTTCTCTGGCAATGTTTGTTCGGATAGTAAGGTTTCCAAATCTTCTGCCATGATCCGCCACGACACCGCATCAATGATCAAGTGATGAAACGCAAACCAAAGACGGGCTCCACCGTCTGGGTAACCCGTCAGGTACGCCACTCGCCATAGAGGGCCGTTTTCTATGTCGAAATCGCTCTGCCAAGCCGTAAGCTGTTGTGTCACATCAGTTTCTCCCGCGACAGTCAACTCACGCACTTCTATTTGCGGTGACTCTTCAACGCGGCAATAACGCTGCGTGATTTCGCCCTCCCTGCACTCAAAGCGAATTCTCATGGCGTCGTGGTGCGCGCTCAATTGGGATAACGCCGCCTCAAGAGCTGGCTTGGCAAGCCCCGTCGGGACGCGCAGCGTAAAGGCTTGGTTCCAATGATGTGGGTTCGCCAGTGCTTTATTGAAGAACCATGTTTGAATCGGCAACAACGGGAATTCACCTTCCAGTTCCCCTTGCTCGGTACGGAAGGCTTGCTGAGGTGAATTGTCCGCCAATATCAATGCCAATTGCTTAACCGTTGGCGCATCAAACATGTCTTTCACTTGAATCTGGAAACCCGCTTTGCGGATCCTAGACACCAGTTGAATGGCAATGATGCTGTCGCCACCGATGCGGAAAAAGTTGTCGTTCACGCCGATGCTTTCAATGCCCAAAACTTGCTTCCAAATGCGGCAAAGTGCCAGCTCCACGTCGCTATCGGGCGCAACATAGTTATTTTTATCAATAAACTCCGGTTCGGGTAACGCATTGCGATCCAACTTTCCACTGCTCGATAATGGAAACGCTTTCATCGGGACAAACGCCACGGGCACCATGTATTCGGGCAGACGAAGGGCTAAGTAGTCGCTCAATTCACCATGAGTGAGGGCTTGATGACCGATGTCTGGCGAATTGGTATGGGTATCGAGAGTGGGTGAACTAACGTGGGATTCAACCTCATGCAATGTATGGCTTGAAACATTCACGGAATCCGTACTGAAGAACAAATGCAAGGTGCCCGTCTGTTCTGGCTCGGTTGCCAGCAGGATTTGCAATGCCAGCCCTTGCTGCTCCGCGATGGCATACAAGGCTTCAATGGAAAGCGCACCTTCCATCGATGAGCGTTCCGTTGACGGATTCCCCGCGAAACATTGCTGGACGTCCCAGATTCGTGCGTCTGGATAATGCTTTATCCACAGACCGCGTTCGGTTGATGCCAACAACGTCGGTAAATCGAGTTCACTTGAATAGGCTACCGAGTCAAATTCACTCAGGTTTTTAGCATGTCGGCGGTCTGCTTTGACGCCTTCTGCGCCGTTTTTCTTAATGTGCACAATGACATCGTATCGGAAGCGATTCATCTCGTGATCGGCAAAACCGCGCTTAGGCAGCACTTGAACCGCATCAACCGCCGGGTGGTGCATCAAGGCGAGAAAGTAAGTGGGAGAAATCGCGAGTTCCGTTTCTTTCGACGCTAGCCAAGTCGCCTGTTTGACTAACTGCGCGATGGCTTTGTCGGGGTTACGATGAGCAAGAATGGCAAGGTGAAACGCCCCCAGCAACCGCTGATCTCGGATATCACCAAAGAACAGATGCCCTTCCCCTTCAATACGCTCAATGGCTTGTTCGATAACGTTAGTGAGGTAGTGTGCGTTAGGAAAGTATTGGGAAACCGAGTTCATCACCACGGTATCGACTCGCTGCGGCGCCGCCGCGCTGGCCACCTCGTCGGCAGGGCAGGTAACGAATTGGGATTTGTGCTCATAGCCCAGCGCCTTTGCCGCAGAAGACAATCGATTCATCGCATTGGACGAAAAGTCGGTGGCAATATAATGGGTGCAAGACGGCAATAGAGGGTAGAAAATCAAGCCCGATCCCGAGCCTATTTCCAAGACAGAACGGGGGTGCAAACTCTGAATGCGCGTCACCGTAGCATCGACCCACTCTTTCATCTCTTCCGGTGGGATCGGCAATTGCGTAAAGGAGCTTTTCCAACCTCGGATATCGAACTGATTAATGGTCTGATTATCGTCTTTGTACTCCGCTTCATACACGCTCTTCCAAAGCGCTACCCCTTCCTGCGCCTGATTGGAAGAAGGGGTTGTTGCGTGCTCGATGTAATACCCGACCAACGCTTTTTCGCCCACGCCTTCAACGGTATGAACGCACGATGCTTTGATTCTTGGGTGAGCTTGCATCGCCGCTTCAATTTCTTCTAGCTCAATGCGGTAACCACGCACTTTGACTTGGAAATCGTTTCTCCCCAAGTACTCGATGTTCCCATTTGGCTGGCGCCGCACCAGATCGCCTGTTTTGTACAGTTTGTGTAACCCTTGTGCTATTTCATCTTCGGTTGCAAACGGGTTATCAACAAAGCGCTCCTTCGTTAGGCTGGCTTGATTTAAATACCCTTTCGTCACCGCAATGCCACCAATGTACAGCTCGCCGGGTAACCCTTCTGGGCATAATTGAAGATGCGTAGAATGCGGATCCATCACCAATAAACGCACGTTTTGTATTGGCTGACCAATGGGCACGGTTTCCGTTTCATCCAGTGAGCAATCGTACACACTGACTTCTATCGAGGCTTCTGTGGGACCGTATTGGTTATGTAGGGTTGCACCGTGTTGATTGATCGCGTTAAACAGCCTGATGTGCTCTGGCGTGAGGGCTTCCCCACTGCAAAAAACGCGACGCACCGAACTCGGCAATGCTTGGTTAGCATGAGACAAAAAGTGGCTGAACCCCGTTAGCATTGGCGGAACAAAGTGGGTAATGGTGACCTGATTTTGCACCATGATGTGGTGAAGCTGTTCCGGCGATTGATGCGCTTTCGGCGGTGCCATCACAATGGCTGCCCCTGTCCAGTTTGCCCACAACAACTCCCACACCGACACATCAAACGTGTACGGCGTCTTTTGCAACACTCTGTCGTTGGCATTCAGAGGAAATTGGTTTTGCAGCGCTTCTAAACGGTTGACCACACCTTTATGCGGCACCATCACCCCTTTGGGCTGACCCGTTGTGCCTGAGGTGTAGATGATGTACGCCATGTCGGAACTGCTGACATCCGCGTTGACATTCTCATCGCTTTCACTTGCGTAAACGCCTGCGTCGTCGATGGATACGCTTTGTGCGGGTAAATCCTCGCAAAGCTCAAGTAAGTCGTTTTGCCACCGTTCCTGCGTTAAGATCAACTGCGCTTGGGTATCGTCCAATAGGTAACGCGTACGCTGAACAGGATTGTCTGTCGCGATAGGCACGTAAGCACCGCCGGATTTCATGACGGCTAAAATCGCGATGACCATCTCCAAGCTGCGATCTAAATACAAAGCGACAGGGGTATTAGCCGCAAGTTGCGTTTGGTTTCGGTTCAAGTGATACGTGCGTATGGTGCGGGCTAACTGATTGGCTCGCTGATTCAATTCTCGGTAAGTGAGTGACTGTTGCTCAAAAATCAGTGCCGTTTTATCGGGGGTTGTCTTTGCCTGTTCCTCAAACTTCTCATGCAGTGTTTTGTGGGCAGAATAGGGGCGTTGGGTGTCGTTCCATCGATGATAAACATCGCTTATTGCCGTCGGGGGTATCAGCGATATTTGCCCAATCGGCAACGCCTCTTCCATTTGGCTTTGCAGTATTCGCTCGAATATTGCCGCAAATTGCGCCACGGTAGATTCATGAAACAACGACGGTTTATAGTTAAATGACACGCGTATCGAATCCCCTTCATCCCGACAGACTAAGCTGAGATCGTAACGGTTTTGGTCATTCCCCAAACGCGCTTCACCGAAAGGCGTCCACCCTTCAACGCGGTGCTGACTTCCGAGCTGGCTTTTGTGCTCTCGAAGCAGAAACAGCGTCCTTGCGACTTGCCCATCTGGGCTGGCTTTCACCATGCCGAGTTCTCGATTGATCTGACCCAGAGACAGCTCACTGTGGTCAATCGCTTCAATGACACACTGTTGAACCGACTGCTTCACGTTTGCAAAGGTGTCGCTTTGATCCAACCGAATGCGCAGCAGTGCCTCTCTGGCAAACAATCCGATAAGGTGCGCCAGTTCGGTACGGTTCCGATTAGTGAACGCTGAGGCGATGGCGATGTCCGTTTGCCCCGTGATCCGATGCAATAAAACACCGTACGTCGCCAGCAACAGCGAATACAGTGAGGTATTGGTGTGTGTGCATTCGTTTTTTAACCAACGAGTCAGGTTGGCTGGCAGCACGTGTTCGTATTGCGTCACCACGACATCGTTGTGGATGCCCGGCATTCGGTCGTAAGGTAAGGCTAAATCGACATCGCAGCCCGCCAGTTGCGTTTTCCAATAAGCGAGATGAGCCGCTCGCTTGGCTTTCTGTGGCGCTTGCTGCATCCAGTGAGCGTAGTCCGCGGGCTGAACCGGAAGCGGAGGTAAGGCTTCATGCGTTTCTTCATGCTGAGAATCGCCGCTTACATGCCGGTCGCTCTTTGCATGCTGGGCATCGCTGGAATGCAAATAATAATGGAAGAAATCACGCTCGAAGTGCGCAATGGAACCACCATCAAAAATCAGGTGAGAGAAGACAAACACCACTTTGCTTTCCGTGTCGCTGCATCGGATAACGTGCACACGAAACATCGGCCCCGTATTAACGTTAAACGCTTCGGCAATCGCCTGCTGAATCACCTCATCCAATGACGCGGTCCCCCCCGTTTGGCTCGGCTCAGAGAACGCGGTTTCACGAATGTCATGACCACGAATATCATAGTCGCGAATATCATGGTCACGAATATCATAGTGCACATCTGGCAATATACGCTGCTTCAGTTGCCCTTCTTCGTTCACAAACACGGTTCGCAGGCTTTCATGGCGCTGGATTAGGGATGACATAGCGCGGCGAAGCTTGGCGACATCAAAGTATTCAACGGAGGAAAGGTGTTCAACAGAGTACATGCAGGGGATGTTGCTGGTGGACGTCGTATTATGCAGGTTTTCAAGCACCCACATGTCTTGCTGTAATTCAGACACCGGAAATGTGTGGTCATGGTTTTGTCGGTTCAACGCTTCAATGCCATTTCCTGTGCGGCGCTTACGCTGCGCGAGCAATTTTTCCCGTTGCTTCTGGGAAAGCGAAAGCCTTCCCTTTCTTTCACCGTTCATATTCTGCCTACTGTGTTTGCTTCATGTTATTTATACCCAAGCGATCTCAATGTGCTGGGTATCGCATTATTCTTCTGATGCCATTAACGCTTCGATTTCCTCTTCACTCATCTCTGCGATGATCCGATCTTCAACCAACTGCGCGAGCGACTGAATGGTATTTCCACGGGTAATGAAGTCTGAAAAGGTCACGTCCACCCCCAGTTCCGCACCGATCCCGCTCAGCAATTGAATCGCGAGCACTGATGTCCCACCCAAGTCCATAAAGCGCTGAGTGCAGCAAAGGTGTGGACGAGACAATACCTCGCACCAAATGCGATGGATTTCTTCTTCGATATCGGTTTCTGGCAAGACGGACTGTGGAGAAATGGCGGCTTGCGAGGCAATAGCGGCGGTCGGAGGTAACTGCGCTAACGCTTGGCGGTCGACTTTGCCATTGCCGGTCGTTGGCAACGTGGCTAAGTGCTCGATGAACGCAGGAACCATATAACTCGGTAAGGCAAGGGAAAGCCGCTGGCGAAGTGCCGCGGCATCAAACGCGGTGCTCACAACAAAGGCAACCAACTCCCCATAGCAAGACTCCGACAAAGACACCACAACCCCCACTTGCTGCACATTGGGTTGGGCAAGTATGTGGCTTTCGATGTCGCCGAGTTCAACTCGATGACCGTTGATTTTGACCTGATGATCGATCCTACCAAGGCATTGGTAGGAACCGTCGGCATTGGCCCGCCCTAAGTCTCCGGTTTTGTACACCTTACCTAGCGCCAACGGGTGTTCAATAAAGCGTTGCGCCGTCAACTCAGAGCGGTTCCAATACCCAGCGGTGACCCCTTTCCCCGAGATGCCGATTTCCCCCACCTCGCCTTGAGGCAATGCGTTGTTATTGTCATCCAGAATCAGAATTTGGGTGTTCAATATGGGGGAACCAATGTCGATTTGGTCTTTGTGTGTTACGTCTTGCACGGTCGACCAAACGGTGGTTTCGGTAGGACCGTACAGATTAAAAATACGCGCTTGGGTGACCGACTGAAGCTTTTTGAGCAGAGTGACTGGAAAGGCTTCGCCACCGACCAATATGGTCTTTAACCCTGATAAGGCCCATTGAATTCTTGGATCATCAATCATCACACTGAGATGAGAGGGGGTAATTTGAAGCGCATCGACCCCGGAAAGGGCTTCAGAAAGCAGCGACATGGACTTGCGTTCATCGTCTGAGATTAAGCGAACAGTCAGCCCTTGCAGCAGTGCAACCAAAGACTCCAACACAAAAATGTCGAAACATACGGTTGTTAAAGACGCCATGCTGCGCAGTTCACCCAAACCAAGACGCTGTTGCATGCCTGCATTGAAATTCACCACATTGCCATGCGTAACACAGACGCCTTTGGGCTTTCCAGTGGAGCCTGACGTATAGATGAGGTACGCCAAGTCCGTTGCTGTTCCTTGATGCCCCTCAAGCAAAGGGGAAAGCACCAAAGAATCCGTCACCAAGGCGACGTCCACCGACGGTGCGCTTGGCAGCGTTTCGAGCATTCTGGTGCCATTGTCGTCTGCGATCACTACGGCACACAGACTGTCCTTTAACATATGCTCAACCCGTGATGCTGGGTAATTTAAGTCCACGGGCAAATAAGCCGCACCCATTTTCAGCACCGCCAAAATAGACACAATAACGTCTTCTGAACGATCCAAAAGTATCGCCACCACATCCCCCGCTTTCACCCTTTTATTTACCAAAAGGCGAGCAAGCTTATTGGCTCTTGAATTCAGTTCATTAAAGCTGATTTTTTTATTTTTAAAATCGATCGCACATTTATCACCAGATAAGAGACATCGTTCCTCAAATAAATATGGCAGGCAAATACCTTGCTCAATATTATTTTTTATATTCATTCATGTAACCTTATTAATTACAGAGCATTGATTTTTATGCGCATCAGAAAAAACACGATTTAGAATGAATCAATCGAGACTTTTTTGTTTCAACCGACGCATGAGTAGGGCTTTTTTATTAATACTGGTCTTTGATTTGAACTCTTTGGGTTTATCGACGATGTCGGTAACGGTGTGGCTTGGTTGAGGAATATGCCCCCCACCAGACTCCACCAATTTTTGCACTTGTCGATGCACCGCTTCGAAAGGCTGATCTTGGGATGCCAAATCCGCGAGTGATTGGCAATGCTCGGCCACGCTTGTGGAACCTAATTCGTCCATCGCATTCAAAAGGTGCGCAACCGTCCATTCGGATGGCGGTAAAAAACGCGCCACTTGCTGGGCTTCAAGCTTTCTCGCATTGTCTGGCCCATCCGTCATATGAGCCATAACAAGCTGTGGTACTCCTGCCGCGATGCATTGCGCACTCGAGCCAATTCCGCCGTGATGAATCACCAACGAACAACGTGAAAACACCTGTTCAAACGGCAGCTTTTTCGCTCGAATAACTGGCTTAGGCAACACACTTGGCAACATGTGATCATGTTCGGTCACGACAATGGCGGGCCGATGGGCTTGCGCGCAAGCGTCGATGGCGGTTTGGTATAACTCTTTCGACACCAACTGACTTGTGCCCCCTGTGATCAGCACCGGCTTGGGGTGAGCTAGGAAAAAACGTTCCACCTCTTCAGGTAACGAAACCCTCGACGTTTCAATCTTGCTCGGGTTTTCAAGACGGCTTGGGGTTTCAATATGACTTGATTTTTCAAGGCATAGAGGGAAACCCACAGGCGATACATCCACTTGAGAATCCAACACTTCGCTAGAAAACCAACGGGGCCAAAACCCCAAATTATGTGTGCTAGAAAATTGATAGCCCTGCCAAGTCGTTTGTGTTTCGAGCTGGAGCAGTGATCGAAAGTCATTCACTTCTTTGTCTAATACCGCTTTAAATGATTGGTTGATCAGCGCCATATAGCTCAAGTTACTGGGCGCAAGATACACGCTGATAAAAGGCAATTGGCGTACCTCAGAAAGGTGCATGGCGGCAATACTGGAGCGACAACGACCGATCAGAATCGTTTCAGGTCGGTTTGCGTATTTGGCGAGGGAATGGAATTCTTTTAAACGTGTTTCTGGGCTTAAATACTGCTGCCTGAAAGACAGGAACTGATTAGGTTGGGAAAAAGGTTGGAGGAAATTTGGCAAACTGTTTTGAAGCTGAACATACGCTTCTTCACTTTCCCATGGCGTGAAATCTATCCCCGCGTCTTCCGCCCATTTTTTGTATCCATAATGGCTAAAAATACGGACGGAATGCCCTTGGTTTTTCAAATACTCAGCTAATCGGATAAAGGGAATGACATCCCCTCCGACCCAATGAGTCGATATTAAAATATTCGCCATATAATTGATACCAGCCAGTCTTTCATATTATTAGAATTAATACATAAGTATTAATTTGCTTTATTTTTTACTGCGTAAAATATCATCTATGGAATTAGGGTTACATTAAGATTGGATAAATTTTAGACTCAGTTAACAATTATAAATGGAAGCCAATTATATTTATCTGATTTGAGAATGACCGACTGTTCTAAACTGATTAAATAAAGGTAAATAATAGAGATTTAGATCAATATTTAAAAATAAATACTACCGTAATTGTACTTTGATTGATTTAGATTATTTTATTTTCTTGTCTACTCAAATGACCTAAAAATACAAAATTCAATGCGCTATCTTTTGTTTCCATCATTTATCTTCTGTTCCAGCTCCCCCTGTTCGCTAGGCGTTCGAATATAATTCCCTATCGCCTAACCAACGGTCGATTATCGCTTGAGCATTGCTAGGGTACTGTTCATGCAAATGCCTCGCGATGCGTTGCACTTCTGGTATGAGTTTCTGGTCCCGCACCAAATCGGCAATTTTAAAATCCGCTAAACCTGTTTGTTTGGTGCCAAGCAATTCACCGGGGCCACGAATTTCCAAATCTTTCTGTGCGATCACAAAGCCGTCATTGCTCTCACGCAATACACCCAAGCGTTTTTGCGCGGTTTTAGACAGTGGGGAGTGATAAAGCAATACGCAGTGGCTGGCGACCGAACCTCGCCCGACTCGACCACGAAGCTGGTGAAGCTGCGCTAAACCCAGTCGCTCTGGGTTTTCTATGATCATTAAGCTGGCGTTAGGGACATCAACCCCCACCTCTATGACCGTGGTCGCCACCAGCAAATGCAGCTCGTTGTTCTTAAACTGCGCCATGATGTGCTGTTTCTCGGCAGGCTTCATGCGCCCGTGCACCAAACCTATGTTCAGCTCTGGTAGCTGGCGTTTAAGCTCTTCTGCGGTATCGGCCGCGGCTTGGGCTTCAAGTACTTCCGATTCGTCTATCAGGGTACACACCCAATACGCTTGTTTCCCTTCTAAACACGCTTTACGAACCCTATCGATGATCTCCTTGCGGCGAGTATCTGGAATCGCGACGGTTTGTATGGGAGTTCTTCCCGGTGGCAGCTCATCGATCACCGAGGTTTCTAAATCGGCGTATGCCGTCATCGCTAATGTGCGGGGAATGGGGGTCGCGGTCATGATCAACTGATGAGGGTAATACCCTTGTTTAACCCCCTTTTCGCGCAGCTCTAGCCTTTGATGAACACCAAAGCGGTGCTGCTCATCAATGATGACCAAAGAAAGATCGTTGAATTCAACATGCTCTTGAAACAGAGCGTGGGTACCGACCACCATTTGTGCTTCGCCACTGGCAATGTCAGCGAGCTCTTTTTCTTTGGCTTTGCCTTTCAACTTGCCAGCTAGCCAACCCACCTTGATGGGCTTACCGTTGTGTTCGATTTGCTCAAACCACGCCGTAAAGTTGATCGCATGCTGCTCGGCCAGCAGTTCGGTCGGCGCCATTAACGCCACTTGATGGCCATGCTCCAACGCTCGTACCGCCGCTAACGCAGCCACCAGCGTTTTTCCTGAGCCGACGTCACCTTGCACTAACCGCATCATTGGGTGTGGCTTTTCTAAATCTTGCTCGATTTCTGTGACAACCCTTTGCTGAGCACCGGTTGGGGTGAAGGGCAACAAATCCAACAGTTGTTGCTTCAACTGGCTGACCTCTGGCAGTGGCAGAGCCGCATCTATTTGTGTTTTACTGCGCACAGCGAGCATGGACAAGTTCTGCGCCAACAATTCTTCTAAAATTAATCGCCTTTGCGCCGGATGCTCGCCAGAATCAAACGCCTCTAAATCGATGGACGGGGAAGGCCGATGAATAATGTGCAGCGCTTGCCCCATGGTCATCTGGTTGTGGTAAAGGCCACTTGGCAGCAATTCGGTGACCGAGGCTTTGTCTAACAGCTCTAACGCTTGATCGGTCAAATTGCGCAGAGTAATCTGCCTGAGCCCTTCTGTCGTTGGGTAAACGGGCGTTAAGGTCGGGTCGGTGTCCGCTTTTTGGTCGGGCGCATAAAAGGTGTAATCCGGATGGATGATCTCCAACCCATGACCACCACGCTTTATCTCGCCGTAGGCGTGAACCAACTTTCCGTTCGAAAAGTTATTCTTCATGCCCGCCGTAAAGTTAAAAAACCTCAAGGTGACCGTGCCATTACCATCGCTGATTTTTACGGTCAGCATTTTGCGTCGACCAAAAATGGTGTCCACACCCATCACTTTGCCTTGCACGGCAGCCCACAAACCGGGGTGAACCTTCGCCATGGGGTAAACACGGGTACGGTCTTCATAACGATAAGGCAGATGAAACAAGAGATCCTGAACCGACTTCAGCCCCACTTTGGCTAACTTTTCTGCCACTTTTGCGCCGACACCAGACAGCTCTGTGAGGGGGATGGCAGACAGGAGTTGCGACATAAGACGATCTCTCTTGATTCTAGAAAAGTAAACGTGGATTCAGAGAGTGAGTTTGACGCCCATTCGATAAATCTTCAAGAGCAAGACAAGGAATCAGACCCCTCAACGAAAAACCCCACCATTGCGGGGCTTTCAATATTTCGTGTGAATAACGGACAAAGGTCTACTGCTTTTTCGCGACAGGGAAGCTGATTTGGACTTTCAAACCGCCTTCATTGCGGTTATTCACCACAACCGATCCAACATGCTGGCTCATGATGCGTTTGACGATCGCCAACCCTAACCCCGTCCCTTCACTGCCACGCGCGGTGTCCCCTCGGGTAAAGGGTTCAAATAACTTGGCGACTTGGTCTTTTTCGATGCCAGGTCCGTTATCTTCAACGCACACCCACGATAATTTGTTATCGGCGGTCATGCCTGAACTGACTTTGATCCAGCCATTACCATAACGAACCGCATTCACCACGAGGTTGCTGACGGCACGCTTGATCGCGATTGGGCTGCCCAATACCGGTTTATTGGGTTCTTGTAAGTCCGTTTCGATCAGGATTTCGTACCCCCCTTCGGATCCTGCCACGTCTTTGGCAATGTCGTTTAGGTGCACGAGGGTGAATGCATCCGTATTCACGGGTTTCAGATAGTCCATAAACTGGCTGATGATTTCATTGCACTCTTCCGTATCACTGATAATGCCTTCCGCCAAATACGCGTCTTCTGGCGACATCATTTCTGTTGCCAGTCGAATTCGCGTGAGCGGGGTGCGCAAATCGTGACTGATTCCAGCCATGAGAAGCGCTCTGTCGCCTTCTAGCGCTTGAATACCACGGGACATCTGGTTGAACGCCTTGGTCACGGCTTTGATTTCCGTCGCTCCTCGCTCAGGCAACGGCGGGGGAATTTCACCTCGACCAACGTTCGCTGCGGCTTTTTCCAGCGCCATCAACGGGCGGTTTTGCAGACGGATAAACAGCCAACCGCCTACGATAATCAGCAACGCGCCAATGAGACTGTTGCGGAAGAAAGGGGCAAAGTCTTCTTCTTGTAATTCAGACAACGGAATGCGAATTAAATAGCCCGATAAGGATTCAATTTTCACCCACAACACATAACTTTCTTCCGATAAGATCAAGCGAACGTGCGTTTCTCTGTCGAGGGCTGCGCTCATTTCCTCACTCATCAAATCGATTTCGGTGGCTTTGTCATACTCCTCGACGATGGCTTCATCAAGCGTATGCATGGTGACCCCAAGCTGTTCCAATAACTTACGACGCTGTGGCGCTTCGAGTACCACACCCGATTCAATCTCAACGCTTTCATCCAGCATGAGGTTCATTTCATAGGCAAGAATGCGATTGAACTGCTGTAAGCTCGGCAAGAGTGCATAGTTGAACACAGCGAAATAGGAAAAAACCTGACTGGCAATAAGCAAGGTAAGAAATAAGAATATGCTTTGAGTGCGGGAGCTGCGTAATCGCATCGAGGGCTCCTTTCGGAATTGAGTTATAAGTGCATCGGTTAAAAAAGATAGGGAGTAAAGTGATTCTCTTTACTCCCTACTGATGTCGGTTTTGAGCGTTACATTTCTTTGCCGTCAGGGACAAAGACATAGCCTAATCCCCAAACCGTTTGAATATAACGTGGGCGGCTCGGATCTTCTTCCAACATGCGGCGTAAGCGGGAAATTTGAACATCAATGGAACGTTCCATTGCTGAGTATTCACGACCACGTGCCATGTTCATGAGTTTGTCGCGAGACATGGGCTCACGCGCATTGGTGACCAGCGCTTTCAGAACCGCAAACTCACCAGAGGTCAGTGGCATGGGTTTTTCGCCACGGAACATTTCACGGGTGCCAAGATTCAGTACAAATTCACCAAACTCGATGATTTTATCCTCGGCACTTGGTGCGCCCGGCGCTTCAATCGTCTGGCGACGCAACACGGCACGGATACGGGCAAGAAGCTCTCGTGGGTTAAATGGTTTGGGCAAGTAATCGTCGGCACCGACTTCCAAACCCACAATACGATCGATCTCATCGCCTTTCGCTGTCAGCATCAAGACAGGTAACATATTGTTGGCATTACGCAAACGGCGGCAAATGGACAAACCATCTTCACCGGGTAACATCAAGTCGAGTACCATCAAGTGGAAATTTTCACGTGTCAGCAGACGATCCATTTGTTCACTGTTCGCGACACTACGCACCTGAAAACCTTGCTCAGACAAATAGCGCTCTAACAAAGAGCGTAATCGAGCATCATCATCTACCACTAGTATTTTGTAGTTCTCTTGCATAGTTCTTATCTTCCGCTAACAACTTAATCGCACTAAAGGTAGCATTGACCGAGCGTTTTTCACCCCATCAATTGTTACACTTTATGTCTTCTCTTCATATATGAAACACGAGTATATCTCGTATCTTATTCTGGCAGCGAGCATTTATTATCAGAGAAAACTTCTTTACTTATGATTTACGCAGCTACATCACAATGGATGATTCTATTTGTTCAATTGTCACAGGAATGGATTTTGAAATTGGGGTAAAACTGTCCTCCCCATGGCTGTCGAGCGCCACTAACGGATTGGTTTCTGGAAAGTACGCCGCTAAGTTGCCTACGGGGATCTCATACGCCACCAATTTAAATGCCGTGACCTGACGCTTCACATCGTCCCCCCAGCAAGCGGTAATGGTCACCCGATCCCCCTCTTGGTAACCCAACAATGCGATATCAGTCGGGTTAATAAAAAGCACTTTTCGCTCGCCAGATATGCCTCGGTATCGGTCATTAAAGCCATAGATGGTGGTGTTGTACTGATCATGAGATCTCATGGTTTGTAACACAAAAACTGGAGCGGTACTTTTACGTGGCTTCGCCCATTTTATGATCGAATCAGGCAGCACATGCGCATGAAATTCCGCCTTTTTACTTTGCGTCATCCAAACTCGCTCTGCCGCTCGGTTTCCCAAATAAAACCCACCGGGCTGTTTCAGCCGATGATTGAAATCCGTAAAACCGGGAATGGTTCTCTCTATGAGATCGCGTATTTGATCGTAATCTTTAATGAGTGCGAGCCAATCCACTGGAAAGGTGCCAAGCGTAGCCTGGGCCATGCCTGCCACAATCGCAGGCTCTGAGCGCATGTCGCCAGTGTCACTTTTCACCACCCCACCCGATGCGTGCACCATGCTAAAGGAATCCTCGACCGTCACTTTTTGAGGCACACCGTCTTGAAGATCGATATCGGTTCGACCTAAGCATGGCAATATTAACGACGCCTTACCTGGCGTGACATGCGTTCGGTTCAGCTTCGTCGCAATATTCACCGTAAGGTCACAAGAAGACAAGGCTTGCAGCGTTCGAGCGGAATCCGGCGTCGCAGCCGCAAAATTTCCCCCTAACGCGATGAAGACTTTGCTGCGCCCCTCTTCCATCGCTTTAATGGTTTGAACGGTGTTATGCCCTGCTTCTCGCGGGAGCTGAAAACCGAATTGGTTTTCTATCGCGTCCAACAGAGATTGTGGCGGCTTTTCATCAATGCCCATGGTGCGATCACCCTGTACATTGCTGTGCCCCCTTACTGGGCATAGCCCTGCACCGCGCTGACCCACTTGACCACACAACAATTGCAGATTCGCCATTTCCTGAATGGTTTTCACCGAATGCAGGTGCTGAGTAATGCCCATCGCCCACGTCAGTATCACTTTGTCAGAATGACGATAGATCTGCGCAGCGTGCTCGATTTCTGTTTGGCTCAAGCCCGATTGTTCAACAATGTGATCCCATTCCGTTTGTTCAACTTTGTCTAAATACGACTCGAGGCCCAACGTGTGATCCTCTATAAAGCGCTGGTCGAACACACTCCCTGGTACGGTTTTTTCGCACTTGAGCAAGGCTTTCACTATGCCCCGTACCACCGCCATATCCCCCCCTAGCTTGGGCGTAAAATAATGGTGGGTAATCTGAGTGCCACCACCAGTGAGCATTTCATTCATCGCCTGTGGATTGGTGAACTTCTGCAACCCACGTTCTTTGAGCGTATTGAACGTAACGATATTCGCACCTCTGAGTGACGCAGAGCGTAGGGTGTCTAACATTCGTGGGTGGTTGGTGCCCGGATTCTGACCGAAAACAAATATCGCATCGGCGTGATCAAAGTCGTCTAGGGTGACGGTGCCTTTGCCCACCCCAATGGATTGCTTGAGTGCCACACCACTGGCTTCATGGCACATGTTGGAACAATCCGGGAAGTTATTGGTGCCGTACGCACGCACAAACAGTTGATATAAGAAAGCCGCTTCGTTGCTTGCTCGCCCTGAGGTATAAAACTCCGCTTGATTGGGATCGGGAAGTGCCTTGAGGTGTTTGGCAATGAGCGCGAACGCCTCATCCCAGCTAACGGGGCGATAGTGATCGGTCAAGGCGTCATATTGCATCGGCTCCGCCAATCGACCTTGATCTTCCAAAAAATAATCCGTTTGCTTGGCAAGCCACGACACAGGACAAGTGGCAAAAAAGTCGGCACGAACTCGGCGACGTGTTGCTTCCCAATTCACGGCTTTTGCTCCGTTCTCACAAAACTTAAACCGACGGCTCTCTTCCAGCTCTCCCCAAGCACAACCCGGGCAATCGAAGCCATCGTGTTGGTTGGTACTCAGCAAATTACGAATATTACGAATCACACTCTCGCTTTTGATCAAGTGTTGGGTGGTGCTCGCTAATGCTCCCCAGCCTCCAGCATTCCCTGTGTATTTTTTTATCGTCATCATTCTTCCTTGATGTTATTTTTTAGGGCTTGGAACCAAAAGTTAACCTTTGTTCACCGCTATAAATGTTAAACCCCTCTTGCTGGCAAAACCCGATCAGGGTGACACCAAAGCGCTGCGCCATTTGCACCGCAAGCTGAGTGGGTGCCCCGACCGACACCACAACGGGCACCCCAGACATCACGACTTTTTGCATCATCTCAATGCTGACTCGGCCGCTCAGCCCAATCACTTTGCCTTTTTCTATGAATTCTGGAACGCTGGCTCGTAAACCAAGCAATTTGTCTAGCGCATTGTGCCTGCCTACGTCTTCAGCAATGGATAAGAGGGAGCCGTTCGCATCAAACAACCCACACCCATGGGACGCCCCCGTTTGTACGAAAAGTTTCTGTTGCGCTTTTAGCGTGTCGGGTAATGCCACCACCACGTGCTCTGGTAACCAACGAGCGGTGTTATCCGGTTTGGGTACCCCTCGAAGCTCCAGCAGCCTGATGGCTGACTTACCGCACAATCCACAACTGGAAAAGGACGTACTGCGACTTTTTGATAGCCAATCAACCTCAACGTCAGGCACCAGCTCGGCGTAACATTCATTGCTGTCTTCGCCATCGCCAAAAATCAGGGTGTTCACGTGGGCAACGCTGTCGATCACCCCTTCCGACAGCAACATCCCGAAGACAAGCTCGACATCACTCCCAGGCGTCCGCATCGTCGAGAACAGATGTTTTTCCTTAATGCTGGTATCGGATTGCGACTGACGAAGCCATATCGCCAATGGCTCCTCGACAATCAAGTCGTCTGTCTGAGGAATGCATTTTCCCTGTTTCACCGAGATTCGATTCAATCGCTTTGTCGAATTATCCGCTTTATTAAGGTATTGCTCTGGGCTTTGTGCCACCCTATCCTTCACTATCGTCCAACCTGTTATCTGTTTGTTACTTTCAAATGAAACAGTAAATTGTGCACTCCGCCATACCCAAGCATAAAAAATGGGCACTGAATGTCGATTTCGCGACAATCCATGGCTGAAATTAAAAACTATGTCAAAATTACTCTGATCCCATGAGAGATGGCATTCCATTTCGGCTGGCTTGTGGTAAAACTGACCCTAATCTCGGATACCGTTCTGAACAGGATGAAAACAAATTTAATCACACGAGAAGGCTTTAACCGCCTCAAAGAAGAGCTCGATTTTCTGTGGAAAGAAGACCGCCCAGAAGTCACGAAAAAAGTCACTTGGGCAGCAAGCCTAGGCGATCGCTCCGAAAATGCAGACTACCAATACAACAAGAAGCGCCTGCGCGAAATTGACCGCCGAGTACGCTACTTAAGGAAGCGCTTGGAACAAGTCAAAGTGGTCGACTACGCCCCTCAGCAAGAAGGCAAAGTCTTTTTTGGTGCATGGGTGGAAGTGGAAAATGACAGCGGCGAGGTCAAATCGTTTCGCATCGTCGGTCCCGATGAGATATACGGCGGCGTCAAAAACTACATTTCCATCGACTCACCCATGGCACGCGCTTTGTTGAAAAAAGAAGTGGACGATGAATGCGTCGTTCGCACTCCTGAAGGTGAAAAAGAGTGGTTTATCAATGCCATTCGCTACGACAAGTCCTCGTAGTACGCCCCTACCAAATTGACTAAGAGTACACACGGATGAGCCAAGCTATCTGTCAAACCATTGCTCAGGAACTGAATGTTCGCACAGAGCAAGTCTTATCAGCCGTTACCCTAATTGATGACGGAAATACCGTTCCATTTATTGCCCGTTACCGTAAAGAAGTGACTGGCGGGTTGGATGATACCCAACTTCGAAATCTGGATTCTCGCCTTTCTTATCTGAGAGAGATGGATGAACGCCGGCAGACCATCATCAAGTCCATTCAGGAGCAGGGAAAACTGACCCCAGAGTTGGAAGCCGAGATCAACGGTGCCGACAGCAAAACACGCCTTGAAGACTTATACCTACCGTATAAACCCAAGCGCCGCACCAAAGGCCAAATCGCGATTGAAGCTGGGTTAGAACCCCTTGCTGATACCTTATGGCAACAGCCAGAACATCATCCAGAATCCGAAGCTGAAAAGTACCTTAATTCCGAAAACGGCATTGGGGATACAAAGGCAGCGTTGGATGGTGCCCGTGCCATCATCATGGAGCGCATTGCGGAAGACGCAAACTTGCTTGAGAAAATCCGTGTTTACTTAAACAAACACGCCGAATTGAGCGCTCGTGTTATCGAAGGCAAAGAGCAAGAAGGGGAAAAATTCAAAGATTACTTTGCACACGATGAAGCCATCAGCAAGGCTCCCTCCCATCGTGCATTGGCCATGTTACGTGGCCGCAATGAAGGTTTTCTTCAATTGTCCATGAATGCCGATCCCCAACAAGAAGAGGGGCAGCGCGGTTCGTACTGTGAATCCATCATTGCCGAGCACTATGGTATCCACCTAAGCCAAGCCCCTGCCGACAGTTGGCGCAAACAAGTCATCAGTTGGGCGTGGCGAATCAAAGTGTCGATGCACATGGAAACGGAATTGATGGGGGCGCTGAAAGAGCGCGCTGAAATCGAAGCCATTGAAGTCTTCGCCACCAACTTGAAAGATTTGCTCATGGCCGCCCCTGCTGGTCCTAGAGCCACTCTCGGACTTGATCCGGGTTTACGGACGGGATCTAAAATTGCCGTGGTCGATTCAACGGGCAAAGTCCTTGCTACGGATACCATTTATCCTCACCCGCCGCAAAAACAATACGACAAATCGGCGCATGTGGTCGAGCAACTGGTTCGTCAGTTCAATGTTGATCTCATTGCCATCGGTAACGGCACGGCTTCACGTGAAACCGACGCTTTTGTTGCCGACGTCATCAAGCGCGGTAATCTCAAGGTACAGAAGATCATCGTGAGCGAAGCAGGCGCGTCGGTGTACTCTGCGTCTGAACTCGCCGCCAATGAATTCCCCAATATGGATGTCTCGCTACGCGGCGCAGTGTCGATTGCCCGTCGCTTGCAAGATCCTTTGGCTGAACTGGTGAAAATCGATCCAAAATCCATCGGTGTGGGTCAATACCAGCATGATGTCAGCCAAAGCTTGCTGGCGAAACGACTCGATGCGGTGGTGGAAGATTGTGTAAACGCCGTCGGCGTGGATGTAAACACCGCTTCTCCAGCCTTACTGACTCGGGTGGCGGGGCTGTCTAACACGTTGGCCCAAAACATTGTCGACTACCGTGATGAAAATGGGCGTTTTGAGAACCGAACCACGCTGAAGAAAGTCGCGCGTTTGGGGCCAAAAGCATTCGAACAATGTGCTGGCTTCCTACGCATTATGGATGGAAAGAACCCACTGGACGCCTCTTCGGTGCACCCAGAAGCTTACCCAGTAGTGAAAGCCATCGCCGAGAAAAATCAGAAAGACATCAAAGTGATGATCGGCGACAGCGGCTTCCTGCATTCGCTTAACGCGGTTGATTACACCAACGATTCATTTGGTTTACCAACGGTGACCGACATCATCAAAGAACTCGACAAACCCGGTCGCGATCCTCGTCCTGAGTTTAAAACCGCCACTTTTGCCGACGGCATCAACAAAGTATCGGACTTAGAACCTGGGATGGTGCTGGAAGGCGTGGTCTCCAATGTGGCGAACTTTGGGGCCTTTGTGGATATCGGTGTTCACCAAGATGGCTTAGTACATATATCTGCGCTCACCGATCGTTACGTGTCTGACCCTCGTGAAGTGGTGAAAGCCGGTGACATCGTCAAAGTGAAAGTGATGGAAGTGGATGTGCAGCGTAAGCGGATCGGTTTATCCATGCGCTTAAACGATCAGCCGGGACAAGATAACCGCAGCTCTCGACCGCCAAGTGATCGCCCTTCAGGTCAGCGCCAAGACCGAAGCAATCAGCGCCAAGAGAGAGGCCATCAACGCAGCCGTCAAGAACCTCAAAATGGGGCTATGGGCGGTGCATTCGCGGCCGCCTTTGCCAATGCGAAGAAAAAATAAGCTTCCTCACACGGTCTCGTTGCATTAACAGCTTAAAAACACAAGGTCGGGCAAATGCCCGACCTTTTTCGTTCTTACTCATCCCAAAACCGTAGGGTCAAAAGAAGCTAGAAATAGTAAATCGCCAACCCTAAGGTAATCACCATTCCAACATAGTTGTTGTTGAGAAAGGCTTGAAAACAAGCGTCACGATCACGGTGCCGCATTAAGTGTTGCTGATACACAAATAATGCTCCTGTCGCTAAGACACCCCAATAATATCCACTGCCTAACTGAAGCCACATGCCCAGCACAATCAACAGTGCTATGGAAACCAACTGCAACAGTCCAATGATGAGCTTATCAAAGCGACCAAATAAAATGGCGGTCGATTTGATGCCAATCTTTAAATCATCATCGCGATCCACCATGGCGTACTGAGTATCGTATGCAATGGTCCACAACGCGTTGATAGCGAATATCAACCAAACTTGAGGAGGCAATTCGCCCGCTTGCGCAGCCCACGCCATTGGGATTGCCCAACTGAACGCCAAGCCAAGGAATAATTGAGGTAAATGCGTAAAACGCTTCATAAAGGGATAAATGAAGGCAAGCACGATTCCGATAAAGGACAACTGAATGGTCAAAGCATTCATAGTAAGAACCAGAACAAATGACGCCAAGCCAAGAACAGCAAAAAGCACCAATGCTTCTTTTTCACTCACCAACCCCGACGGAAGCGGACGATTCTGAGTTCGTTTAACATGCCCATCAAAATCGCGATCAGCGTAATCATTGATCACACAGCCAGCAGAGCGCATCAAAAATACACCAGCAATGAAAACGATCAACACATCCCATTGTGGAAAACCATCAGCCGCTAAGAACAATGCCCATAACGTCGGCCAAAGAAGCAGTAAGGAACCAATCGGGCGATTTAGCCGCATAAGTTGGCAGTACGCTTGCGCTTTCGCCTTTAACATTTATACCTTCTCCTTGGTATAGATCGGCGCATCTGGCAAAAATAATTCCGCCACCAGCATCGGTTTGTGATTCATCCACAATGTCGAGCGTCTTGCCATCAGTTCACCTGTTGGAAGCATCGCCCACCCAAGTTCTAAACCATCGCGATGCACATCTTCTGCACTGAACACCGTTAACCCTAAAGGAATGGTTCCCTGTCGGGCTAAATCCGACTGCTGACCTTGTAAAGAAGACGCAGGAATCAAGGTTCTGCCTATGACCCAAGGAGAAGCATCACCGGACAAAACCACTTCACGCAATAGGCATGATTCAGCCGGCAATCGGCTCAGTTCATCTCGGGTTAATGCATCGGATTCAACGGTGCTGTTATTCAATACATCCACACCTAAATGACTGCATCGCTGCGCCAGTAAACGGGATAACGAACCTGACTCCAGCAACCAACGTTTTGAATGCTCATCGCGATAAGAAAAGTGCTCAGGTGATTGCCAGGTAACTGATTTCAGTGCGGTTAAGTACAACGATTTCAACTCATCCATACCATTATTCTATTAGACGCATTACAATAAAATGTGATGCGGGAAAAATTTCTTTTAATTTGGTCACTGTTGACCCACTATTGTATCAGACTATCCATACCCAAGTTACCCATAAAAGAAAAGACACATTATGATTCGAAATCTTATAACACCATGTCTCTTAGCTTTCGCCCTACTTTTTTCTGCTACCGGAGCCACAGAGGAAGAAAAAACCGGACCTAAATTCGCTTACTATACGTTGCAGCCCGATTTAACGACCAATTTTTACACCAGTGGAAAAAAATTGGGTTACCTTCAGGTACGTATAGACATTATGGTTGCAGACACGACATTTGTCCCTGTGTTAGAGCAACACACACCACTGATTAGAGACGCAGTGATAGATTTCCTCGGTAAGCAGGGGGAAGATAAAGTGAAATCCTTATCGGGAAGAGAAGATTTGCGTAAAGAGTTAATGGGCCGCCTGAATGAAATTTTGCTTCCGGAAACCGGCAAAACGGTCGTATCAGATTTACTCTTTACCAAGTACCTTTATCAATAAAAGATAAAGCGAAAGCGTCTTGCTTAGAAAGAAGCAGAGGTTGAAAGCGAAATGATTCGAAAGAGATACTAAGTATCTCTTTTTTTATGCGCGTCGATTAAACCAAGAGCGCAACCCGCCACTAAGCCCATAACATGTGCGGTATTGGCTATTGCCATAAAGGGCTGCGCAAAACCGATAACAAGCCACACCAACATAAAGCCTACAATGGGTTTGGCGATCGTAATACCTAGGTGCGGCGCTTTCCAACCGAGCATCCAGAGATACCCCAGCAACGCATAAACCACGCCGGACAGCCCACCAAAGTTCGGACCCGCCACCAAGTATTGTCCGAGCCCAGATACCGCCGATGACACGAAAAACAACAGCAAGAGTTTCCCACTACCCAATTTACGCTCTATATCTCCCCCCAGCTGCCACCACCACAACACATTAAAAACAATATGCAGCACTGAAAAATGGAGAATAGCGTGACTAAACCAGCGCCAGACTTCAAAGGCTTGTTGTGAAGATGCCGGAAAACGAAAGGTATTTAACAGTATTGGCTCAAAGCCGATGTTCTGTCCTAGGAAAACAGCAACACATACGATCATGACCATCAGCGTAATAGGACCAGCCTTGGCGGTTATCATCGACACCATGGAAGGAGAGCCGTAATGGAACTGGCTCTTGCGGCTTTCCGCAACATTCCAGGAGGCTTCTCGATATTTGGGGTCCTCTGGGGATTGAACAAAAAGAGTAAATTCCGCTTGGGCTTCTTCGACATCCCGATCATTCATTACCCACAGTGCGAAACGCCCTTCCCCTTCAGGCATCATGTCAATCAAGATGCCCCTTGTCGCCATATAGTCTATATATGACTGACCCAATCTTGGGTTATTCACATCAGCCAATTTGATCAAAGCGTTAACCTATACCGATTCGATTGTATGCCCACTGCGTTGCCATGCCTCAAAGCCACCATCAACGCTGTACACTTCTTCAAAACCTTGATTCACCATATATTGCGCGGCACCTTGGCTACTCACACCGTGGTAACACATCACCAAAATAGGTTGTTCAAATTCATGGTCGTTCATGAACGATACAATAGTATCATTCGTCAGATGAAAAGCACTCGGTGCATGAGCCAAAGCAAATGACTGTGGATCACGAATGTCCACCATGACCGCTTCACCCCTCTCCAATTTCAGCTTCGCTTGATCGACATCGATGTGTTTGAACTGATCCATTTGATTCCTTATTTTTTGACCTTCTTGAGTTTACTCAAGTGTAACGTATCCAAAGGCAAAGTTAGACCCGTAACGGGTAGGGTTATCCACTACTGTGTAATTTTTCACCATTTGTGGAAAACTCTGTGGATTGCGTTGATAAAGTGTCTTTTTGATCTTAGATCCACAATATGTAGTAATGATCTTTGTTTTTCTGTGTGTAAGAGCAAACATATCCCCATAGGTCAAAAGCTCCCTCACCCCAATATACACCCGTATTGACCACTATAGCCGAAAGTTATTTTCACAGAGTTATCCACAATTAATTTGTAAAATTGAAGATCAAAAAAGCCGGGTCCTTTCGGATCCCGGCCTTTCAAATTCCTTCGATGTAAGCTTAGAATTCGCCAACCGCTAATTTTAGCTTTTTCATCGCGTTCTTTTCTAACTGTCTAATGCGCTCTGCCGAAACATCGTATTTATCTGCTAATTCTTGCAGCGTCGATTTCTGATCATCAAGCCAACGTGAACGGACAATAAATTGACTGCGTTCATCTAGGGTCGCCAAAGCATGACTTAGGCGATTGTTGGTGTGTGTTTCCCAGTTATCCGCTTCAACGTTTTCAGCAACATCAGATTGCTTGTCTTCCAAGTACAAAACCGGCGCTGAGTATGCCGCAGCAGAATCGTCATCTTCCGCAGGCAATTCAAATGCAGCGTCTTGAGCGGCCAAACGTGACTCCATTTCGCGAACTTCTGAAGGTTCAACCCCCAGTTCACGAGCAACAGTTTCGACTTCACCGTTATTAAACCAACCTAAACGCTTTTTAGACTTACGTAAGTTGAAAAACAATTTACGTTGTGCCTTGGTCGTGGCAATTTTTACGATACGCCAGTTACGCAGTACATATTCGTGAATCTCGGCTTTTATCCAGTGGACAGCAAACGACACCAAACGTACACCCACTTCTGGGTTAAAGCGTTTAACGGCTTTCATTAAGCCAATGTTGCCTTCCTGTACCAAGTCTGCCATTGGCAAACCATAACCAGAATAACCGCGAGCGACATGAACGACAAATCTCAGGTGAGAAAGGATGAGACCTTTCGCTGCATCGATTTCACCTTTGTAGTGTAGTCTCTCGGCGAGTTCACGCTCCTCTTCAGCGGTTAGCATTGGATAGCTATTCACTGAACGGATATAGCTGTCTAGGCTATCCTGTGTTACTAAAGCCATAGAATACGCTTGCTTAGTCATTCAATTCCTCATTCGTCTCTTAATTAGAGCAATGGTTAATTTAACGTTACCTTCTTGAACTCAAAATGAACAGATTTCAAGAGGGGAAATATATTATCCATAGTTCTACGTCACTGGCAAGTCAGAGAACCCCTCAACTCGCCACTTAACCTGAATATATGACTTAAAAATGCTACACAGGTTCAATTTCTTTTAGGTGACGCTGAGCGGACAGTTTCGCGGCTATCAGCCCTAATGCCGTACCAATCATCAATAAGATGACGGTTTCATCCCAGTTCATGCCAATCAATCGGAATTGACTGTCGTACAGGATGGCTAAATCTTCGACGGCACCATTCAATAAAATAGTAATAATTGCGGTTAAAATCCATGCGGTTATTGCACTGATTCCACCAAACCACATCCCCGTGTAAAGATAAGGTCTCAGTATGAAGCCATCGGTTGCTCCAATGAGCTTCATCACTTGTATTTCTTCCTTGCGAGCCAATACATTGAATCGCAGTGTATTTCCGACGATTAAGAAAACAGCACCAAGCATCAAAAAACCCAATGCCGCAGCCAGGACTAATGCTAGGTTACGAATCGCGCCTAACCTTTCTAACCAGTCCTCATCCATTCGAACATCCGTTACTTCGGCATAATTCTGAATTTTCACGATAAGTTTGGAGACATCGCTTGATTCATCGGTATTTGGGGTAATCACCAAAACAGCGGGCAAGGCATAATCATCCAATAATGATAACGCTTGCTCTAACCCTGAATGTTGGCTCATGTCTTCAAGCCCCTGTTGAGAAGACACGTATTCGACCGCTTTTATTTCATCTAAACTTTCTAGTTCATCTTTCAACACCATAATACGTGCTTCAGGGGTCTGCTCGATCAAAAAGGCATTGATTTGTAACGACGCATTCATTCCATGCGCAGCCACACTTAAGTTTTTCCCTACCAAATATAGGCAGGCTGGCAAAGTTAATGCCATTGAGATAACGGCGAGAGTGAGCAAATTACCCAACGGGCGCTGCAGCAGCTCCATCAACGATAGGCGTGCTTGCTTAAAGTGAGCTTTTAGGAAGTGGTCCGTTTGTGGACGATTTTTAGCGCCCATAAGAATCGACCTCGCTCAAAAACCCGTGATTCAATTCTAAACGGCGATATTGCGCTCGCGTATTCATTAAATCGACATCGTGTGTGGCAAACAGAATGGAGACCCCTGCGCGATTAAATTCATCAAACAAGCTCAACACTCTGTTCGACAAATCTGAATCGAGATTCCCCGTTGGTTCATCCGCCAGTAATAGTGTCGGTCGATTCACGACGGCTCGTGCGATACCCACCCGTTGCTGCTCACCACCGGACAATTGATTAGGCAAACAACGCGCTTTATCGAGCAAACCGGTTTTATCCAGCGCCGCCGATACGCGGCGCTTGATTTCATTTTCAGAAGCAGACTCAATGCGCATGGGGAGCGCAACGTTGTCGTAGACACTGCGATCCATTAACAAACAGTGATCTTGGAAAACAATGCCGATATTGCGGCGCAAGAAAGGAATGTCGCCATTTTTGATACGTGTGATGTCATGACCATTAAAGCTGATTTTGCCATCGGTTGGACGTTCAATGGCACAAATTAGCTTAAGCAGGGTGCTTTTCCCTGCTCCAGAGTGCCCACCAAGAAAAGCCATTTCTCCACGTCTAAGGTGGAAATCCACTTTTTGCAGCGCTTGTCTACCGCCACGGTATGCTTTACTGACTTGCTGAAACCTGATCACTCGTGCTGATTCCTATGTATGCGCCATGTTGATACTCTGTGACGAATTTACTCTTCTCGACTAAACAGTGCATCAATGAATTCTTGCGTTTCAAATGGACGCAAGTCATCGATACCTTCACCCACGCCAATATAGCGAATAGGAATCTGAAATTGATCGGCAATAGCGAAAATGACGCCACCTTTGGCAGTGCCATCAAGTTTTGTTAGCGTGATGCCCGTAATCGGCGCGACGTCACTGAACAATTTCGCTTGGCTGATCGCGTTCTGACCCGTACCCGCATCCAGGGTAAGCATGATTTCGTGCGGTGCGGAGTCGTCGATTTTCTTCATTACGCGTACAATTTTGCGTAATTCTTCCATAAGATTGCTCTTATTTTGTAGGCGACCAGCGGTATCGGCAATCACAACATCCACACCACGCGCTTTTGCTGCGTCAATGGCATCGTAAATCACTGAGGCACTGTCGGCCCCCGTATGCTGAGCGATCACAGGGACATTGTTACGCTGCCCCCAAACTTGCAGTTGCTCTACAGCAGCGGCACGGAAGGTATCTCCGGCGGCTAACATCACTTTCTTGCCCTGAGACTGGAATTGCTTTGCCAGCTTACCAATGGTCGTGGTTTTACCTACGCCATTCACGCCGACCATCAAAATGACATACGGCGTTTTACTGGTGTCCACTTCAAGTGGCTGCTCAACATGGCTTAAGATGCCTGCCATCTCTTCTTTCAATAGACCGTAAAGTGCCTCGCCATCTTTCAAATCGCGGTGAGAGGCTTTTTCTGTCAGGCTGTCGATGATTTTAACGGTGGTATTCATACCAACGTCGGCAATCAGAAGTTGCTCTTCGAGTTCTTCGAACAAATCGTCATCGATTTTTTTGCCTTTGAACATACCAAAGAAACCGGCACCAATGTTCTCTTTGGTGCGGCTTAAGCTACGTTTTAGGCGTGTGAAAAAGCTCTCTGTTGGCTTTTCTTGCTCGACTATTTCAGGCTGAGCGGGTTCCGCAGGCTGAGCAGATTCAAGTAGCTCAGGTGCCTTGGCAACCGTTGCCTCCGCTGGTTCGCTTACCGCCGACGTTGAAACACTTTGCGTGTCTTCTCTCGCGCCATCTGCTGTTTCTTCTGCAGTTGCTTCCTTAACATCTTCAGCGACAGGAGTTTGTGATGGGGCTTCTGATTGGTCTGATTTTTGTTGAACACCATCTTGAACTTGTTGGTTAGCTTGCTGGTTTTGCTCTTCTTCACCAAAGCCCAACCAAGACAATAATCCGCGTTTTTTCTTACCTGTCATCGGGGTTCCTAAATAAACTTCAAAAACTTTCTGGTACACTTGACTGCGTATACTATCACTTTATTTGCGGTCAAAAAATCTATGGTAAGACGTCGTCAGTCAAACTCATCACAAAAAAAACAATCGAGCGGTTTTGTACGAATTATCAGTGGGCTTTGGCGAGGTCGCAAGTTACCCGTTTACGACGCAGAAGGATTACGCCCAACCACCGATCGGGTCAAAGAGACTCTTTTTAACTGGTTGGCTCAAGATATCCCAAGATCTAAGATTTTGGATCTCTTTGCAGGTTCTGGAAGTTTGGGATTTGAATCCGCCAGCCGTCAGGCCCAGCATGTTACTTTGCTTGAAATGAACGCTCAGGCTTACAAACAGCTTCAGTCTAATATTCAAACACTCAATGCCAACAACATCGACGCTATTCATACCGATACTTTAACGTTTTTGAAGCAAGCCGGTACGCCACACGATGTGGTATTCATCGATCCACCTTTTCGTAAAGGGCTGTTGGATGACGTGATACATTTGCTTGAACAAAATGGCTGGTTAAGCGCTAATGCGATGATTTATATTGAATCGGAAAAAGAACTGGTCATTGACGCCGTTCCGGCACATTGGCAATTGCATCGGGAGAAAACCGCCGGTCAGGTTTGCTACCGTTTGTTTGAAAGGGAAGAGAAATGAAAGTACTTCTAATTCTTGCGAAAGCCGCCATCGCTTTTGTTTGGCTGGTATTGTTGTTCAATATTTTCCATCCATTTCCGGGTAAAGCCGCCATTGCGTTGTACATCATGACGGCATTTTTGTTCTTCATGCACGGGCTTCAGATGTTGATTTTCTTGGGGGCGTTCGGTGACAAGATACGCACCACTCGCTGGGAAAAGTGGTCGATACTGGTGTTTGGTATTTTCTCGTTATTGGATATCCGAAGAAAATACATGAGCTAGAAAACGGAGCTCAAGATAAAGAAAAACCGCAATCCTAAAATTGCGGTTTTTTGTTCTTACGTCAATTGAAAGCCCGTCTAATTGAAAGCCTGTAGATTAGCTTTAAGTTTTTATTCCAATGGTGAGCTCTTATGCCATTTTGAAGTAGGCACTGATGCCATCAAGGAACATCTGCGTTGAAATGATCACCAACAAGAGCCCCATTAGGCGCTCTACAGCTTTCAAGCCTCGCTCCCCTAACAGCTTGTGGAAGAAGTCATAAAACATCAGTATTAAAAAGCTGGCACCCCATGCAATCATCACCGCACCGGACCATTCCCAAATTCTCGCGGGTTCCTGATTCGATAACAGCAATAAAGAGGCGATCACCGACGGTCCTGCAATCATTGGAATCGCGATAGGCACAATATACGGCTCTTCTCCCGCCGCTAACCCAACGACACCACCGGGCTGCGGAAAGATCATTTTAATTGCAATGATAAACAGAATAATACCACCGGAAATGCTCAACGTTTCTGCCTGTACATTCAGGAAATTCAGAATTTTCTGACCTGCAAATAGGAACAACAGCAAAATCATCAATGCAAAGACAAGCTCACGAGCGAGCACTTTTCTTCTTCGCTTGGGGTCTAGGTGTTTCAGTATGGACAGCAATACGGGCAAGTTACCCAGCGGATCCATAATCAAAAACAGCATGACAGCAGCGGATAAGATATCCATCTAAAATCTCAAGTCGACATCAAATGCCGACAAGTATATACCCAAGTTACCTTAAGGTTCATGGTTTAAATAAACAGATCAAAATATTAATGCGAACAAACTCTCGCGGCATTCAACGAAATCATCTCACCTTCGACAAATACTTTTTGCCTTTGCACAAAGAACTCAAGCAGCGCTTCTATTTTCATGCCTTCGCGACTACAAGTGTGAAACGTTGCGTTTTCGCCAAAGGACTGCTGTATACGTTCTAGCAGGTGTGGAAGGCTAAGATCTTGCTCGGCTAGCAAATGTAGAACTTGATGTGCGTGTACAGACTGAGACATGGTTTTCTCCAATTTGGAAATGGCCATTCAGACTAACGGAAGGGCTAACCAAGCGGTTGATTTAGCGCAATGATGGTGGAGATAGAGATAAAAAAAAGGCCAATGAAGTAGCTCGCTGAACACCATGCTTCGCCATTACGAATTGGGCTTTTAAAATAGTGCCAAACAAATATTATTTGAGACACAAGCAATATGAGGCACCCAACGACACCCAATAAGCTGACTAAGCTCATTTGAGTCAACCAGACTTCTCCTGAAGCCCACAAGAGCTGCGTCAATACCATTCCAAAGACGCTGATGGGACCAAGCAGCTTATCCAGCTGAGGTAATAGAAGAAGGAAAACAATCACTCCTGCTGCAAAGAGAAAGGCAGGAAACCACCATATAATGTCACTTTCGAGTTGAGCCCAAAACGCACCGCTGATGGCCACAACGGCAAATAAATCGAGAAGAAAGGAAAATTTTAACGTTGGTGAAGTGGAAGCACGTAGGCACTCACTGATCCCAAACATTCCCATACCTAAAAGTAACCACAATGAGGCTTCTGAAAAAGGGACGGTTAACCAAATAGCGGCACAAAGTAAAAACGCGACAATGGGCCTAAAATAGCTGACCGCTCTGTCGGATGCATTTGAAGTTGCAATGTCTATTAGATTGGATTGCTTCACGCCTCATCGACCTCTTTTAACCGTTTCAATCCACCAAATATGGCGACACTCAAAAAGTAGAGGCTCAGTGTAGAGAGAGATAGTTCGAAGTCCAGTAACAAATGTTCATAATTCGATCTAGGTTAATCTTCAAACAGGTTATAGAACAACCACACAACATGATTAAACAATCCATTAACAGTCCTATGAAAAAATCTCATCTCACTCAATCAAAATGGTTTAGATCCTAAAAAATGCATCTATCAGGTTCATTTATTGTTAGATAACCATAAAAACATGACAACAATAGAAAAGTTAATTCATTGATTCAAAAGGAATTAATGAAATCAAAATCACTAACCAAAGCCTACTCACTCCCCTATAGACCGTATTCCATTCATAGTTAAGTTATTGAGCTTCATTTTCTCACTAATGATATTTATTCTCATAGGAATAAAATTGAAACCACTCATCACCATCACAAACTGTGTTTTATTGAAACTAGATAGCTTATGACAGATTGAGAAGACATTTATACAACAAGATATAAAGGGCATAATTTAGCCATAAAATAATCAAATAAAAACAATGAGTTAAAATCAAAATTTGCCATAAATTCGTATTTAGCTCAAAATAAAAACAACAAAAACTTGACGATAAAGTGACGTAAACTGTCATTTATCCGTTAGATTAGTTATCTTTTTAAGGCTTAGAGAAATAATTACTTGATCAAAACCCAAAACAAGTGCTATTCTTTTTGTCAACGGATAAATTACATATTTTAGGAGCAGCGTTATGATTACGTCTTCACAAAGACAAGGACTTGTAATAATTGCAGTAGTTGTTGGTTTAATGACGCTGCCAATGCTTTACATCTAAGTTCTGACGAATCTATTTCTAAATAGAGCGAACAAAAAAGGGTGACGCAATATGCGTCACCCTTTTTACGTATCAATTCTGCTGTTTACAGATGCTTACTGAGCTCTTGCCAGTGAGCATAATAAAAACTCAATGCCGCTAATGTAATCACAATCATTAAACTTAATGCCACTCCCCATATGAATCGACCACTTCTCGGCGTTAGCTCTTTTTCACATTCATCACACAGCTTTAAAAAGCGAATAGGGTCATCAAGATCTTCTTTATGCTCATGAACAAGCAAGTCGCTCGTTGCGGCCACAAAGCGCAACTTATCGATCACGTTATGAGGTAATCGTTCTTCGCAACTTGAAATCAACTGTGCCATCGTTTCACCAGATGCGTGGTATTGTTCCCTAAGCAACTTTTCCAGCTTGCGGGTTCTTGTCACGACTTTTTCAATTTCTGACATTGCCGTCCCTCCCTACTGGGTCGCTGGCGTCACCCTCAGCCAACCAAACCAGTTTCATAACTATAACTCAGCATATACCTAACTTACTGTTTTATGGCTATCCCCGTTTGAATTTAGCGCACTTACCGCAACAAATTCTCTAGCCAGATCACGATTTGTGTTGCATTCCTATGACGAAGCGCCGAGTCAGAGTAAAATTGAACACCATTGTGCTTCATAGATGATATTTCCTCATGCCCGTTACTCTGTTTGCCTTATTGCTCCTTCTCGCACTTGCGGCGGGTTGGTATTTTGTTCAATTTCAAAAACGCCATACTTTTGGCGAAGATGCACCAGAGCAAACAACAGAAGTCACCGTTTTAGACAAACAAATCATTGACGTACCTGATGCCCAGCAAGGAGAGGAACCTCAAGAATATTGGATTTACGTTCAAAAAGGCAAAGTCGGTCCTAAACGTGAATTCCAAATCGGTGTCCACTACTATCATGCGCTGAATCCAGGAGATAAAGGAACGCTGACGTATAAAGGTCAGAAGTTCATGCACTTTGCCATCAAGCGCTAGAGTCAAGTTACTCTATCGTGGCTATGGCACCAACCACCTTGTAAAACTAGACCGAGACAACACCCAGCTCATCCAAAGTGCACCGAAGAACCCAATGCTTGTCCACAGTGGGATAACCCATAATGGGTGGTTACCTTGGTACCATTGCCATTGATACAGAGGTAAAAGCATCAACGGGTGCATCAGATAAATCCCTAAGCTATGACGACTGACAAACGAAACCAAGCGTTTCGCTTTGTCACTTAGCTTGGGAGCAAAGTATCTCACCAATAAAAACAGCGCTGCAGCTTCTATCACTGTGTTAATGGTTTTGTACGACAACCACCGCCCAACTCGATATTGTTCTGCTTCTAAACTCAATGTAATTACTTGGTACGCATTACAAGCCATCGCCATAATGGCCAACGTCCCCATCAGCAAAACGGATGACGTGGACACGCTTTCTTGTTTAAACAGCCAGTAACCTAAAATCAGATACCCCGAAAAAAGCCACAAGTCATTCGACCACACACCATCGATAAAAAACAGATTCAATGTCGTGGTGATGATCCAAACCACTAGCAAGGCAGTCAACGGAGCATGAGCAGCAGCATGTCGAGCCAAATGAGTCAAAAAGGGCGCAACGAAATACAGCGGTATGAAGTAATAAAAAAAACCAAGGTGGTAATAGGTTTCCTGGTTATAAAATGCCGACACTTTTTCCAATAACGCACGGCTGCTAAACCCGTCTTTTAGGGAGTAAGACGCTATCACTGCAAAAAAAAGAGACCAAACCACAAATGGCACAACCACTTTCAACACGCGCCGCTGCATGTAATAACGCAGATTAAAAGTACGCTGATCACTGAGCAATAACGCTCCCGTGATCATGATAAAGATAGGCACCGCCCAACGAATGGCGCTGTTCACCGTTACCGCGCTGAGCCAATGCCCCATCGGAGCATCCCCGAGCAAATGCCGATAGGGACCAAGTACATGAATGGCGACAACGGCAACCGCTGCAATGCATCGCAATAGATCAAAATAGAAAATTCGTTGTTGCATAAATCACTCCCAACTTTCCCAAATATATCAGTAAAAGTCGGGAGCACTATGTTAACCACGGTCAGAAAAGAGGAATCACCGTCAACAACATGTGAATATTTTCTTTTCGTTAGTACAGCTCACATTACGCTGGCTGACGCGTTGCCGCGATCACAATCTCTCGCACACAGACATTTTGTGGCTGGTTATAGGCATAGCTGATCGCATTCGCAATGTCTTCCGGCACAATCACCCCACCCATGTTCTCTTTCCATTCTTCGTAGCCCGCTTTGATGTCATCACTGGTCGTGTGACTGAGCAATTCGGTTTCCACGGCACCTGGTGCAATGGTGATCATACGCACGCTATCATCGGCCACTTCTTCACGGATGTTTTCTGTAATAGCGTGCACAGCAAACTTAGTGCCGCAGTAAGCTGAATGGCTCGGGAACGTTTTGCGACCGGCAATGCTGCTAATGTTGATCACAGTACCGGTTTTGCGAGCCTTCATTTTCGCGAGTACAACATGGATGCCGTTAAGCAAGCCCATCACATTCACATCGAACATGGTTTTCCATTCTTGCGGATCTTGCTCATGGGCATTACCCAGCAGCATCACACCGGCGTTATTGATCAAACCGTCTACTGGACCAAACGCTTTTTCGGCTTCTGCAATCGCAGCTTCAAAGCTTTTCACATCGGTCACATCAACCTTACGACATAGAGTGTTGGGTAAATTTAGCGCTTCCAGTTTTTCAATACGACGCGCCAGCAAAAGCAATGAATACCCTTCTGCTGACAGCTTTTTCGCCGCCGCTTCGCCAATACCTGAACTTGCACCTGTAATCACAATTAATTTCGACATCTTCTTTCTCTCTGTTTCATGGGAACGGGAGACACTATATGGATAAGAGAAATAAATGATAAATATCGTTTTCTGAGGTTTATGATAAATTTAACTTATAGATAAAAACGAGAAGGTCACCATGGATCTACGCTTACTGAAAAGCTTTGTCGCCGTTTACGAAGAGAAGAACATCACGCTAGCCGCAGAACGCTGCTTTGTCTCCCAGCCTTCGATCTCTAACGCCATTAAACAGTTAGAAGAAGAACTGAGTACGTCTCTTTTTGTTCGGCATAAGAAAGGGGTCGATCTCACCGACGAAGCGCATCACCTATATCCGCTGGCGATCCGCTTACTGCATGATGTGCAAAAGCTGCCATCACTGTTTCAAGAACGCAATCAATGCCTCCCCATTAAGCTCGCCACGTTTCCTGACATCAGCCAGTCGGAGCTCGCAAAACTGCTTGCCAAGCTGGCAAAGCACGTCCCGAGCTTACTGATCGAACTCGTGGATCATCACGCGGATTACGATGCTCGAATCTCCTTGGACATGTTTCAACAAGAAGACGAAATCTTCTCGCCACTTTGGGAAGAAGACTACGTGCTTTGTATGCTGCCCGAGCACCCTTTAGCGAAGCAAGACACGGTGGATTTAAACCAACTGCATCAACACGATTTCATCGAATGCCCACCGTGTGAAGCCCACCAGCAAACCGTCGGGCTATTGGCATGTGATGGGTTAGCAGTCAACTTGGTCGCCAAAGCGGAGCACAAAACGCAAGTGATGCATTTAGCACAAGCTGGGGTGGGGATATCCTTTTTGCCAACAGGGGTACTAGAGGCGTCCAACATGCTGGTCACCAAAACGTTAAATGGACCAAGAATGTTTCGCCGGATTGGGTTGTGCTATCCCACCAACACCAGCTTGAACCCTGCCCTTCAACTGGTATTGAAAACATTAAATCGAAAGTAATAGCTTTTCTCTATTGAAGTTATAATTACAATCGATTTTAACTAACCAATAGACATAGCTATTCTCCTCCCATAGCAAAGAAAAACAGCCAACACTTTGGGAGAGCGTTATGAATTCGACACTTATCGGTTTAGACCAACAACAATCTGAAGACCTAGCACAAGCGCTCAATCAGCTGCTCGCCAATTATCAAGTGCTGTACATGAACAGCCGCGGCTACCACTGGAATATCAAAGGTCATGCGTTTTTCGAATTGCATGAAAAATTTGAAGAAATCTACACAGATTTACAAACCAAAGTGGATGAAATCGCAGAACGTATTTTAACCCTAGGGCATACACCACTGCATAGCTTCTCGGAGTACTTAGAAGTCAGCACGATTGAAGAGCACACACGAGCATTCGATGGTCAAAGCACGATGGCGGGGCTTGTAAAGGGGTTGGGTCAACTTATTCGCCAGCAACGTGACATTTTGGTCATTGCTGGCGACGCTAACGATGAAGGCACAGCCGCACAAATGGGCGATTACATCCGAGAACAAGAAAAACTTGTATGGATGCTGAATGCTTGGCTTCAGTAGGGTCTGAAAGGCTCGCCACGGAACATAATCCTTGCACTATTGGGTCTATTGACCCGCTTTAGAGTTCCCCCTCTTTACCCGGCTTCTGCCGGGATTTTTCGTTTTAAACGGTGACGGCTTTATGTTTAGGTCGCTTTATGTTTGAGTAACTTTATGTTTGAGTAACTTTATGTTTGAGTAGCGTGATGATGCTTGGGTAGCTTGATGCTGATAACCGCAGTGAATACTAAGAAACCAAACGACACCCACAAGCACGCCGACAGCCCGGCAACCTGAAAGACCCAGCCAGATAAAACTGTCCCTATCAACCTTCCCATCGCATTGGCCATATAGTAAAAACCGACATCGAGCGAAACCCCATCGCCTTTGGCGTAGCTCACGATCAGGTAGGAATGCAACGACGAGTTGACGGCAAATACCGCCCCAAAGACCATCAAACCAATAACGATAACCCATTGTGGATACCACGACATTTGGATGGCATATGCAATCATGCCCGTGATTGCAGCCAACAACAGCGCCCAATACAATGCGGCGGAACCATCCGGAACTCGCCCTTGTACTTTCCCCGTAATCTTGGGGGCAAAGCCTTGAACAAATCCGTAAGCAATCACCCAGCTCGCGAGAAACCCACCCACCCAAAGGTGATCCCAGCCAAATACTGAACCTAAATACACCGGTAACGCCACAACAAACCAAACATCCCGCGCACCAAACAAAAACATGCGTGCAGCGGAAAGAATGTTAATGCTGTCCGATTTAGAGAAAATCTGGCTGAACTTGGGTTTGTTTTTCGCTTTCCCCATGTTGTTTTCAAGTGCGATTAAGCTGCCAATCAGCACCAAAGACAATACCCCTGCCATCACCAATACCGACGCTTTAAAACCGATAAGAGAAAGCAGTAATCCACCAATAAAGAAGCCCGCACCTTTCAGTGCGTTCTTAGACCCCGTGAGAATGGCGACCCATTTGTAAAGGGCGCCTTGATTGTCCTCTGGTACCAAAGTTTTGATGGCACTTTTGGCGCTCATCTTGTTCAGATCTTTGGCGATACCCGAAAGCGCTTGCGCCGCCATCACCCACGGAATGGTCAACCACACCGTTGGCACAGCCAACATCGCCAGTGCAATGATTTGCATCCCTAAACCAATATTCATGGTGCGATTTAAGCCAAGCCGGGCCCCTAACCAACCGCCGATGAGGTTAGTCACAACACCAAAAAATTCGTAGAAAAGGAACAGCGAAGCGATCGCCAATGTGCTGTAGCCCAAATCGTGGAAATACAGCACCACCAGCATTCTGAGTGCGCCATCCGTCAGCGTGAAATTCCAATAATTGAACGTCACCAACATGTATTGGCGAACACTTTTACTCAGACCTGAAAACATGACAACTCCCATGCTTGGCAGTGAGGGCTAAGGTCAGTTGACCTAGGTAATCAAGCTTTGAGATCATCATGATCTCAAAGCCTTCAAACGATCAATTTCGTTAATGAGAGATCGGCTTATTTCGAGGCATAGTCGGACGCCACACGCTCGATGTACTCCACTTGCACGGGTTTGGTAAACGCCCCCGGACGAAGCGCCTGCACCTCTCGGATAATGTCATCCAGCGCCCAGCCTTGCTCCAGCAGTAAGTGAGCCGCAAACAAACCAGTACGTCCAGACCCTCCCATGCAGTGCATGGCAACGTTACCGTCCTCTTCTAAAATGGCGTGCAAATCTGGGCTGGCTTTTTGCCATTTGGCATTGAACGCTTCACTGGGGGCGCAATCGTCTTCAATTTCAATTTGAAACCATTTCATGCCCAATAGCTCCGTTAATGCCCCTAGCTCTGCGACATCTTTATGGGTCAGTTCGGCATCGCTCAAAGCGGTCACTATGGCTTGCACTCCTTGAGATTGAAGTTGCTTGAGAGAATCCTCTAAAGAGACGCCTTTTGTGCCTGGGCAAGGCGTTAAAACCAAACCACCGATTTCTAGATCTAAATTCCAAGTAGGATGAGACATGTTTTCCCTCTTTATGCCAAACCAACGTGACGTACTAATTCTGCCGTACGAGTCGCGTAGCCCATTTCGTTGTCATACCACGCATAGATTTTCACCATTCGAGTTCCCACCACCATGGTTGAAAGCGCGTCAACAACCGTAGAACGTTGGTCGCCTTTGTAATCAATCGATACCAGTGGGCGCTCTTCAAAGCCAAGAATGCCTTTCAATTCACCTTCCGAGGCTTCTTTTAGCAACGCATTCACTTCTTCAGGTGTGGTGTCTGTTTTCACATCGAAAATGATGTCGGTTAACGATGCATTCGCGAGCGGCACGCGCACTGCGTGGCCATTAATCTTGCCTTTTAGATCAGGGAAAATGTCCACAATCGCGGTTGCACTGCCCGTTGTCGTGGGGATTAAGCTCATGCCACATGCCCGTGCACGACGAAGATCTTTATGAGGCGCATCCAAAATGGTTTGGGTATTGGTTAAATCGTGGATCGTTGTGAAAGAGGCATGTGCTATCCCCAACTTCTCATGGATGACTTTCACAACAGGGGCGATACAGTTTGTGGTGCAGGAGGCAGCGGTCACAATTTTATGCGTCGCTGGATCGAAGATATGGTCATTCACGCCCACAACGATGTTCGCAATGCCTTCTTCCTTTACTGGCGCGGATACCACAACACGCTTCACACCCTGCTCTAAATATTGGTTCAGGAAAGAGGTTTGGCGATGCACACCTGTCGCTTCAATCACCACATCACAACCAGACCAATCTGTGTCTGCAATAGAGGCATTTTGAGAGGTCGTGATTCGCTGTCCGTTGATCACAATGTCGTCGTTATCGACGTTCACTTCGTATTGCCAGCGTCCTTGAATTGAATCAAATTCCAGCAAATGGCCTAAGGTTTTTGCATTGCCTGCCACATCGTTAATGTGAACAAACTCGATTTCAGACCAATCAAACGCCGCACGCAGTGCTAGGCGACCAATTCTGCCAAAACCATTAATTCCTACTTTAATTGTCATCGTTTTTTTCTTCCATTTAGGGAAATTGTGATACCCAAGTGACCTCAAGATGCGAGTTCAGGGGACAAATCTACTGGCACGGCCTGTCAGCGCGATTCAAGCGCTCAATATCCGCCCGATACTGCACTTTCAAACATTCCGAAGTGGCAATACCCTCAATCACGTTCTTTAGCCATCCAGGCAATTCTGAAGAGATTTGGTAATACACCCATTGCCCACGGCGTTCATCCAACAACACACCCGATTGCCTTAATTGTGCAAGGTGGCGTGAGATTTTGGGCTGGCTCTCTTCCAATGCATCCATTAATTCACACACACAAAGGCTGCCTTCTCGGGCGAGAAGCAGTAAGCATCTCAAACGCGTTTCGTCTGACAGCATCTTGAAAAACAGGTGAGGTAACATAGCCGTCCTTAGTATATTCGCATATCCGTATATATTAAAAAATAATGGCTTTAGGTCAAGAGAGGAAGAATGAATTCATAGAATTGTCATATAGCTTATGGGGGTATTAAAGAGGGGAAAGCCGCTTTTAAAGCTTCCCTTCTACGGCTTTAGGTGGCTTCATATTAGTCAGTATCATGGCTTGCATGTGCTCACTCCAGTTCATGGCTTCGTGAAGTTCATTACGCACATCATCCACTTTCAGTTGTAATGAGTGGCATAAGCTCTCAACGCCATCCCAATCAGCGTTCTCAAAGTGCTCTTCAAGCGTCAGCAACTGACCCAGTGGGCCTTCTCGCTGGAGCAAAGCAATATTGATTTCGGCACATAATGGGAGCTGCTCAAGTAAGCTGTCCATAGAATGGTCGAGAAAGGAATCCAACAATGAGAAGAGTCCAATAATGAACGCTTGATCACGTTGGCTATCGAAAGGACGGTAACGGGTCATTAAATGGCAGAAACGCGCACGCTGCAAAGAGAGTTTGTGCAATTCCAACGGTTTTTTATTCGACACATAAGACGCCACAACCAAAGAGACAAACTGTTTCAGTTTATCCTGTCCAAGGTAAACCAATGCTTGTCTAAACGAGGATATGGGCACCGAGATTCTGGGCGTCATACCATTGACAAAACGCAGCAATTGATAGCTGAGCGTCACATCTTGAGTCACCAACATTTCGATGCGATCGTAGTCAACATTGGCTTGGCAAACTTCTTGGAAAAGCTCAAGTGAAAGCATTTGCTCTGGTTTGACGGCGCGATTACGAATGACTTCTGGTTTGCTGAAGAAAAAGCCTTGGAAAAAATCGAAACCCGCTTCACGCGCCGCCTGAAACTCCTGATACGTTTCAACTCGCTCGGCTAGGAATTTGCATTTAGACCCTGCGGCTATTTTTTGGCGAACGTATTCACACGCCTGCTCGATACCCACTTGCATCAGATCAATCTTGATGATTTTTGCATAAGGAACAAATCGCTCCCATTCTTCACCCAAATCAAAGTCGTCTAACGCAATGGCGTAACCATGGCGGTGCAAATAGCGGAGGGCGTGCAGCAAATCCTCGGTTGGACGGCACGTTTCCAGCACTTCGACAATGATTTGTTCTTTGGGCAACGCCATAGGTAACAAGCGAATCAGGCTTTCGTGAGGAAAGTTAATGAAATAGCGGGAAACTTTAGACGTCGCGTCGCTGCCAAAAGTGAGGAAGTTCTCAGCGATCAAGCGGTAGGTCGCACGATTGGAATCCACATGAGCGGGAAATGCGTTATGCTCCCCGTCCCTGAATAGTAGTTCATAGCCTATGGTTTGGCATTTATTATTCAGAATAGGTTGCCGTGCAACATAGGTGTACATAGATAATTACCCAAAACCACAAACTAAAGGTATCACTGACCCGAGAAGATACCGTATTTCCATGCGTATCGGTAGTCCAAATTATTAATATCCACCAATGCTACGCTTTTGCCGTCGCCAGCAAAGCACCACAACCGATAAACATGGAGCCAAAAAACCGATTCATTCTCAACATCATCTTTTCTGATCGGATAAAGCGGCTTAATTGCGCAGCCATTCCGGTGTAAAAAAGCATGACAACAATATCAATGACAACGGTAGCTATGCCAAGTATGGCAAGTTGAGTCATCTGATCTTGAGCCGGATCGATAAACTGTGGAAACAGGGCAACGAGGAAAACAATCGACTTCGGATTGGTCAAATTGATGAAAGCCGCACTTCGCATCAATTGCCATCCAGAGGTTTGTTTTGGCTCTGTAGAAACGGTTAAGCTTTTGGTTTCTCGCCATTTTTGGACACCAAGAAAAATGAGATAGCCCACACCAACCCATTTGATTACAGTGAAGACCATTGCGGACTGTGCAACCAAGGTGCCTATCCCTGCTCCGACTAAAACAATATGAAAAGTAAGCCCAATTTGTAAACCCACGATCGCAGGTAACGACTTACGCATCCCATAATTGATACCATTGCTGATCGAGTTCACAGTTCCTGAGCCCGGTGCGAAACTAAAAATGATTGCCGTGAAGATATAGGTCAATAAAACTTGGGTATCCATTTCTGCCATCCTTTTTTCATTCAGTCGTCACTTTCGGCGTACAATATACTTACAGCCGACCATCTAACAGAGAAAACCATGAGCGAATTCGCCTCCTCCTCCCCCCCGTTCAGTCAGGAAGACTCCTTTTCGCAATATTATGCCCAACAGATTGCGCCTTTTTGGCAACAAAGGCAACACGGCTACTCGCAGGGCACCAACAACCAACGCCTCTATTGGATCGCTCTGACGTCACCGAAACACACCAAAGCCATTATGGTGGTGAATGGGCGTATTGAAAGCACCTGGAAATACCAAGAACTCTTCTTCGATCTCTTCCAACAAGGCTACGACATCTACTCTTACGATCATCGGGGTCAGGGCTTGTCCGATAGGCTCACAGCAAACCCAGAGTTAGGGCACGTGATGGACTTTAGCGATTATGTGGACGACATGGCGTTAATGGTCGAACAATTCCACTTCTCGCGTTACGAACACTCCTTCTTACTGGGGCATTCGATGGGCGGAGCGATCTGCACTCGGTATTTGCAAACCCACCCCAACCATCCGTTTGTCGCGACGGCACTCTGCGCCCCTATGTTTGGCGTCAATTTGTCTTGGTACATGCGCCCAATAGCACGATGGCTCAGTGTGCTTCTCGACACCTTGTCAAGCCAACCCAACTTTGCCCTAGGTCAAGGCGCATATTGGAGTAAACCCTTCGAAAACAACCCACTCACATTGAGCAAAGTACGCTACACATGGTTTCGTGATTTGTATGAATCCATGCCGCAGCTCAAACTCGGTGGACCAAGTAGCCGCTGGGTATCGCAAAGCCTGACCTCAGCGCAAACCTGTGTCGATAATGCCGCCGACATCACAACCCCTCTGTTGCTGCTGCAAGCGGGCGATGACATCATTGTGAGCAATCAAGCGCAATCGAAATTTATGCAAAACCTAAAACAGGAGAAACGCACCTCCCAGATGGTTAGCCTGCCTGGCTCCCGACATGAGTTGCTGTTTGAACGTGATCACATACGCAACACCGCCCTTGAAAACATTCTTGGTTTCTTTCAAAGAAATACCCCGCATCATAATTAGGGTCTGTTGCCTCTGGCAGCCTAAAAGAGGAAATGCGGAATTACCCTCTTTTTTGTTTAACGACTGAATTAGACTAAGGTTTGTTGATAGTTTCCCCACTGATAACGATGAGTACCCACATACCTTATGAAGACGACTACCAGCGATTCCAATGTCAACGATTCTGCATTTCACATCGTCGCCTCCGACCTCGACGGAACACTCCTTGCGCCTAACCACCAGCTCAGTGAGTTCACTAAATCCACACTGAAAGCCCTACATCAGCAAGGCACCCATTTTATTTTCGCCACGGGCAGACACCACGTCGATGTGGCTGGAATTCGGAGCCAAGCGGGCATTCCCGCTTATATGATCACGTCGAATGGGGCTCGTGTGCACGACACCAATGATAACTTGATGTACAGCCAGAATGTGCCTTCCGATCTGGTGCAACCTATTGTAGACATCATCAAAGCAGACCAAGACATCGTCATTCATCTGTACCAGAATGAATCATGGTTACTGGATCGCGAAGACGAAACACTCAAACATTTCCACAAGGAATCTGGCTTTACGTATCAACGCTTTGAGGTGGATAACGCCCCAACCGATGGGATTGCCAAGTTGTTTTTCACCTACCCCGATCATGACCATTTGGTTCGATTTGAAGGTTATTTGAATGAAGCCTTTGGCGACAGGCTGAACGTCGCCTTTTCCACACCGTGGTGCTTAGAAGTCATGGCCGCTGGCGTGTCAAAAGGGGACGCGTTGGAAGCGGTTGCCAAACAACTGGGCTTTGGGCTTGAACACTGCATCGCGTTTGGTGATGGCATGAATGACGTTGAAATGTTAGCCATGGCGGGCAAAGGGCTGGTCATGGAAACGTCTCATGAAAAAGTGAAACTTGCCCTGCCCAACAACGACATCATTGGCAGCAACGCTGACGATGCCGTTGCGCACTACCTCAAAGCGCATTTGATAAGAAACGATTAACCCTTACTCCTGCGCCAAAATCGTCTGCCACTCTTGTTCCGACACCGGCATAATGGACAGGCGATTTCCTCTTTTTACCAAAGGCAATTCACTCAATTCGGGTAAAGACTTGAGCTTGGCTAATGGGATTAACCTATCCAGTTTACGAACAAACTCGATGTCCACCATCACCCAACGTGGGTTTTCAGGGTCTGACTTCGAATCATAGTAATCACTGTCTTCATCAAACTGGAAGTGGTCAGGGTAGGCTTCTTTCGTCACTCTCGCAATGCCGGCCACCCCTATATGTTTGCAAGATGAATGATAGATAAACACCAAATCGCCGACTTTTATCTCATCTCGCATCATGTTACGCGCTTGATAATTGCGCACTCCCTCCCAACACGATACATTTTTCACTCGCAGAGTATCGATAGAAAACTCATCTGGTTCAGTTTTAAATAACCAATATGACATAATATCTCTCACATTATTCGAAGGCTGGCTTGAGGTTAATTTTAATGAAATCCCTGATTTTTTCGACTTTCATTGGTAGCACACTGATATTACAGGGTTGTGCACAGACCAACGTACCGGAAATCGAGCCTGAAAAATCGACTCCCGTCACCATTGATCAGCCAGAAATCGTACCACAAACCTTTATGCTACATGGCGAAGTCGTGCTCGGACATGAAACCCGAACCATCGCGCCGTGTGGTGGAAAATTACAATACTGGCTGGATATCGAACCAGAAGCATTCCAACGCATTCAAGGGTTAGTCAAACGCCCCTATCAACCGCTTTATGGTGAAATGATTGGCTACCTTGCACCGCCACCGAAAGACGGCTTCGCCGCGGATTTTGCGGCGCGCTTTGTCGTAACGGACATTAATCATGTCAGTGCACAATCTCCTTCGCGTTGCGACGCCCCCTTACACTCCACTTACGCCTCAGGCAGCGAGCCTTTCTGGAAAGCAACATTCAAACAAGACCAAATCCAACTCGCGGTATTAGGCAAAGAGAGTCAATCCTACACAGTTAGAAAAACCGAGATTTCCCCGCTGAAACGCACCTACCATGTCGACAACGGCAATCTCGTGTTCACCAAAGCGCATTGTGTGGATACCAGCAGTGGCGATGTATTCAGTTGGTCTGCGACATTCAACACCCCAAACAACCAATATCTAGGCTGTGGTGCACTCTCCAATGGTGACTCAAGTCATGACTGGCTAGGAAGCTATCGTGCGACCAGTACCCAAAATCAAGGGTTCTCGGTGCAATTGGAACTCAACTCGGATCACAGCGCCAATACACATTACCACTACAGCAATGGCGACCCGAGCACACAAGAGAAAGGATACTGGCAACAGCTCAATCCCAATCAAATCAAAGTGACGATGACGCACTACCAAAACCAACCTCTGCTTTCCGAACGCATTTACACCCGTTCAGGTTCAAGCCTAAAAGCGGTGAAAGAAAAAGTGAACGGCGTGGTTTACCCCATCCAAGGAAATGGGTTGGAACTGTTTGCCGACAGCCAATCTTACACTAGCGAAATGGCTGTACCCGGCCCCGCCTCGAATCCGCCACTAAAAGGTGCCGATGTCTCCTCTTCCATTGCATTCGATGCCGATGTCGATCAAGCACTTCGCCAGTACTTCATACTGCATAAAACCGACCCCGCCAACACGCGATACCGCTGGCTTAAATACGATCTCAACCAAGACGGAAGCCCTGAGTTACTGACTTATCTGGATTGGTGTGGTAACGCTGGTTGCACGCTTCTCATTTTTGAAGAACAAGGCAATGGTTTTGAAGAACAAGGCAACGGTTGGCGCTTTCACTCAAGAGTGACTCAAGTACCAGTCCCGTTCCAAGTCAGCCAGCACAACAAGCTCGGTTGGCATGATCTGGAAATGCGCGTGAACGGTGCACAAGGTTCTAGCACACATACACTGTCTTTTGATGGCATCAGTTATCCGATGATCCCAAGCCATGCTCCGGAGCTTTGGTCGCCTTCCCAATCCGTTGTCACGCTGTTCGCAGATGGAGAGGCCCCACAAAGTGGCGTTCAGATGTAGCATGACGGCTGAAAAGAAACACACGACAACCTGTCGCGGCTGCGGTCTTACTTTTAACTGTGTGTGCGACGGCTTACCCAGTCTCGAAGCAGACTGGGATTTGGTGCTTCTTACACACCCGAATGAAACTCGGCGTGAAACCAACACCGGACAGTGGTTACACAAATCATTGGCACAGTGCCAAGTGTTTGAATGGAGCCGCACACGCATACCGGCTGAATTGAAGACGATGTTAGAAAACCCCAACAATCAGCCCATTTTACTGTTTCCCAGTGACAGCAGCCGATTATTGACGTCAGCCGCCATTCACGATAATTCAAAACGCATCGTGTTTATTGTATTGGATGGCACATGGCAGGAAGCACAAAAAATGTATAATCGGAGCGATTGGCTACAGTCGCTTCCTCACTGGCATATTCAAATGTCTGGAGATTCGTGTTATTCCCTTCGTCGGAATCAGGCGTCTGGGCACTTTTGCACGCTCGAAGTGGGTATCCATTTATTATCTCTATCTCATCACACCACATTGCCTAAACAGAATAACAGCGAGCCGCTAAAAGCGTTTTTTGAACATTATTTAAATGTCTATCGAGCCGACAAGAGTGGGCATCCATGGAAAGGAAGCAATCGTGACCAATGATCAAAACAACCCGTTGATTGCGCAATTTCACCGCCAAAAATTGGCGTTTGAAGGCGAAAAACACCCAAGTTTGAGTGAACGAAAACAACGCCTCACGGCACTTAAAGAAGCACTCCTACTCCATCAAGACGCGCTTTGCGAAGCAGCCGCAAAAGATTTTGGCGCAAAGCACCACTATGAAACACTACTAACGGATATTCTGCCTTGCATTCAGCAAATCAAATATACGCTTAAACACCTAAAAAGCTGGATGAAGCCGGAAAGGCGCAAAACGGGGTTAGTGCTGGCGTTATCTAACGTCCGAGTGCACCCTCAACCTCTAGGCGTAATCGGTGTGATAGCCCCATGGAACTTTCCTGTTTTTATGTCGATAGGGCCATTAATTACCGCTTTAGCCGCAGGCAACCGAGTCATGATAAAGGTGAGCGAGTTTACACCGCAAACCAACCAAGTTTTGGTCAAGCTACTCAAAAGTGTGTTTTCGTCGGAGCTCGTTCACATAGTGGAAGGAGACGCGGCCATCGCTGCGCAATTTTCTTCCTTGCCCTTTGACCACCTGCTGTTTACAGGCTCCACTGAAGTGGGGCGGAAGGTCATGCAATCTGCAGCGTTAAACTTAACGCCCGTCACCCTAGAGTTAGGTGGCAAAAGCCCAGTGATCATCGCGCCAGACATGGACATGAACGACGCCGTTGAGCGGTTAATCTATGGCAAGACGCTCAACGCTGGTCAAATTTGCGTGTCGCCTGATTATGTGATGATTCCGGAAGGCAAAGCGAAAGACTTTGTTTTTGCCTATAAGCATCACTTCGGCTACCTGTACCCTTCTGGTGTGAATTGCGAAAGTTACACCAGTATCATTAACCAAACGCATTTCGACCGACTTCAATCATGGCTCGACGAAGCAGAGCAAGGGGGCGCATGGATTGAACCTGCCAACAAATACTCGATTGATAGTAGCCAACGCAAAATGGTCACTCAGTTGGTGATGGATGCACCGGAAGACAGCCAATTGATGCAAAACGAAATTTTCGGTCCTGTCTTACCGATTGTGACGTACCAATCCCTCGATGACGCCATTCAATACGTCAATCAAAGACCAAAACCGTTGGCGCTTTATGTGTTTTCCCACGATAAAAACAGCGTCAATCATGTGTTGGAAAAAACACAATCCGGTGGGGCATGTGTGAACGACACCATTTTGCAAGTGGTGGCTGAAGATGCGCCATTTGGTGGTGTGGGGAGTTCTGGGATGGGCAGTTACCACGGAAAAGAAGGGTTCCTGACGTTCAGCAACCAACGCACTGTCGTTGCTCGAAAGAAGCTTTACCCGACTCGCATGATCCACCCACCATTTCGCCGCATTCACCAATTGGTGCGCAAATGGCTCCTTCGCTAACAAAGCTCTGTGCTAACGAGCCTCTGCTCTGGGTACCAACAACCCTCTGCTCTGAGTGCTAACAAGCCTCGATTCTGGGTAACAAAGGGGAAGGCTCGGCAAAATAAAACCCTTGCAAGTAATCGACACCTAGGTCTTCCGCCACGCGGCAGACCTGTTCGTTGTGCACAAACTCAGCCACCGTTTTGGCTTCAAACACATGACAAAGCTGAACCAACTGCATGGCAATTTGGCGTTGCCTACGGTCTTTATCAATATTTCGAATGATACTGCCATCCAACTTGATGGTATCTGGCTCAAGTTTGATGATTTCATCGATATTTGAATAACCGGAGCCAAAGTCATCCACAATAATCTTTGCGCCGAGCTGTTTGAAGTGGTTACACACCTCTCTCATTCGGCTGTAGTCTTTGATTTGTTCGGTTTCCAGCACTTCTATCCCCACTCGCTCTGGATTCACCATTTTCTGCAACGCGCTTTCGAGCAAATACAGCGTTTTGTCGCTCATCAAATCCTGCGGGGACAAATTGATGGAGAACGAGCCTTCTCGATGTGACATCAACTCAAAGACACTGCTCAGCATTTGTCGGCTGAGTCGGGTGTAGATGTGTGTGCCTTCAATAATCGGCAGAAATTTTCCAGGGGGAATGATCTGATCGCCTTCCTGAATTCGAACCAAACACTCTTCAGACACTTTCTCATGGCTGTGCGCGGCAAATATGGGCTGAGAGTACGCAATCACGTTGTGATTCAGTACTGCTCGGCTCACCGACGATAGCCACTTCAATTGCTCCTGACGGTTTTCTTCTTCTTTTTCAAGTAATTTGGCATTGCACATGTGACGATTGTTTTTCATGCCATGACGGCGGGCTTCAATCGATTTAATTAATAACTCTTCAACGCTGGATTGTGGAAAATCTCGACGACTGGTCAGCCCACCACAAATGGAAACCGACAAACAATCCAATTCCGGCAGTCCAAAAGGTTCAAAATTCGCGTGCTCGACTTCATCCACCAATTCGGTGAATAAGTGGCGAATGTACAACCCAGTATGGTGGGATGAAAAAACCGCAGCCCATTCACCAACACCAATGCTGTACAATTCTGAGTCTCCACCAAATCTCTGCCAAAGTTGCTCTTTGAAATACTGGCTAAGATCACTGAGTAGCTGATCACCTGCCTGATAACCATACTTCTCGTTGACTTGGCTAAAATTGGTAAGCTTTACCGTTAGAAGATGTTCATTCGCCTTAATCGATGCCAAACGCTCTTTCAAAACAGAACGATTGGGCAAGCCTGTTCGCCGATCATGTCGGTAACTTTCCGTTAATCGATGCGCTTGCACCAATAACTCATTCTCCATATTTTCCTGCATATCATCGACATCGGCGATGGCATTACGTATTAGGGAAAACAAGGGCGACATTTGATGTTGAAACTGACCTTGATGGGCTGTTTCTTTTTGAACCTCGACTTCCTGTTCGCGCATGGCGAGATACGTCAAGCTGTGGTGCATAATGGTTTGATGGTTTGCATCGCGATAGAGTTCGCCTAAACAATACACACCGCTGACTTTTGCAACGGATGCAAAAGGGCTGATTTCATCAAACCCATCCGCGAAATCCAACTTCGATGAACAATTGTAGATAAAGAGGCTTTCTGGCTGGTGTGCATCGAGCTGACGCGCCCCCACTCGCACTTGCTCTTCTGTGAGTGACGGGTGGTTGTAACAGAACCGAACTTCATCTCCTACGTGCCACTGGGTATCAAACTCTATTCCGCCGTCATCCAATTTCCGAATAGGCATTTGCACTTTTTGCTGGCTGGCCTCACCTTTCATTAAAGGAAAGTCATAGAGCTGCTCAAAGGGCACGGGGTTGCCATCGGCGAGATATCGGTCGTAGATTGTCTGAACAGGGATGCCATCCAACTCATAAAGCACACCGTTATTGGCGGCAGAAACCCGAAACTTTCGACCAATAGGATTCCATTCGGCATAACAGCCGCGCCACACATGAAGCTTAGGGTTATGCAGCGCAACCGCGACGCATGCTTGTCGGTAAATTTGATCGTCCCACAATACCCAACGCCCGAACAAATTAGGCTGCGACAAGCCACCAGCAACTGGGATCTCAAATGTCAGCTCGTTAAATGCCCCAAACACTTCGTAATCTTTGGAATCAAAAAGCAATGTATCCTGGTCATTCACTTGCTCGGCAAAACAAATCACAACTTTGGTCTCTTCGCTTACTGCCAAACGCTCGACAAGTTCTTCCCCGTCTTGCTGGGTATTTCCAGTGTATGGCACCACACAAGACGTTAAACGCGTTTCGACTAGCTCACTTATCACAACCAATGTACCGAGGTTAATGATGGTTCCATCTTTGATGCAATGGCTGGTGCTTTGACCCAAAATCGTGCTGTGCGGAAAACGCTGCCTCATGAATCGACTGTATTCGATAACCCGCTCTGGGGATTGCGTAGAAAAGAGTTGTATTAGGTGATTTGCGTTTTGGTCCGGCGAGTAACTTGATACCTCAGCCTGTAACTGACTGAGATCTTGAGCCAAAATCGAATGACATTGCATATTACAAATTATTAACAGAACGTGATTTCACCCACTATAACGTTAGCATTCCTCTGGAAAACACGCATCGGATCAACTTTTTATCAATTAGCTAATAATATTTCACTTTTTAGTGATAAAGATCCAACTTTCTTGTGACCCTATGAAAGTAAAACCCAACAAAATAAGAACTTTAGCGTAAGTATGCACTTACAATCCGCTTACACATCGACGTCAGGATACTTTTGTTAGGTGGCTCAATTGAGTCACTTCGATATCTGGAATAAGACGCATATCCCGCTCAGTGGCAGTGTTACACATCTGATCATTGAACCAACATGCAAGAAGCCCACTTTCTTTTGCACCGAATACGTCACTCACAGGATGATCACCCACATGCAATATTTCACTTGGCTTCAAGCCTAAAAACGACACCGCTTTATCAAACATCTCACGATGTGGTTTTGCTTCGCCATTAGGACCGGCTTTCAACACCAATGAAAAATACTGACCCAGCCCAATCTTCTCAGGATCCACATTGCCATTGGTGATGGCCACAAGCGGCATACGCTGAGATAACTCAGCAAGCACGTGGTGCGTTTCTTCGGGGATGTCAATTTGATGCCGCCAATAAAACACCTGCTCCATGATCTGGTCTATGATGTCGGGGATAGCCTCCTCTTCATAACCAACATGTGCCAACCCTAGTGCTAACTGTGCTCGGCGAAGTAAGGTAACATCGCCAGCCACATCTGGGTTATTCTCTCTTGCAAGAGACTTAAACGTTAACCAGTCTGCTTTGGTGAACGGTGCACATTTAGGATAATGATGCGCAATCCATTGAAATACCTCTGCCTCCAACCGTAATATCACCGATCGGTTGTCATACAGAGTATCGTCTAAATCAAATGTCATGGCTTTAATGGTGGGGATACTACGATAGAAGCGCATCAGTCGTCCTTATTGCTAGAATCTTTCTTACGTGTCTTACGTGCCCTTGGGTGCGCCTTATCATAGGCCGTGGCTAAGTGCTGAAAATCAAGATGGGTATATATCTGAGTGGTGGAGATGTTTTCGTGCCCAAGCAACTCTTGAACCGCTCGTAAGTTCCCACTGGATTCCAACATATGAGTGGCAAAAGAGTGCCTGAGCTTGTGCGGGCTGATATGACTGGCAACCGACTGCTTTTGCCCCCACTCAGCCATTCGCTTTTGCACATTTCGATGAGAAATTCGCACGCCTAGCTTCGATACAAATAACGCTGGTTCACCGGGGTTTGCCAGCTCTCCTCGCAGGTTGAGCCAGTTTTTTACCCACTCTTTTGCCATACCAGAAAAGGGGACTTTACGTTCTTTATCACCTTTCCCCACAACACGCAGTTCCCCTTTGGACATCGATATATGTTTCACATCGACACTCACTAATTCCGCTAGACGCAAACCAGCACCGTACATCAGCTCCATCATGGCACGGTCACGAACCGACAAGGGATCGCTCTCATCCACATCGAGCAATTGACCGACTTCATCCACATCTAAGTTCTTAGGCAATGGGCGTTGCTTACGTGGGGCGGACACTCCCTTTGCAGGATTTGCTTGCATCTCACCACGCAATATCAAGAAATCAAAAAACGAGCGAAGCGAAGACAATCGGGTTGCAATGCTGCTGGCTTTCATGCCATCTCGCATTCCTTTGCTGGCCAACTGGCGAACCCAAGCTGCATCAACTTGAGACCAACTGTTTAGCCCCAAAGAAACAAGGTGTTCCGCCATGCTATGAAGTTGAAGTTTGTAGTTACGCTGAGTATGAAGGCTAAGCCCTCGCTCACTTCTTAAAAATTCAAAGAAGCGATCGAGCGGCTTTTGAATATCACTGGGAAGAGGTACGTTGGACATGAGTGCTCTCATCAGACTGCCATGGAAGGTTTTCCACCAAATGGCTGATCACCAGCGTCAAATGACGCAAAAACAAGGTGTCCATGTTTGGTTGAAAATGACCACCGTCATCACTGGAAAACGCAATGATTCCCAACGGCTTCTTTCTGATTATAGGCAATACGGCAAATGATCCGAGCTCTGGGACAGCATCACCAGAAAACAGCAGCGCACGATCCGTTTGCTTCATGCGACCTAAAAAAGCGTCTTTCCCATTAAAGTGGTTGGTCGCAAAACGTTGATACTGCTCTTGTTCTAAATGATGATTCTCATCTGGGCACTCAAAGATTTTCATCCACCCCTTTAAGCCCAGCTCTTGGGATTTTTGTTCGATGCAACGCACAACGTCAGTTAAGTTGCCACAATTGAGTACCTGTTGCTGTATGTCCATAAACTCATGAAACGTACGATCATTGTTTGCCGCAAGTGACATAAGTTGAGTAATTTCTTCTTCCAACTCTTCAATACGCTGGCGGTGACGATTCAACTGAACTTCCACCAATGACACCGCACCTTGCTGTTGATGTGGGATGGATAATCGCCCCACCAGCTCAGAACGGTGCTGAAAAAAATCAGGGTTATCTTGCAGATATTCGGCAACAATCTCCGCCGTGAGCGCATCCGCTTCTGGATAAGACAAAACGTTTCCTTTTAGAACAATGGGGTCTGGGACCCCTAGCAGCTTAATTGACCATCAAACACGTGGGTTGCCGGTCCCGTCATATACAGTGGTTTACCCGGACCCTGCCATCGAATTTTCAAATCCCCACCAGGCAAGTGCACGGTAACGTCTTCGTTAAGCAGCCCTTGCTCAATACCAACGGCAACAGCACCACAGGCACCACTACCACAAGCTTGAGTTTCCCCTGCACCACGCTCATACACACGCAAATTGACTTCATTGCGGGATACAACCTGCATAAAGCCAGCGTTGACACGCTCAGGGAAGCGCTCATGAGATTCCAACAACGGTCCTAAAGTATCGACATCGGCAGTGGATATATCATCGACGATCGTCACTACATGGGGGTTCCCCATGCTGACGGCACCACAAAACAAGGTTTGCTCATCAGCACGCAGAATGTAAGTTTTCTCTCTCTGCTTGGCTTTAAAGGGTATTTTTGAAGGTTCAAAAACCGGTTCGCCCATGTTTACCGTAACCTGATCGCCTTCTTCAATATTCAACACCATTTTGCCTTTCTTGGTGCTGACGCCTATCGCGTGTTTATTGGTTAAGCCTTTCATTCTCACAAAACGAGCGAAACAACGTGCGCCATTGCCACATTGCTCTACTTCGCTCCCATCTGCATTGAAAATACGGTAATGGAAGTCGGTTTCTGGATCGTAAGGCGCTTCAACCACCAGCAGTTGATCGAATCCAATACCGGTATAACGATCCGCCAAACGGCGGATCAAATCCGGAGAGAAAAACACATTTTGAGTAATGCAGTCCACAACCATGAAGTCGTTACCCAATCCGTGCATTTTTGAAAAATGAAAGTGCATGTGTTTTACATTACTCCGGTAACAGGTGTTCCAATTCCCACAAGCTGCTCAACTCTTCACGTTGACGAACTAAGTGACTTTGGTTGCCATCCACCATAACTTCCGCAGCGCGCGCGCGCGTGTTGTAGTTAGAAGACATGACGAAGGCATAAGCGCCAGCACTGCGAACCGCAAGCAAATCACCTTGCTCCAGAACCAATGCTCGATCTTTACCTAAGAAGTCGCCAGTCTCGCAAATCGGACCAACCAAATCGTAATTGGTTGCCTCACCTTCACGCGGTACAACAGGAACGATGTCTTGCCATGCTTGATATAAGGCAGGGCGGATTAAATCGTTCATTGCGGCATCGATAATCGCAAAGTTTTTGTGCTCGGTATGTTTTAGGAATTCAACTTTTGTTAACAAAACGCCAGTATTGGCTGCAATCGCACGACCAGGTTCGAAAATCAATTCCAAGTTGGAGTGGTTCGTTAATCGACCTAGCAAGGCTTTGGCGTAATCCGAAGGCTCTGGCGGCAATTCATCTTTGTAGACCACACCTAAACCGCCACCTACATCAAGATGCTTAATTTCTATGCCTTCGGCTTTTAGCTGATCAATCAATCCAAGCAAACGATCGACTGCATCAATGAAAGGCTCGATGTCTGTTAACTGAGAGCCGATGTGGCAATCAATACCCTGAATATCAAGGTTATCTAGCGTTTGGGCAAACTTGTATACGCGCAATGCTTGATCAAACGCGATACCAAATTTGTTTTCTAACAAGCCCGTAGAAATGTAGGGGTGCGTGTGGGCATCGACATCTGGATTGATTCGCAATGAAATTGGTGCGACGACATTCAGCTCTTTGGCGACCTGATTCAATAGCTCCAATTCTGGCTCTGACTCGACATTGAAGCATTTGATCTTCAGTTGCAGTGCACGGCGCATTTCATCGGCGGTTTTACCCACGCCAGAAAATACAATTTTTGCAGGGTCACCACCAGCCGCGATAACACGCTCTAGCTCACCGCGAGAGACAATATCAAAGCCAGAACCCAGTCTGGCTAACACGTTCAACACACCTAGGTTTGAGTTTGCTTTTACGGCATAACACACGAGGTGTGGGTGATCACCCACCGATTTATCAAACGCGTTCCAATGGCGCTCCAGCGTTGCACGAGAGTATACGTATAGTGGCGTGCCATATTGCTGCGCCAATTCAGTTAATGAGACGTCTTCAGCCCAAAGCTGACCATCATCCTGATAATTAAAGTAATCCAATGTTGTATCCCTGTATTCTTTTATTGCTATTGCGTTTGTTCGTTTTGCTCGGAGTCACTGGGTAAATAAAGTGCTCCTGTCTGTCCGCACCCGGCGATACCGAGTACCACAAACATAAAAAGTACCGTGATTGACTTTTTCATGCTGCAATTCGTGATAAATCATTCAATGCCCTCTATAATCGCACCACACTCAGGAAAAGCAATAGGATATAAGAGATGAACGATACTGAATTTCATCAGCTAGTGGATGAACAACTGCAAATTATCGAAGAAGCCATCGATGATTCAGGGGCGGACATCGATTATGAAACGTCGGGTAACGTCATGACCCTAGAGTTTGAAAACCGCTCTCAGATTATCATTAACCGACAAGAGCCTATGCACGAGATTTGGCTGGCGTCAAAATCGGGTGGCTTTCACTTCAAACGACAAAATAATGAGTGGATTTGTTCGAAGACGGGCGTTGAACTGATTGCTATGGTCAAAGAAGAGTGTGAAAAGCACGCACAAGAATCAATAGATTGGGACTAGAGCCCCAACAATAAGCCGCACAGAAAACAATAGGCAGTACAGAAAACAATGGGCAACACAAAAAAGGAGCGCTAGGCGCTCCTTTTTAAGATCGGATGGAAGTTATTCTTTCAAGCATTCACAGCATTATTAGAACGGTTTTGTGGTGAAGAGCCACTACGATAAGGCACAACATAAGGTTCACCGTCTTCAGGGTTCATGATTTGATAATACTGAGGCAAATTAAAATTAATGAACTTTGCGCTAATTTCTAATTCATCCTGATTGGATGTATAGAAGCGATTCACGTTACTGATCATTTCATCTTTGTCGCCACTAAACTGGTGGTACACTTCCACTCGATTCACTTCATCCAACACGTAAATGTTAAAACCTTTTATAGTGTCTTCGAAGAAAAATTGAATCAAACCCTCACTGGCAAAACTATCGACAACATTTGGCATCTGATAGTCCTGATCTTTATCGAGCATCATCAGAGGTGAGCCCTTCAGTTTATTGGTCGATATGCTGCTGTAGAAGTCGACCGAATTTTCCAGCTTCTGAACAGAAACACCACGGCGTTCAAAAAACAAGCCGTACATTTGCTCACCAATCCGAATGGCTTTAAAACGGCGACGTTTCTCTTGCTCAACAGGCTTCAAGCGCAATTCAATGCACTCCGCCAGAAGCTGGTAAACCATGTTACGCATGACACCACGCAAGTTTTTGCTATAACAAAACACATCGACTGACTCTGGCGGTAAAGCATCTTGGTGCATTTTGCCTAAAACGGTTTTCAAGGCATCCAGTATCGCCGTTTCACCCGTAAAATGTAACGTACGCACTTCATGCCATGAATTTCGGTACACCAAGTCCACACTGCCAACTAAACTACGGTGCTCTTCTCTAAAGCTAAAGATATCAATATCTTTCAAGTCAACTTTGAGTGATTTGCCTTTCAATTCAACAGTAGGATCATTTTCAAAATTAATGAACATAGCCAATTGGCTTATCTCACACGGGCTCGCTAACGCTTCCATTGTAGGACGACGCTTATGCAACGAAAACGTGTTCCGCAAATCACTCACCATTTGGTAGAACTTATCGATATCCAGTTCCGCTTCTCGCACCACAGAGTGCAAACGAGTCGACTCTGTGATCAACCCATTAAAGAAGGACCACGCCACCAACTTACTCAGATATTCATTATGTTCTAAGTGTTTTTGACCAATAATGGCGTGTGGATCTAGCGGCTGCTTATACAGATACCAGCCCACTTTATTCGTTCGACCTGGAGAAACTTGAATAAAGCTCAAATCGGATTCATGCAAATCCGGAGAAATCTGAGGGTTGAGTAAGGTTACTTTGCCCGGCAATACTTCAAAAGCCGCGTAAAGCTTGCGTGCAAGAATGCTGATGTCTTGTGGACTGATGGCTGAAGTAATGTCATTTCGGCGGGCAAACTGAATCAAGTTACGGTAACTCAGCATCAGAGCATCAAGCAATTCGTGGTGAACCACTTTGACTTGCTCCACCTTCCAGTTACGACGATCATCCAGCTCTTCAATCACACTGTCTGACCACCCCCAGCGCCTTACCATGTCACTCAGCGCTTCTCGCCGCCATGCTACCGATCCTACTCCAGGTTCACGCGATAACTTCTCGTGAGTTTTTAAATAGAAGCAACGACGAACCAAATCCAAACGACGTTGATCATTCACCCGCTCTAAATAGAGTGTGACTTTCTCGAGCATCAGATAATACGTATCCATCCCATAAAGATCGGGTTCATGGGAGAAGAATCGGCGTTTGGAATCAATACAAAGGAGGCGAGTCGCTGGGTATTCCCAAGAATAGGCTTCCAGAAGAATCGCTTTAAGAACCGATTTATACGGCGAATCAATGCTTTTATACAACTGCCACAAGTTAGAGCCAAAGTATTCTTCAGCAGGAATGCGATCAAGCTGACCAAAATCGATCCACTCACTACGGACGATTTCACCTTTAGCAACCAGCTTCTGAACGTAGTCATCATACGCTTCCTCCATTTCTGGAGGGACGACTTGCCAAAGTAATCTCTGCCCTGCCAACCGTACAGCAGAACGATAAAATTCATCAAGCAATAGTAAGTGCTGCGAGGAACCACAGTTGTCCCCAGTCATCTCTTCCGAACAATTACTTCGAAAACGCTCTTCATCCATCAAGAAAAAGTTCGCTTCTACACCTAAGTTTTTTGCCCAATCGGTGATCAACAAACACTTGTTGGTCAAATTATCTCTATCTCGTTTGGGCATCGATGGTGACACACATACCCAAACGTCCAAATCACTGGATGTACTCTGCCCAATCGAGGACGTACTTCCCATTGTATAGAGTGCCAGAATTCCCGGTTCGCCTGATGTTTCTAACGATTCACCGAGCGTCAGCTCCGTATCCTCAACAAACTGCTGCTGAATTTGATTCAATGAGAATCCCAAAATGCCATAGGGAACGTGACTTTCGAAATAACCTGGAATGGACGGATGATTGAAGTGAAGGAGAGCAGGCAGTAAATGGAATACACGTTGACTTTGCGTATCCATCAGAGCCAATGCCCGATCAATACGCTGTTGATTCAACAAATCCAATCTGTGAACAAGAGTTTCTGTAAATGCCTGCAAGGGGGTGATTCCTTGATAATGAGTTAAATTGATGTTTTTGTTCAAAGTGCATTCATAATCGCCACAAAAACGTGATCAATTTAACACTTTAATGTTCAAGGGTAAAGAATAAGCGTCTATCCTGAACACTTGCTTTCTTATTTTTGCTACATCTTGCCCTGCCACATTCACTGGCATCCCTCCTACCATATAGTAATAATAGACCTAAGAACATTTGAGATCCCAATCACATATATTTTTCTTAATATCGAGATCGATAGCCACGCAGACTTTAGGTGCGACGAAACAGTAATACTTTACCGAACACAGTGGTAGGATTGGTGCATCTGATTTACCTATATGGAAACATTATGTCCGAAAGAGCTCCCATTCGCATCGCAACCAGAAAAAGTCCACTCGCCCTTTGGCAAGCGCATTTCGTCAAAGATTCTTTGCAAGCGGTGCATCCTGGCTTAAACGTTGAATTGGTCACTATGGTGACCAAGGGAGACATTATCTTGGACACTCCACTTGCGAAAGTCGGTGGAAAGGGGTTGTTCGTCAAAGAACTTGAAGTGGCAATGCTGGAAGGTCGTGCTGACCTCGCGGTTCACTCGATGAAAGACGTTCCTGTCGATTTTCCTGAAGGGCTGGGACTGGTGACGATTTGTGAGCGTGAGGACCCACGTGATGCCTTCGTATCCAACACCTTCGCGTCAATCGACGACCTTCCACAAGGTGCCGTTGTTGGGACCTGCAGTTTACGTCGTCAATGCCAGTTGAAAGAGTATCGACCCGATCTGAACATCAAGGAACTTCGTGGGAATGTCGGAACTCGACTCGGCAAACTAGATGCCGGTGAATATGATGCCATTATCCTCGCAGCCGCTGGCTTAAAGCGTCTAAAATTGGAAGAACGCATTTGCAGTTTCATTGAACCAGAACAATCACTTCCAGCCGTAGGACAAGGAGCTGTGGGTATTGAGTGCCGATTAGACGATGAATACCTCATTCGGTTACTCGAACCTTTAAATCATACTGAAACGGCAAATCGAGTTGCCGCTGAACGTGCAATGAACCTAACCCTCGAAGGCGGGTGTCAGGTGCCAATTGGTAGCTACTCGCTTATCGAAGGTGATGAGATTTGGCTCCGGGCGCTTGTTGGTGAGCCCGATGGTTCCAAAATCGTGCGCGGTGAAATTAAAGGCCCAGTAACCAAAGCACAGGAATTAGGTGTCACCCTAGCTAACCAACTCCTTGACCAAGGCGCAAAAGACATTCTGAAGCGCTTATATCAGGATCATGAGTAAGTAGGTCTTATGGCGGTATTGGTCACCCGTCCGGGACAAGATGGCATCGAACTGTGTGAAGCGTTACAAGCGCTGCACACTGATGCCATCCACCATCCGTTAATTCAGTTCCAGCCATCCAAAAATAGCGACGCACTTCTTAATCAGCTTCACCATGCCGATATTATTATCGCTGTCAGCCAACACGCTGTTCATTTCACTCATAAAATACTGAAAGAACAGAAAGCCAAATGGCCAGAAAGCGTGTCATACCTTGCCATTGGTCAAAAAACCGCATACAAATTAGGCAAAGTGACCCAACAAAAAGTACACTATCCAACAACCAGCGACAGTGAACACTTTCTGCAATTGCCTCAATTGCAAAACGTTTCTCAGCTTTCCATAGTGATCTTGCGGGGGAGCGGTGGCAGAGAGTTGATTTTTGAATCGCTGTCGAATAAGAAGGCAAGAGTCGTATACGCTGAAGTTTATCAGCGACACCCGATTCCATTTAATCCGGAAAATTCTATTCAATATTGGCGTAGCCGCAATGTTGATACTTTGATTGTCACGAGTAGTGAACAACTCTGCTACCTAGAACAATCAATGTCGACAACTCAAAAAGACTGGCTACATACTTTAAGCCTTTTAGTGCCAAGCCAACGGATAGCTATTCTCGCTAGAGAGCAGGGCTATCAAACTATCGTGAATACAGGCAGCGCAGCAAATTCGGACTTGCTGAATGCAGTTAGCAAGAAATAAAACAGGACAAGAGCATGGTAAGTAAAAAAAACAACAACGAGCACATTGAACCTGAAGAAACACAAGAAGAGACAATAGAGCCGACGGAAACGGCATCTGATCCTTCACAAAGCCAAGAAGCAGACAAACCGCAAGTCAAAGAACGTGAGCCTATTAAGTTTGAAGAAAAACAAGGCAAGAGAGGCGTTAAGCTTGGTACGATTGCGATCATTCTCTCGCTTATCTTCGGAGGCGGTCTTACCTACCTAATCCAACAAAAAACACAGCAACAAGAAAAAGAAATCGCCCAGCTCAAGGCTCAATTTAAAGCGACCCAAACGAACCTAGCTCAAGAATTGGAGTCCGTAAAAAACGAAACGGCCGCTCTAAACCGTGACACCGTCAACCGCACTAAGGTCGAGTTAGAGCAACAGCAAAAAAGCATTGAAAGCCTCCAACTCGCATTGGCCGATGTAAAAGGTCGCCGTCCAAATGACTGGCTCCTAGCCGAATCTGATTATTTGGTGAAACTGGCAGGTAGAAAGCTGTTTTTAGAGCACGATATTGTCAGCGCGACCAAACTGATGGAAAGTGCCGATCAGCGCATTGCAGCACTTAATGACCCGAGCTTGGTTCCTTTGAGAAGAGCCATGGCAAATGACATTACCAATCTACGATCGCTGCCATTAATTGACCGAGACGGATTGGTCATTGCATTAACGAGTTTGCAGCTTCAAGTCGATGGTTTACCGCTCGCCAATGCGATTCTTCCCGAGAGTATGGTTGTTGAGCAACAAAAAGTATCAACTGATATAAACGACTGGAAACAAAACCTAAAAGCCTCCTTAAGTGAGTTTTCAGAGCAATTCATTACCTTCCGAACCCGAGATGGCAATGTTATCCCACTACTGTCACCTGAACAGCATTTCTACTTGCGTGAGAACATTAAAGCAAAGCTAGAAACAGCAATGAAAGGGGTATACACCGAACAAGGCGAAGTGTTCTCAACAGCACTTAAAGTCGCTCATGAATGGTCAACTCAATTCTTTAATTTGGATGAACCCGCTGTCCAAAAATTTAACCAACGTATCGCCACATTGGGCAAACAAAACATCCAAGTCAATTACCCAGTAAAACTAGAGTCACAAGAACTCCTTTCCGACGTCATTTCAGATCGCCTACGCCGAGAGGTGACCACCATAATTACGGAGGAGACTAAATGATTCGTGCAATTTTCCTCTTTGTCATTCTGGGAGTCGGTCTTTACGCTGGTACTCAGTTTTCTGGTCAACAGGGCTACGTCTTAATCTCCATAGCCGATAAGACGATAGAAATGAGCGTGACAACGCTGGTGATCTTCATAATTATCATTCTTGCGGCACTATTTGGCTTGGAATTCCTCATTAAAAAACTCCTCTATACCAGCAGCGCCACTTGGAACTGGTTTAGTGTCCGTAAAATGAAGCGTGCCCGTCGCTATACAAACGAAGGCATCATCATGCTTTTAGAAGGCGACTGGAAAGGGGCAGAGAAAAAAGTCACCCGCTGGGCAAACCATCATGACATGCCAATGCTTTGTTATCTTGTTGCGTCAGAAGCCGCACAAGGGCTTGGCGATAAGAGCAAACGCGATCATTACTTAACGTTAGCTTCAAAGCAGGAAAACTCCGATCTCGCAGTAGAGCTGACAAGAGCAAAACAACTTGTGAAAGACGCACAATATGAATTGGCTTTAGATACCTTGCATTCCCTGCGTGATCGCTATACCTGCAATCCAATAGTGCTCGAACTTCTTAAAACCGTTTATAAAGAATTGTCGTTATGGCAGAACACGATTGAGCTATTGCCACTGCTAAAGAAAGCCAAACTCATTGACCCAGTTGAACACGACTCTTTGATGTTAAAAGCGCAATGTGGGTTACTTGCCGACGTTGCTCAACAAAAGGGAAGTGAAGGTCTACTCGCATACTGGAATGGGCTACCGAAAAAGGCTCGCCAAGATGACACACTTATCTACTGCCTACTAGAGCAACTGATCGAGCGTAAAGCCGATTCGCAAGCTTATATAATCGTAAGAGATAGACTGAAAAAGCAACCTGACGACAAACTGTATTCACTGATCTCCGAAATGAACTTACCCGATCTACATCCGGCTGTTGTTCTTCTTCAAGGCGCGCTTCAAAAAGAGGGGGACAGCGCGACAATACACAGCACGCTTGCTCAGTTGCTGATGCGTCAAGAGAACTGGTCTGAAGCTCAGTACCATTTCGAGCAAGCACTGAGACTGCGACAAGACATTTCAGATTACGCCTACCTAGCGGATGTTTTAGAGAAGCAACAGCTCACTCAAGCCGCTGGGGACGTCTCACGTAAAGCGCTTGCGTTAATGGAGAGCAAATCTTAATCCCACTTTGACTCATCTTCTTAAAGCCAGCGACAAATCGCTGGCTTTGTCTTTCCCAACAAACCTATTCACATCAACTCTGAATAACCAAACACCTTTTTAGCCGATGTTTTGCCGCTGACTGGGTTGAATTCATCAGCAATAGGCTCACTGCTGAACATACAAATTCGCCCTATTATCAGAAAAGGCTGCAGACTAAAAAGGACATCATATACATGTACCATTTAATTCAACGATAATAACGATAATGTTCCCAAAGTTTGTGCCGCTTGGAATTGCTTTCTTGAGAATACTGTTCGTGTCGCCAAAATGTGCATTAGAGAGAGCGAGTGTAGAGACCTGACTCGTTAACTTTCCTGATTGGTATCACTTCAGGCTTAAAACACCTCCAAACAACCTCAACAAGCATAGAGATTCAATAGGGCATATCGTTCTAGGGCTTGTCACTGCTTGGTATACAGCGGCTAGGTAGGATGCAAGATTGGGGTTACAAAACACCCATTGATGACTAAAGAGCTGCTCACCCAAGGGCGTTTATTCTAAATCGGTATCATAACCACAAAACGACAAAAGCCCAGTCGAGAGACTGGGCTTTCTAAATAAATGGCGGAGTGGACGGGACTCGAACCCGCGACCCCCGGCGTGACAGGCCGGTATTCTAACCAACTGAACTACCACTCCGCAGTGGAAAACTTGCCTTAGCAAGTGTTCAAAATCAAAGCC
>NZ_JAAUWT010000021.1 GCF_014694455.1 Vibrio sp. S9_S30 | reverse complement strand
GAAATTCAGCAGTAGCTTGAAGTTCTAAAGAAAATTCAGACATAAAAAATCGGTCCCAGATACATATCTGGGACCGATTATGAAGACTATTAAGGATCGTTCAAGAGTCTTAAACGATCGGCATTACGCAGATTCTGCGGCATTCTTGTATTAGAATGCAACACAACAATGGAAACTCTTACCGAGTAAACGGGCGCTTAAATCCAAGCACTCTATTAGGTCAGACGTTCCAGTTCCGTAATATTAACAAGAGCCTCTTCATTGGTTGAGCCACACACAATAGGGCATGGTTTAAATTGATGACACACTTTAGGCCGCTCCGGTTTACCAAATAACTGACAGAGGTTATCGTCGTTTAGCTGAACGCATCGTACGCCAGCAGGCTTACCGCTCTTCATTCCCGGAATAGGAGAAGAAATGCTCGGCGCAATGCAGCATGCCCCACAACCCAATCGACAGTCCATCACATCTACCTCTGTTAAAAATAGGGCGCGATAGTAGCAGAAATTAGGGCGAGTGGCATCATCGTTCACCCCTTTCGAACCCCCCGTATTTTTTGACTGCTTTTACTCTTTTTGCTCCATATTCGTTTTGTTGAAAGCGTTTTTTCCCGAACCAAATAGAGCATTACATTGAATTTAAAGGGGTTTCATATACCTTGATCTAGCAAGTATTTCCCGCAATGAAAATCCTGATAGTATTCCTATGTTGCATATCTCGTTGTTATATATCGACGGTAATCCATTTAATAGGATAAACATTGGATACAGACTTCTCCCCCAGTGACTTTAAAGCCATCCTGCACTCCAAACGCACCAGAACAAGAGTTTCGCCAACAAGTGTTGCAAGCTTTTACTGATCACAAAGCCCTCGATTTTATGTTTGAAACCGTAAAGCGCTTAGCCCTGAGAGATCTCGGTGCAGCACACATCGAAAATACCGAGCAGGGTGACTCATTATGATGGTCACCTTCGTTAGCCAATGCGAAAAAAATGCCCTAAAAAAGACCCGCCGAATACTCGATGCCTTCGCCAACCGCATTGGTGACAACACATGGCAAACCCTGATCACCGAAGATGGGTTGATCACCGTAAAAAAAATGCTGCGTAAAACCGCCAGCCGCAGTACAGCCGTAAGTTGCCATTGGCTACGCTCGCGATCCCGTAGCCAGTTTTTGTGGGTGGTAGGCAATAAAAATAAATTTAATTTAGAAGGTGTGGTGCCAGTGAATACAACACAAAAAGAGGTTTTTATGGATGTCATTACCGACAAACCCAAATCGGGCGTACTTTACGCCAATACTCAACTTCAGCCGCTAGTAGAGCACTTATTTGCCGTGGGATATTTTGCTGAAGCGCTGCATAAAAGGTTATTCCCTGAGAGCACGCAATTCTCAATAGCAAATTTTATCGCAGGCTGCCTACATGACATCGGAAAGATAGACCCCAAGTTTCAAGACTGGGTAAGAAACCCAAAAAAGAAGAACTTTATAGCAGAAGATGGGCAGCATATTGACGATGCAAAATTCAGTTTTGAAAAACACCCTAGGCACAATGAAGTGTCGCTACTGCTATATCAGCTATTAGACCGTGCCGAATTAAAAACCCTGAACCCAAGCAACAAAGAATCGATAAAGCACGCCATTTATTGGCATCATGCAAAACCCTACCGTAAAGATAAAAACAGTTTCACAACATACAACGACATTAGTAAAAAACTGATCGCCAATCAGAAGGGTGCTTCTCTTCACGATATCTTAGGGCAGGCGCAATCCTTACTAAAGCAAGTCGCAGGGCTAGACAAAAAATACCGTTCGGCTGAACACTCCATGCTGAGTAAAGCGATTAATAATGAAGCCGTTTCAGAACTGGAGCATGCGATTCCTAGCTCATTGCACACACCTAACTACAAAGAATATGGGTTAGAGGAGTCCGTTTCAGCGAATCGTAGCAACGTAAAAATAAACGCATTAAATAATATTGTACGGGCCTGTGTCATTACAGCCGACAGAATAATTTCAGCCATGAGCGCAACAGAGCTCCATGAAGCAATATTGCAGCGCACATTAGAAGAGAAAGTGAATGATTTACTGGAAGTCGAGTCAACACTCACCTCCAGCATTGAAGCATGTCTAGGGGCATTTTATCCCAATAGTGAGCGCAGCCTTAAACAGGGTGATATTGCCAAACAGTTAACCTACGCAGAAGATGTGGCAGTATTAGCCGGTGCCGCAGGTTGTGGCAAAACCAAAATCGCGTTGGAGTGGGCAAAGCGACAAGGAGCAAAACGCATAATTTGGGTGTGCCCCCGAGTGCAAGTCTGCCAAGGCTTATTTTATGAATTGACCTCAGAGCAATATCTACCGAATAGTACGATTGAAATCAATACAGGTGAATTTAAATTTCATAATCAGTGGGATCATCCCATACCAGAAGGGGAAAGCTTTTCTGGCGATATCGTCATTACCACCATCGATCAAATTTTTGGTTCTGTGATTAGCCACACAAACGCCAATACCCTCATCGATTTTTTAAATAACCATGTTGTTTTTGATGAATTTCACGAATACGTGAATATGCCAGCATTTAATTTACTGTTTGCTGAACTGATTGCTACGAAAAAACTTAAAGAACAGCAAGCCAATACCCTATTGGTGTCGGCAACGCCTCATTATGTCTTTGTTGAAGAGTTATTGGACATTCATGAAGATGACATCATCGAAATGCCATCATTTAATCAAAGCCAGTATCAGCTCGACTTCAACGTGTTTGATGACACCAAGCTTGATACTACTAACCCACTATTCATACCTCGACGTGACAGTGCTTTTGTCATCAGTAATATGGCTCTCACCGCCCAGAATGGCTTTATCGCCAATCAACATAAAGAAAATGCAGTGCTACTGCATTCGAAATTTATCAAAAGCGATAAACAAACGTGGTTCGCAGAGGTGTTTGAATCGTACAAACGCAACGGCTCTCGGAAATTCGAAGTGCTACGCAGTGGCCCAATTGTTCAAGCCTCTTTGAACATCAGTTGTGACTACATGGTTGCGGAAATCACTAACGCAGAAGATTGCTTACAGCGCTTAGGGCGGCTAGACAGGTTTGGTGTTAACAAAGAAATAAACATTTATACCTTGGCGGTGCCTGAGTCTATTGCCGCCTCAAAAGGGAACAGCCCTGCCTCCCGCTTTTTATCAAAGCTCCATGTGCTTAAGTCTGTACGCGAATGGTATCAGCACCTACTAATCAATTTAGAAGGTAAGAACTTTAGCTTGCCTGACATTTACACACTTTATAAAGATTTCCACCGTTCAGAGAAAACAAAGCAGTTCATTGAAAGTGATTTGGTGGCAGCATTAAAAGAAAGTGTCAATAGAATCAACGCCAAGGTTATCGACCCCATTGTTGTACCACCCAAGAAGAACAAAGAGAAAAAACGCAGCAAAATAAGTAAAGGTTCCTTACGTGGTGACAACCGTTTTGTGCAACTTGCAGTCGTGGATTTAAGCCAATCAGAGCCGCAGTATTTAGAGCAATATGCGTATTCAATCCCACTTGACGACGAAAGTAACATCGATAATTTAACGTATTCCACCAATGCGATTTTAGGGTACGGACAAAGCGATAAAGATCTCCTTTCTCACATGTTTAAAAAGCACCACAACATAATGGGAGGCACAAAATCATACAATGATAATGCCTTACTCAATGAAGCCCGAGATCCAGAGTCCCCAATTTATTTAAGTTACACCACGAACGACTTATTAGCCGTAGGCGGAGAAAGTGCCCGTCACCCGCACGCTATTTATTATGCAGTCTGTGATAAACAACCCATAGGCGCAATGGCAATGAAACAAATTAATCAAACAACAGAAGATGAGGAATAAACAATGGAAAAAATAACAGGCATTAAAAGTGTTGATTTCAAAATTAAAGCATTAGGTCATGGTGTTGTGAATTGGAATGGTCCAACGACACTAACTGGCGATAATGGAAAGACAGTGGATAACCATACACTTCCGAAGCTAAGAGGTTATTCAAATTTGACAGGAAAAATAAAAGACGAGACTGGCTATAAATATAAAAAAGAAACGACGGATATCGATTTCAAAAAAACGCCTTTATACATAAGCCAAAATTGTATTCGCCATCACTTGTTTAAAGAACAAGCGTTTGATCTGCATTTTGCAGGAGAAAAAAACTTAGAGAAAGTTTTAGCATCGATCACCGGGCTTATCCGTGGTTACGTAGTGCCTTCGAGTCAATGTAAAAGAACCAGCCCTTTGCTTGTTGAAGATTTTGTCGATCAATTAGGGAATGGCAATTATGAGCAATTTGGCCAGGCAGGTGAAAGAGACAGCTCTTCCTTCTTCTCTAAAACCACTTTTGGTGATACAGAATATCTTTCATATGGTTCTATTAGCATAGAGCAGCTACAGTTTATTTCGTTGGACAAGAAGTTTGACCGAGCAAGCATGATCATAAAAGAAGGGCAAGGTGAAGAGGTTGCAGCAACAGTGCAAAACTTTATCAAAGAGCTAAACCCATCTTTAAACCCCGTCGCGACTTTCCACTGCAACTATGTTCGTAAAGGAAGCATTTTCGAAGAAGGTGAGTGCGGTATTTTGTTAAACGATGACGCAGTCAAGGTATTGATTGAGCATACTTTGTCACGCATTGCCGATTTGAGTATTCGTCAAGCCAAGGGATATATGTATGTTGATGAAATTACAGTGGATTATAATGATAGCCATAAAATGATGCGCATAAAGCGCAATGAATCTGAAATCGTTAGCGAGCCACACTCTCAATTTGCTCAATATTTTTACGCAAAATAGGCAATCAATATGAAAATAACGATTGAATATGATTCATGTTGGCGTAATTCCTTTTTGGGAGGTTCTAATAATGAAGCGATCCCAAAAAAGGGAAGAGAGTTTTTAGGATCCATGACCAACCTTAAAAAAGAAGGTAACTTTAAAGTCTGTGAAAATACAATAGATACGGTAATGGGGTTACTGAATCGATTAATTGGTGATCAAAGAAAGCTCTATCAAGCACGTAGTAAAATGTACGAGAAATCATATTATTTTGAAGAATTAGAAAGCAAAATTTCTTTTGAAGATAAGCCAGAGTTTACAAATGAAATGACGTTTATCCGAAATATGAATGGCAGTACAGATCAGAATTCATTTACTGGCATGATCAAGGTGTCCGATCCCATTTTTACATCCGAATACTCACCAATGTTTTGGGGCGTACTAAATATGGACGTATCTACATTATGCGATTTTATAGTTAATGATACAGTGATAGATAGAAGAATTGAACTTGATCCTCTAAGTATTATCAGCCGACTTGAATTTCTGAATAAAGAGAAACCCCAAGAAAATAAAGATGCGGTGGCAAATGCGGTCGTTACCCTTAAGTCGACTTTTCCTGATATAGAATACTTAAATAAAAATGGACAAGTTGTCACTGTCAGCTTGTATTGTTCTGCTTTATATCTTCAATTGATTCGCTTAGAACGACAATTCGATATGTCTTCTGCAAAAACGAAAGCTGGTGGAATAAGTGGTATCTCAAAACGTGGTTTCACAAAAAAAGACTTTATGGGTCGATATACCACCGGACCCAAAAAAACCATCTGGGGTAATCCTTTTATTAAAAAGGAAAAAATAAAAGGGCAGGGAGAAGTAAAATCAATGATGACCAAGGCCAGTGGTCAATTAGAAATCATCATTGATGTCGATAGAGAGAAAGGGTTAGAAATTAAAAAGCTCATTGAAAATGCGGGCGTGTCAAGCTTTTACTTAGGTAAAAAAGGTCTTGCGTATGTTTCAAATATTCGAGTTTAGGAGGAAGCATGGATTCTTATATTGATATACGACTAAAGCCTGATGCTGAAATAGGGGAAGCCGAACTCAGCAGCAAGGTGTATACCAAGTTTCATAAAGCGTTGGTGACACTGAATACTAACCAAATCGGTATTAGTTTTCCGCAAGTGCATGTGAAACTTGGACGATTACTTCGTATCCATGGTGAATCGAGTTTACTGAATGACCTCCAAGGGTTGGAATGGTTGGGAGCACTGAGTGGTTATTGCCAAGTAAGCCACGTATTAGCGGTGCCAGAACAAACTCAATATCGCGTCATTTCCGAGAAAAGAAGCAATATGAGTAAGGCGAAGCTCAGGCGATTAGTCGCGAGAGGTACGATAGATCAGGAGGGGGAAAAACGCTACAAGGTTAAAATGTTAAGCCAAAGCTTTGATAACCCTTATTTAGATTTGCGTAGTAGCTCAACCAAACAAATCTATCGGAAATTTTTTGAGTTTAGTGACATTAAAGAGAAACCGAGCGATGGCATTTTTGATGTTTATGGTTTAAGCCGGAAGGCAACAATACCTTGGTTCTAACCCTATTTTTTTTGCTCTTTAAAAATAAACATATAAAACAGTGAGTTACAGTTAGTCTGTTTTTATAAGGTTAAAACTTGGTTTTTAATCTAACAGCTTGTTGTAACTTATTTTTCTAATGATATTCTATTGTTCACTGCCGCACAGGCAGCTCAGAAAATTTGCTTGACTGCTGAAACGCTCTCAGAGCTGTTCACTGCCGCACAGGCAGCTCAGAAATTTGATTGGGGCTCAGCACTATTTGTGTTGGAGTTCACTGCCGCACAGGCAGCTCAGAAAAATGGATTCGGCCATTTCCTTGGTGGTGCCCAGTTCACTGCCGCACAGGCAGCTCAGAAAAAACAGGTCTCGCAGCCGCGCCCGCCAGTTTTGTTCACTGCCGCACAGGCAGCTCAGAAAGTCAGGGTGGTCTGTTCTTACTGCTATTTTTTGTTCACTGCCGCACAGGCAGCTCAGAAAACAGCCCGACATACCACACACCCACGTGTGATGTTCACTGCCCTATCTCTCTATAGTCGGAGCACTTATACACCCGAAAGATCTCGTAGAGCATTGTTATTGAACTGGGTCCGTTAAGCGATGGCGTTTTCATTCTACGAAAAGCCGCCGTGATGAAATGGAGGTGAATGCAGAAGGGCATTGGGTTTGCAAAATGGTCGAATACTTATTCGTGGGGCGTTGCTTGGTCATGAGATGATTCGTGAGCCTGCTAAGAATTGAATTGACGATGAAAGGATTGGTGCCCGTATTGACGTATACCCTGCATTCCGTTATCTACCACATACTATAAAGACAAATATCAACCCAAAAGGCTCAGATCTTTCATTGAATTCATAAACAGCAAGTTTGATGTAGGTTAAGCGCCGTGCCGATTTACACTGGCGCTTTGGTTATTTCCAATTAGTATTGGTAAACCAATACTTCACCCTCTAAAGCCATTGGCACCATAAGCGTTTTTTGCTTTTGAGAGTAATAGAGGTCACCGGAACCTCTTGGTAAGTCAAGAGTTGTTTGAATGTCTCCTTGGGTTGAAACGGTAAAGACAACCCCTTGTTTCCAATCGGACACGATCAGGCTTCCATTCTCATTGACTTGAATCCCATCTAAATTCCCAAACGGTTTTTCAGTCACACGTTTTATGGATTTGGTTTCGGGATTTACCTTTAGTAATCGTCCAAAAGGGGCGTTGAGTGGGTCGCCATCGTTGAAAGCGCCCCACGCAGCAACGTACAAAGCACCATCTATAAACTTAAGTCCGTTTGGGTTTTCTAGCTCTGGTGTATCCATCCAAACCGACATGATGTTGTTTTCCAGTTTATAGATAGTAGACGTAAACATATCAGACACATAGACGTTTCCGCTTGCATCAATTTCGACGTCGTTAAGAAACTCGGCATGTTCAGCGTGGTGGGCTACAACCTTTCCGGACGCTAAATCTATTTCGAGAAGGGCTTTCATATCGCTGACAAACAGAAGGTTGTCTTTTAACGCGATCCCTTTTGGGTTGTCTAAGTTGTTGGCGATTGTGGCGATAAATTGATAATTCTCATTCAAGGCGACGACAGAGCCATCACCTGGTTGGTCACCAGATTGAAGAGAGACGAAATACACCCCTTTACTTTCATCGAACACAACAGATTCTGCACCGGGCAAGTTGGGTAGCCTTTCACTCAAAGTTGGTGCTGCCATTGCTTGTTGGCTTAAAATTAGAGAGGTAGTGGCAGCGAGTAAAAGCTTTTTCATTTTCATTCCTATTTGTTGATTAAATTATCAGGAGCGATAATAAAGTGTACTCATTTGTTGATATATAGGGATTTAATCAATGGACTGTTGCTGTTGGGAAACAATGAGTGAAGGTTCGGTTCGGTGATTCAAAAGAAGGTCTTTCCTGTCGAGATTTGAAATCACTTGCACTACGTGCGTTGAACGGCTATAACGACGCCTCCTTAGCGTATTGGGTTAAGGCGTGAACATAAAGCAGGTAAACATCATGGCACCATTTTGGGAAACAAAATCACTGGCAGTAATGACAGAAAAAGAGTGGGAATCGCTTTGTGATGGGTGCGGAAAGTGTTGTCTGCATAAGCTGATGGATGAAGATACCGATGAGGTGTATTACACCAATGTTGCGTGCAGTTGGTTAAATGATAAAACCTGCGGTTGTAAAGATTACCCGAATCGCTTCCAATCTGGTGAAGAGTGCCTCAAGCTGACTCGCGACAAGATTGACGAGTTCCACTGGCTGCCAGACACTTGCTCGTATCGTTTGCTCGCGGAAGGCCAAACCCTACCAGAATGGCACCCGCTTATTACGGGATCCAAATCCGCTATGCATGCGGTTGGTGAAAGCGTACGCAATAAAGTGGTGTATGAAATCGACGTGGTGGACTGGGAAGATCACGTGTTGAATCATCCCCGCTCTTGGTAATGTTGGTTTAACATGCAGGGCAGAAAAGTGGGAGTCGTCAAAAAAAGACCATCACTCCGGAAGCTGGCATAAGGGTTGTTGAACCCAAGTTTAGCGTGTTTCAATGAACACAGTAGCCGCATAGAAGAGGCAATGTTGGTGAATATTACACTACACTAACAATGCCAAGATGCCACCAATGGTTGCCGCTGCGGACAAATATTGCCCTGCGGAATAGGAGGTATCCTCTTCTTCTTTAAATTTGTCAGGGGGAGCCATACCTAGCGCCCCATGAGCAAAGGATTCGACTTTTTCACCTACGCTTTTCTCTTTCGAGTTTGTTGCTGCATCTTTTTCAATTTGCTGCAATGCGGCAAGTAAAGCTTTGCCTTCATTAGACAATGTGACTTTGTTCTGTTCGACTTTGACCGCTGAATCGATCGCGGTATCTTCAACCGCTTTCGATTTTGCATTGCCTGTGGTTGTGGCTGTCGGGGTAACCCTAACTGGCTCTGTTCCAATCGAAGTCATATTGTTCTCCTCAATATGGTCTGAATACTGTATCGGCAGGTGCCCAAAAAACTTTGATTATTTTTTCGACCTAATCTGATAGTTTTTTAAGCAAAATTCAGTCCATAAAGTTCAGAACACAATGAGGGTTATTCATCTTTGTCGGCTCATCCGGTATGTCTATTAGTGAGTGGTTGATAGATCTTTATTCTGTTGACACTTTTTATGTCCCTTGATGGCAGCTCTGAGACCAAGACTTGATCGCTTTTTTACGGTGATATCTGAAGGAATCGCGTTAGTCGATACATAATTAAACGTTGATCAACCCCTAGCCGAGTTAGGGGATGGGCATAGGTTTGATCGTGACAACGGTGAGCGTATATGGCTTCTTTGCTCGACGAAAAGAAGCGCGGATTGAGGAAGGGTATTGCTTCAAATATGGAGGGGATTAGACTTTTTGGTAGGCTCTGATCATAAAGTCTGCTTCACATTCAAACGTTGAAGCATCAGACAACGATTGCCTGAATTCGTTTGTTGCTTTCCAAGCAAACGGTGTCATTTGAAGTAAGTCGAATGCTTCACTTCCACTCAAGGGCATCATGTAATTCAACGTTTCTTCACTCACCAAAGTGAACCCCTCTATGAGCTCATGGGCCTCATCATGCAATCTAACGTCGTCGTAAATGCCCTCGCGAAGTTGATAGAGGTGGCGACCAGCTGGTGTGACAGTAACAACAACCCCTTGGTGGCGGATAACGCGCTTGAGTTCATCCGCTTTGCATGGAGCGTAAATTCTTAAAACTGCGTCCAGTGATTGATCTGAAAAAGGCAAGCGATGGCTTGAAGCCACACTGAATTGACAGCCTCTGTAACGCTTCGCAGCATACCGGATGGCGACTTTTGATATATCAAGCCCAAACACTTTGGCGTGAGGATTCGATGCTCGCAATGTACGCTCTACTTGGCTAGTGTAATACCCTTCACCGCAACCGATATCGAGCAGTTGTGCAGAGGTATTGTTGAGCCATTGTTGGCAAGTGCCAGCGACCGTATCGCGAAGCTTATCGTAGTGACCACTATCTAGAAATCGACGGCGAGCTTGAGTCATTGCCTTATTGTCACCGGGATCTTTTGAGCGCTTATGGTGTGCAGGCATTAGGTTAACGTAGCCTTCTTTTGCTACGTCAAATTGATGATTCTTGTCACATCGGTAATGATGCTGAACGAAAGTAAGCTTCGTTTGGCAAAGCGGGCATTGATAAGACATGTTCAACTCGTAGTGACAATAGGGTCGCAAATTTTAGCGGTATAGGCTGGTCATTGCAAAGATTCAAAGGCACGACAACCAATCTCGACACGCCGTTAACTAGTGTTCCCGCCGCACGTACTGTTGGTAAGGAGAAGGCAGCCGTGCGGTTATGATATACAAACCAATTTTGGTGATGATATTTTTGGCAACGGCTTTCGCCAAACTGTCAGAGCCGATAGAAAAAAGATGAGTTTGTTCGACGTAGGTTTTGGTCGATTTGATTTCTCTGAACAATACCCATTCATCAGAAGGCGATACTTGCTCTAATGAAGGGAGAGGCATCCATTTCACAATGTCGTTATGAGGAAATCGAGAGCAACCCGACAAAGTGAAGAGTGCTGTAATAGCCAAGATGACAGTGATACGCATTGAGCTCCTCCTTGAAACTCATATGAATCGAATGAAGTGACACCCGAGCAAGAATATGCTGCTGGGGTGTCACGATTGAAAAGCACTAGTCATTTTAGAAGTACTAGTCGCTTTAAAATTATGAGTCACTTTAAAATAAGTAGTTAACACCTGCTGAAATGTACTTAGATTCCACATCATGGAAGTTGATGTCGGAATCTTCATTGCCCATGCCCCCAATGACACTCACGCTTGCGTTTTTCCAACCAAATGGCTGCGCGTAGGAATAAAGGGCGAATAGGTTGGTAATCGTAGTGTCTTGCTTTTGATTAAATATGGGGTTTTTTGTATCAAACCCGCGCTGTGCGATGCCAGCGTGAGCAACAAAGCTGTGTTTTCCGAAGGACGCTTGCAGCCCTAGATTCCCACCAAATTCTTTGAAACTGTGGGCATTGCCATCGGCATTACGAATGGTGTAGTTCAGTGCAGGTAAAAGTGCCATATTGTCGGTTAGGGGAACAACAGTTTCAACGCCCATTCTTTGATACTGGCTGTCTCTTTCAAGCTTCTTCATGTTTTCAGCCGACAAGTTTTGCCCTTTACCGGATTTATCGTTTTCGACTTCGTATTGAACAAACGCGTAGCGGAACGTTACCGGCAAAATCGTATCTGGAGAAAAGGCGATTCGACCGCCTTGCGCATTAGAGTTTGTCGTTTTACGTGCGGAGCCAATTACATAGGCATCTTCCCATACTTCGTTGACGCCAGGGATGTTGGGGAAGTACGCGGCATTAATCAAACCCAGGCCATCTTGATAGTGGTTCACGCCTATTTCTGCTTGAAACTGTTCGTCAGTCACCTGATCTTCACTTTGACCGAGGTAGAATTGGGTGTGACCATTGTCTAATGTGTACTCCACTCGGACAAAGGGAAAAACGCCAAAGCCAGATGTCGACTTTCCACTGCTTTGCAACGAATCGGTCGTTTTATTGTCGTCGTGAGTATTGAGTTGGGATTGCTCGGTTCCCACTCCAACGTTAGCGGATAAAGCAAATTGCCAACCGGGTTCAAATGGTGTTTCCTGCTCGGTTGCTTCTGTATTGGCTATGAGAGAGGGGCTTATCACCAAGCAAGTTAAACCAACGGTTCTGTGCAGATATTTCATCCTTGTACCTTTTTATTTGTTGAGATAGAGCTGATATTCTGTTGAAAAAGGGGTCGTGACTCCATGCCAAAATAAAGACTAACTGTGACCGTTTGTGACGACAGAGAGGCGGCTTTCATGCTGATTCTCTTCAGACCTCGCGCTCCAAGATAGGGTGAACTTGGCTCCACCGAGTGAGGACTGCGAAACAAATACGTCACCGTCATGCCAAATGGCAATCTGCTTAACAATCGCTAAGCCGAGTCCATGACCTACCGTGGTATCCCTTTCTTCGTTATTGACCTGTGTAAAGGGATCAAACACCGATTCCCATAACTCCTGAGGAATGCCTATGCCGTCATCTTCAATGGTTAACACCCAGTTTTTCGGATGACGCTCAAGTGTCACCACAATCGTATTGCGAGCAAACCTTGTGGCATTCGATAGTAAGTTGTTCATCGCACGAATCATTGCTCTCTGATCGACCATCATTTTTTCTTCTTGAAGCATGGATGAGCAATGAAATTCAACGTTAAGATCTGGGTATTCCAATTGGAAGTGATGTATTTCGGCTCGTAATATGGGCTCCAGTACACATGGAACAATTTGATCGGTGTTAGGAATACGGCGAGTATAGCGAGAAAGGATTAATGTCTGGTTAATGAGATGGTCGAGGTCATCAATGCTTTTTTCGACCACGTTGTTGTATTTCTCTCTTTGTTCTTTGCCGATGTTGTCGTTGTTGAGCATCTCAAAAGCAAAACGCAGACGATAAAGAGGAGTCCTTAAGTCGTGTGCAATGGCGTTAGTGAGTTCACGATGGCCTAATATTAGCTTTTCAACACTGTCAGCCATGCTATTGAAGGATGTGCTTAACTGTGCGATCACCGACAATTTGGATGTCTTTGCGCGGGCTTGAAGATTGCCTTTGCCGTATTGATTTGTGGTCGCGACAAGCCGTTTTAAGTCTCGCCAAAGGGGAATTGCCCAAAGGACAATAACAGCGGCAATGCATAGCATGATCCCCATGATAATCGCGCCCATGAACTGAATTTGGATAGTGCTAGAGTGGTTGTCTATGACGCGCAAAATATCGTTGTCTTCAATTTGAGCAAATAAGACAAGCCCTCCATCGTCGCTCAATTCAGAGGTTATGTTGCCAGATAAAAGCCGATCTTTATCTCCCGTTGAGCGTTCAAGAGAGTCCAGAGGTTCGATAGAAGCGAGAATTGGCATGGATTGCGTTCGCTTTTTTAACTCAAGATCACGCTGATCTTTTGGGGTTCTTTTGATTTCCCGTGTCAGAATGAACATGGGACCTTGAGCTTGCATTCTTCCGTAGTCGTGACTGGCTAAGTCAGTAGCGAAATAAAGGGCTTGACTACTTTGATTGACTCTCAGGAGTATCGCTGAGGGGTCGGAAATATGGTAAATGATTTCCCCTGCTTGGAGGCTCGACAAATTGGTTTCGCTTAACGGGAAGTCTGCAATGTCTACGAGTTTTAGGTTCACGCCAAAATGGGGTTGTAGATCTTCTATGTATTGTTGCCAATTTTCCGAGGGCAGTGCGTTTAAGTCTTCGTGTAGTGTTTTGAGTGTCGGACCATAGATATTTTGATAAAAATCTTTTGCTAATGTGTTGCTGATATGGCTGAGTGGGTTGGCGCCGAACGGGCTGAAGAACAAAGCAATAGGAACAAGGATCACCAGCCAAAGAATAGAGAATGCCTTAATCATGAAAACTCCGTTAACGCTTGTCTGCGCAGAGTTGGTAGCCTTTTCCGCGAACAGTTTTAATGATTTGAGGGTGATTAGGGTCATCGAATAGGGTTCTTCTCAGGCGAGAAATTCTTCGGTCGATCGAACGATCCAAACCATCATATTCATACCCCCTTATTTGCTGAACAATGTCGTCTCGTGAGACGACTTTTCCAGAGTTTTGAGCAAGAAGATGTAAAAGTTCGAATTCGGCGGTGGTTAGCTGAATTTCATTGTCGTTCATAGAAACCTGCCGCTTTTGCAGATCAATTTTTAAGGCACCCAATGTGAGAACCGTTTGAGTATCTGAAGGCGCATTGGAACGCTGATTTCTGCGAAGTAATGCGCGGAGTCGTGAAAGCAACAGCCTTGGTTGGACTTGTTTGACAATGTAATCATCTGCACCCAATTCTAATCCCATCATTTGGTCGATGTCGTCATCAAGGGCGGTTTGCATCAAAATCATGCCAAGGTAATCGGTTCTTACTTGACGGCAAACATCCATACCAGATTGTCCCGGAAGCATGACATCCAATATGACAATATCGGGTTGCTCCGCTATGATCCGATGTGCGGCATCTAATCCATTGCTCACGTGCGTTACGTTGAATTCATGACTTTTTAAATAGTCACAAATCAATTCAGCCAGTTCCATATCATCTTCAACGAGCATTAAGCTGTATTGATTAGTAGGATCCATTCGATACATTTCCTCTCCTTGGGTATTGTGCCAATCTTATTTTAATCTCATTGATCGGACTGTGACGATTTGTGACTTTGTTACACTACTGCTCACGTGTATTAGGACTCAATAGTCCGTATATTCTTAGGTTAGGGATTCTTTTAAATAGGTGCTTTATATCATATCGGCAATGAAGTGAATAAAGAGTAACCATAACTGATGGAGTAAAATATTTGGAAGCTGAATGTATGAAAAGAAATAAAAAACGGCTAATGATCTAGCCGCTTGAAATATATCGATTTTGTTGTGACCAGTTGAATATTTTCACCGAATTTAAACGGTCAATCTCTGAGCACAATCATGGCTTTGAAAGGTTTATGCTTGATAAGATAGCTTGGTAGCAAGTTGGTGACTTTCGCCTGGCTGCAATGTTTTTCCTTCCTCAAGGGTAGGGGCATGAAGCGTTGATTCCACGCAAAGCATGGTTAGATAACCATCATTTTGCATGTCGCTCATACCTTCTGCGCCGTCTTTCCAAGGATTCCAAAGAACAGCAGAATTATGACCTTGATTTTCAACGATCAGTGTACGGTTAAAAAAGTTATCGGCGACTTTTATTTGCTCTTCAGGCTGAGTGTAAACACGATCAATACTTTCAGTGAGTGTAAGTGTGTGCCCACCTTGAGTCATTTGGTTGGCATTTAATCCGTCAATGAACTCTGCTCCCATTCCGGTTGTTTCTGTGTCGTGTATGCTGCCAACATTGAGGTAAGTATGCAGAGCACCTGAAAACGTCCATTCAGTCGTGTCTGTGTTTCTAACATCCAATGTTATGGTGAGATCGTCTGAGATTTCAACATTCAAAATGGCTTCAAACTGATGATTCCATACCGCGAGTGTGTCTTCGCTTGCTTTTAAGCCAAGGCTGACAATGACACCTTCGGTATTTTCTCTATGTTCAATCAATTCCCACTGGCTAATGCGTGCGAAGCCATGTGCTGGTGTTGCAATGCGACCAAACCACGGCCAACAAACCGGAACACCACCACGAAGTGCGGCTTTGCCATCGAAATTCGCTTCTTTACTCATCCAAATAAGGTCTTGTTGACCTGTTGGTTTAAAAGAAACAACGTGTCCGCCATGAAGGGAAATACCTGCGGTGGCTTTTTCATGGGTCACACGAACTATTTTTAGACCTTGATATTCTACAATTGTGATGTTGTCTGAAAGCACAGTCAGAGCAGGCAGAGAGCTTAGTTCCATCTTCTTATCCTGATTTTCATTATTGAGTTCATAACCTATAGATAAATAAAAAGGCGACACAACGGTCGCCTTTTTCAATCTTTCATCAAAGAAAGTCTTTAACTAATGCTTACTTAGAGATGTGAGCAATTAGGTCAAGAACTTTGTTTGAGTAACCGATTTCGTTGTCGTACCAAGATACAACTTTAACGAAGTTTTCAGTTAGTGCGATACCCGCTTTAGCATCGAATACGGAAGTTTGAACTTCGCCGATGAAATCTTGAGAAACAACTTGGTCTTCAGTGTAACCTAGAACGCCTTTTAGAGGACCTTCAGCAGCTTCTTTCATCGTTGCACAGATTTGCTCGTATGAAGCGCCTTTCTCTAGGTTAACAGTTAGGTCAACAACAGAAACGTTAGCCGTTGGTACACGGAAAGCCATACCTGTTAGTTTGCCGTTCAATTCTGGAAGAACAACGCCTACTGCTTTAGCAGCACCAGTTGATGATGGGATGATGTTCTGAGAAGCACCACGACCACCACGCCAGTCTTTAGCTGAAGGACCATCAACAGTCTTTTGAGTAGCAGTTGTTGCGTGTACTGTCGTCATAAGACCTGAAACGATACCGAAGTTGTCGTTTAGAACTTTAGCGATAGGCGCTAGACAGTTAGTTGTACAAGAAGCGTTAGAAACGATGTCTTGACCTGCGTAAGTGTCTTGGTTAACACCCATAACGAACATTGGCGTTGCGTCTTTAGAAGGACCAGTTAGAACAACTTTCTTTGCGCCCGCAGTGATGTGCTTACGTGCAGTCTCGTCAGTTAGGAAAAGACCAGTTGCTTCAGCAACAACGTCGACACCGATTGCATCCCACTTAAGATCTTCAGGGTTACGCTCAGCAGTTACGCGTACAGTTTTGCCGTTAACGATTAGGTTTCCGCCTTCAACTTCTACGGTACCGTTGAAACGGCCGTGAGTTGAGTCGTACTTAAGCATGTAAGCCATGTACTCTACGTCGATAAGGTCATTGATACCTACTACTTCGATGTCTGCACGCTCTTGAGCAGCGCGGAATACGAAACGACCGATACGGCCAAAACCGTTAATACCTACTTTGATAGTCATTATAGTTGCTCCACAACTTAATTTCTGATTAAAGATAACTGGTAGTAAAATTACAGAATCCAGTAAAAATCTGCAACAGATAATCAAGGTTAACTTGTCTAAAGTCAAAAAAAAGCGCCGTTTTTTTTAACATATCTCTGCAAATGTATGTTTTTTACACATAACTGGATGAGCCCAGCGCTTGCAATCATGTGTAGAAGTATTCAGTCAATATCAGTGTGTCAAAAATGACGCACAAGTCATATTTCGGTTAAGAAGTATGTGCTACAACCCCAGTCTTAGGCAAGACTTTGTTTAATAAAATGAATGGAAAGCAAAAAAATTGGAGAAATAGAAACGTGAACCCCAAGGTACAAACAGTTGAAAAAACGGAAAAAGAATGGAAAGAGCGCTTAACAGACGAAGAATATCGTGTTTGTAGGAAGCACGGCACAGAAGCTCCTTTTTCTGGAAAATTACTTCATAATAAACGAAGCGGCGAATACCAATGCACCTGTTGTCATACTCCTCTTTTTCACTCGGAAAATAAGTACGATTCTGGGTGTGGTTGGCCAAGTTTTGATGCGCCAATTAACGAGGCAGCAGTTCGCTATATTGAAGATTTAAGTCATGGAATGAAGAGGGTGGAGATTCGCTGTTCAGCGTGCGATAGCCATTTAGGTCACGTTTTTCCTGATGGACCTAAAACCACTGGAGAGCGTTTTTGTGTTAATTCTGTGTCGTTAATTTTCAACAATAATAAAAAAGGTGATGTGTAACACATCACCTTTGAAAATTAATTTCATTTAGGTTGAATTTACCACTTTCTCAGAGTATCTATTTCCGGAATTAAAGACGGTTTATAGCGACCGCTTTTGATTGCATCAGCCACATCCTCAGCTAGGTCATTCAGCTTATCGAGCTTTTCTTCTGGGTAAGGGTACATTCTTCTTAAGTTTCTATCTGATGCAATAGGCAGTTCAAACTCCTTGCCTACCATTGCCCAAATATAGGCGTATTCCAAATTACCGAGTACTTGATTGGTACTGGCCAACGACTTAATGATTTCGTTATTGAGTTCGCCTTTTTGAGTGAGTGTCAGTGCATTTTCAAGCAGAGTGAGTGTTTTATTGCGATCTCGATTTGCGTAGTAGGTGGCTAATGCATATTGAAGTTTAGCGGTATTGAGCTTTTCCGTGCCTTCTAATTGCAAAAACTGTCGCTGAGCTTCGTCATCACCTTGCGTCCAGCGGAAATACAATGCGTAGGGATCGGTCGATGATTTCAAGTCATTTAAGATACGCTTTTGTTCATCGTAGGTATGGACAAGCGCGTTGAATCGGCGTTCTTTAAGATCGCCTTGGTCTATGGGTTGTATTTGAGCTGCTAACTCAAGACACTGTTGATATTTATGTAAGATCTCAAACTCTTTAAGCATTTTGTCTACTGTATTGTTTCTCAGCGCTTCGTAGCGGTGCCAGATGAGGTCTGTTCTTGGTATGCGGCATTGCCCATCGCGCATATTGAGTTTTTCACACTGAAGTATCGGGTTGGCTTCACACAATTCGCCAGTGTTTCGGTTAGCTTCAAAACACCCAGAAAGCGTTGCTACGAAAGCGATACAAATAAGAAGTTGAGTTTTTATCATTGGCATCCCGCTTGTGATCTAATGCTCTAATTTGTTGTCCATTACTTGACTAAGCATAGTAGCTGGATATGGTCTTATTCAAAACCTATTTACTTAATATTAGGAAATAAAGTGAATGTAGAACAACTTATTGAAGCAATGACCCCTGAGGTTTACGATCGCCTAAATTATGCTGTAGAAACAGGTAAGTGGGAGGATGGTACTCCGTTAAACCAAGAACAACGAGACTCCTGCATGCAAGCCGTTATGTTATACCAATCTAAGTACAACACTGAGGCGCAGCATATGTCCGTTGCGGCGGGGGGTGAAATTGAGTTCAAGTCGAAGGCTGAGCTTAAAAGAGCATTTTCCAAGGGTGAAAAAGAGATCGCTCGAATCAAAATTGATAAAGAATAGTTTTGATGTGAACGTGGCATAATAAATAAAATCAGGTGCGAATAAGAAAAAGAGGCAAAAATCTCCTCTTCTTATTCGCAGCGTTGACAGTGAGCGGCCTGCGCTCCTATCTCATCCGTGTTATAAGCTCATTTCACCGCGTAGAATTTTTTGCATCTGACTTTTTATTTCGTCATAGCCGAGGTTTTGGCTCAGTAAGTAATGCAACTTAGCAAGCGCTGCTTCTGGTGTCATATCGTAGCCACTGATGACCCCAGCTTCCGCCAAAGCACACCCTGTGGCGTACCCCCCCATGTTCACTTTGCCAGCGAGACACTGTGTGAGGTTTACGACGATCACACCACGTTCAGAGGCTTCTTTCAAATGCCCTAATAACTCAGGGTTTTGTGGGGCATTCCCGACACCAAAAGTAAGCAGAATCATTGCATTCACCGGTTGACGAAGCGTATTTCGAATGACTTCGTGCGAGATGCCTGGATACATAGTAATGACGCCGATTGGCTGAGGTGTAATTCTATGCACGACAAAGTCACCTGCTGGTTTCTGGTCAACCTCAATATGATTGCTAACTTGGATGTTAATACCTGCTTCGAGCAACGCTGGCAGGTTAGGGGACGTAAACGCGTTAAATCCATCCGCGTGTGATTTGGTGCTGCGATTACCACGCATCAACTGATTGTTGAAAAATAGCGTGACTTCATTAATCGGGTAATTCGCGGCGATGTGCAAAGCATTGAGGAGATTCGCTTGCCCATCGGATCTCAATTCCGCCAAAGGAATTTGCGATCCCGTCACAATGACGGGTTTACCGAGGTTTTCGAACATAAACGACAGCGCAGAGGCTGTGTAAGCCATGGTATCCGTGCCATGTAGGATCACAAAACCATCGTAGTTGTCGTAATTATCACGAATATCGTCGGCGATTTGCTGCCAATCCATAGGTGTCATATCGGATGAATCGATCAGTGGCTCGTATTCGTGGATGGTGTAATCGGGCATTTCAGCGCGATGAAACTCTGGCATGCTTTGAAGTTGTTTTTCCATAAACCCAGCAATTGGAATGTAACCTTGATCAGACTTTTGCATTCCAATGGTGCCACCAGTATAAGCGATGTATATGTGTTTTTTTGGCATAGGGTTATGTTTCTATTCGTTACACGTTGTAATCATGGCGGAATTATAGCGAATTCTGCGTAAAACCCCAGAAGGAAAGTCCATAAATCCATTCGATACTTAACATTTCTATTTTCCCTTTAAGCATAATCTTAACCGCATAAAAAAATAGACGCCGAAGCGTCTATTTAGAAAGGTTGGAGCTCATGTTCCATTCTTATACCTAAGCACCTTGAGGTGACTTGGGTATCGATCTATTGAACTTGGCAATTCAAGCAAAATGCATAGTACCCTTTGGGATCGTTAAAGTTCTGCATTATGCTTAAATCTTGCTTAAGCTGCTTGGCAACAGGTTGCAGCGATTGAGGTAAAACGCTGTTTACATCGATGCCTAAGTTAACAGAGATGTTTTGCATCAACTCTTGAATGATTTGTTCGGTAGAAGACAACGGTTCTTCTATCCAGTAGATATTGTAGGAATCCAGCCCCGCTAACTCAGCCGCCAATTTAACCGCATCATCGAAATCGCCCATTTGATCGACCAATCCGAATTCCATTGCGTCTTTCGCAGTCCAAACGCGCCCTTGTGCAACTTTATCGACATCGGCAATGCTCATGTTACGGTTTTCACCAACAAGACCAATAAAGCGTTGGTAGCCGTGTTCAATGCCCAGTTGAATGGCTTCAGATGCCGCAGGAGTGAGCCCACGCGTTACGCCAATGCCAGAGAAAGGCGTTGTGCCAATGCCATCGTTATTGATGCCAAGGTTGTTTAAGCCCTTCTCAAACGTTGTAATCACACTGAATATGCCAATGGAACCTGTTAGGGGGGTTGGCTGTGCGACGATTTTATCGGCACTCATTGATATCCAGTAACCACCAGAAGCCGCCAAGCTCGACATAGACACAACGACGGGTTTTCCTGCATCACGTAATGCTTGTACTTCGTTACGAATGACTTCCGAAGCAAAAGCACTGCCGCCAGGGCTATCAACTCGAAGTACCACTGCTTTGATTTTGTCGTCAATTCTGGCATCACGCATCAGTGAGGCAATCGTATCACCGCCGACTGTACCGCGAGGCTGGAAACCATCCATAATCGCGCCGCTTGCCACAATCACCGCGATATCGTCAGCGGCAAATTTCACGTTTGGTTTCATGGTCGCAAGGTACTCGTAGTACCCAACGTGGTTGAAGCTGTCGTTGCCATTGCTGCCAAACTCTTCAACCAATGCTTTTCTAACTTGTTGTCTGGTCGCCAGTTCGTCAACCAACCCAATATTTTTGGAAAGCTGTGCTAGATCGCCTTTGGCTTCGTTAAGTAATGTCAGCATGTCGGTTTCGCTCGGAGCGAGCGTCGACGCTTCAATCTTGCGATTTAAGGCAACATCATAAATGAACGCATCCCAAAGTTGTGTTAGCCAGCGAGACGCCGACTCTTTGGCTTCGTCAGACATATCGTTGCGGGTAAATGGCTCAATCGCCGATTTGTAGGTGCCAACACGGAAGACATGCGTATTAACATCCATCTTCTCTAACATGTCTTTGTAATAAAGGTTGTACGCACCGTAGCCCTGTATAAGTACCGCGCCGTCCGGTGCCAAGTAGATTTTGTCGGCATAACTGGCCAAGTAATACTGGCTCTGGTTGTAAAAGTCACCAATGGCGTAGACAGGTTTACCGGAGGTTTTAAATTCGTTTAGTGCTTTGGCAATGTAGCGAAGCTTGGTGAGATTGGTTTCCGGCATTTCACGCAGTGCTAACACCAAACCGGTCACGTTGTCATCGTTTTGTGCATATCGAATTGCCTCAACAATATCGAACAAAACATTTTCTTTGGGTAATTTGTTTCCTAGCAACGATCCAGTGAATGAATCCATAGGAGCAACGTAGCTGCCTTGTTCCACTATGGGACCAGACAAATTCATCACAAGTGCCGATTTTTCTTGAACAGCAGGTGCTGTGGCATCGGCTTGGGTATAGACGTAATAGATGATCGCTAAAGAAAACAAAAAGAAAAGGTTGATGATGGCAACACGTAGGAAGGAAATTGCTTTCCATATCCATTTAAAAATCAATCCTATAATTCGAAATATCTTTTTCATGTCTTTCCAATACAAGTACTTAGCTAATCACTCCATCCTACGTGATCTTAGAGAAGAAAAACACAGAAGATTGATCGTTGTTGTAAAAATGTAAACAGGTGTTTGATTTTTTGTTTTGAGGCTTTTAGGGTGGTCGTACCATTACTATAAAATTAAAGTGAGCTCTCCCTATGTATTCTAATTTACTTTCGCCGCTGGATCTGGGCTTTACCCAGTTACGCAATCGGGTATTAATGGGTTCCATGCATACTGGATTGGAAGAAGACAAGCAAGGTTTGCACAAGCTCGCGGCTTTCTATGCCGAGCGGGCAAAGGGGGGAGTAGGGCTTATTGTTACTGGTGGGTTTTCCCCAACTTTACGAGGAAGGCTACACCCGTTCAGTGCCGAATTCAGTAAAAGAAAACATGCTCAAGCCCATAAAGTTGTCACCGATGCCGTGCATGAACACGGTGGGAAAATTGCGCTTCAATTGCTTCATGCTGGTCGATATGCGATGCATCCTTTTTCTCAAAGCGCATCAGGCATCAGAGCCCCCATTGCGAAATTCACACCCAGCGAAATGAGTGAACGTCAGATTCGCAAAACCATCGGCGCATTCGCTAATTCTGCCTCTCTTGCACAAGAAGCGGGGTATGACGGTATCGAAATCATGGGGTCGGAAGGGTACTTGATCAACCAATTCATTTGTAAACGCACCAACATGCGTTACGACGAATGGGGCGGAAGCTATGAAAACCGCATACGCTTTCCGATTGAAACAGTGAAAGCGATTCGAGAAAAAGTGGGCAACGAATTCATCATCATATTCCGATTATCCATGCTGGATTTGGTCGAAGAAGGCAGTACCTTTGAAGAAGTCGTCATACTGGCGAAGGCATTGGAAAAAGCGGGGGTCACCATCATCAATACTGGCATTGGTTGGCATGAGGCGCGAGTCCCAACCATTGCTACACAAGTTCCAAGGAGTGCCTTTGCTTGGGTGACTGAAAAAGTGAAACCGCACCTCAATATACCAGTTATCACATGTAACCGAATCAATACCCCTGATGAAGCTGAGAAAATCATCGCTTCTGGTCAGGCGGATATGGTGTCGATGGCTCGCCCTTTCTTGGCCGACCCAGAGTTTGTGAACAAAGCAGAAGCACAGCAAAGTCACCTCATTAATACCTGCATTGCTTGTAACCAAGCGTGTTTAGATAACGTATTCAAAGGCAAACGAGCCAGTTGTCTGGTCAACCCAAGGGCGTGTTACGAATCTGAAATCGTGGTTCAGCCTGCAATGAAGAAGAAAAAAATCGCCGTTGTGGGGGCGGGACCAGCAGGGTTGTCTTTTGCGACCACGGCAGCGGAACGCGGACATGAAGTGGATTTATATGAACGCAACGATCGCATTGGTGGTCAATTCCGCTTGGCCATGCAAATCCCTGGTAAAGAAGAGTTTCGAGAAACCATCCGCTACTTTGCCAATCGCATTGATACCACAGGGGTAAACCTTAAGTTGTCTACAGAAGTGACGTTTGACATGTTGGAAGGGTACGACGAAGTGGTGATGGCGTCCGGCGTTGCGCCGCGTGACGTGCAAATCGAAGGTTTTGATAATGCGGAAAAAGTGGTGGACTACCAAACGCTGATCCGCGATAAACCCCCTGTCGGTGAGAAAATCGCCATCATCGGAGCGGGTGGGATTGGGATTGATGTCGCCACCATGCTAACGGAGCCAAATGGTCATGATTTGGATGATTGGCTACACGAATGGGGCATAGACAAAAACATAGAGCACCCAGGTGGTCTATTCCCTTACCCCGATTCTGTCAGCGATAAAATCGTTTGGGTTCTGCAACGTCGGGAGGGGCGTGTAGGAAAGGGACCGGGCAAAACCACGGGCTGGATCCACAAACGCACGTTAGAGAAGCGTGGAGTCAATTTGATCGGCGGTGTGAAGTACCAGCGACTGAATGGCAAAGGCTTATACATAGAACACGAGGGGAATGAAAAACTGTTGGACGCCGATACGGTTGTGGTGTGCGCAGGGCAAGAATCGGTCAGACCTTTTGAATCGGACTGGGTCAAACTTGGCGACAAGCTTCATATAATCGGCGGAGCGGATCATGCGGGTGAGCTTGATGCCGTTCGAGCCATTCGCCAAGGTGTCAAGCTAGCGGTATCGCTATAAGCACAGAATTAGCCCCGCAAATGCAGGGGCTAAATTTGGTTAGGTTTGTGCTACATTTGAAAAAAACAAATAAGGATTTCAAATGGAAGCGCTAGATCTTTTATTGAATCGTCGCTCAATTGCGAAGCTTTCTGCGCCTGCGCCAGAAGGTGAAACACTTCAAAATATCATCAAAGCTGGGCTTCGCGCCCCGGACCATGCAGGGCTCACGCCTTGGCGTTTCGTGATTTCACAAGGCGAAGGGTTGGCAAAACTGGCCGATATCCTAGTATCGGCAGCTGAAGCGGAAAACAGTGAAGAAGCGGTCATTGAAAAACTGAAAAACGCCCCTTTTCGTGCCCCTATGGTGATTACCGTCATCGCCAAAGTCACCGAGCATGAAAAAGTGCCCGCACTGGAACAATACCTTTCAGCGGGATGTGCCGTTCAAGCGATGCAAATGGCAGCCGTAGCCCAAGGCTTTCAAGCATTTTGGCGCTCAGGAAGCTGGATGTTCCACCCGAAAGTGCACGAAGCATTTGGTTTAGAAGGCAAAGACGAAATCGTTGGTTTCCTCTACGTAGGTACACCAGGTTGTACGCCGATGAAAGTGCCAGAGCGTGATTTAAGCCAATTTATCGAATTCCTATAGCAACCTATTTTCTGTAGTAATACAAATTAACTGTATAAAAAAACAGTTTTTCTTGCATTCTGAAAGCCACATTAGATAATGTGGCTTTTGTATTATCTGAATCTTTTCACGTGTATTTATGTCTCGACTCATCATTGCCGAAAAACCCAGCTTAGGTCGCGCGATTGCCGCCGCTCTACCCAAGCCTCAAAAAAACGAAAATGGCTTTATTCGTTGTGGGAATGGTGACATCGTCACTTGGTGTATCGGTCACTTGCTTGAGCAAGTGGAACCCGATGCCTATGACGAGCGATACAAAAAATGGAACATGAATGATCTGCCCATTGTTCCGCAGCAATGGCAGCTTCGCCCTCGACAATCTGCCAGCAAACAGCTCACCGTCATCCGTAAACTCTTAAAAGAAAACAGTCATATCGTTCATGCTGGCGACCCAGATCGGGAAGGGCAACTGCTGGTGGATGAAGTGATTGATTACTGCAAAGTCCCCAAGGGTAAAAAAGAGGCTATGGAACGATTGCTGATCAGCGATTTAAACTTGCCTGCTGTAAAGCGTGCACTTTCTCAGCTTCGTAGTAACCGCGATTTCATTCCTCTTTCTGTATCGGCGCTCGCTCGTTCCCGTGCCGACTGGTTGTATGGCATGAACATGTCTCGGGCGTATACCTTGCTTGGTCAAAAAGCGGGCTATCAAGGCGTGTTGTCGGTTGGCAGAGTACAAACCCCGGTATTGGGTTTGGTGGTTCGCCGTGACGAAGAAATCGAACACTTTGTACCGAGAGATTACTTTACCTTACACGCACTGATCCCCTATCAAGATCAAAATGGCAGTTTTGATATTCGTGCTCGCTGGAAACCGAGCGAAGCCTGCAAGCCTTGGCAAGATGAAGAAGGCAGAGTACTCAACCGAAAACTGGTAGAGAACGTCGCCTCACGTATCGCTAACCAGCCCGCTACGGTCACGAAATCGGAGCAAAAACAAACCAAGCAAGCCGCGCCGCTCCCGTATTCTCTTTCCGCATTGCAAATTGATGCCGCAAAACGTTTTGGCATGAGTGCGCAAGATGTGCTGAATGTTTGCCAATCGCTGTATGAAAAACACAAACTGATTACCTACCCACGTTCAGATAGCCGCTATTTACCGGTGGAACACTTTGCACAAGCTGGGGTGGTAACCGACGCCATTGCTAACAACGCTAAAGAGCTCACTCAGGCAGTTCAAGGTGCAGACTTGTCTCGTAAGTCAAAAGCGTGGAACGACAGTAAAGTCGATGCCCACCACGCGATCATTCCCACGCCTAAAAAGGCATCGGTGAACGGGCTTTCTGGCAATGAAATGAAGATTTACCAACAGATCGCCCGACAATACCTGATGCAATTCTATCCACCAGCCGTCTTTGCAGAAGCCAAGCTGATCTTTGATATCGCTGGAGGAACATTTGTTGCGTCTGGTAAGCAGTTGATTGATCCCGGATGGAAAATACTGATGGGGAAAGACAACGCAGAGAAAGAAGACGGGGTCGATACCGTTCCTCCATTACCAGAAGGAACGGTACTCACTTGCCGTGAAGGTGAAATCAAAGACAGAAAAACCGAACCGCCGAAGCATTTTACTGAAGCCACATTGCTTCAAGCCATGACAGGGATTGCGCGATTTGTGCAAGACAAAGAGCTCAAGAAAATCCTACGTGAAACCGATGGCTTAGGCACAGAAGCCACACGAGCTGGCATTCTAGACACTCTATTCAAGCGCCAATTGCTTACTCGCCAAGGCAAATCTATTGTAAGTTCTCCGGCCGGTAGAGGATTGATCCATGCTCTGCCGAACGAGTCCACCTACCCAGACATGACCGCCAATTGGGAACATCAACTTCAAGGTATGGCAGAGCGCAACCAAGCCTACCAACCTTTTATGCAAGCATTGGAATCCAAAATTACGGGTTTAATGGAAACAGTAAAACTTGGCCCTGTTCCAGAATCGCTCAGGCATTTACCCAAAGTAGAGCGACCAGCCTACAAAAAGCGCCGCAGCACAGGCAAAAGCACAGCGAAAAAATCAGGGACAACAAGAAAGCGCGGAGCCGTTGCAAAAAAGAGTTAGCCCCAAAACGGGTAGATAGTACTTGTCGTGAGAACATCTACATTCTCTAAAACCGTACTTTCTGGAAATATACGCTCTATTTGGAATGTGATATTTCATAAGATGCAATACGAGCACATAGAAAATGCATAATATTGCTTTTAAAGGAAAGTGGTAACGTTCCATGTTTTCTTTCGATTTAATACTGCGACGTAGAGTTTTAGAAAGGGTACGACATAAACTGCCTGAGATTTTCTCATTAATTTTGAGCTGTTCCGAAACTGGTCTATTTCATTTTTCTAGCAACCAAGAAAAACAAAAATGTCAGAAGCAGAGAAGACAAAAAGTAAGCCGGAAGCGTAGTTTGAAACATCAGCACTGCACTTTCGACGCGTCGTTCTTCATGAAGAAAGGGTGTCGCCTGAACATTAAAAGAATGGGTATAGATTAAAAAATTGGTTAGAAAACTAAAAAGCATCAGCCCAACATAAGCGAATAATTGTTTCATATCACTTCCCCAAACCAAACTTATCTAGAGTCATTTAAGTCGTTGAACGAATTTTCTCATCAGAGGGTATCAAGCAAGAAACTCATTGATGTATTTATTATTTCCTTTAATGCGAAGCGGATCGAATTTTATATCCTGAACGGACTCTACGTGAAGGGTTATCCCCGATTTGACTCTTTGCTTTGAGTAACTGCATATGATGAAGGCAAAGAAATTTCCATTATCGCTGTAACTTTTTTGTGACCACGCCTGTCTTCTTATGTAACTCCATTGATAAAAATGACGTTAAGGAAATTATGAATAGAGTCTCGAAATTATTAGTGGGAATCTCGGTCCCTGTGCTGTTCATCTTACTTAGTCAAACTGGAACAGCAGATACAATGGAAAACAAAGCTGGATCGGGTAAATCAGAAATAACAACGCTCGCCGGTGGGTGCTTTTGGTGTACCGAATCTGATTTAGAAAAACTGCCAGGCGTACTGGATGTGGTGTCTGGATATTCTGGAGGGGAGCTAGAAAACCCTACCTATCGCCAAGTTGCTTCTGGCGGAACGGGTCATATCGAAGTGATAAGCGTGACGTTTGATTCTAATGTGGTTAGCTATGAAGAAGTGCTGGACCACTTTTTCCGCCATATCGACCCGACAGACAACAAAGGGTCATTCGTTGATCGCGGTGCACATTACCGTCCCGCTGTGTTCTATCACAATGCGGAGCAAAAACAGATTGCCGAGCAATTTATGATGGAAATTGATAAGGCGATGATTTTCCCGAAACCGTTGAAAACCGAATTGATCAAGTTTGACACGTTTTATCCAGCAGAAGCCTACCATCAAGATTACTACAAAAAGAGTAGCCTGAAATACAACTACTACCGCTTCGCTTCTGGTCGCGATCAGTACTTAGATGAAGTGTTTGGTGATGATCGTAAAGAGAATCCGAAAACGTTGCGCCAATTGATAGACGCGAAAAATACCCCCTCAGCCAAGGTGTATGAGAAACCTTCGGATAAGGAAATCAAAGCAAAACTCACAGATCTTCAATATTATGTGACGCAAGAAGACGGCACAGAACGGCCATTCAACAACAAGTACTGGGACAACAAAGAAGCGGGAATTTATGTCGATATAGTCACTGGTGAGCCGCTGTTTTCGTCCACAGATAAATACAAATCGGGTACGGGCTGGCCAAGTTTTACCAAGCCCATTAGCACGAGCTATGTGGTTGAGAAAACCGATTTTAAATTGGTGTTTCCAAGAACCGAGATTCGCAGTAAGTTTGGCGACTCTCATCTCGGTCATGTGTTTACAGATGGGCCCAAGCCAACCGGTCTGCGTTACTGCATGAACTCAGCAGCGATGAAGTTTGTTCCTGTGGAGCAAATGGACAGCCAAGGTTACGGCGACTACTTGTATTTATTTGAGGCGTAAACAGCACTGAGTTTTCTCTAAAGCTAAGAACTACATAACTAAGACCAACATACCTAAGGTCTTGAGACCCCAATCCCAAAGAGGCGCTAACGACGCCTCTTATTTTTTATCTGGTCCTCATTTACCTTCAAAATCCGCCTTCCAGATCCACACAGTCTGTGTTGCCAAAATTAGAACAATAAAGTCTCTTTGTTGTCATTCTTCACTTTCTGATCTTTGTCTACTATGACTCTATTGAGTGCGAATGGAATGTGAAGATATGGAAGAGCAGCAAACGAAAGAGCAACCTACAAATACACAGCAAGCCATCGGTATTGTCGGGTTAGGCAGTATGGGGCATGGCATGGCGATGACGCTGTTGCGTGAAGGGTTTACGGTGTATGGTCTGGATCCTTCAGTAGAGCAACAAGAAGCCGCCAAAGTACTGGGTGTGCGTGTGGTACCGGATACCGCATCCCTTTGCCATGTTGTCGATAACATCCTGCTTTCCTTACCGACCGCAAAACACGTGCAATCCGTGATCGAAGGAGAAGGCGGCATTATTGAACACGCCAAACCCAACACATTAATTATGGACACCACCACATCGGAGCCCGATGTAACCCGCGGCTTGGCCGACAAACTTAACCGACTCGGACACCAAATGCTGGACTGCCCACTCAGTGGCGGTGCGGCAGGCGCGTCTGCGGGAACCATGGTGATTTTGGTGGGCGGTGAGCCAGAAGCGCTAACAAGAGCCACGCCATTTCTAGATGCGTTGAGCGCAAAAACGGTGCACCTTGGAAAGTCGGGGAGCGGGCATGTTGCCAAGCTTGTGAATAATCTGCTGTGTGCCGCGCATTTGGTGACCACGGCGGAAGCCATTACCTTGGGTATCAAAGCGGGTTTGGATCCGGAACTTCTGATTGATGGGCTCAACGCAGGCTCTGGTCGAAGTGCGATCAGTGAGGTGAATTTCCCTAGATGGATTCTGAATGAACGCTTTGATTCAGGTTTTACCACTCAGCTGATGCGAAAAGATCTGGGGTTGGCAAAACAGTTGATGGAAGAGTGCGGGCTCTCGCTTTCCGTGTCGGAAGAGGTCACTCAAGTTTGGTCGGACAGCGCAGACACCATTTCAGGTTATGAGGACTTTAATCGCATTGTCGATTACGTGCGCAAGGAGGCAAACTCATGAAAGTGACTGTCGAAAACCACGGCAAACAGCAAGTTGAATCCTTGTTGAACACGCTTTTAGGCTCAACCTCGTTTGGAAGTTGGGTAGATGGGCGTCTAGTTGAAGGTGATGGCGAAGCACTTTTTTTAACCAACCCAGCCACAGCAGGGCGTTTTCTTAGCTATAAAGACGCAGGAGAATCGCTGGTTAATCAAGCCGCCGAAGCCGCGGTTGCGGCGCAAAAAATCTGGTGGGGGATAACCGCGCCAGAAAGGGCACGTGCCATGTGGAAGTGCGGCGATGTTATCCGAGAATCGGCGGATGATCTGGCTTGGTTAGAATCGATTTCAGCAGGAAAACCGATTCGAGATTGTCGTGTTGAAGTGGCGAAAGTGGCTGAAATGTTTGAGTATTACGCAGGTTGGTGCGACAAGCTAACAGGCGACGTAATTCCGGTTCCGACCAGCCATTTAAACTATACGCGTCATGAACCTTACGGCGTAGTGACCCAAATTACTCCTTGGAATGCCCCCATCTTTACGGGCGGCTGGCAGATCGCCCCAGCGATATGCGCAGGCAATGCTGTGTTAATAAAGCCGAGCGAGCTTACGCCACTCAGTACCACGGTTTTGGTCAAATTAATTGAAAGCGCGGGCATTCCCCAAGGGTTAGTGAACGTCATTAATGGGTTAGGGCGAACCACAGGCGCAGCAGCGATTGCGCACAAAGCGACGAAGAAAGTGGTGTTTGTCGGGTCACCCAATACGGGCAGTATTATTGCTTCTGCCGCGGCGCAGCGAGTGATTCCTTGCGTATTAGAGCTTGGGGGTAAGTCTGCCAATATTGTGTTTAACGATGCCGACATCGACCGCGCAGTAATAGGGGCACAAGCGGCGGTATTTTCGGCAGCAGGGCAAAGCTGTGTTTCGGGCTCGCGTTTGTTGGTGCAAAAAGGCATTTATGATCAGGTTGTGGAAAGGCTCGCATCTGCCACAAAGAAAATCACGCAAGGGTTACCGTGGGAAGAAAGCACCATGGTTGGTCCCATCAACAATCTGCCCCAATTTACCCATGTTCAACACTTGGTTCAGGCAGGGGTAGCGGACGGCGCGGAAGTCGCCGCTGGTGGCAACCACGCAAATATTGAAGGTGGAGAGCAAGGATATTTTTATTCTCCGACAATTTTAGCTAATGTAAACAATGATATGTCCGTCGCACAGCAAGAGATATTTGGTCCGGTGGTCTCTGTTATTCCATTTGATGATGAAGAGCAGGCTGTTGCCATCGCGAATGACAGCAAGTTTGGCTTAGCGGGGGCAGTGTGGACAAAAGACGTGGGTCTCGCACACCGCATGGCATCGCAGGTTAACGCTGGCACCTTTTGGGTCAACAGCTACAAGGCAATCCATGTCATGTCACCATTTGGTGGGTTCGGAGAGAGCGGGTATGGACGCTCTAGCGGGTACGATGGATTAAAAGAATACACGCAAACCAAAAGCGTGTGGGTTGAAACCGCAAAGGAACCGAGTATGGCATTCGGGTACTCGGTGGAATAGGGTCAACAGACTCTCGCAAAGGAGTAAGCAAATGTACGATTACCAAAGAACAATAGACAAAGCGCGCCTGTGGCAATCCATTCAAGGAGAAGCGTTCGAAGTCATGCAGCAAATGCCATTGCTCGCGGGCTTTTATCAAAGACACATCCTTGAAAGACGCAGCTTTAACGACGCGCTTTGTTCGGTATTGGCGGAAAAACTCAAGGATGAGCAAAGCGGGGCAGAAAGATGGCACGACTTTTTAAGTGAGCAATTGCTCCGTTCTGGCGACATTGCCAAGTCAGCGATGCAAGATTTATTGTGCCAATTGGAAAGTAACGCCAGCATTAAAGATCACTCCACACCGTTACTCTATTTTGGTGGCTACCAAGCATTACAGTGCTACCGTTTTGCCCATTACTGCTGGCATAACAACATGCAGCCTATGGCGCTCTATATTCAAGCGAAAGTAGCCAGCGTGTTTGGTATTGATATTCATCCAGCCGCACAAATTGGCAGTGGTATTTTTCTTGATCACGCCGTTGGTATCGTCATCGGTGAAACGGCGGTGGTTGAAGACGACGTAACCATATTCCAAAGCGTTACCTTGGGTGGTACAGGTAAAGGGCAAGGCGACAGACACCCTAAAATCCGAAAAGGCGCATTCATCGGTGCGGGTGCGGTGATATTCGGGAACATCGAAGTGGGTGAAAACGCAAAAGTGGCGGGCGGCGCGGTTGTGGTGAAACCCGTTGAACCCAATACCACGGTAGCCAGCTCTTTCTCCACGCCGATAGGAACAGCAAGGAAAAGATAATGAGCAACAATCACTTAGGGATAGATCACCCTCTGGTTGCTGTAAAAGACATGGACAAAGCCTGTGACGATTTTGCTCGGCTTGGTTTTTTCATCAACCCAAGGCATCACCACCCTTGGGGAACGGACAACCATTTGTTGATGTTTCCTGAAAACTTTATTGAAGTCATCAGCATTTACGATCGCAGCACGTTGGATATGAAAAATGAACGCGGATTCGCGTTTGGTCGTTTCATTAGCGATTCAATTGAACGACGAGAAGGGATCTCTTTAGTTGCGTTGCACAGCGAAGATGCTCGGCAAGATCACCGCCTGATGGAAGAACGCGGCGTTGAAAACAACGGCATTGTCGATTTTCGGCGGGTAGCGCATCGCCCCGATGGCACGGAAGAAGAAGCGGTTGTCTCACTCGTCATGCTGATCAACTCCCAAACCCCCTCGATTTCTCATTTCTTCTGCCACCAACACAAACCCGAGCTGGTGTGGGTAGAAGATTGGATGAAGCACCCCAATGGCGCGAATGGCATTACCTGTGTAACGTACATTGCTCAAGATCCGAGTACTCTTGAAGCTCGATTCAGTGGCATTTATGGTCAAGCCGCCACGGATTTGCAAGAGGGTTACTTAACCGTGCAAACCGACAGAGGGATCTTTGAAGTGGTGTCGCCAGAGGTTGCGCGTTCACGATTCTCTGGTATCGAATTGCCCATTACTGAGCAAGATCTTCCGACTGGCGTCGCGATACGGGTGAGTACCACCTCCATGGAGAAAGCGAAAAAACATTTGAACAAAACTGGAGTAGATTACGTCCAAACAGAAGATGGTGGGGTCAGAATCCCCGCTCATTATGCAGGCAACACCATTATTGAAATCTACCCAGAAGAGGTCAAGTCAATATGAAGTCAGAGCTGCCCATTGGAGAGGAGCTGCAACTGGAAATGCAGGTCTGGAGGCGCGATATACACGCTCACCCTGAAACCGCGTACGAAGAACACCGAACATCAGAAAAAGTCTCGGCATTGTTAGAAAGCTTTGGTCTTGAAGTGCATCGCGGTTTGGCGGGTACCGGCGTTGTTGCCACGGTCAAAGGAAAGCTGGCTGATTCAACTGGAGCGACGGGTTCGACAGCGTCTAACGCTTCAAAAGCAAATGGCTCAAAATCGATCGCCCTAAGAGCCGACATGGACGCGTTAAATCTAACCGAGCTGAATGACTTTGATTATTGCTCCGTGCACAAAGGCAAAATGCACGCTTGTGGTCACGATGGTCACACCGCCATGTTATTGGGCGCCGCGAAGCACCTAGCGGAAAACCGAGACTTTGCAGGCACGGTTGTGTTGATATTTCAGCCAGCGGAAGAAGGAGAAGCGGGCGGTCGAGCCATGGTCGAGCAAGGTTTATTTGAACAATTCCCTGTTGATGCAGTGTACGGCATGCACAATTGGCCTGGGTTAGAAAAAGGCAAGTTTGCCGTTCACAGCAATGCTGTTATGGCTTCCATGGATTTATTCGATATTAAAATCACCGGCAAAGGTTGCCATGCAGGCATGCCCCACCTTGGCGTGGACCCCGTGGTGATTGCTGGGCAGCTAATTTCATCGCTTCAAAGCATCATCGGGCGCACGTTGAACTCGCTTGAATCCGGTGTGGTCAGTATTACCAAAATGCAAGGAGGCGATGCGTACAATGTGATTCCCGATTCGGTGACGTTGTCGGGTACGTGTCGGGCGTTTTCCTCCGAGGTTCAAGCGCTGCTAGAGTCACGAATCAAAATTCAGGTGCATCATATTTGTGAAGCGTATGGCGCAACAGGGAAAGTGGATTACCGCCGAATGTATCCGCCGACCATTAACACGCCAAGCTACGCAGAAGAATGCGCCAAAGTCATGGCGAAACTGGTGGGTGAAGGCAATGTTGAGCGAAACCTTGCCCCGAGTATGGGCGCAGAAGACTTTGCTTTCATGCTGAACGAAAAACCGGGCGCGTACGTTTGGGTGGGGAACGGCGCGGGTGAAACATCGAGTGAGCTTCATAACCCTCATTACGATTTTAATGACGATATCCTTTCGCTTGGGGCAAGCTATTGGGTGGAGCTTGTATACGCACAGTTAGCGCCGGACTCATCGCTTGAAACCGATTAATGAAAAACGCGTGGCGTATTTTTATGAAGCCGTGATGTTAGGGACAATTCGCGCGGCGGCAGACAAGCTCAATGTCGCCCCCTCTGCCGTGAGCCGCCAGATCTCGATGCTGGAAGAAGAGCTTGGTTGTGTGTTGATAGAACGCCACCGAAAAGGCGTCGCCACCACCGATGCGGGGGACATTGTTTTAAAATATTACCGCGAATCCATATCCAACCAAGAAGCGTGCCTCACCGGTTTGGAGTCGCTTCATGGATTGCAAAGTGGTCACATCACGTTAGCCGTGGGGGAGGGGTTCATTGGCGACTTGATGTCGGGGCCGTTACCCAAATTTCAAACTCAATATCCCGAGTTGACCTTTTCCATCAGCACAGGCGGATCGAACGAGGTGATTCGCAAAGTCGAGCAAGATGAGGTGCACATAGGGCTGTTATTTCACCCCAGTAAACACCCCAATACACGTTCACAAAGCATTGTGCTGAAACCGATTTGTGCGATTGTTCCACCCGATCATCCGCTGGCGTCGGTGAAGCCCCCCGTCACCATAGAATCGTTGCTTGAGTACCCATTAGGGCTGCAAGATGTGGATTATGGGGTACGTCAGTTAATAGGTATGGCGGAGTTTCAGCAACGAATTCGGCTTCACCCCAAGTTAACCACCGATTCCATTGCGGTGCTTAAGCATTTCGTGCGCTCTGGGATGGGCGTAACCTTATTGCCAGAATTTGTGGTGGCTAGGGAAGTGGTGGACGGTCAGTTAGTGGCGATCCCCATTGCGCACCCCATCTTACAACAAGGTGAGGTGCACTTAATTACCCGGCTGGGTCGTCAGCTTTCCGAAGGACCACAAAAGTTGGTTCAACACTTAAAGCGCTGGCTTGGGTAATCAACCGAGCTAGGGGAAATCACCAAGGAATGGTATTGCCTTGGTAGTCGTAGAACCCACCACTTTTTTCAGCATCAATAGACTCGATAACGTCGTACAACCCCTTTGCGGATTCTTCCGTCGTAATGAGTGCATTCGGGCCACCCATTTCCGTTTGCACCCAACCCGGATGAAGAGCCACCACGCGGAGCCCATAAGAATGAAGGTCGTTATGCAGGCTTTTCACCACCGAGTTCACCGCCGCCTTGGATGAACGATACACATACCCGCCGCCGGACGTATTTTCAGCCATGCTGCCCACTTTAGACGAAATGCATACCACGGTTTTTCCCTGACCGGAATTGAGGTTCTCAAAGAACGCTTCTACCAACTTGAGTGGTGCAATGCTATTGATTTCGAACACCTTTCTCCACTCTTCCACATCGGTATTGCCAAACCCATACCCTTTAGGCCCGTAGTAACCCGCATTGTTGATCAATAAATCCACGCTTCCCAAGCTTTGGGCAAATGAATTCTGGGTAGATGAGCTTTGGGAAAATAAGCGTTGGGCAAATTGATTCACGGCAGGGTAATCGGTGACATCAAGTTCAACCGCAGTCAGAGCCGTTTCATTTTGAGCAAGCTCGATAAGTTCAGCGGAACGGTTTGCGTTACGGTAAGTCGCCGTAACAGACCAGTTTTGAAGTAAGTAATGTTTGACCAGTGCCAGCCCGATACCTCGGTTAGCGCCAGTAATCACGACATGTGGCATGGGTTTATCCTAACGTTGTTCACGAAATAAGAAGAGTAACGGCAAGCCAACTGCTAAAGCAAATCAAAGCGAATAAAACGAGGGCAGCGAACGCACCAAAGAGTGTGCCTGAGATAAGCATTAGATTTTTGTTCATATCCATTCTGCTGAAAGAAACAAGCCGTATACGATAGTGGAACCTTTATTGCATGTAAATGATAATCATTATCTAATGAGTGTGGAATGTGGAATGTGGAATGTGGAATGTGGAATGTGATGGAATGCCCTATGATGCGTTTGCTGGCGCACCGAATCTAGAATAGTCAACGGGCTTGGGTATATACTTCTTCCAAACATCTTTACAACGATTTATCCATGATTCCGGTTATTTACCACCCGATCTACTCAGAGCTCTCTCTGCCACCGAAACACCGATACCCGATCACCAAGTACCGAAAGTTGTACGAAAATGTGGTTCAAACGCAGGAACGGGATGCACAATGGCGTGAAGGGTTAGCGTTTGTGGAACCCCGCGCGCTGACAATAGAACAAGTAGTGGCGGTGCACGATGAAACGTACATTCGGTTGCTGTTTTCCGGCGAGATGCCCGCAGTGAAAATGCGGCGCATCGGGTTTCCGTGGAGCGAGGCACTGATCACCCGAACCTTAACCTCGGCGGGCGGCACGGTAGAAACGGCAAAGCAAGCGATTGAACATGGCATCGCGCTGCATTTGAGTGGGGGATACCATCATGCGCACAAAGAGTTTGGCAGTGGGTTTTGTTTGATCAACGATTTGGTTTTGGCGGCGCATGAAGCGCTGAAGCATGAGAGCATAGATAAAGTCTTAATTGTGGATGCCGATGTCCATCATGGTGATGGTACGGCAACGATGTGCGATGATCGGGACGACATCATCACTTTGTCGTTCCATTGTGATAAAAACTTCCCAGCCAGAAAGCCAGCATCGGATATGGATGTGCCACTAGCGCGTGAGATTGGCGATGACGAGTTTCTTTCCAGTTTTAAGCCAGTGGTCGAGATGGCGGTCAACCTTCATCAACCGGATCTGATCATTTATGACGCGGGGGTGGATATTCACGCCGATGATGAACTAGGCTATTTTCAAGTGAGCACAGAAGGCATCTACCAACGTGATCACTTTATGTTTTCTATAGCGAAAAATGCCGGTATTCCCATAGCTTCCGTCGTGGGCGGCGGATACCGAACCGAGCATCAGGACTTGGTACCTATTCACAGGCAGCTGATTCAAGCCGCCATTGATGTATTTAAGGACGATTGATGGAACATAGAATTCGTGCGGCTGGCATCCTTATCGAAGATGAAAAAATTCTGATGGTGAAAGTGAAAGACCATACGGGGGTGTATTGGATCCCACCGGGGGGCGGAATGGAAGCGGGCGACGCCTCCACCAAAGACACCCTGCGGCGCGAGTTTCTGGAAGAAACCAATTTGCACGTCGAAGTGGGCAATTTACTCTGCGTAAGAGAGTTTCAAGAGCGACACCCGCCACGTTACCACGCCGAGTTTTTTTATTTGATAGACAGTTATAAAGGGGAGCCCAGCAAGGAAAACCTGCTCGGTCTTAACGATCAGGAATACATTCAAGATGTGGAGTGGGTAAGGCTAGAGACCATCAAAAACCTAAGAGTGTACCCAGCCGAATTGAAAAACACGCTGATTGAAGATGCCTTAAACCAACGCTTCAGCGCTCACCTTGGCAGTTATGTACAAGGGGAAAACGAATCTAAGAATTGGCTGTGAGCTCACTATTCTTTCTAAGACAGTCTCGTTTGAAAGAGCAAATATTGAAAGCTAACATTTCGTCAGGCCAAGGCTCGGTTCACCATCGCCGCATCCATGTTATGTTTTTGGCAGCTTTTGCTCTGCGATGTTTGAGCGAGCAAAGAAAATCTCCTGCTTTTTATGCCTTCCGGTGTTGCCTTCTACCCCGACCAACGCCAACCCGTCTTGATTGAGCAGGGCACCCACCATTTGGCGGTTAAACGAGTCGCTGGCTTCATCTTGCAAAAACTCATTCACCGAAACCCATTTCGCCTCGGCAATTTCATCGACATCCTGAATGTTAATGGTTTCATCCGTCGCCGTCAGTTTGCAGACAATGTACATATTGGACTTACCAAACTGAAACGGGTGCTTGGTGGTGATGCCCAAAATGGACTCAAATTCTGCCGTTACCCCCGTTTCTTCCCACACTTCTCGCACCACCGATTCACCAATGGGTTCCCCCAGTTCCACATGCCCGCCGGGCAGTTTATAACCTTTCATGCCATGTTCTTTGATCAGCAAAATCTCTTGCTGGTCGTTTTGAATCAGCGCCCCTGCACCTACGGTGTGGGTAGGAATAAAGGGCACGAAGGTATCGGGCTTAGGCTTGTGAATCAGGGTGATGGCGTGTTCTTCACAGTTGTGAAAGGTAAAGCCCAGCGCCGTGGCTTCTGAAATAAGGTGAGATTGCTCTATGGGTAAGGTTAACCAAATCAGGTTTTTGCGGTTGCTTTCAGCATAGCCAACCACCTCGCGCAGCTCACTGGCGAACGCAGCATTGCTATGAGGAACCGTTTCGGCAGAAAGAATGATGCCATTGAAGTTATCGAGCTCGAAGTCCACAGAGTTTCCTTATTGAGTCAGACGTTATTATTGATATAACTCTAAAGTGCCTGAAACGGGGGAGAAATCCTAGGGGGGAGGGGGAAAAAGCCGCTGGGTTAGCGGCTTTTCTTTCCTAGGCTTTGATAACTCATTTTTGGACAATTCCGAGTTACGATACTTTAATCATTCTAGCTTTTCCGGCTACTTTTGGTATTGCAACCGAACGACCAGCCTAAATGTGGCTGGCCAAACTCGCCTGTCCGCATCAAGATACGTCACTTTAGCAAATATCTATATTAGAACTTTTGCTTTATTACGGTAATACATTATCTAGATGTAGTTCTAGAACCTTTCTAGATATGAATAGACGTTTTATTACCTTGTAACTAGAACCATTTAGATGAACGATACTTCCCTCAGTGTTTTTCCCCTGAAGTTCTTTGGCATTAATAGTGCTGCTAGGCGCTCCACTTAAAAATACAAGCTCGTACATTTCTGGAATTGAATGAGTAGTAATGATGTTTATCTTACCTTGACGCTTCTTAATTCGATTATTAGCATCATCTAAATAGTTCTGACTTTGCTTACTTAACATACTTTCCCTTATAATTATTGATAATCAGTTAATTTAGTTAAAACACTTTTTAAATAATTTAATATTTTATTTAGAAATAAAAACACCTCCTTATTGAAAAAGAATAATTTCTGAGAAGATGTAAGAGTAGTGACGAGGGTAGTTTGAATATGAAAATATAAGCTAGAATTAGATCATATTTTAATTATGACATTAATACACACTAAATGCAGATGATTACTATTAATAGTGGTTAGCTCTGAATAATCAAAAATAGCCCTCGTCCTCAGACACTTAAAGACAAAAGTGAATTGGTAGTTACGCACTCGGTGTCTACTTCGGATAACTTTAGTTTGGGTACGCTAAGTAGACGACTTTTTTGTAGGAGAGCATTGGCTACTAAGGCAGCCAAATAACTTCCCACTCATTGTTTTGTTAATCCAATCATCAGCAATCTAATTGTAGCTATGAAAATATCACATAACTCTTGGTTCTCCACATAAAAACCAAAACCTTTGACCATTGCTTCAAGTACAGCATTATCACTAAAATCTTGTCCTGCTAATCTTTCGTTTGCATATTCCAGGATTTTACCCCAGTGCTCAGAAATAACTTCAGTAAACTTATCTTTGGTAGATTTATTAATGCTCGTTAGCTCATGCGCAGCCCTAATTGCATCTGAAAGCTCAATGTTTACATAAAATGGTTCTGCACCATTGTCGGTTTGTAGTTCTGCTGGTACTGGACCTTTCTCAGTTTGAAAATGGAATCGATCTAACACAAAATCATTATCTTTCATTTCATTCCTCTTTTTTCAATAGTACTCTTTCCACAACCATGGTAGAAAAAAGATACTGTTGTGTTGTTAAAAGTTTCTTGATGTTATATTTTTTGGCAGTTAAAAACCGCAATACGCCTATGAAAAACTACATCGTGTACCTCCTTATTATTGTTTCTAATGCTTAAGATGTGCGAAAGCAGTCAGAAGTGATACTGATTAATAGATGAGTGAATGGAGTTTGAAGAAGAAATGAGTTTAAGACTGTCTATTATATTATACCTGAATTTAAAGTCCGGATGTTGATTTTTTACTAAACGAGATTAAAGTCCCTTCACCATTAAATATATACTTCTATTTTAGCATGGAAAGCTATATGCCTGCTTGAGTATTCTATCGGGACAACTTACAGGTCCTTCTAATAAATAAACGAGGTCCTAGAAACCTTCGAGTCCCTTGGTTTACACGTGTAGGATATAAGTTGAATCTTATACAGTCTAATTTTAGAGATGAAAATCTTGAATTATATTACCTAATGCGGATAGAAGGGCGGCTTTTTGTATAGGGAAATGATTTAGAGAAGGAATGGGGTACTTCTGAGTTAGAAGTGCCAGTCTGAAGGTTCTGGACAAAAGCCTTTTAGCGTCGATAGCTTAAACATCATCCGCTGTATGCATTCATGCGTCTCAACTTATCTGCAAGGACACTTGAAGAAGGTGAACTAAAACCAGTCATCCTCAAAAGCAAATAACTTGGAGGGATCCATTTTCAAAAAGGTGTTGTTCAAAGCGAGATGAAGTAACCCGCTCTTTTAAATGGGACTGCAATTGCTTAACGGTTTTTACATCTTGGTATTTTTCCAGTCACTTTTTTGTTTCTCTTTCTAACGTGGCTCGGTACGGCTTTAAGCCTTTTTCTCGGGCGGCTTTGTTACCGCCACCAAATTCTTTCCAAATACTACTTTTGATGTCATGACCATGTTGGCGCTCTCGATACGCCATAGTTAAATGCCTCATTTTTTCTAAAAGCGCCTGCCCGTTTGTTTATGTGTTTTAGGGTTTAAGTTGTTAAGTTTGCTCCGTACAGTTCACAGAGATCTTGCCAAAATCGCTCAGCTGCAGGCTTGGCATCGTGGCGGTTTCGGTACAACAATATTCTTAGATCTACAGTCGCTAAATCAGGAGTGAGAGCAATCAGTTTGTTCGATCCCAGCTCTTCAATTATCAAGCTTTCTGGCAGCCATGTGACACCATATCCGTGTATTGCCATGGCTTTAAGTCCTTCAGACATCGAGTTTTCACACACAACCCGATAAGGGTATTGTTTCGGGATTTTGCTCAGTGCCGAATGCTTGACCAATGCCCCGAGGAATGCCTCTTCTGGGTAGGTCAGTATGTCGAATGTTTGGTCTTTCTTGAGCTGGTGATCTGGCTTGCCCGATGAGCAGCAACTTGTCACGGGAAGCAGTTTATCAGTACCGACTTGAATGCACTGAATGTTCCGATGATGTTGAATCGTGTCGTCCAAATTGGAAGAAAAAGTCAGCAAAAAATCCCCATTACCTGCCAAGAAGCTTTCATTTAAGTCGTACAAATTACCTGGAATCAGTTTAACCAATGCCCCTCCGAATAATGGGTTAATGGTTTTTACCCACCCAGGGAAAAAAGACACCGCAGGGGAATGTTGTGCCAAAAAGGTAATTGAGTTGTCGGTTTTCTGCCGATTAAGTTGGTCACGGATTTGATAGATGTCGTCTGAAAGTCGTTTGGCATCCCCAACAAATTTCTCTCCCACCGGAGTCAAGGAAATGGGCATTTTGTCTCGATTGACTAAAGCCACACCTAACCAGTTTTCCAGCGAGCGAATACGCCGACTAAACGCAGGCTGTGTCACAAATCGCGCTTCTGCTGCCTTTGAAAAACTCCCGTTTTCATAAAGAGCAATAAAGTCTTTCAACCATTTTAATTCCATTTTTTAACACCTTAGTGCGCATTCTCTAGCGCTATGCCGAAAAGTAACCGCTTACTCAAACAATAATGTATTAGCCAAAAATACAACGGCATGAGCATGATGTGGTTGTTATCAGGGTGTTATTTTTTTGTTTTAAGTTCAAGGAGAATCATTATGCATTTAGCTCGTTTCCCACGTCTTAGGTTTGCACATCTTTCGACGCCTCTCGAGCCTATGGAACGTTTGTCTGAACTCTTAGACGGACCGAACCTGTGGATCAAGCGAGATGATTGTACGGGCTTAGCGGGTGGCGGTAATAAGACAAGGAAGCTGGAATTCTTAATGGCAGACGCGATTGAACAAGGCGCCAACACCATTATTACGCAAGGGGCGACCCAATCAAACCACGCTCGTCAAACCGCAGCGATTGCAGCGAAATGTGCAATGGAATGTTACTTGCTGCTTGAAGACAGAACGGGCTCAGAAGACCTCGACTACGTGCACAATGGAAACGTCATGTTAGACCAGCTATTTGGCGCGTCTCTTACCAAATATCCAGCAGGCACAGACATGAATCAAGCCATGTTAGATCTCGCTGAACAGCTCAGAGCGCAAGGTAAGAAGCCTTACATCATTCCCGGTGGCGGTTCGAACGCCATTGGTGCACTGGGCTACGTAAATTGCGCTTTGGAATTGGTTTCACAAGCCAACAATATGGGGTTGAAGATTGATCACCTTGTACACGCAACCGGTTCTGCGGGGACGCAAGCGGGTTTGGTGACGGGCCTTGTTGGCTCGAACGCTCAAATCCCACTGCTTGGTTTTGGCGTTCGTGTTCCTAAAGAGCAACAAGAAAATAACGTTTTCGCACTCGCCGGAAAAACCTGTGAAAAGCTGGGCATTCCTGGTGCTGTTAAGCGTAGCGATGTCGTTGCGAACTGCGATTACGTTGGTGACGGTTACGGGATTCCTGCGAAAAGCACGCTCGAAGCGATTGATTTGTTCTCCAAATACGAAGGTATTTTGCTCGACCCTGTGTATTCCGGCAAAGGTGCGGCTGGTCTTATCGATTTCATTCGAAAAGGGCATTTCAAAAAAGGAGAAAACGTTGTCTTTCTTCACACTGGTGGGGCTCAAGCACTGGCAGGGTATCGCGACGCTTTTGAGCTGCCTTCCTACGTGTAACCGGAACGCAAGGGCGAGTGAAATGCCCCCTAACTTTGACGCTAAGAAGAAGAGTGAGAACAGCCAATGAAATATTTAAAGCGGGCGGCTGCCGAAAACGAAGTGGTAAAGGAAGACGAGCGCATTCAGCAGGTAGTAAAAGAGATGTTAGAGCGTATTCGCCGCGAAGGTGAATCTGCTGTGGTGGAGTATGCCAAACAGTTTGATGGTTGGCAGGGAGGCACTTTTGTTATGTCGGCAGAAAAGAGAGCCCGACTGATTGCCGAAGTACCTCAGCGGGTCAAAGACGACATCGATTTTGCTCACAGGCAGATAAAACGTTTTGCTCAAGCCCAGCGCGACAGTCTGCAATCGTTCGATATCGAGACGGAAGAAGGGGTCACACTGAGCCAAAAGGTTATCCCAGTAAACTGCGCTGGTTGCTACGTCCCTGGTGGACGTTACGCCCACGCCGCTTCGGCTTTAATGAGTGTGGCTACCGCAAAAGCCGCAGGGGTAGCTAAGGTTGTTGCTTGCTCGCCGCCACGCGGAGGCAGCGTCGCCCCCGCTATTGTGTATGCGATGGACGTCGCGGGTGCGGATGTGATTCTGGAAATGGGTGGCGTACATGCTATAGCGTCGATGGCATTAGGGCTGTTTACAGGCAGACCTGCCGACATTCTCGTCGGTCCCGGGAACGCCTATGTTGCAGAAGCCAAACGTATGTTGTTTGGCGAAGTGGGCATCGATGTATTCGCAGGGCCGACTGAATCCGCCATCATTGCGGATCACACTGCCGATCCCATGACGATAGCTGTGGACTTGGTCTCGCAAGCGGAACACGGTCCGAATTCTCCAGTATGGTTGTTCACCACAAGCGAAGCGCTCGGGCTTCAAGTGTTGGACATTATGCCGAGAGTGATCGCTGACATGCCAAACGCTGATGTGTGTGAAGCGGCATGGCGAGATCACGGCGTGGTGATCCTTTGTGATACACGAGAAGAAACCGCAGAGGTCAGTGATGAGTGGGCATGCGAACACCTTCAAGTCATGGCCGAAGACTTAGACTGGTGGAAAGCCAACTTAAGCAACTACGGTTCTTTGTTCCTTGGGGAAGGCAGCACCGTGACTCATGGCGACAAGTGCTCAGGTACCAACCACATTCTTCCGACCAAAAAAGCCGCACGCTACAGTGGTGGCTTGAATGTTCAAAAATTCATGAAGATTTTGACCGTTCAGCAGATCAGCGAAGAAGCCAACCTTAAATTCAGTGCCGCAGGGTCGCGTATTTCGCGCACCGAAGGCATGGAAGGGCACGCACGAGCCTGTGATTGGCGGCTAAACAAATACTTTTCTGATGAGGAGTGGGATTTCGAGGTGTATCGCCAGCAGCGCTACGATTAACCAGTCCATCCCCAGCCCAAGGGAGGACTTATGGGCTGGAAATGGTAAGACGAAACAAGGAGCAAAGCCAATATGCAAAAATTCGAGAAGTCGTTCACTCAACAAGAAGCGATTCCGGAAAAAGCCATACAGTGCGCCGAAAAGGTGTTGCGCTCTGGTCGTCTACACCGATACAACAGCGATGTGGGGGGAGAGCCCACGGAAACCGAGCTATTGGAGTTGGAGTTCGCCCATTATGTCGGCAGTCGTTTTTGCTTAAGTTGTGCATCGGGCGGGTATGCACTGCATATTGCGTTGCTCAGTGTAGGGTTGAAATTGGGCGACAAAGTGTTGTGTAACGCGTTCACTCTGGCACCGGTTCCAGGGGCAATCACCAATGCAGGAGGTGTACCCGTGTTGGTCGAGACGACCGACGATTACACCATCGATTTGGACGACTTAGCCCAAAAAGCGCAACAGGAAGACGTGAAGTTCCTGATGTTGTCACACATGCGTGGTCACTTGGCAGACATGAACAAACTGATGACTATCTGTGAAGCGAACCATGTCACCGTAATTGAAGATTGCGCCCACACCATGGGCGCGAAGTGGGACGGAGTGCACAGTGGTCGGTTTGGCAAAGTAGCTTGTTATAGTACCCAAACCTACAAGCACCTGAATTCAGGAGAAGGCGGGCTTCTGACCACCGACGATGAAACCGTTATGGCCAAAGCGATCATCTATTCAGGTTCTTACATGCTTTACGAGCGCCACCTCGCAGCGCCGAGAGCGGAAGCGTTTGAGGGGATCGACACTGCCACACCAAATTTCAGTGGAAGAATGGATAACCTCAGGGCTGCCATTCTTCGTCCGCAACTGCAAGATATAGACGAGCAATGTGCCCAATGGAATCGGCGTTATGCTCTGCTGGAAGACGCGCTTTGTGATATTGAAGGTATGCGCTTTCCCCGTCGTCCGCCTCAAGAAGCCTTTGTGGGCAGTTCCATTCAATTCAATCTTGTTAACCAATCGGCCGACTTCATTCGCGAATTTGTCGTTCGCTGTGAAGCGCTTGGTGTCGTACTTAAGTGGTTTGGTGACGCCAAACCGAAAGGCTACACCAGCCAATATCAAAGCTGGGCTTACCTAGACACATCTGCAGAATTGCCTAATACCGATCGCGTATTAGCCACCATGCTGGATATGCGTATCCCGCTGACTTTTGACGAAAGCGACTGTACCCAGATAGCGGAAATCATTCGTTATGTTTGGGAGGACATGAATCAGCGAGCGTGCTGATGGGTCGTTAACCACAACAAACTAAGAGGAAAAGGAAATGAAATTCAAGCGAATGACAACGTTTCTCGCATTGTCGTGTCTTTTGCTGCCAATGATGGCCAGTGCAAAAACCATGAAGGTTGGAATGGGTGACCCGATTAACTCGGATCAAGGGGCATACGCGACACGATTTAAGCAATTAGTGGAAGGGTATTCAGACGGCGAAATCAAAGTCAAACTGTATCCCAATGGGGCGTTGGGTAGCGAAACAGAAATGGTGCAAAATACGCGCCTTGGCACCTTGGATATGGCGTTAGTGGGCATTGGGAACGTCACGCCGTTTTCTCAGAAACTGGGTGCGCTCACCATGCCTTATCTGATCACTAATTCAGCCGATGCGGTAAAAGTCACCACGGGTGAGCTGGGGGTATATTGGAATGAACTCGCCAACCAAGAAGCCGCGGTGAACATTCTTGGCTGGACGTATTCTAACTTCCGTCATCTCACTAACTCGAAACGTCCAGTGAAGAGCTTGGCAGACGTGAAAGGCATGAAGATTCGCGTACCTCAAAATTCCATCATGCTGGCGTCTTGGGAAGCGTGGGGTGCGAACCCTATTGCCATGGCGTGGACCGAAACTTTCACTGCGCTGCAACAAAAAGTGGTGGATGGGCAAGACAACCCGTACATCGTGAACAACACCATGAAGTTCTACGAGGTGCAAAAGTACTTAACGGAAGTGCACCATCAATATTCTTTGCAACCCATGCTGATGGGTAAGCGCACCTTCGATAAGTTAAGCCCAGAGCATCAAGCCATTCTGACTCGCGCAGGGTTGGAAGCGCAGCAGTACGCACTGGTTTTCCAGATGACCGAGGCCGAGAAAGCCAAGCAAAACATGATCGCCAATGGCGTAGAAGTGTCGACCCTTCAAGATGAAGACCAGTGGATTCAAATAGCGAAAGACAAAGTATGGCCTGCGTTTTACGAATCCATCGGTGGCAAAGCCAGCTTTGATGATGTGATCCGCAAAATGCAATAAGACGATACTGGGGCAGCGTAGGCTGCCCCTTATTGTCTCAGAACCTAAGGAGGGCTTATGTTAGAGCGTTTAAAAGTGCTGGATAAGCTAGAGAATTACGTGTGCCAGTTTTTACTCTGCTTGTTCATTACGTTGTTGTTTGTTCAGGTTGTTATGAGGGTAGTGTTCAACTACGGCATTCCTTGGAGCGAAGAGTTATCCCGTTTTGCCTTTGTGTGGTTCGTATTTTTGGGATCTTCCTACGCGGCACGCTTGTCGGCACATAACCGTGTGACATTCCACTTGAAAATGCTGCCAGCCACAATCAGAAAAGCCATCGAATGTATTGGCGATGTGTTTTGGGTGTTGTTTAACGCGTTAATGATTTTTAAAAGCATCGAAGTGATTCAAAGTTTGATGGAATTTCCGTTTAAGTCGCCAGCTTTAGGGTGGTCGATGGCGTTTCTCTATTTTATTTTCCCTATTTCATTTTCTCTCACCATTGTTCGGATCATTCAGGTGAATTACCTGAAGCTGGTGAAGGGGGTCGAGTTTAAAGACGTGGACGATGTGCAGAGCGTTTAAGTTCGCATGCTGATCGTGAATTTTCTCAAAGGAATTTGATTATGACGGCACCGTTTGTCTTATTCAGTATGTTTTTCTTCTTCCTTGTGATTGGAGCCCCCATCGTGGTTGCGCTAGGTGCTTCGGCAATGGCAGTGTACATCGCTACGGGCGACGATTTCATTTCTCTGGTTCAAACGGCTTGGGCAGCCGTGGATTCTTTCCCCATCATGGCGTTGCCAGCGTTTATTTTGTCGGGGGCGTTAATGCAAGCCTCTGGTATCTCTCGTCGATTGGTCAATATTGCCGAATTACTGGCCGGCAATATGGCGGGTGGGCTGGGATTTTCCGCTATCTTGGCCAGTATGTTTTTTGGCGCAATATCCGGCTCTGGACCTGCCACCACGGCGGCTGTTGGTATGTTGATGATTCCTGCTTTAGTCGACAAAGGTTACAACAAAGGGTATTCCGCTGCGTTAACCGCCTCTTCTGGTGGCTTGGGCGTGGTAATTCCCCCGAGTATCCCAATGGTAATTTATGGCGTGACCGCGAGCGAGTCGATCACTCAGCTTTTCATAGCAGGCGTCATTCCCGGCATCTTACTGGCTTTTGGTCTTATGCTGACCAATTATCTGATCAGTAAAAAGAAAGGCTATTCCGCTGGCGAGAATAGGGCCAAAGGATCGCTGCGCAAAGCGTTAAGAGATGGTATTTGGGCGATGTTAGCGCCGGTTGTGATTCTGGGGGGAATCTATTCAGGCTTGTTTACGCCAACCGAGGCCGCGGTTGTTTCGGTCTTTTATACGCTATTTGTGGGCATTTTTATCTACCGAGAGCTTTCTATTCCGGGAATCAAAGAATCACTCAACTCAACCACATGGCTTACTGGGCGTGTACTGATCATTATGTTCACGGCAACCGCGTTTGGTCGTATTCTGGTGGAAAACGATACCCCTGCTGTGATCGCTGATGGCTTACTGGCTCTGACCGACAACTTAGCGCTGATCTGGCTGATTGTGATTGTTTTCCTTATCTTCGTGGGCATGTTCATGGAAACACTGGCAACCATCATGATCGTGACGCCCGTACTTCTGCCAGTGATGGTGAGTTTGGGTGTGCACCCCATTCACTTTGGGGTGGTATTAGTGTGTTGCTGTGAGATTGGGTTTTCGACCCCGCCACTTGGGGAGAACATGTTCATCAGTTCCAGTATTGCTAAGGTTTCGATAGAAGAAATATCGGTGAAAGCCATTCCGTTTGTGCTGGTGGAAATTGGTATCGTGTTACTTATGGCGTACATACCTGAAACCGTTATGTGGCTACCCAGCTTGATTGGATATTAAGGAGTTCTGGAATGAAGCGTGAACTTGTTGTAGGCATCATCGGTGGAATGGGACCAGAAGCCACGGTCGACTTAATGCATAGAGTGATAGCCTTGACGCCTGCAAGCGATGACATCGACCATATCCACATGATCGTCGACAATAACCCCAAAGTGCCTTCTCGAATTAAAGCCATCATCGAAGGCACTGGGGAAAGCCCAGCTCCAGTGATCGCCGACATGGCGAAAAGGTTGGAGTCGGCAGGGGCAGACTTTCTGGTTATGCCTTGCAATACTGCGCACTGGTATTATTCTGATGCGCAGCAAGCGGTATCGATTCCTGTGGTAAATTTACCGGAATTAGTCGCCGGCACCCTTCGGCAGCAACACTCAGATATTCACCAAGTCGGTATGTTGGCCTCGACGGCGTTGATCAAAACCGAGCTTTATCAGCCTGTATTTGAGAAGCGTGAGTTAACACCTGTCTTCCCGCAAGAAGTTTTGCAAAACCAGTTGATGGATTTGATCAAAAAAGTGAAAGCCAAAGCGTATGACGAGCACGATCTGGCGCACTTTTCACAGGCGGCAGAACAGTTAAAAGCGCAAGGCGTAGGCTGCTTGGTGATTGCGTGTACTGAGTTGTCAGTGATTTCGGAAAGCTTGCAATCGTCACTGCCAGTTTACGACGCATCTGAATTGTTGGCGCAACACATTGTCACGCGAGTCAAAGGATAATTGACAAGGTAACCCGACCCAGCATCAGACGAAGATGACCGCTGTTTGAAGTAAAAAAGGAGCTAGTAGGTTCGTTTACCCGGTTTTCTACCCCGGATAGTTTTTATATTCACTGCCGCTAGATAGTCCTCTCTATAATTTTTTGAGGTGAGTATTAGCTCGGGAACAGTGATACGAATGACGGTTCCGGCACGAACAATTGTTTTTGAGTTTTTACCAGGAATGAACGAGATATCTCCTTTTTGTAGAGTTACCCCTTTGTGAAAGATGGGTAGATGGTTGATTTTAAGCCCTTTGACAAGCTCAAAGCCAAATAACGTTAACCCCTTGTTGGATTCGGACAATGTCTCTTTAAATTCAGCTTCAACGGTAATAGGCGCTGAGTGGACTATGTTGCTGAGTTGTTCGACTTTACGTTGAACGGACGCAGAAAATACCCATTCATTCAGAATTGGTTCCCACTTTCCCCCAAGTCTCAAACACTCTTTATAGGTGAAAACATTTTTTTTCCCCGTATTAAGTGTACAAATAGCAATAGAATCCTGTTGAGAAAGAGGTAAAGTCAGTTTAAATACAGCGTCAGAGGCGTGATGAGATTGCTTGTCGGTAATTTCTTCAACATGAAGTTTAAAATGACCGAGAGGTAAATCTTGGCTGAACTCATCAATGATGATTCGGCAGTGTTTGCCTACAGTGCCGTCAATGTTACATCGAAAATAATGTTCGCACTTTTCTAGGATTTCAAAGTCACGCACTAGTGATCACCTGTCTTGCTGATAATTTTCTCAGCCAGCTTTTTTTGCTCAATTTCTTCAATTTCTTCAATAGAAACTGTTGAGTCTGCGACCTCACTCTTTTTCCGGATCGTAGCCAGAATTCTACTGCCGAGTTTATGCTCAAATGCTTTGCCATTCGCTATGATGTTGTCTATTTGTCGATCATTTTCCGTTTGGACATGGGTGTTCATATGTTGGCTCGCGATGAGTTGCTGTTCTTCAAATTTATGATCCATGTTTTCGAGTAGTACTTCTCGGAACCATTGCGTATATTTTCTATTGAACTCGCTTTCGAAGTTCCTGTCCGAGAATTTTCTGACTTCATTCATCTTGTATCGCTTGATGAATTTTTCAACACGATCAAGTTCTTGAAAAGGGATCGGATGATGAAACAGATTTCGCCTCGCTCGATACATGGTTTCTTTTGTTGGTGAATTTGCAAGTTGTCTAAGCCGAACTAACGAAGGGGGCCATTCCCTATCTTCATCTAGTCTCTCTAAAAGGTTAGCTTCCAATCGTAAGTATGACTCAGGCGTTAGAGAGACTGCGAACTTCATAAAATGTACGTCGGGTTCCTCTCCAAAGAAATGCTTCATTTTCGAGTCAAACGCTTGCATCAACATAAACCAGACTTTTAGTATCTGTTTGCTTTTCCCCTGTTTTTTGTATTCGTCAAGTGCGAGCTGAGATCTGGTATTGGTCAGACGAGAAGAGTCTGAAGTGGTTGTGGCGACATCGGTTTTACTCTTGGGATGATTCGTTTGGTATGAGGAGCTTGAGGTGGATTGATTTTGCTTAGCTGCTTTGCCTAACTGTTCTAAACGCTCTTCAAACGAAATACCAAGGTCTGATACGTTTTGTGGCTTGTTAAAGTTATCACTCATATTTTGGACCGTATAATTTAGTTAAATTTCAAGCTAGAGCAAATATATAGTGAGTCTAGTCGTCGAGATCATCATTAAGGTAGTCTTGGAATTTTTCTTCAAAAGCACTTAATGCCGATTGTTTCGCCGGTCTATTCGCATTGTTCGAATTTGAGTTGGAAAAAACAGCATTCTTATAATGTTCTATTTTTTGATGCAGTCTATTTGTGAGCTGATTGATTGTGAAGATTTTCTCACCTGAGTTGTGCACATCAATGACAAAAGAATCCCAAATGTCCTTTCGTCCATGAACCCCTTTTTTGTACATCAAGCCTTCCGCCCAATGCGGTATCTCTTCCATATGTATTTCTAGGACACTATATTGTTTTTCAGTAGAACGTCGATTCAGTGGGGTAATTTGAGCTTTCTGGGTGCGGCTCAGTTTCCCTTTGTTATTATTTTGATATTGCATTAAGCGTTCATTTTGCTGTTGCGCCAGCGCATACAAGTCAACGCTATTTTCAGGTGTTTGGTTTGTCGCCTGCCCTAAATTGAGTTTACCAACAAATTCTTTCTGTGATGGAGGCTGGCTTTTATGCAGTGTTACCAAGCCATTAGCATTGTGAACTAAATGGTGAAGTACCGTTTTCAGAACCCCTTCACTTAATTCGGTTAGATCACGCAGTTCGGTAATCGAAGTACAGAACGTTCCTTTTCTGTCTGCTAACTCTGCTAGCGCTAATAGAAGTAGTTTGTCCTCTGCTTTGGCTGCTTTATAACTCCATACTAAACTGGATAATTTTGAAGACATTGTAGTACCTCATCAATGAACAAACTGATTATCGGTGAGTGCCAAAAGATAATCAATGGAGATTTAAAAGCGGGGGAGTGAAAGTTAACATTTGAGAACAATAGATATGAGTGACTTCTCAGTGCATGATACACAAAAAAGCCGCTGAAAAAATTCAGCGGCTTTTTAGAATGTGGCGGAGAGATAGGGATTTGAACCCTAGATACGCTATTAACGTATGCCGGTTTTCAAGACCGGTGCTTTCAACCACTCAGCCATCTCTCCGTTGCTGGAGCGCATATTATATAGGGTTGATAACCTTGTAAACCCCTAAGTGGTTTGTTTGATTGAAAAAACGTCAAAACCATCAAAAAAGAAGTATGACTGATTGCAGGGTGATCAGTTCGTGTGTTTTTTCGGCAGCTTGGTGTTAAGTCACTGTGTATTATTCACCGACTTGAAGGGAATGGAAATTCTGTTTGATATTGGGGCAATAAAGACCGTTGAGTGAACCAACAAGGTCATAAAGCAATTGCTTTAGTGCAAATGCAAAAAACCGCTGTAAAAACAGCGGTTTTTTTAACATGGTCGGACTGACTGGATTTGAACCAGCGACCCCTGACACCCCATGACAGTGCGCTACCAAGCTGCGCTACAGTCCGATAAAAACACTGTAAACGGTTTTCTTGCTATGAGTCAACGATTTTTAGCCTTTACCATGAACAAGTGCTTGATATTTATTCACCTGTCATTGCTCGGTGTAAAATCTTTTCTGTTCAGTGAGGCCTTGCATTAAGATCGAGAGTTTAGGGGTGTCATCGCGTTTTCTGTTGTATTCAGAATCGTACACTTTGTAGTTGCCAAATCGGTCGACAACTGTTGTTTCATCGTCTGTAATCATCGCGACTTCTCGTCGGTTACCTGCAATGATCCAGTTCCTTTCATCGGTATCAAACAAACTGCGTCCGCTACTGTAATCTGTCGGGTTTGAACTGACACCAAGGATTTGGTGCATCAATGTAGGCGATAAGTCCAAATGACTGGTTTTACGCGTAAATTCTGTCGCTTCTTTTCCTGGCCACTGAATGATCATCGGCACCTGAAGCTGAAAGCGACTGTAATTGGTGCTGGAACCCCACGAGCTACTCTTCGTTTCATTAAATTCTGTGCCGTGGTTCGATGTCACAATAACCACGGTATTATTGGTTAGCTTCAATTGTTCTAGCTTTTCAAACATCGATGCCAATAGCTGGTCTGCTTGCATCGTTGAATTCATATAACCTTCTTTCAGTTGAGCTTCCAATTGGCTGCCTGGAATGGTTGGGAGAGCCGATTCAAAGTTGGCTAGCCCATTGAGTTCGACATAACTAAACCATGGCTGGTTTGGTTTAGATTCTAACCAAGTAGACCAGTTCGATATTGCCGCCTTATCGTCTGTTGTTTCTGAGGCCGTTGAATCTTCTGGCAAAAAGTCTTTAAAAATGATGTCACGGTACAATTTGTCTGCAAAGTTGTCGCCACTAAATAAACCGAAGTTGTAATTTTTCTTTTTCAAAAGTTGAATGAACAATGGCGGCTCTTGTTGTGCTTTTATGCTATCGGCATAGCTGCTTGGCAAACCGTAGAACAAACCAAACACACCGTACGTGTCATTACTGGCACTATAATGATTGGTGTAATTCAAATGTTTCTTTGCATAGGCGTTGAGCGTTGGCATGGTGTTAGGCGTAACGGCATCGGCTCTCAGGTTATCAACCATGATGATTAAGACGTTTAGAGCTTTGCCTCTGCTTTCGTATACCAAAGGTTCTATCGGGTATTGAACCAGTTTTACATCGCCCGAATAGCTATCCAGTCGATCCAAATATTCTTCTTTGTCCAACAAGCCATGCTTTTCCATAAAGCTCTTTGCTGTCATGGGGTAAGAAAGCGGGAAGTTTGCGCGTTGGCTGGTGATGGGGTTATAGAAGAACGCATCTGCCCAGATGTAGATTAGATGGCTTGCAATAAAGCACACGAAAAAAACGGCAGCAATTGGTTTGCCAATGTGTTTATGGGCAAGTTTTCTCTTTTTACGCCATATCCATTCCGCTAAGGCTAGCTGCATTAAAAAGATAATAGGGACAAAAATAAAAAATTGTTGCCACTCTGGCGTAAAGTTACCTTCTTTACTGATCAATAAATTAAAAATGACTGGGTTTAAATGCAAATGAAGGCTTTGATAAACCTGCGTATCAAGCAGTAAAACACTGAGACCGACCGTTGCAAAGCACGCCGAAAGAAAACGGAACAATTTCCGTGATGGCACCAAAAAGGTGAGCGGAAATAGCACTAGTATGTAGACAGCAAAAACCAAAAAAGCAAAATGCCCAAGCCAAGAGACGGCTAAATAGACTTGCCCCAAAAAGGTGTCGGGCCATGGGGACTGAGTAATGTACCGCGTACCAATCAGCATTGCCGAAATGATGTTGAAGAAGGCAAACCAATGCCCCCAACTCACAAGGCGAGAAACGCGTTCACTGTATGTATTTTCGCTATCTACCATTTATATATCAGTCTTATTGAGTGGCATCGCCATTGACGGATGAGATAAGTGCTTGAGCGAATTTTTCAGCAATTACCTTACGTTGTGAAGCAGGAACGTTTTGATTTAAGACATTCGTTGCGATATTTCCTGCAATCATCAATGAAAGCTCTGTATTTGCCCCGTTTTTGTCAAGTACGGCTGCAATCTCTGCCAAGATAGATTCAACTTGTTCGTCGCTGTATTTAGATGTAATCGGCATATAGACTCTGATAATGATAGTAAAAGCGGCTTATGATAACCTACTCTCCCTCTCAACTGAAACTAGAACACAACAAAATATTATGAGTTTGCATCTTTCAAACGTCATCCTTCATAAGCTGGTTAGAAATGAGCAAGAAGAATTGACCGTTAATTTTCGTCAAGAGTCGCTTCCTAATGAAGGTTCATCGGAAAGCCTTGTTGCCGAACTGCATCGCGTTTTTAACAGCAAAGCCAGCAAAGGCTTTGGTACGTTTAAATCAGACAGTGATTTTAAATCATGGCTGCAAGAACTTCGCCAAGGTGAGAAGAGCTTTTACGATTTTTCTCAGATAAGTGCTACAAGGTTGAAAGAAGAACTGTCAAAGTACCCATTTGCGGACGAAGGCATTTTGGTTTTTGCAGAGTATCAATCACTGGCTACCGAATATTTGTTTGTCGGTTTACTTCCATCCAATGAAAGCTTGAAAGTGACAGAAGGGCTAGAAATCAGCGCAACCGATTATCTCGATATAAGCAAAATGGATATTGCGGCAAGAATAGACCTATCTACTTACGCCACAGATAAAGAGTCCAACCGATACCTGACGTTTATTAAGGGTCGAGTAGGGCGTAAAGTATCGGATTTCTTCTTAGATTTCCTCCAAGCTGAGGTGGGGCTTGATACCAAGGTGCAGAATCAGGTTCTAATGCAGGCGGTAGAGGATTTTTGCTCCGACTCAAAACTTGAAAAAGAAGAAGCGATTCAATATCGCAAGCAAGTTTTCGATTACTGTAATGAACAGATTAAATCGGGTGATGAAGTCGAAATTCGTGAGCTATCTGACGAATTGCCAACGAGTAATGATGGAACCAGTTTCTTAGACTACACTCAAGAGCAAGGTTATGATCTTGAAGAAAGTTTTCCTGGCGATCGTTCAGCCGTGCGAAAGTTAACGAAGTTTGTTGGGGCAGGTGGCGGCGTTTCCATTCAGTTTGATAGTTTGTTGTTAGGTGAACGTATTTTTTACGATCCGGAAACAGATACACTGACGCTAAAAGGGACGCCACCTAATTTGCGAGATCAGTTAACACGCCGTTCGTAGCTTTGCACAGGTAAGGTGGTTGTGGGCCACCTTAATTGAATAAACCAACTTGAATAAACCAACGTAGTCTAAAGAGCTATTTTATGGATGAAAGTAGCAAAAAAAACATCAAGGTTCTCATTTTTTCTGTCCTATCTATTTGGGGCGTTTTCTCTACCGTCTTTTACATTCAATTCAGTCAGTTGCGTCAGGATGCGGAATCTATCGATTTGCTGTCTAGTCGGATGGAAGAGTTTCGATACGCCTTGTCTTTTCCAGACCCTATTCGGGCTCAACATATTGAGCAAATGTCGCTTAATCTTGAACTCGTTAAATCCGCTGCTATTCAGATTGAGTCAGCGAGTCCTATGGGCTTTTGGAGCCCAGAAACGGCGCAATTGGTTTATCTGACTAAGCGGTTTGTAGAGCGAGCTGAAAATTACTTGAACGTTGCTATGAATATTCGAGGGCTTTCGGAGCAAATCCTCAAGGCTAAAAGTAGTGAAGGCACGCCGGAAGGGTTGGTTTCTCTATACAATGAGCTAGGGGCGTACATGTTTAGCTCATTTTATGCCGATGCCAATCTTAACCCTCCCAACTTTATGACGCTCGAATCAATAATGCTCCGATCTGAGCAATATGACGTAGCACATAAGAAACAGATTCAATCTTTACTTTCTCAATCCTCCATTATTTTGGCTGAACACGCTCAACTCAGTTATGTCACGGAAGAAATCATCAAGCATTCGGTTGTGAGAGAGATTGATGCAGTTAGATTTGGCTTTAAAACATCAGAAAAAAGGATTCTCACACTCACACTTTTTTTGAGTGGTTTGCTGATTTTCTCTCTCTCTTGGTTTGCGTTCATTGGGCGTTCAAAAGCATCGGATTCGAAAGCGCCTATAGATGAGCTCAACGCCCCTAAAGAGAAAGAGACGATGTCATCGACTCATGTTGTCGTTGACGAAAGAGGCCGTGCTAGACGCGTCCAAGATTTAGGTTCCCAAAAACCAAGTGCTCATGTGTCTTTTGTTCCACCTGTTGAAAGTAAGAGCCGAAGTCACGAAAAAGATACCGTGAATTTTTCAAATGCTGCTCTCCCGAGCGCTTTTGACCCAGGTATGATGCTCGAAACCTTTGATCAGGATGAAGACTCTGTTTTGATCGTTCTGAATGTATTTTTGCAAGACCATAGTGATGACGCCAATAAGTTGAAAGAAGCGCTGAAAAAAGAAAAAAATCAGGCGCATCGTATCGTGCATAGCCTGAAAGGTGTCGCGGGCAATTTAGGTGCCTCGAGGCTTAAAAGTATTTGTACCGAAATAGAGATGGGCTTGAAAGAAGGCTCTCTCCCATCAGAACAATCAATGTTAGAGCTTGAACAGTGTTTAAAGCGTACCGTTGATGATGTCGAGTCTTACTTGGGAACGGTGAGTACAGCTTAGATCCTTGCTTAGGAATACACGCAATGAAGTCGCTATGGTGTTTTGTTTAGAATCGATTTCTTTCAATCTGCATACACAATCTTTCTTGAATCATGGCTACCTGTACAATTCCAAAAATCACTAATTTCCCTTGTTTCACGGCTTTTTTATTCATTTAGGGTGAAAAGGCTTGTTTTCATGTCTCAAAAATCTTATAGATGGGGGAGTTTGTTTAAAAGAGACATGGAGCGTAAACAATGAGAGTAGGTCTTGTAGGCTGGCGTGGTATGGTCGGTTCGGTTTTGATGCAGCGAATGGTCGAAGAGAAAGACTTTGATGTCATTGAGCCCGTTTTTTACAGCACCTCACAGGTTGGTATTCCAGCCCCAAACTTTGGTAAAGAGGCAGGTGTTCTTCAAGATGCGTTTGATATTGAAAGCCTGAAACAGCTTGATGCTGTTATCACTTGTCAAGGCGGCAGCTATACAGAGAAAGTATACCCAGCATTGCGTCAGGCTGGTTGGAAAGGCTATTGGATCGATGCAGCGTCGACACTGCGTATGGCTGAAGACTCCATTATTACACTAGATCCAGTTAACCTAGCGCAAATTCAGCAAGGTATTCATGCTGGTACAAACACGTTTGTGGGTGGTAACTGTACGGTTAGTTTGATGCTTATGGCACTGGGTGGGCTTTACGAAAAAGGCCATGTTGAGTGGATGAGCGCAATGACGTATCAAGCTGCATCGGGTGCCGGCGCACAGAACATGCGAGAGCTTATTTCTCAAATGGGCGTGATCAACGATTCTGTTAGTACGGAACTTGCCAATCCAGCGAGCTCTATTCTCGATATTGATAAAAAAGTGGCAGAAACACTGAGAGCTTCTTCCTTCCCAACAGATCAATTTGGTGTACCTCTTGCGGGTTCTTTGATTCCTTGGATCGATGTGAAACGCGATAACGGTCAGAGTAAAGAAGAATGGAAAGCGGGTGTTGAAGCAAACAAAATCCTTGGCTTTCAAAGCTCACCCATTCCTATTGATGGCACATGCGTTCGTATTGGTGCAATGCGTTGTCATGCTCAGGCGCTCACCATCAAACTAAAACAAAACATCCCGATGGATGAGATTGAAGAAATGATCGCAACCCATAATGACTGGGTGAAAGTGGTTCCGAATGATCGCGATGTTACTGCGCAGGAACTGACGCCAGCTAAAGTGACGGGCACGTTATCTGTTCCTGTAGGTCGTTTACGTAAAATGTCGATGGGAGACGAATTTCTTAATGCCTTCACTGTGGGGGATCAGCTACTTTGGGGAGCAGCGGAACCGTTACGTAGAACGTTAAGAATTATTTTGTCTGAGAAGTAATATTTTCAACCACATAGATCTATTAGTAAGCGCTTCTGATTCAGAGGCGCTTTTTGTTTACTGTCAATTTGACTTAATCCCTTTCCATTTTTTCTAAATGTGCATTCAGGCTATGTCCTAATTATTTCCTAGCATTTACGTACTTCTGACTGGCAATTTTTGACATCCAACTATACTCATAGTAATAGACTACCAGTTGTAAGTTGAAGGAAAGGCAATGCTTAGGCTGAATGATGGGTTTTCAATGCTTGAAGGGCTAATGGGAATGACGGTATTCTCACTAATGGCAGTCACCGCTGCACCTAAGTTTTTCAGTATGCAAACCGAATACAATCAAGCCCTCGTTGAGGGATTGGCAAGCAAGATTACACACGCCGCCGAAGTCGCTAAGATTCAAGCGATTGAAGAGGGCGTGGAGCATGATGAGTTCGGCATGCTACAAGGATTAGGTCAACTTCAATTTGGCTACCCGAGTGTTAGGATTGGTGGTTTGGCGAATTTTGTCGATATTGATATGGGATACCGTCATACCGATAAACCTTGGGTTTGGGTTGCGCACTATGCCGCTCAAGCAAATCGAAAAGATTCGTGGTTGCTGACTCGTTCTGAGTGGGTCAAACACCCGAGCCGAAGTGGTATTTTAGAAACTCAGTGCTACATAAAATATACCGCACCAATGTATTCAGGCGACCGCTTCATCGTTGAAAGCGTTACTCGTGGCTGCTGACTTTCGTTTTTTCTGATTCATGCATGTCAACCGGTACAACTCTCGCGTCTGGTGATGCTAATTCTCCCCCACAATGCTTACAGTAGCGTGCATCCGATTCATGCCCATTGCTTGAACAGTTAGGGCACTTCACTAAGTTTCGGTGTGCATTCATTTCATGGCTGAGTTCCGCTGTAATAATCCCTGTTGGCACTGCCAAAATAGAATACCCCAACAGCATCGTCAGTGATGCAATGGCTTTCCCAATAGAGGTTTGAGGAACGAGATCACCATACCCAACGGTGGTTATGGTGACGATGGCCCAATAAATACTCTGCGGAATGCTGGTAAAGCCATTATGGGGACCTTCTATCACGAAGATCAGTGAGCCAAAAATCGTCACTAATATAGCGACGGTACTGAAAAAAATCAGAATTTTCCTACGCGACATCAACAGCGAGCGAAGGAGTAAATTTGAATCTTGAAGGTAACGAACCAACTTTAGAATTCTGAAGATGCGCATTACACGGAGTAATCGAATAACTGCAATGAAAGATGCAGAAGGGAAAATCAGCACAAAGTAAGTAGGTAAAATGGCTAGTAGATCAATGACCCCATAAAAGCTCTTAGCGTATGCGCTAGGTTTCGGCGAGCAGTAGAGCCGAAGAAGATACTCAACGGTGAATAAGGCTGTAAAGGCATACTCTGCATAAAGCAGCCTTGTGGACCATGTACTTCCTGCAGGCAGTGTTGAGTCAATCACTAAAACGGTCAATGATGCCAAAATTGCAATGATAAGCGTTATGTCGAATATTCTACCAGCAGTGGTGTGAGTGCCGAAAATAATGACGTAAAGGTGATGTTTTAGAACGTGTTGTGACATGTTGAATATCAATTTGGAATCCTTGCTAAGTATCTTAACCGAATTTGGGGAGATAAAAAGTCCCCGTACAAGGCAAACGTTGGGTTAAAGCGGAAGTGTATTTGAGCTAATAGTCTGAAGGCGTAAATTAGGCTGAATACGTAAGGTACGTCGACATATGTTCAACTCGCTAGACTGGTTTCCCCTCAAAGATCTCGTTAGACAAGGGCACATCCGAGGTGATGTAAACGTGCTCCAAAAGGTCTTTAAAATATAGGGTTATTATCTTCTGGTAATGAGGTGAATTTCAACGATTTGCTCTGCATGTTGAGTGAGTATTCCCCGTTACTAGCATGCGGTAATGAATGTGTTACAAGATGTGAAATGAGTAGAAATGAAAGGTGTTTTGTAAGAGTATGACAAATTGTTAAAAAGCGTGCCGTACTCATTTATTTGAAACGGTTGCATGGTGAGTAACCAGTTGTGATCAAAATGTGGAACGGATGTATTCTGTTCCATAAATGAAAATTTATTACAAAATGATGTTGTATTAAAAATTTATTTATTTAGTTGATTCTTTTTTGACCATATTGTTATTTCTAATTAATTTTTAATAAAATCATAAGGTTAATGTTGATTTGCTTTTGTGTATCCCAGTAAGTGGTATTTAGTTTTTCATAACTGATCTGAGTCAATTTATTTCATACTATGAAATATTATACTCAGTCCTGAAAGCAATTTACTAAGACTGTGGTTCGATAAGTGATTGACGAAATGCTCAAAGCGTAAGGTCGCAACCTTAATAAAAAGTTTTTAATATTTTTCTATTTTAGGAGATTCATTATGCCTGTAACTAATCTGGCTGAACTTGATGCAATGGTCGCACGTGTTAAAGCGGCTCAAGCAGAATTTGCTACTTTTTCTCAAGAGCAAGTAGACAAAATTTTCCGCGCAGCATCGCTTGCCGCTAACCAAGCTCGTATTCCTCTTGCGCAGCAAGCGGTAGAAGAGTCTGGTATGGGTATTGTTGAAGATAAGGTTATCAAAAACCACTTTGCTTCTGAGTACATCTACAATAAGTATAAAGATGAAAAAACATGTGGTGTTCTAGACGAAGATGAAAGCCTCGGTACCATGACAATCGCTGAGCCAGTCGGCATCATTTGCGGCATTGTCCCAACAACGAACCCAACTTCGACCGCAATCTTCAAATCTCTAATTTCTTTGAAGACTCGCAACGCAATTATTTTCTCGCCTCACCCTCGCGCAAAAAACTCGACAAATGATGCAGCGAAGCTTGTTCTCGATGCAGCGGTTGCAGCGGGTGCTCCAAAAGACATCATTGGTTGGATTGACCAGCCTTCTGTGGAGCTTTCTAATGCGCTTATGAAGCATGACGACATTGCTCTTATCCTTGCTACTGGTGGTCCAGGCATGGTTAAGGCAGCGTACTCTTCAGGTAAACCAGCCATCGGTGTTGGTGCAGGTAACGTTCCTGTCGTTATCGACGAAACAGCAGATATCAAACGTGCAGTCGCTTCAATCCTAATGTCTAAGACTTTCGATAATGGTGTTGTTTGTGCTTCTGAGCAGGCTGCCATCGTCGTTGATGATGTTTACGACGAAGTGAAAGAGCGTTTTGCTTCTCACAAAGCTTACGTCCTAAGCAAAGATGAAGCCGCAAAAGTACGTAAAGTTCTCCTCATCGAAGGCAACCTAAACGCGAAGATCGTTGGTCAACCTGCATCAGCGATTGCGGAAATGGCAGGCGTAACAGTACCAGCAGACACGAAAGTACTGGTTGGTGAAGGGTTAGGTAAAGTGTCGTACGACGATGAGTTCGCACATGAGAAATTGTCTCCGACTCTTGGTCTATTCCGCGCTGATAATTTCGAAGACGCAGTGGCGCAAGCAGTAACGATGGTTGAGATCGGTGGTATTGGTCACACATCTGGTCTGTACACGGATCAAGATAAGAACGCAGACCGTGTTCGTTACTTTGGCGACAAACTAAAAACCGCTCGTATTTTAATCAACATCCCAACGACTCACGGTGGTATTGGTGACTTGTACAACTTTAACGTTGCGCCATCACTGACATTGGGTTGTGGTTCATGGGGTGGTAACTCCATTTCTGAGAACGTAGGTCCTAAGCACTTAATTAATAAGAAAACTGTAGCTAAGCGAGCTGAGAATATGTTGTGGCATAAACTACCTAAGTCTATCTACTTCCGTCGCGGCAGCCTTCCAGTAGCACTTGGCGACCTTGAAGGTAAGAAGCGTGCATTCATCGTAACAGACCGTTTCCTATTCAATAACGGTTACGCAGATGAAACCATCAGCATCCTGAAAGCGAACGGTATGGAAGTACAAACGTTCTTTGATGTAGAAGCGGATCCAGTATTGTCTGCTGTACAAAAAGGCGCAGACTCAATGAAGAGCTTCCAGCCTGATGTCATCATCGCGCTTGGTGGTGGTTCACCAATGGATGCAGCAAAAATCATGTGGGTAATGTACGAGCACCCAGAAACGGCATTTGAAGACCTTGCAATGCGCTTTATGGACATCCGTAAACGCATCTACAAGTTCCCTAAAATGGGTAAAAAAGCCGAAATGGTTTGTATCCCAACCACGTCAGGCACAGGCTCAGAAGTGACACCATTCGCGGTTGTTACAGATGATAAAACGGGCGCAAAATACCCACTGGCGGACTACGAGCTAACGCCTCAAATGGCTATCATCGATGCGAACCTAGTAATGAACATGCCTAAGTCTCTGTGTGCATTTGGTGGTTACGATGCGGTGGTACACGCACTAGAAGCTTACGTCTCGGTTCTTGCTAACGAATACTCTGATGGTCAAGCTCTACAAGCGCTTAAGATGCTAAAAGAGTACTTACCATCAAGCTACGCGAACGGTTCTAACGACCCAATTGCTCGTGAGAAAGTTCACAATGCGGCAACGATTGCTGGTATCGCGTTTGCCAACGCATTCCTAGGTGTTTGTCACTCTATGGCACACAAGATTGGTGCTGAGTTCCACCTTGCTCATGGTATGACTAACGCAATGTTGATTGATAACGTAGTACGTTACAATGCAAACGACAATCCAACTAAGCAGACGGCATTCTCTCAGTACGACCGCCCACAAGCGCGCCGTCGTTACGCAGAAGTGGCAGACCACCTAGAGCTAACTCAGCCAGGTGACCGCACGGCTCAGAAGATCGAGCGCCTTCTAGGTTGGTTGGACGAGCTGAAAGATAACTTGGACATTCCTAAGTCTATCCAAGCAGCAGGTGTGAACGAAGCTGACTTCCTAGCGAAGATTGATGAACTGGCGGTTGACGCGTTCGATGATCAATGTACTGGTGCGAACCCACGTTACCCTCTGATTTCTGAGTTGAAAGACGTGATGTTGTCTGCATATTACGGTAAGCCATACATTGAAGGTGAAACGTTCGAAGGCACGACAGTAATCAAGAAGAAAGCAGACCAAGTGGCTACTAAATCAGCACCTAAAGCTAAAGTAGCAGCGAAAGAAACAAAGAAAGAAAAAGCGGAAGCGTAAGCCAGATACTGAAAAAGGTTTTCGCTAGCACTTGATAACCTTTCGGGAAAAATAAAGCTCCACCATCTGGTGGAGCTTTTTCTGTCTCGTCCCCCGTGAATACCGAGAATAAGCAATGTTCTCTATGCTTCTGAGGACATTACACGACCATTAAAGTAGTCATTTGAGACTATGTATTCAGTATTTCTAATCATTTCATCCTGCATATACGCCCAATCACCATTGGCACTGTCCTTAGTGCAAAATTGCGTAGGTATCACGCCACCTACACGAATATTAAATGGAACAAGCTCTTTCGCCCACGTTTGAGTAAATCCAACGATCATCGCAGAAACATTCTCAAGCCCCTCGGGCGGATTGTGTTGCTGGTGCGAGGTTAAATTCACAATAACCCCCGACTTTTTGTGCATTCGCATCCTCAGAGCGCTGGCTTTCCCGTAACCATATAAGGATGAAGCCAATGATGACAATTTATGAGTGAACTCTTCTCCTTGTTCATTCCCAAATAGCCTTGGAAGCGGCATGCTGGGCCAATTATTTATGAGTACATCAACACCATTTGAAAATCGCTCATCAATGTAATTAAACAAGGACTGAATACTCTCGGAAGAGTGGTCGGGAAGCGGATAATAATAAATATTATCAGACAAAGTGCGGCAACGTTCTACAGTATCTAAAAGTGCTATCGAGTCAGTGTCCGCGACAACAACGCTAGCTCCTAAAGAGGTAAAATGCACTGCTAATGTACTGCCTAATCCTGAGCCTGCAGAGGTGATTAAAACCACTGAGTTTCGTATATCCATTGGGATACCTCACTCTATTTAACATATTGTTATTATTGATCTTTAAGTTATTCACACAGAACCATGGATAAGTTGTGATTAAGTAGAAAGTAATGTGTGAATAACTATCATGGGAAAAATAACGGGTTCATGATGTGAATAGCATCATAGTTTTCTAATGAAAGGGCATTAGAGGCATTCTTTAGGATTCGAGTCGCGCTAGAAAAGCTTATGACCTGAAACTGTATCAATTGTGAGGCTACGTTATTGCTTACTTTCGGTTAGGCAGACATCTTAAGCTTGTGCAGAAGGTTTGCTTCAGACATCTGTTTGTAGATTTCTTGAGGGACGACTTTGGTTACAGTTGCTTCAGCCAGTTTGCGGCGTTCGTGCCCAGACAAGTTATGATAAACCTCTTCAGGTAGGTCATAGGTGCTCTGAGGCAAGTATGCCAGCGCGTCGGGGGTAAGACCGTGGGCGAGTCTCACACTAGTAATCCCCGATTTATGGAATAAATTTGCCTGCGTGGCAGATCGTTCATAGGACTCTTCATTAGAACGAAGAGTCTGAGGGGCTGCCAAGTCAAACTGCTTTCTTAGCTTATCATCGCTGATTGCTTGTGTTTCTATTGTTTCAACGGGTGTGTTGTCTCGAACATCGTTTGAAAACATGGACACAAGTAAAGCAAAGTCGGCACGGCGCCCTGCGTTGACTGCCTGACTGATGTCAGAGCCAACATTGAGTTCGCTGATGATAGCCGCTTTGTCTAATGTATGAATGTTCATGATGCTCCTCGCTCGATGTTCTTATAGCGGCGGGAGAATCATTAACTTTAGGAAATTTTGAGTTTTTCTACTTATCTATAACTTAGGTTATTTACAAAAAAATAGGTGACTAAAGAGTCGCCTATTTTTTGAACCAACTGAGCGGTTTTGCCACCTATGCTCTCGTTGAGGTTACTGCCTATCTTCAGCCATCATTCACTCTTTTTGTAAATGACGGAATGATGATCTTTTACAAATTGGTTCACCTGATCAACATAGCTGGCGGATGATGAGTATTTCCGACTGTCGTTAGATGCAACGATATTCACCAGCACCAGATGACAAACCGCAATCAGGAAGAACAGCTTAAATCGCTCTGGCTTGCTTTCCATAAATTGCCTAACACCATATAGGATTGGGATAATGGCGAAAGGGTAGGCGAGCATTAAGTGCCAATAGTTGAACGTGATAGGTGCTAGGGCGGCACATATAAGAATCGCGGCGAAGACACCAAAAACATAAAGTGGTAGCCAATCTTCTTTCGTGGTGACGGCTTCCGAATTTCGAATCATAGGCTTTACGCGCTTCCACAAACGCCAGCTATAGCGAGCAGACACAACAACCGTAAATGCACCGACTCCAAATACCCAAGCTTTCCAGATATAGACTAAAGCCAGTCGAGCGAATTCTATTGTTGTGATCCACTCGAATGTGCTGTTTGCGATGGCTTTGTTAGAGAACATCATGGATCCATAACGAATCCAATAAAGCACAGATTTTAGAACAGGGTATACATGGGTGAGTCCGTAGCCGATGTAGCGATCACTTTCTTGCACAATTTGTTCATTGTTCGCCATCTCGATGAAGTAGGGAATCAGTGACGCTCCGGTAACCAAAACCCCACAGACTACACCAGTCCAAGACACTTTCCCTAAACCACGATACAGCAAATACAACGAGACAAGTGCCAAGAGCGGCCATGAGAAATGAAGCTGCATTGCCATGCCGATAGAAAGCACATGCAAAAAACTGTACCCAAACGACACATCTTCGCGCATTTTGAAAGCAGTCCAAAAATGAAGTGCCGCAAAAAACAGAAGGTAAGAAGGGTTATAGAGGACGTTGTCGTATTGCATCCATGGACTAAACCAAACGAGCAATACAAACACCAGTCGTATGGGTTTTGAAAAATAGTGTTTAAGAACGGCATCCAAGATAAAAACAGAAGCAATACGGATGGCAATTAAAAAGACCATCGGCGCCCAAGGGGAATCCCATAAAAGAAGCGGACCGCCTACCACTAATGCAGAGAGGTAACCGGGTACATTGCCAACGGTGCTGCCATAATTGCCAAACGGAAGCCAATTGCCCGCATAAGCGCCCATGTAGCCCTTGAGAAGCATTTGATCTTGGTCGCCATCCAGTAGCTGGTTTCCCGAATAATAAATGGAGAAGGCAGTGCCAACAGCCAGTATAAGAAAGAACAGAATTTGAAAGTGCTTTTCTAAATAAGCGTCAAATTTCACGGTGAGCCTTTGAGGTATTAGAAATAAGATATGGTGAATATCCTACCTTTTTACCTACTTACATCAAGTTACAAATCGCTCAGAGTCCAAAAAAATAAGAGCACAAAAAAACCCACGCTTATCGCGTGGGTTCGACTTTTCTATCAATACAATCTTATTTTGCTAGGTTTTCTGCTACAAAATCCCAGTTAACCAATGCCCAGAATGCGCCCATGTAGTCAGGACGAACATTGCGGAAATCGATGTAGTAAGCGTGTTCCCACAGATCGACGGTAAGAATAGGCGTGATGCCTTCTTCTGTAAGTGGTGTCGCTGCGTTTGACGTGTTAACGATGTCCAAAGAGCCGTCAGATTTTTTCACTAGCCAAGTCCAAGATGAACCAAAGTTATTGATTGCTGAATCAGTGAACTTTGCTTTGAACTCGTCGAAAGAACCGAATGATGCATTGATAGCGTCTGCTACTGCACCTGTAGGTTCGCCGCCAGCATTGGGTGCTAGACAGTGCCAGTAAAACGTGTGGTTCCAGATCTGTGCTGCGTTATTGAAAATGCCGCCTGTTGAAGATTTGATGATTTCTTCAAGAGATTGGTTTTCGAATTCAGTACCAGGTATTAGACCATTCAGTTTAACCACATACGTGTTGTGGTGTTTGCCGTGGTGAAAATCTAAAGTTTCCGCAGAAATATGTGGCTCTAGCGCGTCTTTAGCGTAAGGAAGAGCGGGTAGTTCAAATGCCATTGCTCGATTCTCCATTGTATATGAAAGAGTGCGATCTCTTTCGGATTGCTTCCAGTGTGTATTTTATTATTCGATCTTTTTTTACTTTTATGTGCGCCAATCCTGTTTATACCCAAATCATCTCAAAATGCTTGGGTATTCAGTTCAGCCCAAATTTTTGATTTAGTTTAGCAAGTTTTTACTTTATTAAAAGGAAAAGCATCGAGTTTTTTTAAACTTAAGTAATGATCCAATTCCTCTAAGGTTCAAAAAGTAATAACCCTAGTCATTAAGGACTTTTTATTCTGACTTAAACCAGTAGAATGGGCTGAATCGTTAACGCATCCATGAACGAGGACGCAATGGAAACCATCGATAAAATCAAGCAACAGATTGCTGAAAACACGATCCTTCTTTACATGAAAGGTTCCCCAAAACTGCCAAGCTGCGGTTTTTCTTCTCAAGCTTCTCAAGCGCTTATGGCGTGTGGTGAGAAATTTGCTTATGTAGACATCCTTCAGAATCCGGATATCCGTGCGGAACTACCAAAATACGCGCAGTGGCCGACATTCCCACAGCTTTGGGTTGAAGGTGAACTCGTTGGTGGTTGCGATATCATCATCGAGATGTTCCAAAAAGGTGAATTGCAGCCTCTAATCAAAGAAGCCGCAGCGAAAATTGAAGACGCGGAATAATTTTTTCGGTTTTTCGGTTAATGAAAAGGCTTGGTGATTGTGGTTACCAAGCCTTTTTAGTGCAACAAGTTTTAGTGTAATACATTTTAGTGCAACAAACCTTATGGGTTTGATTTAAGCATTACAGAACCATCGCTGCAATCCAGCCGAAGGCAATGAGCGGGATATTATAGTGAACAAAGGTCGGAACCACGGTTTCCCAGATATGTTCATGCTGCCCATCCGCATTTAACCCAGAGGTTGGACCTAAAGTGGAATCGGATGCCGGTGACCCAGCGTCTCCTAATGCTGCCGCTGTACCGACTAAAGCGACAGTTGCAAGGGGAGAGAAGCCAAATGCCATCGCTAGCGGTACGTAAATAGTGGCTAAAATAGGAATGGTGGAAAACGACGAGCCAATCCCCATGGTGACCAGCAAGCCGACAATAAGCATGAGCAGAGCGGCTAAGGGTTTGTTGTCACCAATTGAGACCGAAAGCGCATTCACCAGCGATTCCACCCCGCCAGTTTGCTTCATGACGGCGGCAAATCCGGCAGCGGCTATCATAATAAAGCCAATCATTGCCATCATGTGCACCCCTTTCGTGAAGACATCTTGGGTTTCTTTCCACGCAATAACACCGCCAAAGGTAAACACCATGAAGCCCGCTAACGCGCCAATAATCATTGAGCCAGTTGCCAGTTGCACAGCAAGCGCCGTTACGATGCCTATTATGGCAATCCAAATGTTTTTGCTTTTCTCTTCCGGAGGCGGATTTTGAATCGAGTCATCTAGCCTAATATCTTGATAGTCTCGTGGTTTGTTGTAACTCAAGAATAATGCCGTGAGTAAGCCAAATACCATGCCAGCAGCGGGCAGCAACATAGCAACGGGCACCTGTGACGCGACGACATCGAGACCATTGTCATGCAGATTTTTAAGCAGAATGTTGTTTAGAAATATTCCGCCAAATCCAATAGGCAAAACCATGTAAGGAGTGATCAATCCAAAGGTCAGCAAGCAGGCAATCAAACGTCGGTCTAGTTTGAATTTAACGAACACTTGCAAGAGAGGGGGGATCAGGATGGGGATAAACGCAATGTGCACGGGAATGATATTTTGAGATGACATGGTCACCAAAATGAGTGCAACTAAAATGAAGTATTTCAGCCCAGTCGATGCTGTTTTGCTTTCCGATCCATTTATTTTTCGAATCACACTAGACGCCAGCATATCGGTCATACCAGACTTTGAAATCGCTACGGCAAATGTACCCAGCATGGCATAACTTAGGGCGATGGTCGCCCCGTCACCAAGACCGCTTTCAAAAGCGGATACCGCTTCGTTAAGTGACATTCCAGAAACAAGACCACCAACGACGGCGCTAAAAGTGAGTGCAACGACAACGTTGACTCGCATCAGCGCGAGTACCAACATGATGCACACAGAGATGACTACAGGGTTCATATTTTTCTCAGGTAGTGTTAGATGCTGTATTTGTGCATGGCATTGATGCCAATAGCTTTTAAATACTTAAATACTTAAATACTTAAATACTTAAATACTTAAATACTTAAATACTTAAATACTTAAATACTTAAATACTTAAATACAGATAGGGTTCAAATACGGATAAGCTTGAAGATCTATTTTGCTAGAAATGGTATTAACATTCTGTTTTAGTGTGGAGTGGCCAACCGCCTAGTGCCTTCCACTTGTTCACGATGCCACAAAACAATTCTGCGGTTTTTTCTGTATCGTACAGTGCTGAGTGGGCTTCTTTATTATCGAATTCCATGCCCGCGACTTTGCATGCTTTCGCCAGAACAGTTTGACCGTAAGCAAGACCGCTTAGGGTCGCGGTATCAAATGTGGCAAAAGGGTGAAAAGGTATCCTCTTGAGTTTGCTTCTCTCACTTGCCGCCATAACAAAGCTATGATCGAACGTCGCGTTATGAGCAACGATAATCGCACGATTGCAGTCTGCCGCTTTCTGTTCTTTTCTCACCAGCTTATAGATCTCTTTTAATGCTTCGGCTTCGGTAACTGCACCTCTGAGAGGGCTGAAAGGGTCGCGAATTCCATTGAACTCAAGCGCTTCTTTTTCCAAATTTGCCCCTTCAAATGGTGCTACATTGAAATGAATGGTCGATGCAGGCACTAAGTCGCCTTCATCATTCATTTTTAATGTGACGGCACAAATTTCAAGAAGTGCATCGGTTTCGGCATTAAATCCGGCGGTTTCCACATCGATTACGACAGGGAAGTAGCCTCTAAAGCGTTGTTTCAATGTAAGGTCGCTGTTTGTTTCAGTCATGTTTGTTCTGTTCCATGTGCCAAGCACCGCATTATACCCAAGCGATGCTGTTTAGCGATACTTAATCCTTTCTATAGAGAAATAGATAAATCTGGCGAGCTTTTTGCATTAATCACGTAAATTTACATAAAATCGTCAGTAATAGATGCTTTTATGGCAAAAGCGGCAACGACAAGCCGTTTTGATGGAAGAAGAGGCAGTAATGAAGAAAAACATGTGGTTCAACTGTAGCCTTATGGGACTCGCTATAGTGGCGTCGAGCAGTGCTTCTACCATGCAAACTCGCTATGTGGCTAATCCTAGCCAATCTCAATGGGAATTGTCGATCAATACGCCATTGGAGTGCCAATTAGTGCATCCCATCCCGAATTACGGTTCAGCGGTTTTTACTTCGCGCGCGAGCAAGAAAATCAATCTCGACTTTGAGTTAAAAATGTATCGTCCTATGGGCGAAACTCGCAATGTTTCGTTGGTGTCCATGCCTCCCATATGGAGAGCCGGCGAAAGCGCAGAACAGATTTCCAATTTGAAGTTCTTCAAGCAGTTTGATGGTTACATTGGGGGACAAACTGCTTGGGGACTTCTTTCCGAACTTGAAAAAGGACGCTACCCGACCTTTGGTTATGCTGATTGGCAAAGCCGCGATAAAAGGGTTGAAGTATCGCTTTCATCGGTGTTGTTCCAATATTCTTATACTGCTTTTAGTATGTGTATTAGCCAACTTTTGCCATACAGTTTCGAAGATATTTCCTTTACGATTTTGCATTATGATCGTAACAGCGACCAATTGAATAAGGCATCTCAAAAGCGACTGGCCAAAATTGCTGAGTACGTAAAATACAACAAGGATATTGATTTGGTTCTAGTTGCAGCTTACACCGATTCGAGTGGTGGTAAAAAAGGCAATCAGAGTTTGTCAGAACGTCGGGCTGCGGTATTGAGTGAATACTTCCAATCGATAGGATTGCCGCAGAACAGGATCGAAGTCCAAGGGTTTGGTGAGAGAAGACCTGTAGCGGACAACACTTCGCCGCTTGGCAAAGATAAGAACCGCCGCGTCGTGATTTCGTTAGGGCGCACGCAAGTGTAGTTCCTTCTTGGAGAGAGTAGGCTGATTACCGCATCCATTCCTTTGGACTGGAAGCGATGATCGAGAGACAGTTTTAATCATGCTGATGGCGATACCCGAACATTTTGAGGTATCTGGGTACTTGAGTTGCCTAGGTATTAAGAGGAAAAGGTGTCAAGTACTTATTCTGTTTATCAAAAAGCACATGCTTAATATCATGGCGTTACCCAAATTCGTGCGTCCTCAGTATGGGAATTCCTTTGGAATGCGATGCGATGTTAGCAGCCGCTATGTATTGGCGATAGGCATTAAGTATTAGCGATAGGCATTAACGATTTGTGTGGTGGCGACATGCTAAGGTGAGCTTGCGTTGGTTAAAATAAGCCTGTGATTTCTTTTTGCCAACAGCAAACTCTGTCTCTTTAAAACAGGCAAGATGCTAGCCCAAACGAGGTTAATTTAGCTTGAAGCTTGCGATGATTTCGCAGTTCGTTGCCGTGTCAATGTGTTGTACCTGCTCGGCAACTTTTGGGTTCGGATGGCGCTTCATGAAATCAATTAGAGCCTTACGACAGCAACCCAGCGAATCTATAAAGCTATCACAATAGGTTTTGGGACACTGGGGCACCAAAGAAAGAATTTTTTCTGACGCCAGCTGCAAGTATTTAAGCTCGTAATCGTTATCACCGTTTTCGCGCCAGAATTTCGCTAGGTTGTGGCAAGAGATGACGTTGATCGTCAGCAAATCTTCAATGTCGACTTCTTGCTCATCAATCAGCTTTTCTGATATAGCCAGAGCTTGCTGGTAATGAATGATACTGCGAAGAAAATCTTGTTCCTGCAAGGCGACATCGGCCTTTAATGTATGCTGTTCCCAGTCTCTAACATTCATTGTCATTCTTCCATAAAATCATAAAACATATATTTCAAATATAGTAAATGATAATTGTTTTCATGTAAAGTGATGGCTTTATTCGTGACATCTTGTATCTTGCACCTAGATTCTATTTGGTCATTTTGGCTGAAGAGACATGAGAAATAGCCCGTAATGAGGTGGCGATGAAGCTCACCTCTACGGGGCGTCTATGGCTGTGACGCTAGGCTTATCAGCTAGCCTTCCAAGCCAGCGGATGCTGATTTATTTTGAATCAATTCAATCATATAGCCATCTGGGTCTTTAACGAAGGCAATATGAGTGGTTCCCCCTTTGACAGGGCCAGGCTCTCGCGTGATATTTCCGCCCGCTTCACGAATAGCATCGCAAGTTTGGTAGATATCATCAAAGCCTAATGCCACATGACCAAATGCTGTACCAAGATCATATTCAGATGTGCCCCAGTTATAAGTGAGTTCTATTACAGCTCCTTCAGATTCGTCTGAATAGCCCAAAAATGCGAGGGTGTATTTGTATTGCTCATTTTCATTTTTTCGAAGCAGTTTCATACCTAACACTTCGGTGTAAAACTTGATAGAGCGGTCGAGATCACCAACACGAATCATGGTGTGTAAAATGCGTCCGTTTGACATTGTTCATCTCCAAAAATCTTTCATTGTTAAGCGTTGTTCAAGAATATCGGATACTTGAGCGCTCTCAAAGCAATTCCAGTCTTCGTTTTCTTATCTTCAAATAAATCTCATTATTACCTATAGACATGGTTATTAATTTAAGATTCAATGATATGATGTTATAACATATCAGGATTTTTTAAATTGAAAAAGCTCGCTCTAGTTTTGTTGGTTGGACTTGTCTTATTCGCGTATTTTTTGCTGGATAAGAAAAACGAACCTCAAACGCTCACCATTTCAGGACCATTTGAATTCAGTAGCCAAGACTTGGCAAAAGATGGATTTTTATTTTCACGCTTGCAGGTTGTCGAAGCACTTGTGGCAATTAATGAGCAATCAGAGTTGGTGCCATTGTTAGCAGAAAGCTGGACTCAAAGTGACGACCGCTTAACTTGGACATTTAAAATTCGCAACAATGTTACCTTTCATGATGGCTCGCCGCTCAACGCTGAAGCCGTCGTGTTCTCATTAAAGCAAGCAATGTTGAGACCGGGTGTGATAAAGCGTGCGCCAATTGAGTCTATACAAGTGAAAGGTGATGACGTTGTGATCAACCTTTCGAAACCCTTTATCCCTATGTTGTCTGTGCTCGCACACTATTCGACATCTATTGTTTCGAAGGCATCGTTTAATGCATCGAATGAAGTGACACAATTGCATGGTACGGGACCGTATAAAATCGAAAATCTGGTGCCACCGCACAAAGCGTTGGTCGGTATTAATGAACATTACCGAGGTGTTCAGCCTAAAATTGCTCAGGTCAGTTACTTGGCGGGTCATCGCTCTGAAAGCCGCGCATTATTGGCGCAATCGGGTCAGGCTGATTTGGTGTACACACTGGATCCATTAAGCCTAGAGAGCCTAAAGGCGTCGGAAAATCTTAAGGCTCACATTATTTCCATGCCAAGAACGGTATTAATTAAGCTAAATAATGAGCATCCATTTCTCAACCACTCTGACATTCGTAAGGCGATCAGTTTAGCGTTGGATAGAAAAGGTATTGCCGATCACGTTCTTCGTCTGCCTGGTTCAGAAGCGTATCAATTGTTTTCACCTGCTTTAGGTGTATGGCATATGGACGACTATGGTGTGAGTGCTCGAAATCTCGATAAAGCAAAGCGTTTGTTAGCGGAACACGGATGGAAATTGAATGGGGATAACAAACTTGAACGGGAAGGAAAGGTATTTGAGATAAATTTGACCACGTACTCAGACCGGCCTGAACTTCCCCTGATTGCCACTGCAATTCAAGCACAGCTGAGCGAAGTCGGAATGTCGGTCGATATTTCTATCGACAATTCCAGCGCTATTCCATCAAAACACCATGATGGGACGTTAGAAATGGCGCTTGTCGCTCGTAACTTCGGCACGTTGGCGGATCCTCTGGCATTACTGCTTAATGATTTTTCGAGCCATAAAGGCAGCGATTGGGGACCGACCAATTGGTCTTCTTCGGAGTTTACTCGTCTATTGAATCGCCTATCTGTACAAGATGATACGGCGGAATATCGCAATTTGGTTTCAGAGGCGTCTAAGCTGCTGGCAGATGAAATGCCTTTGATTCCAATTAGCTACTACCAGCAAATCATTGCCGTTAACCAACGCGTTCAACACTTTTCCTTTGACCCATTTGAGATCAACTATCGGGTAGCGGAGATGGCGTTGAATGACTAACTTCCTTTATAAGCGGCTGTGCCAAGCTATATTTGTTGCTTGGTCAGTGGGAACGGTCACCTTTGTTCTTATGAGGTTAATACCCGGAGATATCGCCTATCGCATTGCAGCAGGTCGCTATGGATACGACTACGTAGACGAAAACGCGGCTCAGGCGGTTTCGGTAGAGCTCGGTTTAGAGAGAAGTGCGATAGAGCTTTACGTTGAATGGCTTTGGGATTTACTTCACTTCAACCTTGGTCATTCGCTTGTGAGCGGAGAAAAAGTGACAACCGAGTTGGTTCATCAGCTGGGTCATTCCGTTATGTTGGCGTTCGTTGCGATGATTATTTCGCTTTTCATTGCCATTCCTGTTGGGGTGTATTGCGGCAGAAGGGCTGGAAAGCTGTCCGATACTTTTGCTCTTTTCGTTTCCATTATGATTAAAGCACAGCCTGTATTCTTGATAGGCTTAGGTTTGGTTATCTTATTTGCTTTGAAGCTAAACTGGCTGCCGGTAGCAGGGTTTGGCGATGCGAGTTTTATCGTTCTTCCAGCCATTACGTTAGCGCTGAGTATGGCTGCGATGTCCAACCGGATCATTCGAAATGCCACTCAAAATGTGCTCGGTTCCCAATACTTTTTGTTTGCTCGCTTAAAGGGGTTAAGCCATTCGCAAGCGTTTGAAAGACACGCTCAGGTGAACATTGCATTACCCGTTATTGCGTTTGTTGGCATACAGACCGTGACCTTGATAGAGGGTATTGTCATGATCGAGTCTTTGTTTTCTTGGCCTGGAATCGGACACGCGTTGTCTCACGCCATTTTTGCGAGAGATATTCCCGTGATCCAAGGTGCTGCATTGTTGATGGGGCTGTTATTTGTGCTGATCAATACGCTGGTGGATTTTGCAAACTACCTACTTGATCCTCGTCTTAAATCCAGTGCAGTGGTGGAAATGCAATGAAACTGAATGTATCGCAATGCTTTGGGTTGGCACTGCTCTCTGTACTTTTTCTTTTTGTGGTGCTCGAACAAACCTTTTTTAACAGTGATCCTTACCAGCAACATCTGACGCTGGTGTTTGCATCACCGGATATGGCGGAACCTTTGGGTAGAGACCATTACGGTCGTAGCAATATGGCTCGCTTGTCGGACGCGATTCAAACGTCTTTTTTCATGGCGTTGACCTGCGTTTTAACGTCGGCATTTCTTGGCTTGGTTGCGGGTATATTGGCTGGATGGAAAGGGGGATGGTGGGATAGAAGTTTATCTTGGGTCGTGAACCTAGTGTTGGCTATGCCAGGACTCATTTTGGTGCTCCTTTTTGGCGCGATTATTCCAGGATCGTTCTGGATACTGTACGTCGCCATTTCCCTCATTCTTTGGGTTGAATATTTTCGCGTTGTTAGAGCCAGAGTGATGGGGCTTATTATGTCGCCAGAGGTGGAAGCCTCAAAGCTTTATGGCTTCTCCGACTTCTATATTTTCAAACGTCACTTTTGGCCAGAGCTGCAAAAAGATTTGTACACCTTAGCGTGCTTTGGCGCCGGTAATTCGATCCTTACACTCGCATCAATTGGCTTCTTGTATGTTGGATTAAAGCCGCCAGAGGCAGAACTTGGCTTGATGATGGTGGAATTGTTCCGATACTACCAACAAGCGCCTTGGGTCTTAGCTCAACCTATTATGGCGGTGTTCATTTTAGTGATGGGCTTTCACCTTCTGGCTCGAGGAGAGAAATCATGACGTGTATGCTAGACGTTCAGAACTTGTCTATCTCCGGTCCCGAAGGGACACTGGTTGAGCCTGTGTCTTTTGAAGTTAAAGATGGGGAAGTTCTCATTATACTTGGTGAAACAGGATCGGGTAAAAGCCTGTTAGCGAATGCCATCATAGGTAACCTTCCTGAAGGTTTGTCTTACAGCGGAGAGATCACGCTTTTCGATCGTGCTCAATCGTCGCGAAGCAAGGAAGAGCGAGAGGCACTATGGGGTAAAAAAGTTTCCGTATTGCCGCAAGAACCTTGGTTTGCTTTGAGCCCTTTGATGAATGCTGGAGAGCAGGTTAGGGAAGTTGATCAGTTGGTCAACGCGATTGACGAACCAATGTTAGATAGCCGTCTTTCGGATGCATTTAAACGTGTGCAACTTTCTGGCGATGAAACGAAGTTGCCTAGTGAACTTTCAGGTGGCATGGCGCAACGCGTGGCGTACTTGTGTGCCACGCAAGCCGGCGGGACATTGCTGATTGCTGATGAACCAACAAAAGGGTTGGATACAAGCCGCCAAAAGCAAATCGGTAAACATCTAAAAGCGCATAAAGAAAAAGGAGCAGTACTGGTCATTACTCATGACATAGAACTCGCCGAAGCGTTGGAGGGTGAAGTGATTGTTATGCGTAAGGGTGTGGTATTAGAGCGGGGAGAGGGGAAGAAAGTGATTGCCTCCCCTCAGTCTGAATATGCTCAATCTTTAATTGCCGCGCACCCGAAGAACTGGGTGTATCGAGATAAGTGTGCTGACTTAGCTCTTCTTATTTCGGCTGATTCTTTAAAAATGACCAGAAATGGAAACACACTGTTTTCTGATTTAAGTTTTGATATTTTTGAGCAATCTGTTGTTGGAATCAGCGGTGACAGTGGGAGGGGAAAATCGACTCTAGCGGATATATTACTCGGGCTTATCCCTCCAACGGATGGGAAAATCATTCACCATCAAGATATTGAAAGGGGTAAGGCGTTAAAGCTCTATCAAGATCCGCCGAGTGCCTTGTCCAGAGCGGTAAGCCTAAATGCACTTTTGCAAGACTTAAGACAGCTGGTGCAGTTTGACGATAAAACCGTGCAGAAATTACTGGACAGGCTGAACTTAAATGCCAACGTTCTCGAAAGGAAAATAACGCAAGTGTCTGGTGGGGAGCTTCAGCGGTTTGCAATACTAAGGGCATTATTGATGAAGCCTAGTTTACTCATTGCCGATGAACCGACGTCTCGATTGGATCCCATCACCGCGGCGAATACGCTTCAATTGCTGGTGGAATTGAGCTCTGAGATTGGTTTCGCACTGGTATTGATCAGCCACGACCAAGTCGCGCTACGTAAATTGTGTGATGAGGTTATTTGTATATAGCGCCATAACGGTATAGAAATGAAAACGCCCACCCTTTCTTGTGGGCGTTTTTTATGGTGTTTTCTTATGTCAAGGTAAGAATCAGATGTCCGTTTTGTCTTTGAATTCACACAAGTCTTCGATGATGCAACTGCCACAGCGCGGCTTTCGCGCAACGCACGTGTATCGACCGTGTAATATGAGCCAATGATGAACGTCCAATTTGAACTCTTTAGGAACGACTTTCAGCAATTTTTCTTCAACGTCGTCGACATTTTTTCCCATGGCAAATTTAGTACGATTCGATACTCTAAAAATGTGTGTATCAACCGCGATGGTCGGCCAGCCGAACGCGGTATTTAATACCACGTTTGCTGTCTTTCGACCCACCCCGGGCAGAGCGACCAAGGCATCTCTGTCTTCGGGCACTTCGCCACCGTGTTTTTCCAGCAAGATCTGACACGTTTTGATGACATTCTCAGCTTTAGAGTTAAACAATCCAATCGTCTTGATGTAGTCCTTGACGCCATCGACACCAAGTTCGAGCAATCCCTGAGGCGTGTTTGCAACAGGGTACAGCTTGTCTGTGGCTTTATTGACACTCACATCGGTTGCTTGCGCGGACAGCAACACGGCGATCAGTAATTCAAACGGTGTGCTCCAGTTTAGCTCGGTTTCCGGCTTTGGGTTATTTGCTCTTAGCCTTTCAAGGATTTCCTTTCTTTTGGTGTTATTCATTTAAGGCTGCTTCCCGTGTTTTTATCGATTTATTTTTATGTATTGGTGACACGCGCTCGTTCAATTTCTGGTTTTTCTTCTTTGGGTTGGCGTGACGCTATGTGTTTATCTATTGCATTTTTGGCGGCTATCAACAATCCAACGCCGAAGAAGGCACCGGGTGGAAGAAGAGCCAGCAAGAAACTGTTATCAAATTGGAAGACTTCTACTCTTAATACCGTTGCCCATGCGCCTAGTAAAATATCCGCCCCATCAAACAAAGTCCCATTGCCAATTACTTCACGCATGGCACCGAGTACCACTAGGACAAGCATCATTCCCATTCCCATCCAAAATCCATCTAATGCAGAAGGTAAGACTGGGTTTTTGGAGGCGAACGCTTCAGCGCGTCCAATAATGATGCAGTTGGTTACAATGAGAGGAATGAATATACCAAGTGAAAGGTAAAGCCCATAAGCATAGGCATTCATTAGTAGTTGAACACAAGTCACCAATGACGCGATGATCATCACGAAAATGGGTATACGTACTTCTTTGGGCACGTAGTCTCTCACTAGGGACACAACCACATTGGAACCAACCTGAACAAGCAAAGTGGCGAGCCCAAGCCCCAGTGCGTTGGTTACAGTGGATGAAACCGCAAGTAATGGGCACAAACCAAGTAGCTGAACGAGTGCCGGGTTATTTTCCCATATCCCATTTTTTATCAGAGTTTTATGAGTGGTCATGAGTTACTCCCACAGTTGAATGGCATCGAACGAATGTGTTGCTGGTTTTGCGTAACATACCATACCGCTTGTTTCACGGCTTTAACAACGGCTCTTGGGGTAATGGTTGCCCCCGTGAATTGGTCGAATTGCCCGCCGTCTTTTCTGACGCCCCACGCAGTGTCTTCAGGGCTCGTAACGGATTTACCATTAAAAGAGAGGATCCAATCCGATATTCGAAGCTCAATTTTGTCACCTAATCCAGGGGTCTCTGTATGAGACAAGACACGCGTGCCTAAAATTTCACCAGTAGCAGACACGCCCACAATCAATTTGATCCTTCCGTTGTAACCATCAGGGGCAATGGCTTCAATCGCGTAAGCTGCCACATTGCCTTGTTTGGATGCGATATAAGCATGGACGGGATCGGAACCAAGCGCTGGAGACTCTACGATCACACAAGCAGAAAAGAGGGGATTGTCGTACATATCGGATGGAACCACTTCATTAAGAACCGACATCAATTGCGCTTGTTCTTGTTCCTGAATGGTGGATTTGGTCAATGCGTTTGTAATGGCGACCAACCCTGTTGAGGCACAGGCAAACATGGCAAGAACGGCTCCATTTTTCTTAATCGCATTCAGCATGTTTACCCCTTATGCCCGTACGTTCGTGGCTTGGTATAGTAATCGATGAGTGGCACACACATATTGGCTAATAATACGGCGAAAGCAACACCATCAGGGAATCCCCCCCATGTGCGGATAATAAAGACCAAAGCCCCAATTAATGCCCCGAAAAGCAATCGTCCCCGTACGGTTGTTGAGGCAGATACCGGATCCGTGGCAATAAAAAAGGCCCCCAGCATCGTCGCGCCAGATAACAATTGCATCGTAACAGGAGCAGTTTCCCCTGGGATCAGAAGAGTAAAAACCATCGACATAATGACCAAGGATCCTAAAAATCCTGCTGGGATGTACCACTGAATGATTCGTAGCTTTATTAACACCAGCCCGCCGATAAGATAAGCTAGGTTAACCCATCCCCACCCCACTCCAGCAATCCCTGCAAATTGAGGCTTTTGGGAAATTTCACTAAGCGTAAGACCTGTTTGCAACGATGTTTTAATGGCATCTAACGGGGTGGCCATGGTAATACCGTCTATGCCCGTTCTGACCTGCTGAAGAGAGAAACCATCTTGATTAAAGCCAGTGAAGATAAGAGACAAAGCACCAGAAAAATCGACATGAAACGGACTGATGGCGAAAGGGGATAGCCAGCTAGTCATTTGAACTGGAAAAGAGATCAACAAAACAACATAGGCAACCATCGCGGGGTTAAAAATATTCTGCCCCAGACCACCGTATAAATGCTTCGCAATGACGATGGCAAAGAATACCCCGATAACGAGCATCCACCATGGGGAGAGGGGAGGGATGGCTACCGCTAATAACCAAGCCGTAACAACAGCGCTGTAATCCCGAAGAGCTGAAACCGGGTTGCGTTTTCTTACTAGCATCACAATGGCTTCGAAACTTATCGCTAAAGTCATGGCAAAAATAAGCTGAATGAGCGTACCCCAGCCGAAGAAGTAAGTTTGAGCGACAAGACCTGGTAGCGCACATAAAGCCACCCACCTCATTAAATCGGGCGTGCTGCGTCGATTACGTGCGTGTGGAGAGCTAGCAATAAAAAATGCCACTAATCATTTTCCTCAGATTGATTACGTTTTTGTTGTTCTGCTTTACGCGCTTTCGCCCTTGCAATGGCCGCAGCGACTGCTGCTTTTTTCGGATCGTCCTCAACAGGCGTTTCCGTCGCTGTCTCGTTCGAATCCAAGTCGTCACTTTTATTGGCTTGAGCTTGCTGAGCCTTACGCGCTTTCGCTCTTGCAATGGCCGCAGCGACTGCGGCTTTTTTCGGATCGTCCTCAACAGGCGTTTCCGTCGCTGTCTCGTTCGAATCCAAGTCGTCACTTTTATTGGCTTGAGCTTGCTGAGCCTTACGCGCTTTCGCCCTTGCAATGGCAGCGGTGACTGCGGCTTTTTTCGGATCGTCTTCAACAGGCGTTTTCGTCGCTGGCTCGTTCGAATCCAAGTCGTCATTTTCAGTTGATTGAGCTTGCTGAGCCTTACGCGCTTTCGCTCTTGCAATGGCCGCAGCGACTGCGGCTTTTTTCGGATCGTCCTCAACAGGTGCTTCCGTCGCTGGCTCGTTCGAATCCAAGTCGTCACTTTCAGTCGATTGAGCTTGCTGAGCTTTACGCGCTTTCGCCCTGGCGATGGCAGCGGCGACTGCGGCTTTTTTCGGATCGTCCTCAACAGGCGTTTCCGTCGCTGGGTCGTTCGAATCCAAGTCGTCACTTTTATTGGCTTGAGCTTGCTGAGCCTTACGCGCTTTCGCTCTTGCAATGGCCGCCGCGACTGCGGCTTTTTTCGGATCGTCCTCAACAGGTGCTTCCGTCGCTAGCTCGTTCGAATCCAAGTCGTCACTTTCAGTTGATTGAGCTTGCTGAGCCTTACGCGCTTTCGCCCTTGCAATGGCAGCGGCGACCGCAGCTTTCTTCTCGCTTCCCACTGCGTCTGTTTGTTCTGGCTGGGCTGCTTTTTTTGCTTTAGCACGAGCGATGGCTGCGGCGACGGCCTCTTTTTTATTTGTCTCTTGCTTGTCTTTCGATTCTGAATCGGTCGTTTCGTTTACTTTTAAGGCTTTACGCTCTCTTGCTTGACGCTTGCGCTCTTCTCTTAGCTTTGCCATTTCACTGTTGTCGGGTTCAGATTGTCCCGATTTCATGGCTTCAGCCTGTTTTGCTTTGGCGCGAGCGATGGCTGCAGCGACGGCAGGTTTTACTTCATCTGTTGTCGTTGTTTGTGCCTTTTGAGCTTTTACTCTGGCAATGGCGGCGGCAATGGCATCATCACCGTCGCCTGTCTTCAAATCTTTACGGCGCGCTTCCGCGGCTTTTTTGAATTTACTTTCACGAGCAAGCTTATCGCGTTCTATTCGAGCATTTTTTTCTTCGAAGCGCTTTTTAGCACGATCAGCGGCGATGGCTTCTTCTTTACGAGTACGAATTTCCGCTTTCGCTTCACGATAGTAGTGAACTAAGGGAATTTCACTTGGACAGACAAACGCACAAGCGCCACATTCGATACAATCTTTTAGATTGAGTTCTTCACATTTGTCATAGTCTTGATCTTTTGCGTACCACTGAAGCTGTTGTGGAAGCAAAGAAGCTGGGCATACCTCTGCACATTCACCACAGCGAATGCATTCCATCTCGTCGCGTTCAACAGGTAATTCCTGACGAGCGGGCGCAAGAATGCAGTTGGCGGTTTTGGTAATGGGAACGTTAGCATGCGGCAAGGCAAACCCCATCATGGGCCCCCCCATGATCAGCCGAGGTGACTTTTTATCGGCTTGGTAGTCTGCGTGTTCCAGTAAGTGTGAAACAGGCGAACCGATCAAAGCCCAAACGTTACGAGGCTGTTTGAACGTTTTTCCTGTCAGGGTAACAACGCGTTGGATAAGCGGCTCGCCGTCGACGATTGCGCGCTTAATGGCATGCATTGAACCGACATTTTGGACCAGTATGCCAATATCGGCTGGAATGCCGTTGGCTGGAACTTCCATATTGGTCAATATTTTGATGAGTTGCTTTTCACCACCTGAAGGATACTTGGTGGGAATCACTCGAATCACGAGATCTTTTGCTGTAGCTGCAACTTGCAACGCTTTAATGGCTTCTGGCTTGTTGTCTTCAATGCCTATTATGGTGAGCTCAGGTTTAAGGATGTGCTCAACAATTTCTATGCCTGTGATGATCTCTTCCGCATGCTCTTGTATCAATGTGTCATCAGCGGTGATGTAAGGCTCGCATTCTGCGGCATTGACAATGAGTATTTTCGTTTTTGCTAAGCCCGACTGAATTTTTTTTGCCGTTGGAAAACCTGCGCCCCCCATTCCCGACACGCCAGCCTGACGGATGGCTTCAATTAAGTCATCTGACGTTTCTTGCTCGTAGTTCGCAATCGGGGTCTTTTTTCCCCATTCCTCTTTTCCGTCGGGTTCAATAATGACGGACAACTCGGTTAAACCAGATGGGTGAGCCGTTGTTCTTGGTTCAATAGCGGTAATGGTGCCGGATGTTGGGGCATGAATTGGGAGCATGAAGCTTAATGAACAACAAGTCAGTGGCTGACCTTTGACGACGCGCTCACCTATAGATACCGCGAGATCACCAGGTTTCCCAATATGTTGTTTTACAGGAATAACCAATTCTTGAGGAAGCGGTAATGTCTGCAATTTTGATTGGTTAGATTGACGTTTGTTTTCCGGTGGGTGAATACCGCCTGGGAAATCCCAGAGGTAACCAGAACGAATTTTTTCAATGAGTGACAACATACCCAATCCTTCTTATTGTGATTTTTGAGGTTGAGAATCGGTGACGTTAACCACCGGTATTGTGTTTAATTGCCACTTCCATGTCTCGGTTGTTTGCGCAATTGGAATCATTTCGATGCAATCTGTCGGGCAAGGTGCGACACAGAGATCACAGCCAGTACATTCGTCTTTAATGACGGTATGCAGCGCTTTATTGCCTCCGACGATGGCATCGACTGGGCAGGCTTGAATGCATTTCGTGCAACCTATACACATATCTTCGTGTATGAAAGCAACTTTTTTGATGCTTTTCTCTGGGTCATGCGCTCCCTCCCCAGGCTCTACCCCCATCAAATCTGCCAGTTTTTCGATGGTCGCTTGCCCGCCGGGAGGGCACTTCGTAATGGCGTCGCCATTTGCAATGGCCTCGGCGTAAGGGCGACAGCCAGGGTAACCACACTGGCCACATTGAGTCTGAGGCAAAATGTCATCGATTTGATCCACTATCGGATCCGCCTGAACTTTGAACTTAATCGATGCAAAACCAAGGATCGCACCAAAAATGGCCGCCAAGGCTGCAAGTGCAATGATCGCAATTAAAATGCTGCTCATTACAGTTTCACCAGCCCGGTAAAGCCCATGAATGCCAGCGACATTAATCCGGCGGTAATCATTGCGATGGATGCGCCACGAAAGGGCATAGGAACATTAGCTGCGGCAATACGCTCGCGCATGGAAGCAAATAAAATCAACACAATAGAGAAGCCAGCAGCGGCACCAAAACCATAAACAATGGATTCAATAAAATTGTGATTTTCATTAATGTTGAGTAATGCGACACCAAGAACGGCACAATTCGTTGTAATCAATGGTAGAAAAATGCCAAGCAGGCGGTATAGCGTGGGGCTGGTTTTATGAACCACCATTTCGGTAAATTGAACCACCACCGCGATAACAAGAATAAAACTCATGGTGCGGAGATATTCGATACCTAGCGGCGTTAAAATGTAGGTTTCAACGAGGTAGGCACTCACCGATGCCAAAGTAAGGACAAATGTTGTCGCCAGACCCATGCCTATAGCTGTTTCAAGTTTTTTTGAAACACCCATGAAGGGGCATAAGCCTAAAAATTTTACAAGCACAAAGTTGTTGACCAAAACGGTGCCAACAAGCAGCAACAGATACTCTGTCATGGCATCTCAATAAAAATAAATCAGATCCTAATATTATCCTGCTTTGTTACGTATTTAACAACCAAGATAGAGTAAGGTTTTTTGATGTTTGACTGTTTATTCGTCAGTTAATTATAGATTTATGATTTTAAATTTAAAAATCCCCAAGTTTTTGAGAATTAATATCATTTAGGTTGTTCGTGATGACGAAATAGATGGAACGGGTGAGACGAAGGCAGTTGACATGTGGATACCGTGGGTGCGTTGAACCAGTCTCTATACAAAACAAAAAGTTAGACTGTTGTCTTGAAATTGTTCACGACGATAACAACCACTTTTTGAAGACGGTTTGGAACAAACTCGTCGCTTTGAACGAAAAAAAGCCACGTCTTTCGACATGGCTTTTAGAATTTTGGCTCCCCTTGACGGGACTCAACGCGGGCGGCGAGCTCTGAGACATGAGTTTGGAACAAACTCGTCGCTTTGAACGAAAAAAGCCATGTCTTTCGACATAATGCCGATCGTTTAAGACTCTTGAACGATCCTTAATAGTCTTCATAATCGGTCCCAGATATGTATCTGGGACCGATTTTTTATGTCTGAATTTTCTTTAGAACTTCAAGCTACTGCTGAATTTCA
>NZ_JAAUWT010000020.1 GCF_014694455.1 Vibrio sp. S9_S30 | reverse complement strand
GTTCGCTTTTCAGCGACCTAATCTAGCCTCTGACTCGTTTCGTTTCTTTCGAAGCGTTCCCGTGTCAGCGAGGGGGCATTATAGAGATCGGCATTACATTGGCAAGCTCTTTTCCTGTTTTTTTTCGACTTTTTATCCGTTCGAGCAAAAAGCATTCAGGTAAGGCAATTTGTGGCAGTTATTTACTCAAATTTTTAACTGAATCGACAAAAAGAGACACCTTTTCCCAGTTAGTGTACTCCACTTCTTTTGTCGTATCCGTTTCCCCACCAGTCATCGACATAATAAAACGAATCATTACTCTGTCGAACCAACGATATCGTGGGTAATACAGCGCACCAGCAAAAACACCGATTAATTGCGGCTGCCAAGGGGATTTTATAAGAAACTTTCTTATATACGCGCTGCCTTCGGGCGTATCTTTACCTTCCGCCTCTTTTCTTGCCGTTAAGTTCACACAGAAGAACGCGGCATTTGCTTTGTTCAATTGCTCTAAGTGCTTTTCAATAAACCGATACAGTTTCTTATTAAAATGACCGTATCGAATTGACGCACCGATGATGACCTTATCGTAGTCAGACAAATCCAACGCATCGATTGAGTGCACATCTTTTGTTTCACACTCCACACTTCCAAGCTTCTCTTCTATATAGTGCAGGATTTTAATGGTTTGCCCTTCCCGGCTGGAGTGAAGCAAAAGTACTTTTTCCATCGAGCTTCCTTAATAAGTGAAATTAGCTGCGCCAGAATGTCGGGGTCAGCAGAATAAGCAGTGTGAATATTTCTAAACGACCAAAAAGCATCGATACCACCAGCACCCATTTAGCGGTATCGTTAATATCACCAAAATGCGAGGCGACATCACCAAGACCAGGGCCTAAGTTATTGAGCGTAGCCGCTACGGCAGAAAACGCACTTAATTCATCCATCCCGGTCGCAATCAATGCCAACATGCAAACCACAAAAACCAAAGCGTAAGCTGAGAAGAACCCCCATACCGCGTCTACTACTCGCTGGGACAAAGCCGTGCCTCCGACTTTGATGGTGTATACGGCTCTTGGATGAACCAAGCGTTTTAGCTCACGCGCCCCTTGCAACGTCAGCAACAAAATGCGGATGACTTTCATGCCCCCCCCTGTTGAACCTGCACACCCCCCAATGAAAGAAGAGAAAAGCAACAATACAGGTAAGAATAGAGGCCACTCAGAAAAGCCCGTTGTTGTAAAACCGGCGGTGGTCGAGATAGACACCGTTTGAAAGAGGGCTTGATCAAAAGCATCAAACACTGAGGTGTAGGTGTTGTGTTTAAGCAATAGCAAAAAGCAGATCAAGAATAAGATGCCTTGGATAAAGAAGAAGGCTCGGAACTCCGGATCTTTCCAATAATATTTAGGGTGAACCCCCCCAGAGGCAAAAGCCGCAAAATGCAGTGAATAATTGCATGCTGAAATAAGAAGGAACACCACCGTTATCATATTAATGGTAGAACTATTAAAGTACCCCATACTGGCATCGTGGGTAGAAAACCCACCAATGGCGATGGTCGAAAAACTGTGACTGATGGCATCGAACGCACTCATTCCCGCTAACCAAAAAGCACTCGCACAAGCAATGGTTAAGCTGAGGTAGATGTACCAAAGCGCTTTAGCGGTTTCGGCGATACGCGGTGTCATCTTACTGTCTTTTACTGGGCCGGGGATTTCCGCTCGGTACAACTGCATTCCCCCGATACCTAAAACCGGAAGAATGGCCACCGCCAATACAATGATCCCCATCCCACCAAACCATTGCAGAAGTTGTCGATAGAAAAGTATCGCCTTGGGTAAGTCATCCAGCCCGACGATGACGGTTGCACCGGTGGTGGTGAGCGCCGAGAAGGACTCAAAAAACGCGTCGGTGACCGAGATGTCTGGGGTATCAGAGATTAAGAAAGGAAGTGCCCCCGCACTGCCGATTACGGTCCAAAAAAGAACCACAATCAAAAATCCATCTCGAGCTTTCAATTCATGCCGATGATGGCGGTTAGGAAACCAAAAAAAGCCGCCAGCGCTCAGCAGAACGAAAAATGTTGTCACAAATGGCACACCAGCACCATCTCGGTAGATCAGTGCGACAAAAGCGGGTGCCAACATAGACACGCTAAACAGAGCGAGTAATAAACCGACGATGCGGATAATTGAACGAAATTGCATGCTTGCTTCAGAAGCGTCGCTTCTTAATATTCCTAGTTTCTATTTTAATGGCGTGACCGTAACTTTAGCGCCACTCTTATTTATGATTGTCTGGGTAAACCCTGCCACTTGGCTTACTTCTATTTCTAGAGTCACTTCAATGAATTCACCATAATCAGCATCAAGCTGATGAGCTTGGTATGTTTCCATTAAAGATTGAGCAATAGGCATAAACGAATAGTCTAACCTTAGCTTAAGCTTTGTGGTTATTTTTTTCTCTATTGTTTGAAGCAGCTTAAGTGCTTGCTGTACACCACCGCCATACGCTTTTACTAACCCCCCAGTTCCCAGTTTAATTCCACCTGAATATCGGGTGACCACCGCACTGATCTCACCCACTCCTGACCCAGAAAGCTGAGCCAGTATTGGTTTGCCTGCGGTGCCTGATGGTTCACCGTCATCGCTGAATCCGTAAAGAAGGGAGTCTTCGGGTCTCCCCGCAACAAAGCCCCAACAGTGATGCCGTGCAGATGCGTGTTTAACTTTTACCGACTCAATAAACGCTTTCGCTGACGCAATCGACGGAGTATGCGCCAACTGAGTAATAAAAAGACTCTTTTTGATCTCTTCTTCGAAGATGGCGGGCTCTGCTGGAATGAAAAATGGAAGTAAATTCATAGCACATAGGTCTGTTTTACGAAGAGATGAAGTGTATCACGCCTTTCTGCCCATCGCGTACTGAACAGGATCTACCCAATAAAAATCAAACACGCGTTTGAAAATGTATTGAAATTAACCACAACTCAGCGCACACTTACAAAGTCGAACAATATGACAACATAACTATAACATTCACTCTCTCAAGCAATCTCGGATTGCATATCGCGGAGTTAGACATGATTTACCAATCAAATACTCTACAAGTAAAGGAAATAAAAAACGGCATTGCAGAGCTTAGCTTTTGCTCTCCAGGCTCAGTGAATAAGCTCGACCTTGCCACCTTAGAATCGCTCGATCAGGCGCTGGATGCACTTATAGATCATTCAGGCTTGAGAGGGCTGATTCTCACCTCGGATAAAGACACCTTTATCGTAGGTGCCGATATCACCGAATTCCTCGGTTTGTTTGCAAAACCTGAAGATGAACTGGATCAATGGGTTCAGTTTGCCAACAACATCTTCTGCAAATTGGAAGATTTGCCCGTCCCCACACTCTCTGCCATGACGGGACACGCCTTAGGTGGCGGTTGTGAGTGTGTACTCGCTACTGACTTTCGTATAGGAGATGCAAGCACCAGCATCGGATTACCTGAAACCAAATTGGGTATCATGCCGGGATTTGGCGGGTGCGTTCGTTTGCCACGCGTGATAGGTGCAGACAGTGCCATGGAAATCATCACACAAGGAAAGGCCTGCCGAGCAGATGAAGCGTTAAAAGTCGGGCTGCTGGATGCGATTGTGGATACCGACAGTCTTCGCCAATCGGCAATTCAGACAATTGAGCAAGCTGCTGACGGTTTGATCGAATGGAAGGCGCGTCGAGCACAGAAAACCTCTGCCCTTACGTTGAGCAAAACAGAAGCCATGATGAGTTTTACCATGGCAAAAGGCTTGGTCGCCCAAAAAGCAGGGCCGCATTATCCCGCTCCAATGGCCGCAGTAACAGCCATTGAAGAAGCCGCTCACCGTGCTCGTAATGACGCATTGGACGTAGAGCGTAAGTATTTTGTTAAATTGGCAAAATCTGAAGAAGCCAAATCCTTGGTGGGTCTGTTCTTAAACGACCAATACATCAAAGGATTGGCGAAGAAATCCGCGAAGTCCGCCTCGAAAGACACCGCACGTGCCGCCGTGCTTGGTGCGGGCATCATGGGTGGGGGCATTGCTTATCAATCCGCACTCAAGGGCGTCCCAGTCATGATGAAAGACATTGCGCAACCATCATTAGATTTGGGCATGACGGAAGCATCCAAACTGTTGAATAAGCGCTTAGCTCGTGGTCGTCTTGATGGCTTCCAAATGGCAGGGATCCTTGCTTCAATCACCCCGAGCTTGCACTACGCCGGGATTGAACATTCCGATGTGATTGTCGAGGCCGTTGTAGAGAATCCCAAAATTAAAGCCGCCGTACTGAGTGAGGTTGAAGCGCACGTTGAAGAAGATACGATTATTACGTCCAACACTTCGACCATTCCAATTAATTTATTAGCAAAGTCACTCAAACGTCCAGAAAACTTCTGTGGCATGCACTTCTTCAATCCCGTTCATCGTATGCCATTGGTCGAAATCATCCGGGGTGAACACACATCAGAAGAAACCATCAACCGCGTTGTGGCATACGCAGCAAAAATGGGCAAATCCCCCATCGTTGTGAACGACTGCCCAGGGTTCTTTGTGAATCGCGTTTTATTCCCGTATTTCGGTGGCTTTAGCAAATTACTGCGCGATGGCGCAGACTTCACCGAAGTCGACAAAATCATGGAACGTAAGTTTGGTTGGCCGATGGGGCCGGCCTACCTTCTTGATGTGGTCGGTATCGATACCGCTCATCACGCACAAGCTTTTATGGCACAAGGCTTCCCAGAACGTATGGGGAAAGATGGCAAAGACGTCATTGATGCGTTGTTTGAATCGGATCGCTACGGTCAGAAAAACGGCAGCGGGTTCTACCAATACAGCGTAGACAAAAAAGGCAAGCCGAAGAAAACCTTCAGCGACGACATCCTTTCTGTGATTGCGCCTGTCTGCACAAAACAGCAGACGTTTGACGAACAAACCATTATTCAACGCATGATGATTCCGATGATCAACGAAGTCGTCTTGTGCTTGGAAGAAGGCATTATCGCCTCTCCTCAAGAAGCCGACATGGCCTTGGTGTACGGATTGGGGTTCCCTCCTTTCCGAGGTGGCGTCTTCCGCTATCTGGACAGCATCGGCATTGCTGAATTTGTTGCGATGACGAAGCAATACGTCGATCTCGGTGCCATGTATCAGCCACCAAAAATATTGGTTGAAATGGCAGAAAAAGGCGACACTTTTTACGGCGCTCAACAAGCAAGCACGTTATCACCCTCTTTGGAAAAGGACTCTTAAAATGAACAATGTAGTGATCGTTGATTGCCTACGAACCCCAATGGGGCGCTCCAAAGGCGGGGCATTTCGTAACGTAAGAGCAGAAGATCTCTCCGCACATTTGATGAAAGGGATTTTGGCACGTAACCCACAGGTTAACCCGTCCGAAATCGAAGACATTTACTGGGGCTGTGTGCAACAAACTCTAGAACAGGGTTTCAATATCGCAAGAAATGCGGCTTTGCTGGCGGGATTGCCGATTGAAGTAGGTGCTGTTACCGTCAACCGGTTGTGTGGATCTTCCATGCAAGCGCTTCATGATGCCGCTCGTGCCATCATGGTGGGCGATGCTGATATCTGTCTCATCGGTGGTGTTGAACACATGGGGCATGTCCCAATGACGCACGGCGTTGACTTCCACCCGGGTTTATCCAAGAACGTAGCCAAAGCCGCGGGAATGATGGGGTTGACGGCGGAAATGCTGGGTAAACTCCATGGCATCAGCCGTAAACAGCAAGACGAATTTGCAGCACGCTCTCATGCTCGTGCTTACGCAGCCTCTCAAGAAGGCAGATTTAAGAATGAAATTTTACCCACCGAAGGGCACGCGCCAGATGGCTCGCTGATCACCTTGGATTATGATGAAGTGATCCGCCCAGAAACCACGGTAGAAGGCTTATCTCAACTTCGACCTGTATTCGATCCTGTCAACGGAACGGTAACAGCGGGAACGTCATCAGCTCTTTCAGACGGCGCATCAGCCATGCTGATCATGAGTGAAGACAAAGCCAAAGCACTGGGGCTAAACATCCGTGCTCGTGTGCGTTCTATGGCCGTGGCGGGCTGCGATCCCTCCATCATGGGGTACGGTCCTGTACCCGCAACCCAAAAAGCCCTTAAGCGTGCTGGTCTATCTATCGAAGACATGGACGTGATTGAGTTGAATGAAGCATTTGCTGCACAATCTCTACCCTGTGCGAAAGACCTCGGTTTATTGGATGTGGTCGATGAGAAAGTCAATCTGAACGGCGGCGCTATCGCACTGGGTCACCCCTTAGGTTGCTCAGGAGCAAGGATTTCCACCACGCTTATTAATTTAATGGAGGCGAAAGAAGCCAAGTACGGTTTAGCAACCATGTGTATCGGTCTCGGACAAGGTATCGCAACCGTGTTTGAACGGGTAGACAATTAAGTCCCCCTCCTACATACAATAGAAAAGGCCAAATTTCTGGTCTTTTCTTATTTTACAAACAATTAACTGGTTCAAAAATAAATCAGAGACACCTCACGTATTCACTACTCTTGTTAATATGCATCTAGTTTATATTTCATCCAAACATTAGTATGGATTGGGGTGCATATGGCTATACAAATTCAATCTCGTACGTAAAGCTTTTTCGTCCCCCAATAGCGCCCCTTGATCAATAGGCTTTATCCGGCGCTCACAAATAAAAAATCTTTCGATATCTCTTCTGTTGGTATGGCATGGAACGCATCTATTGTCCTCATTCACAATATGGGCAGGCATCGTTCCGTATTTAAGTAAAAACGAAAGTATTCAAAGGCTTTAAATGATGACTCTAAAGAATGTAACGCTACTCTTAGCCCCACTTTTATTGGCAGCGTGTGGTGGTGGCAGTGAAACAACCGACTCTGATTCAGCAACGCCCGTAACACCCAATATGGCGCCTGTGATCACAACGGGAGGGGATTTCGTGACGTCAGCTTCACGCACAGTGACGCTATCGGGGAACATATCGGATTCAGACGGAAGCATTGTTTCCCACCGATGGGAGCAAGTCTCTGGCACCCCAGTCACACTCTCTACCCCAAACGCCACTGTTACCTCCTTCGTTGCGCCAACGTCTTATCAAGAGCAAACGTTGGTCTTTCGATTGGTCGCTACCGACAATGAAGGCGCAACCAGTAGCCAAACCGTCACTGTAAAAGTGACCGCTGCATCCAACCAATCACCACAAATTGCTGCCATTGCAGACCAAACCGTTAGGCCAAACACCGTGACCAGCCTCATTGCCAACGCAACCGATCCCGATGGGCAAATAGCCGAATACGTTTGGCGGCAGAAATCGGGAACACGCGTCACGTTCACAAACTCAAGTTCGCAGCAAGTGACCTTCACGGTACCAGCGATAACTGAAGATGAGCTGCTATCGTTTGAAGTGACCGTCAAGGACGATCAAGGGGCGACCGCCACCCAGCCAGCCTTTGTGCATATCAAACCCAATCGATCGCCCGCCATCCACCCTATTAGCGATGTCACGGTAGACATCAATCAACTCGTGTCCATTGCAGCCTCAGCGTATGATCGCGACGGAACCATCACCGCCTACCAATGGGAACAAACGGCTGGCACAAACGTCACGATTGCCGATCCAAACTCACAAGCGTTAAGCTTTACTTCTCCCTCCCTAAATCGAGAAGAGATCCTGACATTCAAAGTCACAGCGACAGACAATGAAGGGGCGACGGGATCGAGAACGGTCGATGTAACGGTTCAAAATACCAGTAATTTGATCGACAACCTGACGTTTGAAACTAACTCGATCAAACTTTGTTTCGATAGGTTAAAAGAAAGAAACCATTGGAAGTTTGTGGATGAAGTGACTCATTTCACCTGTCAGTACGGTTATCACAGAGAGATTGAGCAGCTGACCTCTTTGACCAAGCTGGACATTCGCAATACAACGTCTTTGCCCCCTGTCGATATCAATTTTTCTGCCTTCCCAAACTTAACCGAATTAACGCTTCTTCAATCCAGTGGCATCAGCAATATCGACGTATCTCAAAACACCTCATTAGAGAAACTGACGGTATCAGATGCAACCTTTTCATCCGTTAACTTAGCCAATAACACCAACATAACGGACGTGTTTCTACATAGAGTACCTGATCTAACGAATCTCGATTTGGTTCATAACACCAAGCTAACGTCACTGACGGTATTTGGCTCTCAAATTCAAGATCTGAACCTTAGCCATAACGTGTTACTTCAGACCGTACGTGTATTTGGGGTAGATGGGCATCCAAGTCTCGATGGAAAGTTACAGTCCATTTCACTCCCATCAACGGATAAGCTCACGCAATTAAAGCTCTCAGCAAACAAACTGCGGGAGGTCAATACGGCAAACTTGCCCTCCTTAAAAGACCTAGATTTGTCTCAAAATGAACTCCATTTGATCTCTTTGGCAAACAACGTAAAGCTCACCCATTTACGTATTAAAGATAACGCCTTGGCTTCTCTCGATTTGGCAAACAATACCGCCCTAACCGTTCTAGACATTAGTGGTACGGGTGCTTTCGAAATAGAGACAAATCATCTAACGGAATTGAATGCATTGTATGCAGCTAACAAGAGCCTGAGTTCATTTTCATCAAGCCACCATTCCAAACTCACTGCATTGAACCTTTCAGAGAACCCCATTAACGCCATTAATTTAACCAACATGCCATTACTGAGAACCGTCATCTTGAATAGAACCCAGATACACTCTCTTGATGCATCAAACGCCTCTAATTTGGTTAACTTAGAAATAAAAACAAGCGCACTCAGTTCGCTAACCCTACCAACCGAAAGCAACACTTTGACTAGGTTAAGCGTCAGTTTTAATTCATTAAGCCAGCTTCCTGTCGAACAATACACGAACCTTGTGAATCTAGAAGCGGCTGGCAATAACTTCATCGATATCAATATCGGCTCACTGACAAAACTTCAGACACTTCACCTTGGCGAGAACGCGTTAACGACTCTCGATATTAGCAACAACAATCTCTTGAGGTGTGTTTCAGTCTACGATGCTCCGCTCACAGACAGAGCGAAAGATACACTGAATCAATACGCCTTAGCATTTCCTTGGCTAGACGAAATCACCTACACCAAAGCCACCACTGAAAGGCAATGCGGTTACGACCCTTATACGCCGACCCCTTAAAACAATGGCCACATCCTTCCTATGCAGGAGGTGGCATTATCAAAACCTGCGCCACCTCAAGCTTTTCACGCTATTCCATGAACTTTTGATGAAATCCCTATCTAGACAACTCCCCGCACTTGTCTAGACATCTCTGATTAAGTCTTTTAACAACAGACTTTTAAGCGAATTACCAATATTTCGCTGCATTTTTCTGACATTTCGCTGCAATAAAACCGTCACTTCCCCAAAGCAGGATAGAGCCGAACAAAACAGAAGGTTCACTCTATGGACAGCATCGTTACCGTCACGGATTTACATAAAACCTTTGGAAAAAACCGTGCACTGAACAATATCAATCTGGATCTTACGCACCGCGGTATGACAGCGCTACTGGGTCCATCGGGGTCGGGAAAATCGACCCTATTGCGTCACCTCAATGGGTTAATCGCCGGAAACAAAAGCAACGATCCATCCGGCGAGATCCGTATTATGGGTCAGCGGGTTCAACAGTCGGGTAAAGTAGATAAGCGGATCCGCACCACTCGCTCGCAAGCTGGTTTCATTTTTCAGCAATTTAACCTAGTGAATCGCCTATCTGTCATCACCAACGTTCTGATTGGTGCGCTCAGCGAAACACCTTGGTGGCGCTCCCTTAGCGGACAATTTACTCAAGCACAACAAACAAAAGCTCTGGAAGCTCTCGATAGAGTGGGAATGGCAGCCTTTGCCCACCAGCGCGTTTCAACACTGTCTGGTGGTCAGCAACAGCGTGTCGCCATCGCCAGAGCGCTGATGCAAGACGCCAAAATCATCTTTGCCGATGAACCCATTGCGTCACTCGACCCTGAATCCTCACGCGTGGTGATGGAACTGCTGCAACAAATCAACCAACAAGAAAACATCCCCGTCATCGTAACCCTTCACCAAGTCGAGCATGCCTTAAATTACTGTGAGCATGTCATCGCACTTCGTGATGGACACATTTTTTATCAGGGCAGCAGCCATGGGCTCACCCCCACACAACTTGAAGCTCTGTATCGCGGAAAAACAGAAGAAGCAGGCGTGATTGTGAAAGGACACTTTCCTAGCACGCCACTCTCAGCACCGTCGATAAAGACCAATCCAGCTACAGTCAACATTCAGTCAAAAGGAATCTGAACAATGTTACGTGCAATCCGTAAGATCTCAGCTGCCATTGCGATGGCGGCAACAACGCTTGCCCCAGCCTGGGCAGACGAAGCACCACTAAAAACCCTGAACTTTGGTATCATTTCAACCGAATCTCAACAAAACTTGAGAGCCTCATGGACACCATTTTTGGATGACATGAGCGAAAAGCTGGGCGTAGAAGTGAAAGCGTACTTTGCGCCCGATTACGCAGGCATCATTCAAGGTATGCGCTTCAACAAAGTCGACATCGCATGGTATGGCAATAAATCCGCGATGGAAGCGGTGGATCGCGCAGGCGGTGAGATTTTTGCTCAGACGGTCGATGTCGAAGGCAATCCGGGGTATTGGAGTCTGCTGATCACACACAAAGACAGCCCAATTAATTCGGTTGAAGACATGCTGAAAGATCGCTCTAACCTTGCATTTGGTAACGGCGATCCAAATTCCACATCGGGCTTCTTGGTTCCGTCTTACTATGTGTTTGCGAAAAACAACGTACAACCGAACGAATTCAAACGCACATTGAATTCGAGCCACGAAGTGAACTTGTTTGCGGTAGCCAATAAGCAAGTGGATATCGCCACCAACAACACCGAAAGCCTTCGTCGTTTCGCCAATAACAACCCCGACAAATTCAAAAACATCAAAATCATTTGGAAATCCCCTCTGATACCAGCGGATCCCATTGTCTGGCGTAAAAACCTACCAGAAGAGACGAAAACAGCGGTCTACGACTTTTTCATGACGTATGGAAAAACGGGCAACGCAAAAGAAGTCGCCATTTTAAAAGAGCTCGATTGGGCTCCCTTTAAAGCTTCTTCCGATTTGCAACTGCTTCCTATCCGTCAATTAGCACTGTTCAAGCAGCTCAACAAGCTCTCCACCGACAAAAAGCTTGATCAGTCTGAACTCACCAAAGTCAACAACGTTCAATCTGAGTTGGCGGCATTAAACCGCCAAATGGCAGCCCTTGAAGCCATGGAGTAACGCGCTCGAACCGACTTAGGGTGGGCATTCCCCACCCTATTTAAGCCATTAAATGAGAACCAATATGGACATCAATACGTCAATGGACGCCCTTCAACACCATCAGCGCTGGAGCCAAAAACTGACCCAGCTTGCGATACTGATTTTGTTTGCCGCACTGCTTGCTTGGGCATGGCAAGGGGCGGAAATGAACCCCGTTCAACTGGTGGCGGATTCCGACAACATGGTGGAGTTAGCCCGCGATTTCTTTCCACCCGACTTCACCTATTGGGATCTTTACGTAGAAGAAACCTTAATCACGATTCAAATCGCCATTTGGGGCACGGTGCTTTCGGTCCTTTTCTCCGTACCGCTGGGGTTAATGTGTGCCGACAACATCGTCCCCATGTGGGTTTATCAACCGACTCGTCGCCTCATGGATGCGGCGCGAGCCATTAATGAAATAGTGTTTGCCATGCTGTTTGTGGTAGCGGTGGGTTTAGGCCCATTTGCAGGCGTATTGGCACTGTTTATCCACACGACTGGGGTATTGGCGAAACTGTTTTCAGAAGCCGTCGAAGCGATAGACCTAGGCCCCGTAGAAGGCGTCCGAGCCACCGGAGCCAACAAATTGGAAGAAGTGATGTACGGCGTCATCCCCCAAGTGTTGCCACTTTGGATTTCCTTCACACTGTATCGCTTTGAATCCAATGTTCGTTCCGCCACCGTAGTGGGTATGGTCGGGGCGGGTGGCATTGGGGTGTTGCTGTGGGAAGCGATTCGGGGTTTTCAGTTCCAACAAACCGCCGCCATCATGCTGGTCATCATTGTGACCGTCAGCTTGATTGACTTTGCCTCGCAACATATTCGCAAAGCGTACATTTAAAAAATTTGCCAGAACTTGTCTAGACAACTGAAGGGAAGACTGGGATGCAACGGTACATGGACATCGCCAAACAATTGGAACAGGAAGTACAAAGCCAGTTCAAAGTGGGGGAATTCTTGCCCTCAGAATCTCGCTTAGCAGACCGGTTTCACGTGAATCGCCACACCGTCAGACGTGCCATTGATGAGCTGGTGTTTTGTGGATTAATTGAAAGGCAACAAGGCAGAGGCAATCAGGTCATCCGTCAGCCATACGCGTACCCGCTCGATCAAGGTGCGTATTTTACGCACAACCTCACCAAACAAGGCTACATGCCAAGGTGTGAGGTGTTAAACCGCCAACTGATCGCCGCCAGTGCACATCTAGCCAAGGTTCTGAACATCGAGCTGAACGCACAAATCATCAAGCTCACCACACTCAGAGTGATTGATGGTCTGCCATGCAGTTTGATTGAGCATTTTTTGCCAAACACAGAGTGGTGGAAACCGTTGCAGCACTTCAAAAGCGGCTCTCTTCATCAATACCTTCAGCAACAACTCGATATGGAGCTGACTCGACAATCCACCAAACTGCGCTCGCGAATGCCCAACCAGCAAGAACGCAAACAACTCAAATTATCGGAGAACATTCCGCTCATTATTTTCCGAACGGTCAACGTGGCAAGCCAGACCAAACAGGTCCTGGAATACTCTTGCTCCTACACCCGTTCGGACATGATTGAAATCGTATTGGAGCATTAACCATGACCACGACAACTCAGTCGGAGCGACAAGGCTGGATGTCAGCCCTCGCTCGGACCCACTTCTTACACCTAAAAAACCTGTGGGAGCCGTTAAATTTGTCTCCGCATTATCAGGTAATACGCCAAGCCGAAACGGGGCTGATTCAGGTTCAGTCGCGCATGGGCAGCACAGGTAACCCATTCAACATTGGGGACATGACCGTCACGCGCAGTGTCATTAAATTACCGGGAGGAGAAATGGGTTACAGCTACATAAAAGGGCGCAATAAAGAACACGCCCATCTCGCCGCACTGATCGATGCCCTTATGCAGACCGAAACCCATTGCGCATCGCTCAAGCAACAAGTGATAGAGCCTCTGATGGCGTTCATGGAAGAACAGACCAAAGTAAGGCGACAGCACATCGCCACCAGCAAAGTCGAGTTCTTCACGATGGTGAGAGGAGAAGACGAATGAAATTCGTAAAACCCGGTTTTAACGATCCAATTCACGACGCTCAGAATGTCTTTCGCTTCATTTTGAACGCCATGTCGATGCCGAGCTCCCTACAGTCGATGCCATCGGAGTTATCGTTTGGTCAAGCCAATGCGGCCACCTCTCAAATATTACTGACGCTGACCGACAGCACGACGCCGCTTTGGTTAAGTGACTCATTTCAAGCGGATTCGGAGCTCACGCAAAACTTACGGTTTCATGCCAATACCCCACTCACCACGCATCCTGATAACGCGAGCTTTGCGCTTATAAATAGCGAACAAGATACCGATGTGAGCCAATTCTGCTGGGGGAGCGAAGAGTACCCCGACACCAGCACCACGGTAATTGTACAAGTGAGCAGCCTATCGAGTGGGGTCGGATTGGAACTCAGCGGCCCAGGCATTGATGGTCGAGCATCCATCAAGGTGGAAGGCATTCATCAATCGCTGCTCAACCAGATCATGGCGATCAGCGAATCCCAACCTTTGGGAGTGGATGTCTTGCTCACGTGCAAAAACCAATTCATGGCACTGCCGCGTACCACTCGCATCACGCTGGCCAATAGGGAGGATTCATCATGTACGTTGCGGTAAAAGGCGGTGAAAAAGCCATTCAAGCAGCCCACAAACTTCAAGACCAAAAGCGCCGAGGAACAGGGGCGGAGCTGAACGTCAGCCAAATCGAAAAACAATTGAGCGGCGCGGTTGATAGGGTGATGACGGAAGGCGGAATTTATGACACAGAACTCGCCGCATTGGCCATTAAGCAAGCCAGTGGTGACATGATAGAAGCCATTTTTCTGCTGCGCGCCTATCGCACCACATTGTCTCGCTTTGCCACCAGCCAACCATTAGACACTAGCGCCATGGAAATAGAGCGCCGCATATCCGCGACCTTTAAAGACTTGCCCGGCGGTCAGGTACTCGGTCCCACATTGGATTACACCCATCGCCTACTGGATTTTTCCTTGTTAGCGGAAGAGGTAGATTCGAAGGAAGCTGACATACTGACCGATACAACGAAACTGGAAGCGTGTCCGCAAGTGATGACCATATTGGAACATCAAGGGTTAGCGACAAAAGAAGTGGACGAAGGCGAAGCCGCAGAAGACATTACGTTGCATCCGCCCACGTACCCTGCAACGCGCAGCGCTCGGCTGCAACAGCTTATGCGCAGCGATGAAGGTTTCCTTTTGTCGATGGGGTATTCCACGCAGCGAGGTTACGGTCGCAATCACCCATTTGCGGCGGAAATCCGCACAGGAAACGTCACGGTCTCTCTTTGTCCCGAGGAACTGGGATTCGAAATAGACATAGGGGATATCGAGCTCACGGAATGCCAGATGATCAACGGCTTCTCTGGTTCAAAATCCATCAAACCCCAATTTACCCGAGGTTATGGTGTCGCCTTTGGTGCGGCTGAGCGCAAAGCCATGTCCATGGCACTGGTCGACAGAGCGCTCCAAGCCGAAGAATTGGACGAACCCGTCCAAGGTCCTGCACAAGATCAGGAGTTTGTGTTGTCCCACGGCGATAACGTCGAAGCGGCGGGGTTTGTGTCCCACCTAAAACTCCCCCACTACGTCGATTTTCAGTCGGAACTGGAGCTGATTCGCAAGCTTCAAAAGGAGCACGAACAACGCAATGTACATCAAGAGGAGCCAGACCATGACCAGCTTAAGTAAGCCCATCAACACCCCAGAAAACCAAGCGGTTCAGGGATACAACTACGGCTTCTTAGATGAACAAACCAAACGCATGATCCGCCGCGCCATTCTCAAAGCGGTGGCGATTCCCGGCTACCAAGTGCCTTTTGGCGGAAGGGAAATGCCCATGCCATACGGTTGGGGAACCGGTGGCATTCAAATCACGGCCTCCATCATTGGGCAACAAGACACACTTAAGGTCATTGACCAAGGGGCAGACGACACCACCAACGCGGTCTCCATTCGTCAGTTTTTCGAAAAAGTGGCCGACGCCGACACCACGGAAACCACCGAACACGCCAGCATTATCCAAACTCGTCATCGTATTCCGGAAACGCCACTGACCGACGGGCAAATTTTGGTGTACCAAGTGCCAATTCCAGAACCCTTGCGTTTTCTAGAACCAAGAGAAACGGAAACTCGGAAAATGCACGCCTTGAGCGAATACGGGATCATGCACGTGAAGCTGTATGAAGACATCGCCCGATACGGGCACATCTCAACCTCTTATGCTTACCCTGTGATGGTGAACCAGCGCTATATCATGGATCCCTCTCCGATTCCAAAATTCGACAACCCGAAAATGGATCGCATGCCTGCCTTACAACTGTTTGGTGCGGGTCGAGAAAAGCGCATTTATGCCATTCCTCCGTTTACCGATGTGAAAAGCCTCGATTTTGACGATCACCCCTTTGAGGTTCAACGCTGGGAAGAGCCCTGCGCCATTTGCGGCGCAACGCACACCTTCCTAGATGAAGTGGTCACCGACGATAAAGGCAGCCGAATGTATGTCTGCTCCGATACAGATTACTGCGCCAAACAGCAGGAGAAATTGTCATGTTAAGCCTTGTAGAAAATGGGAGTCCGACCCCCGTGCGCAACGCCTCACAAAATGAGTCGCCCCTGCTGACGGTATCGGATGTGTCCAAACTGTATTCGCCGGGTAAAGGCTGCCAGAATATCAACCTAGAACTGTATCCGGGTGAAGTCTTGGGCATTGTTGGGGAATCCGGCTCAGGAAAAAGCACGTTATTGCGCGTGCTGTCCGGTCGAGAGCGCCCCAACAGCGGCACCGTGGATTACAACAATGGACATCGCACCATTGAGCTGTACGAGCAACCGGATAGAGAGCGCCGCCGCTTGCTTCGCACCGAATGGGGTGTGGTGCATCAACACCCCATGGATGGGTTAAGACCTCGCGTGTCTGCTGGGGGCAACATCGGGGAGCGATTGATGGCCATTGGCGACAGACATTATGGTCACATTCGCTCACAAGCCGAAAAATGGCTACACGATGTCGAAATTCCACTCGATCGCATGGATGACACCCCCATGACCTTTTCCGGTGGAATGCAGCAACGCCTTCAAATCGCCCGCAATTTGGTGACCCACCCCAAATTGGTGTTCATGGACGAACCGACTGGTGGGCTAGACGTGTCGGTTCAGGCTCGATTACTCGATTTGATTCGCCACCTCGTCACCAACCTAGGGTTGTCGGTCATCATCGTCACTCACGATTTGGCCGTTGCTCGACTGTTATCGGATCGCCTCATTGTGATGAAAGAAAGCCGCATCGTTGAAACCGGGATTACCGATCAGGTGCTCGACGATCCTCAGCACCCTTACACCCAGTTGTTGGTGTCTTCTGTATTGCAAGGATGATCCCATGTTAAGAATTGAAAACATCAGTAAGAACTTTGTTCTTCATAATCAGCAAGGCATTACGCTGCCTGTCATGAATGCTGTTAGCTTCGAGGTGAACCAAGGCGAGTGCCTCGTCCTCCACGGTGAATCTGGCTCGGGTAAATCGACACTGCTGCGCACCTTGTACGCCAATTATAGGGTCAACAGTGGCTCAATCATGGTCTACAGCAACAATCAGTGGGTTGATATTGCCTCGGCTTCCCCACGAAAAATTTTGCAGGTTCGCCAACACACATTGGGTTGGGTCAGCCAGTTTTTACGCGTGATACCGCGCATTTCCGCCCTCGAAGTCGTCATGCAGCCTTTGCTTGAGCGAAATGTGGCCAAAGCCGTGGCTGAGAAAAAAGCCGCCGCCATGCTGACTCGCTTGAATGTCCCCGAAACACTCTGGCACCTCGCACCCGCCACGTTTTCAGGTGGCGAGCAACAACGTGTGAATATTGCACGTGGCTTTATTGTGGACGCCCCCATTTTGCTGCTCGACGAGCCCACCGCATCGTTGGACGAAAAAAACCGCGATGTGGTCATCAACCTGATCCTCGAAGCCAAATCACGAGGTGCCACCATCGTCGGGATATTCCACGACGACTATGTTCGTCAGAAAGTGGCGGACAAGTACTTTGATGTGAAGACGGCAACCACTCGCACCGTACCCATTCCAAACTCGACATGGCAATAGAAGGACGACGGCAATGAAAATCACCAACATTCACCTAGTTCTGCCTGATTCCATTTTGTATGGCACCATTGAGATCGACAATCACACCATTGTGTCGATTTCTGAAGGCAAAGACAGCGACCCACATTGCATTGATGGCCAAGGAGACTGGCTTCTTCCTGGTTTGATTGAGCTGCATACCGACAATCTTGAAAAATACTTTACGCCTCGACCCAAAGTGAGTTGGCCACCATTTTCTGCCATGGCCGCGCACGATGCTCAATTAATCGCCTCAGGCATCACCACGGTATTGGATGCCGTGGCGGTGGGCGATGTGCGCGATGGGGGCACACGCCAAGATTATCTAGACAAGATGATCGAGACGCTGATTGAATCGGAGCGACGAAGAGTGAATCGCGCTCAACATTTCCTGCATATTCGCTGCGAATTACCCCACTCTTCCACGTACGGTCTGGCAGAGCGGTATTTGGGGTTACCCCAAGTGAAAATGGTCTCTTTGATGGATCACTCGCCGGGTCAGCGTCAATTCGTCAATCTTCAAAAATACTATGAGTATTACCAAGGCAAATACGGATTGAATGATGCGGAAATGCAAGCCTACGAAACCGAACAACGTTGCCTGTCGGGGGTATGGTCTGATCGCAATCGCAAAGCCATTGCTCAACTTTGCCGAGAGCGCGGTATTCCAATGGCAAGCCACGACGATGCCACTCACGCACACGTGGAGGAGTCGCACGATCTCGGCTTGGTACTGGCGGAATTCCCCACCACGGTTGAAGCCGCAAAACGCTCACACGAGCTGGGTTTACACGTATTAATGGGGGCTCCCAACGTCGTGAGAGGCGGCTCACATTCCGGCAATGTCGCGGCGCATGAGCTAGCCAGTATGGGCGTGTTGGATGTGCTCTCTTCGGATTATTTCCCACTAAGCTTATTGGATGCCGTGTTCAAGTTGGCAGCAGATGAAAGCAACACATTGGATTTACCCAGCGCCGTCAAACTGGCCACGTCCAACCCAGCGAAAGCGCTTGGGCTTCATGACCGTGGGCAAATCAAAGAAGGCTTACTTGCTGATTTGATCTTGGTTCAACACGTTGAAGGGCAAACCTACGTGAAACGAGCGTGGCGACTCGGGCAGTGCGTGTATTAAATGATAAATACTGTTGGGGCACAGAAGGAAGATAGCATGGCGACACTCTTTTATGTAATGGGCGCATCCGGCAGCGGAAAAGACAGCGTGATGCAGGCGATCCGTCAAGACAGCCGCGTATCCGTTCAAATCGCACATCGATACATTACAAGACCCGCTGACAGTGGCGGTGAGAATCACATCGCGCTCAACCATGAAGAGTTTCACCAGCGTATCCTCTCTGGGTTGTTTTCCATGCACTGGGAAGCCAACGGACTGCATTATGGCATTGGTAAAGAAGTCGAACTTTGGCTCAATCAAGGGCAACATGTGCTATTGAATGGGTCGCGCGCTTACTTTCCTCAGGCACACGCACGGTTCAAAGAAAAACTCGTCCCCGTTTGGATTCAAGTGGATGTGGAATGTTTACAATCACGCTTAATCGCGAGAGGACGGGAAACACATGAACAGATAAGTGCTCGCATTGAGCGAGCCAAGCAATACCAAAGAAACAAACCCTCCGATGCTCTGGTGATCGACAACAGTGGTCAACTTGAATCGAGTGTGGATCAATTTATTCGGCAATTAAATCCGGAGGTACAAACGTGCAACTGACGTTATTAGGGACAGGAAACGCAGGGCATGTGCCAGCCTATGGTTGTGACTGCGCAGCGTGTGAAAGAGCCACCGATAACCCGATATTCCGACGCGGTAAAACCTCTGCCTTCATTGAGCATAATGGGAAAAATCTGCTGTTGGATGCCAACCACCCCCAACTTCTGGAGCGATTTCCTTCTGGCACGATTGACACCCTATTGCTGACGCATTTTCATATGGATCATGTTCACTCCCTGTTTGACCTGCGTTGGGGAGAAGGCAACTCGATACCCGTTTTCACTCCACCCGACAAAGCTGGCTGCGACGATCTTTATAAGCACCCTGGTATATTGAATTTCCAGCCACTGAACGCGTTTACCCCTTTTCTCTGGGAAGGCATCGCTATTACGCCCGTCCCTCTTACGCATTCCAAACCTTGCTTTGGCTATCTTTTTGAATGGGAAAACAAACGCTTGGCGTATTTAACGGATACGGTTGGGCTTCCTAAAAGCACACGAGAATTCCTTGAAAGCAAACCCATCGATCTCATGCTAATCGATTGCAACCACCCCCCCATGCCAGGCTCCCCGCCCCGCAATCACAACGACATCTTGCTGGCTCAATCCATCCAGCAACAACTCTCCATTACGGAGATGGGGCTGATTCACATCAGCCATGAGTTAGACGGCTGGGCAATGCAAAACCCCGATGCGTTCTCGCCTTCTTTTTTTCTCGCCAAAGACCATCAAACATTCAAACTGTGAGCTATGCAATATATGCATACCTATAATGCTAAAGTGTCATTTTTTTCATACGTCATATCGTTCTACACTAGTGTCGTTGACAAAGCACACGAGTGATGTGCTTGCAGCCCTCATATTGTGGAGAAGACTATGTTCCAAGCTCTCGTTCTAAATCAAGAAGATAAAAAAACCATTGCATCCATTGAATCACTAGACGATTCACATTTGCCTGAAGGGGATGTGGTGATCGATGTGGATTACACTTCTCTTAATTACAAAGACGGACTCGCCATTACGGGCAAAGGGAAAATCATCCGTCAGTTTCCAATGGTGCCAGGGATCGATTTAGCGGGAACCGTGGTGACGTCTTCCGACGAGCGCTACCAAGCTGGCGACAAAGTGGTGCTAACGGGTTGGGGCGTAGGGGAAAACCACTGGGGTGGTATGGCTCAACGCGCTCGCCTTAAAGCCGATTGGTTAGTTCCACTGCCTTCTGGGCTTAGCAGCAAGCAAGCGATGATGGCCGGTACCGCAGGCTTAACCGCCATGCTGTGTGTACAAGCTATTATAGACGGCGATGTCAAACCAGAAGATGGCGAAATCCTCGTCACAGGGGCGAGTGGCGGCGTGGGTTCTGTTGCTGTAACGCTATTAAGAACTCTTGGCTATAACGTAGTAGCAGTAAGCGGCCGAGTAGAAAAGAACGGCCCTTTACTTGAACAATTAGGGGCAAGCCGAGTCATTGATCGCAGCGAGTTTGAAGAACCCGCACGCGCACTTGAAAAACAAATCTGGGCAGGTGCCATTGACACTGTTGGTAGCAAAGTCTTGGCTAAAGTGCTGGCGCAAATGGATTACAACAGCACCGTAGCGGCATGTGGTTTGGCGGGTGGATTCGATTTACCGACGACGGTTATGCCATTTATTCTGCGAAACGTCCGCTTGCAAGGGGTCGATTCCGTTTACTGCCCCTACGAGAAGCGCTCAGCGGCATGGGAAAAGCTCACTGAACTGCTTCCTGACAGTTACTTTGAGCAAGCCTGCACAGAGATCCCTTTAAGTGATGCGCCGAAATACGCAGAAGACATAACGAATGGTCAAATTACGGGTCGCGTGGTCATTAAGCCTTAACACTGTGTCCCGTTAGCAAACAACGCCAAAACTCATTGGAAAAAATAAATCATGGGTCAGACATTGTCTGACCCAAAAATCACGGAATCCTCTACCCTTTTTAATCCGTCAATCCCTACTTTTTAGCTTCTTATTCAAAGCCGAGGTTTCTTAATCATCGAGCCCTAGGTCTTCCACTCGCTTTGCAATTAACCGACTGCATTCCTCTTTTACCATCGTTCTCAACCATTCCTGAGCTGGCGAGTGATCGCTTCTAGAATGCCAAATCATCGAGTACTCAAACGGTGTAAATTCAAAAGGAAGCGGTTTAACCAATAGGTCGTAACGATCTGCGACCAAATAGGCTAAGTCGGCAGGAACGGTAATGATCAGCGGCAAGGTGTCCACAATCGCTAAAGCCGCTTCTAAATGGTAGGCACGAAGCACCATATTTCGAGCAGGCTGGCTACTTAGCGCCTGATCAAGTAACGCTTTGACGCCATCGCTTATCGCTATCATCGCATGTGGGTATTCAAGGTAATCGTGCAGTCGCATGTCGCTATGGGCAATCGGGTGTTGCTTCGAAATCAGGCAAGATACGCCAACACGTCCTAGCCGATCACTGTTCAATGGCTCTACCGAGCCAGTAGGGCGACAAATCGCCAAATCGGCACCTTGATGTGTCAACTGCTGTGGAAGCTGATCGTCAATCAATGGAATGAATTCAAATTTTACTTGAGGGGCTTCTTGGTATATCCGAGGCAATGCAAACGGAAAAATGGTCTGCATGGCGTAATCTGTCGTCGCTATCGTGAATGTCTGATCGCAAGTCGTTGGGTCAAATCGTTCTGGCGTTAATAACGAACGTAACGATTCAAGTGGTTCGCCAAGGGCTTGATTCAGTTCAATCGCTTTTTCCGTTGGTATTAAGTGCTGACCTTGTCGAACGAATAGTGGATCGCCAACCAATTGGCGTAATCGTCCAAGCACACGGCTCATGGCTGATTGACTCAGGTTCAACCGAGTCGCAGCTCGGCTCACACTGCCTTCTTCTATAATGATTCGCAACGCCACCAGCAAATTTAAATCACGGCGGTAGATCTCTTCTAATTCCAAAGCACAGACTCGTTTGTGGAAAACGTCATAATAGCAAAATTAAGGCGAGAGACATTCGGTAAAGATCTAAGTAGATGTGACGTAAAAATCGATAGAGTTGTAAATAAAAAGTAAAAAAAATCCCGCCTTTCAGCGGGGAAGCCCAAGAAAAATGGGATAGTGTCGGAATGTATAGTAGTGTCGTGTTAATTCTGTTTTTCGCTGTGTTTCTGCCAGCGATGCATTTCTACCCAAATACCAAAAATGGTTGAAAACAAGCCAATTAGTGGTAAAAGAGAGACTTCAGATGAGCTTCTAAGTATCAGCGCGCAAAATGTAATAAAGCACAATACGCTGTAAATCGTAAGTCGGTCTAACTGCGTTAGCATCAACACCCCTAGCTCAAATGTTATTTAATTGTTAAAAAATAAATTACATGGATTTTTTGTGTTTGCCAAGACTTTATTGAATATTTTTTCGACATCAGTATGATTTGCCCTCCAAAACCAAATTGAACGCACAACTATGACTTTTGATCCAACTCTTGCGACCAAAATTCTGGAGGCGGAAGGTCTTCGCTGCCCAGAACCGGTCATGATGGTAAGAAAAACCATTCGAAACATGGAAAATGGGGATGTCTTGCTCGTGAAGGCCGATGACCCTTCAACAACGCGCGATATTCCGAGCTTTTGTCGTTTTATGGATCACCAGTTAATAGGAAGCCAGATTGATTCCTTGCCTTACCAATATCTGATCAAAAAAGGGATGGATTAGGTTGCCTTGCTGTCTCTGCTCTCGCCGCCGATACAACAAAAAAAGAGGGCAAGCCTAGACTTACCCTCTTTTTGAATTTTCATTCTCCGTTTTTGGATCGAAGCTGGTGCTGGACATGTTCTATCTGATGATGCAGCTCTCTCAGATCTTTTCTCATTGGAATCAAATGTTGCACCCGAATCCAAGACTCAACAGCTAACCCCGTCATGATGATGGCACCGACCACCATTGGCAGCCACATCTCGGTTAACACCATTCCCAGTAGCGTCAGCCCCAATCCACACGTAAACAGATAACTTTGACTTTGCGGTGTCATGCCCATATAGCGCGTTAACATGGTTTTACCCTCTTGTTTCACACTCTTCATTGGCAACATACCATTTCGTAAAAACGAAATATGTGTCTGTTTTCACAAATACAATGGATTACTCCGTACCAAAAACAAGCGCACCGATAGCCAGTAAAATAAAGAGCACACAAGTGGCTTTCCTAATCAGGGTCAGTGGCAGTTTGTCTCCACTGAATTTACCGATCATCACAACAGGCACATTGGCCAGCATCATACCGATAGTCGTACCGATAATCACCATCAGGAGATGTTCAGAGAACTGCGCCCCAAGAATAGACGTCGCAACCTGCGTTTTGTCGCCAATCTCTGCAATAAAAAACGCAATAAAGCTAGCCACAAAAGGACCACGAAACGAAACGTCCCCTTCTTCTTCATCCATTTTGTCTGGAATCAATACCCATAGCGCCATCGCGAAAAAACTGAGTACGACAACCCAGCGTAACACCTCTTGAGACAAGTGATCCGCCACCACCACACCAAGCCACGCAGCAAGGGAGTGATTCAATAACGTCGCCAAAAAGATAGCAAGCACAATAGGTACTGGTTTTCGATACCGGCTGGCAAGTATAAGAGAGAGTAATTGGGTTTTGTCCCCAATCTCTGCCAGAGTAACACTGGCAATGGATATAGCTAGAACGCTCACGACATGCTCAATGGGGTAGGGAATTTGAATACAACCAAAGACAAGTTTCACACCCCACCCCTGGTTTGTGAACCTTGTCTATGGTCTCGCTAAACTCAACCTAATGCGATAATTTTTTAGGTGGTTGAGTCTCGTACGCCATGATGTTTTCATCAAATATGTTGACGTACAAACCTATCCTGCTTCCAAGAAGGACGGGTAAGCTACTCCCCAAAGACAGCCTGATTGTAGAATTTGCGTCTTATAATGGCAAGTTACACATGTCATCAAACGCCTCTATTTGCGCATAAAATGTCAATTTTGCGAGAGTTCCGACGGGTTTGGTGTGAAATGTCTGTTTTGAGCAAGGTTTAAGCGATATTTCCTCTACTCGGCAAGCAAAGAACTGGGTATACTCAATGGTTATTTTCAATAAATCATACATAAGAATCGCGCGAACCTGACTATGCAAAATTACGATATCAAAACCTTCCAGGGAATGATCCTCGCGCTGCAGGATTATTGGGCTCAAAACGGCTGTACGATTGTACAACCTTTGGATATGGAAGTCGGTGCTGGCACCTCTCACCCAATGACATGTCTGCGTGCACTTGGTCCAGAACCAATGTCTACGGCCTACGTTCAACCTTCACGCCGTCCTACCGATGGTCGCTATGGTGAAAACCCAAACCGTCTGCAGCACTACTATCAATTCCAAGTAGCGCTAAAACCCTCTCCAGATAATATTCAGGAGTTGTACTTAGGCTCACTTGAAGTACTTGGTATCGACCCACTGGTTCACGATATTCGTTTCGTAGAAGACAATTGGGAAAACCCAACTTTAGGTGCATGGGGCTTAGGCTGGGAAGTGTGGCTAAACGGCATGGAAGTGACTCAGTTTACCTACTTCCAACAGGTGGGCGGTCTTGAGTGTAAGCCCGTGACCGGTGAGATCACTTACGGTATCGAACGTCTTGCCATGTACATTCAGGAAGTCGATTCCGTTTACGACCTTGTGTGGAACGTTGCGCCAGACGGCTCAAACGTCACTTATGGTGACATTTTCCACCAAAACGAAGTGGAACAATCAACGTACAACTTCGAACACGCCGATGTAGATTTCCTATTCACTTTCTTCGAACAGTGTGAAAAAGAGTGTAAAGAGCTACTTGAACTGGAAAAACCACTGCCGCTTCCCGCCTACGAGCGTATTCTTAAAGCTGGTCACGCCTTCAACCTACTTGACGCTCGTAAAGCGATTTCAGTCACCGAGCGTCAACGTTACATCCTTCGTATTCGTAACCTAACGAAATCCGTTGCAGAAGCGTACTACGCGTCACGTGAAGCACTTGGCTTCCCTATGTGTAAGAAGGAAGGTAAATAATCATGGCGAAGAATTTTCTAATTGAACTGGGCACGGAAGAACTTCCACCAACGGCACTTCGTTCACTAGCAGAAGCCTTTGCTGCTAACTTTGAAGCGGGTCTAAAATCGGCAGAGCTTTCTCATGAAGGCGTTAAATGGTTTGCTGCGCCTCGCCGCCTCGCGCTGAAAGTGGCGAACCTCGCGGAAAGGCAAGCAGACAAAGTGGTTGAAAAACGCGGTCCTGCTCTCTCTGTGGCATTCGATGCCGAAGGCAACGCAACCAAAGCAGCACAAGGTTGGGCGCGCGGTAACGGTATTACGGTTGAGCAAGCCGACCGCCTGAAAACCGACAAAGGCGAGTGGTTACTCTTCAAACAAGAAGTGGCTGGCAAATCCGTTCAAGAATTGGTAATAGACATCGCGGCGAAAGCACTGGCGGACCTGCCCATTCCTAAAGCCATGCGCTGGGGCAGCTCAGACATTCAATTTATCCGTCCCGTGAAAACGCTGACTGTGCTGCTCGGTGATGAACTAATCGAAGGCGAGATCCTAGGAGTCGCATCGGCTCGTACTATCCGTGGCCACCGTTTCATGGGCAAGCAAGCGTTCACTATCGACTCTGCCGACCAATACCCTGCAATTCTAGAAGAACGCGGTAAAGTGATGGCCGATTACGAAACACGTAAAGCCATCATTCTTGCGGACGCTCAACAAGCCGCGGCGGCCGTTGGCGGTATAGCTGACCTAGAAGATGATCTGGTTGAAGAAGTCACCTCTCTGGTTGAATGGCCCGTCGTATTAACGGCGAAGTTCGAAGAAGAGTTCTTAAAGGTGCCTTCTGAAGCGTTGGTTTACACCATGAAAGGCGACCAAAAGTACTTCCCTGTTTATGATGCCGATAAGAATCTTTTGCCAAACTTTATCTTCGTGTCGAACATCGAGTCGAAAGAGCCTCGCCACGTAATCGAAGGTAACGAGAAGGTTGTACGTCCACGTCTTGCGGATGCGGAATTCTTCTTCAACACCGACCGTAAGCGCCCACTTATCGACCGTCTTCCTGAGCTAGACCAAGCCATCTTCCAGAAGCAATTGGGGACGATCAAAGACAAAACAGACCGTATCACAGAGCTTGCAGGCTATATCGCTGAGCAAATTGATGCGGACGTTGAAAAGTCGAAGCGTGCTGGTCTTCTAGCGAAATGTGACCTTATGACCTCTATGGTATTCGAATTCACGGATACGCAAGGTGTGATGGGCATGCACTACGCAAAACACGATGGCGAAGACGAGCAAGTCGCACTCGCGCTTTACGAACAATACATGCCTCGTTTTGCGGGTGACGACCTCCCAAGCACGGGGATTTCATCGGCAGTAGCCATGGCAGACAAGCTAGACACCATCGTTGGTATCTTCGGGATTGGTCAAGCACCAAAAGGCTCTGATCCATTCGCGTTACGTCGCGCATCATTAGGTGTGCTGCGCATCATCGTTGAAAATGGCTATAACCTCGACCTGACTGATTTGATCAGTAAAGCGAAAGCATTACTAGGCGATAAGCTAACCAACGACAACGTTGAAGCGGACGTCATCGACTTTATGCTGGGTCGTTTCCGTGCATGGTACCAAGACGCAGGATTCAGCATTGATATCATTCAGGCTGTACTGGCTCGTCGCCCAACCAAACCCGCAGACTTTGACCAACGAGTTAAAGCGGTGTCTCACTTCCGTGAGTTGGAAGCCGCAGAAGCTCTAGCCGCCGCAAACAAGCGTGTAGGTAACATTCTGGCGAAATTTGATGGTGAGTTGACAGCAGATATCGATTTAGCACTTCTTCAAGAAGACGCCGAAAAAGCACTGGCTGAAAACGTGGAAGTCATGACAGAAGCATTAGAGCCCGCATTCGCGACAGGCAACTACCAAGAAGCCCTCAGCAAGCTTGCTGATCTGCGTGATCCTGTGGATGCGTTTTTCGACAACGTCATGGTCATGACCGATGACGAAGCGCTGAAGAAGAACCGTCTAACGCTACTCAACAACCTACGCAACCTATTCCTACAGATTGCGGATATTTCGCTTCTGCAGAAGTAATTTAGGTATAAACGTCAAAAAGGAAGCCATCAGGCTTCCTTTTTAATGAATTCACAGGTAAAAATCAGTTCGCTTCTTCCGCGTCACAACGTGCTTTGTCGAAGTACTCTTCACGACCACCCTGACCTTTGAAAAACATACGCGTTACAAACCCTTTCTCCAAAAAATTGTAAGCTTGCTTGCAAGACCACTCTTTGCTGATTTTATTAATGGTGGTTGTATTCCATTTATAGCCACTACTAGGAAGGCTTTGAACGTATTCAATATAACCGTCTTCAGTCACCTTCATGTTAGGTATGTGCGCTAATGCTTCTTTCGCCATCTCAATGTCTTTTTCAGAGGCAGTAGGTGCAGCGGCTTGGTAGTTGTTAATATTACACGCAGACAGCAGCAGTGCTGTGGACAGAATAGTTAATGTTCTTAGTTTCATATTCGCACTTATACATCATGATTTAAAAATTGGATTATATTTATAAACATGAGAAATTTAATTGTTACATCTCCCAATAATCAATTTGACTCTTCCTCCAAAGTCACAATTCTAAGTGCTGAATAGAGTTTCATCGCTTTAGTTGATCTCCTTATCATTGCAATGAGCTACGTAAAAATGAGCTTCTCGTCCCCTCCCTCCTTGCTTTTACACCATGAAAAACAAAGCTTCTTACCCTCTTTACTTCCTGTTTCGATAATGTATGTTGGGCAGTCTTGCACAATAAATTATCAACATAAGTATCAGCGCTGAATCACAAACCACCTTGATTCAGTCGCTACACAACAGATGGCAAAAAATATTTAGGAAAAGAAGTAATGCAGTTCTCTACATTTGGTGACAAATTTAATCGATATTCAGGTATTACCCAGCTAATGGACGACTTAAACGATGGCCTTCGTACGCCAGGTGCCATCATGCTCGGAGGCGGTAACCCTGCCGCTATTCCTGCAATGCTCGACTATTTTCATCAAGCCAGTACCGAAATGCTGGAAAGTGGAGAGCTGGTAGCCTCCATGGCGAACTATGATGGTCCTCAAGGTAAAAATGCGTTTATATCCGCTTTAGCTTCTCTATTGAAAGAAACTTATGGGTGGGACGTTTCAGAAAAAAACATCAGCCTAACCAATGGCAGTCAAAGTGGCTTTTTCTACCTTTTTAACCTGTTTGCTGGTCAGCAATCTGATGGCTCGCACAAAAAAATATTACTTCCTCTTGCCCCCGAATACATAGGCTATGGTGATACAGGCATTGACGATGACATTTTCGTGTCTTACCACCCTGAGATCGAAATGCTGGATAATCGCATGTTCAAATACCATGTGGATTTTGAGCAGCTAAAAGTGGATAAATCTGTTGCGGCAATTTGTGCATCAAGGCCAACCAACCCAACTGGCAACGTGTTAACGGACGAAGAAATTCGTAAGTTGGATAAACTGGCACGTGAAAACGATATTCCGTTGATCATTGATAATGCCTATGGAACACCTTTCCCAAACATCATCTTTGAAGATGTGACGCCATTTTGGAACGACAACACCATTCTGTGCATGAGCATGTCTAAGCTCGGTTTACCGGGGCTTCGATGTGGCATTGTGATCGCCAACGAGGAAGTCACTCAAGCCCTCGCTAATATGAATGGTATCATTAGCTTAGCGCCAGGAAGTTTAGGTCCAGCCCTAGGTAAGCACATGATTGAATCTGGTGATTTACTCAGCCTGAGCCAACATACCATCAAACCGTTCTATCAACAGAAATCTCAACGCGCCGTTCAGCTTCTACAAGAGGCCATCGATGACCCACGTTTTCGCATTCATAAACCGGAAGGGGCTATCTTCTTATGGTTGTGGTTTGATGAGTTACCTATTACCACAGTGGAATTGTACCAACGACTGAAAGACCGAGGCGTTCTGATTGTTCCGGGTGAGTATTTCTTTATTGGACAGGAAGACGAATGGGATCACGCACACCAATGTTTACGCATGAACTACGTGCAAGACGATGAGGCGATGCAAAAAGGCATTGCGGTGATTGCGGAAGAAATAAAAAAAGCCTACGACAGCAAATAGCACAAGTTTGCAATACAAAACGAAAAACGCCCGCAGATGCGGGCGTTTTGCGACTAGAAGGCTAACGTCTTAATTCTCAATGAGGTTCTTGCCATTAATGGCAATCTTACGTGGTTTCATTGCTTCCGGAATTTCGCGTTCTAAGTCGACATGCAACAAGCCATTTTCCATGGTGGCACCAACCACTTTCACGTAATCGGCTAACTGGAATTTACGTTCAAAGTTGCGCTCAGCAATACCTTGATACACATAATTTTTCCCGTCTTCGGCTTGACGCTCACCACTCACAATCAGCATGTTCTCTTTCTGAGTAATCTCTAAGTGATCATCCGAAAAACCTGCCACCGCCATCGTAATGCGGTAGTTGTTTTCGTCTTTTTGCTCGATGTTGTACGGAGGGTAGCCACCAGAAGAGTTCTTGGCATTATTGGCTTCCATCAGGTTTAACAGGCGGTCAAAACCAATGGCGTTACGGTATAGGGGAGTGAAATCTACATTACGCATAATACTATCCTTATGATAAGCAATAGCCTTGGCAATTTTAGGATACCAAGGAGTCAGTCTTACCATTCCACTGGCAATGGTTGCGCTGGGACATGGTCGCTAACAAAAGTTAAATGGTGTGCTTTCCGTATTTGTTTGTTCTTTTTTTAGCCCTATTGGCGAGACACAAACGGGACAAGCGCTTTAAGAGACCCTTACGGCGTTCTCTCAAAACTAGATATGTGGATAGTCGCCTAATCTTTCAAGAGAAAAAACAAAAATAATTTCAAATCCATTATTTTTCATGGTGTTAAAAAAGAAAAAAGACCGCCGAATAAGGCGATCTTTTATCTAATAATTTAGATTTCATGGGGCAACGCAATTTCGCTTCAGTTCAAGGAAGAGGCGCGGAGCATACACATACAAGCGTATGTGAGCACCTCTGACGAAGAAATGAAGCGAAAGGGCTAAACACCAAGTAATCTAGACATCTAGGTTGGCGACTTTGAGCGCATTCTCTTCAATGAAGTTACGACGCGGCTCCACTTGATCCCCCATCAGCGTAGTAAACAGTTGATCTGCTCCTACCGCATCTTCAATGGTCACTTGCATCATGCGACGTGTTTCAGGATCCATGGTGGTTTCCCAAAGCTGATCGGGGTTCATCTCACCTAGACCTTTGTATCGCTGTAGACTCAAACCACGACGAGATTCTTTGATTAACCAATTCAGAGCATCAACGAAGTTCACAACGGGCTGAGTACGCTCGCCACGTTTAATGTAAGCTCCGTCTTCAATAAGACCCTCTAGCGCTTCTGAAAGCTCAGCAAGTTTTCCGTATTCTTTCGAATTAAATAAGTCAACACTGAGAACATACTCATGGGTGACACCGTGCGTACGAACCACAATTTTTGGTAGGCTCACACCTAACTCTTCGTGCTTTTCGATTTCTAGGTTGTATTGGCTTGCACCGACTTCTTTCTCATTGAGCTGATCGACAAGGCGTTTACCCCAAGCTTCAACGGCTGCTGTGTCCTGGCAATGTTCAGTACTTAAACGAGGCACATAAATAAATTCATGCACCAATGCATGTGGGTAGCGGCGGCTCATGCGATCCACTAGTTTGATGCCTGCATTGTACTGTTGAACCAGTTTCTCTAACGCTTCACCTGCGAGTGCTGGTGCTTCTGCATTCACGTGCAGTGCTGCGTTATCGAGAGCCAAGGCAACTTGATACTGACTCATCGCATCTTCATCTTTGATGTACTGCTCTTGCTTGCCTTTCTTCACTTTGTAAAGTGGTGGCTGAGCAATGTACACGTAGCCACGCTCAATCAGCTCTGGCATTTGACGGTAGAAGAACGTGAGCAAAAGTGTACGGATGTGAGAACCATCGACATCGGCATCGGTCATGATGATGATGTTGTGGTAGCGGAGCTTATCTGGGTTGTATTCGTCACGACCAATCCCACATCCAAGAGCGGTAATCAGCGTTGCCACTTCTTGGGAAGACAGCATTTTGTCGAAACGTGCTTTTTCAACGTTAAGGATTTTACCTTTCAGAGGCAAAATCGCTTGGTTTTTACGGTTACGACCCTGCTTGGCACTCCCGCCCGCAGAATCACCCTCCACAATATAAAGTTCAGAAAGTGCTGGGTCTTTTTCCTGACAATCCGCTAACTTGCCTGGCAGACCCGCCAAATCTAAGGCACCTTTACGACGAGTCATTTCTCGCGCTTTGCGTGCCGCATCACGAGCTCGGGCAGCATCGATAATCTTGGTACAGACAATCTTCGCTTCACCTGGGTTCTCAACAAGGAACTCAGACAATTTCTCACCCATGGCAGATTCAACCGCAGACTTCACCTCAGAAGAAACCAGTTTATCTTTGGTTTGACTTGAGAACTTCGGATCCGGCACTTTCACTGAGACGATAGCCGTTAGACCTTCACGAGCATCGTCACCGGAGGTCGCGGTTTTCGCTTTTTTCGAAAAGCCTTCTTTGTCCATGAAGCTATTGAGTGTGCGCGTTAGTGCAGCACGGAAGCCGGCTAAGTGAGTACCACCATCACGCTGAGGGATGTTATTAGTGAAACAGTAAATGTTTTCTTGGTAACCATCATTCCACTGCATGGCGACTTCGACCGTAATGCCATCTTCACGTTCAAAATCAAAGTGGAATATTTTTTGAATAATCGGTGTTTTATTTGTGTTCAAGTGTTCAACAAACGCTTGGATTCCGCCTTCAAACATGAAGTGATCCATTTTGTCGTCTTCGCGCTCATCAACCAGTTTGATGGAGACACCTGAGTTTAGGAATGAAAGCTCACGTAGGCGTTTTGCCAAAATATCGTAATGGAATTCAATATTCGTGAAGGTTTCTTCACTCGGCCAAAAACGGATTTCAGTCCCCGTCTTATCTGTCTTACCAACCACAGCCAGTGGCGCTTGAGGCTCACCATGATGGTATGTTTGGGTGTGAATTTCACCACTACGATGAATGGTTAGCATTACCTGCTTAGACAGCGCATTTACTACCGAAACACCTACTCCGTGTAGACCGCCCGATACCTTGTATGAGTTGTCATCGAACTTACCACCAGCGTGAAGTACCGTCATGATCACTTCGGCTGCCGATACGTTCTCTTCCGGGTGCATTTCCGTTGGGATACCACGGCCGTCATCACGTACCGATACTGAGTTATCCTCATGAATAGTCACAATGATGTCACTACAGTGACCTGCTAACGCTTCATCAATAGAGTTATCCACCACCTCAAAGACCATGTGGTGTAAACCGGTGCCATCGTCAGTGTCGCCGATGTACATACCCGGACGCTTACGAACCGCATCCAGCCCCTTCAGTACTTTAATACTCGATGAATCGTAATTTTCTGACATGAGTTACTCTCTTTTTATCCTTGCTCTATTGTGCCATGTTCCACATGAAACATTTTGCCATTATCGTCGAGCATATCAACGACTTGGCTCTCAGTAATAGAGCTTACAAATACTTGTGCCCCCGTCGCTTTCAAGCAGTCTGCAAGACGCTGTCGACGTTGGCTATCTAATTCAGAAGCAAAATCATCTATCAGGTAGATACACTGCTTTCCTGTCATTTGAGTTAAGTGCTGCCCTTGCGCGACTCTCAACGCACAGACCATAAGTTTCAATTGACCGCGTGATAAAACGTCTTCAACGGGCGTTCCATTCACTTTGATTTTCAAATCAGCCTTATTGGGTCCGCTGAATGTATAGCCCAATGACTGATCACGTTCGAAGTTGTTTTCGAGGATATCCCGATAAGGTGTCTCTTTGTCCCACCCTCGATAATACTTCAATTGGATATCAAATTCTGGCAAAAAAGTGCGACAGATTTCTTCTGCCACTTTCTTCATGTTTTCAACGTATTCTTGTCGCCATTGACTGATGTTTTCAGCCAGCGTTGCCATTTGCTGATCCCAATAACTGAGCTCTTTATAATGGGTGGCGGTTTTCAGTAACGCATTCCGCTGCTTATTGAGTCGTTTAAATCGTCCCCATGCATCATAAAAATGTGACTCGGTATGGAAAACGCCCCAATCGATAAAGGCTCGACGAAATTTTGGTCCATCAGTCAATAATTCAAATCCTTCAGGATGAATCAACTGCAAAGGTAAAACCTGAGCTAACTGCGCTAACTTTTGCCCAGACTGACCGCCTATTTTAACCTCTGTTGAGCCGTCGCGCTGCTTATTAATGCCAATTGGCAGCTCAAATTGATCCTGGTTCAAAAAACGACCATGTACGAAGAGTTCATCGCAGCCGTTTTGGATAACTCTCCCCGTTAAAGAGCTCTTAAATGAACGCCCATGACCAAGCAAATAAATCGCTTCAATTAGGCTGGTTTTCCCACTGCCATTAGGACCAATAAGAAAATTAAAGCCTGGTGACAATTCAACGTCACAGGCTTCAATGTTACGAAATGTCTGAACAATCAGTCGAGTGAGTGGCATAAGCCCAATCCACTATAAGCGAATGGGCATCACCACATACATGGCGCTGTCGTCATCGGCATTCTCAATCAGTGCGCTGGCGTTCGCGTCGGACATTGAGATTCGCACTTTTTCACAGCGAAGGGTATTCAATACATCCAAAACGTAGCTGACGTTAAACCCGATTTCCAAGTCGTCGCCCTCAAAAGAAACATCAAGCACTTCTTCTGCTTCTTCTTGTTCTGGGTTGTTGGCCGTAATGCGCATTTCATTGCCAATGAAATTCACGCGTACGCCACGGAATTTTTCATTGGATAAAATCGCCGCACGAGAAAACGCATGTTTCAATTCATCACATGGCGCTTCTAATGTTTTATTGCTGCTTTGTGGCATCACTCGGCGGTAATCGGGGAATCGACCATCCACCAATTTAGAGGTAAAGGTAAAGTTATTCACGGCGGCACGCAGGTTGGCATTGCCTATTTGTAACGTTACCTCCGCTTCTGGCGCATCCAACAGCTTTACGAGCTCTTGAACGCCTTTACGAGGCAAGATAATTTGTTGGTTCGGTAGCTCCGTAACAAGCTGAGTTTGCGATACCGCCATACGGTGACCGTCTGTTGCCACAGAGCGAAGCGTTGTTCCTTCAATTTCAAACAGCATACCGTTGAGGTAGTAACGAACATCTTGGTTCGCCATTGAAAACTGTGTTTTATCAATCAAGCTACGCAGCTCTTGCTGGGACAGCGTAATATCCGCTTCGCTTTGCCAATCTTCGATGTTTGGGAAATCACTCGCAGGCAAAGTGGATAGCGAAAAGCGGCTTCGACCAGAACGCACTTGAACGCGATCCGCTTCCATCACCACAGTGATGATCGCATCGTCTGGTAACCCTCGACAGATATCCAAAAATTTACGGGAAGGAACGGTTGTACTGCCCGCTTCAAAGTCCCCTTCCAACGCCACATTTGCAATCAGCTCAACTTCAAGGTCGGTTGCCGTCAGTGAAAGTTCGTTATTTTCTACTTTCAGAAGCAAATTGCCCAAGATGGGTAATGTGGGACGTCCACCCAGAGCGCCAGAAACTTGTTGTAATGGTTTAATCAGGTGGCTGCGTTCGATGGTAAATTTCATTGGTATCTCTTTGCCTTATGACGATAAGGTTCTAATTAGGTTCGAGTAGTCCTCTTTTATATCATGACTCTCTTCACGAAGCTGCTCTATCTTACGGCAAGCGTGCAGCACCGTGGTGTGGTCACGACCACCAAAGGCATCCCCAATTTCAGGCAAACTATGGTTGGTGAGCTCTTTGGACAGCGCCATGGCTAATTGACGAGGACGAGCAACGGAGCGTGAACGGCGCTTAGACAGCAAATCCGCGACTTTAATCTTGTAGTATTCGGCGACGGTTTTTTGGATGTTGTCGATCGTCACCAATTTTTCTTGCAGAGCTAATAAATCACGCAATGCTTCACGAACAAAATCGATGGTGATAGGACGGCCTGTAAAATTCGCATTCGCAATCACGCGGTTTAATGCCCCTTCCAATTCACGAACGTTTGAACGTAGGCGTTTCGCAATAAAAAACGCCACTTCATCGGCAAGGTGAATTTGATGGTCTTCCGCTTTTTTCATCAAGATGGCCACTCGGGTTTCTAGCTCCGGCGGCTCGATGGCTACGGTTAATCCCCAACCAAAGCGAGATTTCAATCGATCTTCGACCCCATTGATTTCTTTAGGGTAACGGTCGGAAGTTAGGATGATTTGCTGGTTGCCTTCTAACAGGGCGTTGAACGTATGAAAGAATTCTTCTTGAGATCGCTCTTTGTTGGCAAAGAATTGAATGTCATCGATCAGCAACGCGTCTACGCTGCGATAATAGCGTTTAAATTCTTCAATCGCATTATTTTGCAGCGCTTTTACCATGTCTTGAACGAAACGTTCAGAATGCATGTACACCACTTTGGCATTGGGTTTGTTATCCACAATGGCGTTACCTACAGCATGAAGTAAGTGGGTTTTACCTAAGCCTGTACCGCCGTACAGAAACAGTGGGTTATACGCTGCACCAGGATTATCCGCAACTTGCCGTGCGGCTGCCAAACCTAATTGGTTCGATTTACCTTCAACGAAGTTATTGAATTTATGCTTAATATTCACGTTAGAGCGGTGATTGATGTCCACCACTTCATTTTCATTTTCCCATGTTTTATGCACAGGTCTGCGTGCTTGAAGCTGAGCAGGCGCCGACGATTCAGCTGCAACATCCGCTTTTGAGCGAGCAGCAGGGGCGGGGGCAGAGACTGGGCGGCTACCAACTTCGAAACGAAGGCTGGGAATATCACTCCCACAAAATTGCAGAAGCAAGCGATTGATGTTATCGAAGTATTTATCACGAACCCAATCAAGCACAAATCGATTAGGGGCGAATAAAGTCAGGGTATTGTCATTGAGCTCCGCTTGAAGCGGTCTTACCCACATGCTGAATTCAGTCGCTGGTAGCTCTTCTTGTAGCTGTTGCAGACACTGCAACCAAAGCGAAGATGACACGTTGCCCTCACTCTTGTAATCGTTATTTGGAAAAGGTTGGTAATTCTAGCGCTCTGCTGGCGAGATCGCTAGTAAATGATCGCAGATCCCATGAATAAGATCTAAGTTATTCACAATTTTTCATCCTCTATTCGAGTGATCCATCCACTTTTCCCCAACATTACCCACATGATCATCATAAAACGGTGGATCAATAGTGGTTTATCCCCAATATTAAATGTTAACAAATCGTTTCTTTAAGATAGTTGGTTATTTATAATAACAACTTGTTATTTTCACTAATGATACAATTAACAGTAATATTCCCCTCCATAAAAATGAGGATATAACGAATGAAATACTGGATTAAATCCGCTCTTGCTGCTCTCGCTCTCACTGCTTCTTTCGCACACACTGTTCATGCTGCGACGGATGTAAAAGTTGGTATGTCGGGACGCTACTTCCCATTCACATTTGTGGAAAAAGATGTGCTTCAAGGCTTTGAAGTCGATCTTTGGGACGAAATTGGCAAACGCAACGATTACAACGTTGAATACGTTACTGCCAACTTCTCAGGGTTGTTTGGTCTTTTAGAAACGGGACGTATTGACACCATCTCTAACCAAATCACGATGACGGATGTGCGTAAAGCGAAATACCTTTTTGCTGACCCATACGTGGTCGACGGTGCACAAATTACGGTTCGCAAAGGCAACAATGAGATTAAAGGCATCGCTGATCTTGCAGGCAAAACGGTTGCCGTTAACTTAGGTTCGAACTTTGAGCAATTGCTACGCGATTACGACAAAGACAACAAAATCAACATCAAGACCTACGACACGGGTATTGAGCACGATGTTGCCCTTGGTCGTGCTGACGCGTTCATCATGGACCGTTTATCGGCACTCGAGCTTATCAAGAAGACCGGTCTTCCTCTTGAGCTTGCAGGTCAGCCGTTCGAAACCATTCAAAACGCATGGCCGTTCGTGGACAACGAAGCGGGTCGTCAGCTTCAAAAAGAAGTGAATGCGGCACTGAAATCGATGCGTGAAGATGGCACACTAAAAAACATTTCTATTAAGTGGTTCGGCGACGACATCACTCAATAATCAAAAATCGCGATACACAAGGATAAAGGTGGAATCATGGTTCCGCCTTTTCTTGTCTCTGCTACACCCGAATTTTAAGTACAGGTAATCATATGGGTTTCGACGTTAACTACATGATGGAACTGATGCCGATACTGCTTAAGTATCTTGGCACCACCATGTCTATGGCCACCTGGGGACTGCTGTTTTCTTTAATACTGTCGGTTATTCTCGCCAATATCCGTGTGTTTAAAGTGCCAGTGCTGGATCAGCTAAGCCAGCTCTACATCAGCTTTTTCCGAGGCACACCGCTGCTCGTTCAACTTTTCTTACTCTATTATGGACTGCCTCAACTCTTTCCATTCATGGTGGGCTTGGATGCGTTTAGCGCGGCGGTTATCGGCTTAACCTTGCACTTTGCCGCTTACATGGCGGAAAGCATTCGCGCAGCTATTATTGGCATCGACAGAAGCCAAATGGAAGCCAGTTTGTCTGTGGGGATGACCACTAGCCAAGCCATGCGGCGCATTATTTTGCCTCAGGCAACCCGCGTAGCCCTTCCGTCCTTGATGAATTATTTCATCGATATGATCAAATCGACGTCACTGGCCTTTACTTTGGGTGTGGCTGAAATCATGGCGAAAGCGCAAATGGAAGCGTCGTCCAGTTTCCGGTTCTTTGAAGCATTCTTAGCGGTTGCGCTGATTTACTGGGGGGTGGTCTTAATTCTAACCCGTGTTCAAATTTGGGCGGAAGCCAAGCTCAATAAGGCGTACGTACGATGATAAAACTCGACAATATTCATAAAAGCTTTGGCGATACCGAGGTATTGAAAGGCATTGATATCGAGATTCAGCAGGGTGAAATCATCGTTATCATTGGCTCAAGCGGAACAGGAAAGTCCACGCTACTGCGTTGTGTGAACTTTCTAGAACAAGCCAACAAAGGCGTGATCACCATTGATGACATCGCTGTTGATGCAGAAAAACACACTAAATCGGATGTATTGGCACTGCGTCGCAAAACCGGCTTTGTTTTTCAAAGTTATGCGTTATTTGCCCACATGACGGCGCGACAAAACATTGCCGAAGGCTTGATCACTGTCCGTGGGTGGAAGAAAGATCAGGCTTTAGAACGCGCTCAAGCGATTCTAGACGACATTGGCTTAAGTGATAAAGGAGACAGCTACCCTGCCGCGCTTTCAGGGGGTCAGCAGCAACGAGTGGGCATTGGCAGAGCCATGGCATTCCAACCAGAACTGCTGTTGTTTGATGAACCGACTTCAGCATTGGATCCGGAATGGGTGGGCGAAGTGCTCAGTTTAATGAAATCGCTCGCCGCCAAAAAACAAACCATGCTTGTCGTTACGCATGAGATGCAATTTGCCCGAGAAGTCGCAGACCGCGTGATCTTCATGGCCAATGGGCACATAGTGGAACAAGGTTCTCCACAAGATATTTTTGGTCATCCACAGGATCCAAAATTACAAAAATTTCTTCGCCAGGTCGGGATCGAATAAGGATCCTTGAGATTTCACTGACAATCCGTATAATTCGTCGACCGGAATTTTCGTTAGACCAATGATTGACTCTTAATGAGTCAGTGATTACAATTCCGCCTCTTTGTTGAGAGGCGTCGGATTTTGCTCAGGCTTTCTAATAAAGAGCCAGAGTAAAGTTAACTCCCACGCCGGGTTTAACATAAACCTAAAAACTACTGATCAGTAAAGGTAATAACAATGTCTAAACGCACTTTTCAACCTTCAGTTCTGAAGCGCAAGCGTTCTCACGGTTTCCGTGCTCGCATGGCAACTAAGAACGGTCGTAAAGTAATTAATGCACGTCGTGCAAAAGGCCGTGCGCGCCTTTCAAAATAATATTTAATTATTTTGAGCAAGTACGCGTTTAATCGGGAGTTACGTTTGTTAACTCCCGAGCATTATAAAAATGTCTTCCAGCAAGCTCATCGAGCCGGCTCACCTCATTTCACCATCATTGCCCGAGAGAATTCTCTTTCACATCCTCGCTTAGGCTTAGCTGTCCCTAAAAAGCAGATTAAAACTGCCGTCGGTCGTAATCGTTTCAAACGTCTGGCTAGAGAAAGCTTCCGCCTGTCACAACATCAGCTACCAAGCAAAGATTTTGTTGTGATCGCGAAGAAAAGCGCTCAAGATTTAAGCAATGAGGAAATGTTCAAGCTCTTCGATAAATTATGGCATCGCCTTTCTCGCCCTTCTCGTGGTTAGCCATTGGTCTGATAAAACTCTACCAGTGGGTAATAAGTCCGTTAATTGGACCACGTTGCCGCTTTACACCAACCTGTTCTCAATATGCGATTGAAGCGTTGAAAGCTCACGGTTTTGTAAAAGGGTGTTGGTTATCAGGCAAACGTCTATTAAAATGCCATCCTTTGAGCGATGGGGGATATGACCCCGTTCCACCACACCAAAAACAAGACAGAGATAAATAACGATGGATTCTCAACGTAATATCCTACTGCTCGCTTTGGCACTGGTTTCTTTCTTGCTGTACCAACAGTGGCAAGTAGAAAAGAATCCCGCGCCACAACAACAGGTTGAGCAGGTACAAAACAGCGGTACTCTTCCTGCCCCAGACTTTGCGGACCCACTAGCCGATCCTGTACCTCAAGCAGCGACGCCTTCAGCGCAAATCGTAACCGTAAAAACAGATGTCTTGACGCTCTCTATCGATACATTCGGTGGTGACGTGGTTGAAGCCAATTTAAACCAATATGCAAAAGAATTCGATTCAGCAGACCCATTTGAATTGCTGAAAAACAGCCAAGGTCAAACGTTTATTGCTCAAAGTGGTCTTGTTGGCCCTCAGGGTATCGACCTAAGCAGCACGAGCCGCCCAGTTTATCAGGTGAGCTCAAACAACTTTGAGTTGGTCGATGGTGAAGATGAACTGAGCATTCCAATGACGTTTGAAGCGAACGGATTACAGTACGTCAAAACGTTTGTTCTTAAGCGCGGTCATTACGACGTTAAAGTGAAATACGACGTGGTGAATAACTCTGGCACCAACGCCACATTCGCGATGTATGCCCACCTTCGCCAAGACCTAATGGACGATGGTGGCAGCATTACCATGCCGACGTATCGTGGTGGCGCTTACTCATCGCAAGACGTTAACTATAAGAAATACAGCTTTGAAGACATGCAAGACCGCAGCTTGGCCATTGAATTAACAACCGGTCAAGGTTGGGCAGCGATGATCCAACACTACTTCGCGGCGGCGTGGATCCCAGAGCAACAACCAGGCACCCGATTATATACACGTGTCATCGGCAACAAAGGGGATATCGGTGTTCGTATTCCAGACATCACGATTGCCAATGGTGACAAAAGTTCGGTTGAATCGACGCTTTGGGTTGGTCCTAAACTGCAAAAAGAAATGGCAGCCGTTGCGCCACACCTAGATTTGGTAGTGGATTACGGATGGCTATGGTTCATCGCGAAGCCTCTTCACTGGTTGCTCTCTGCCATTCAAGGCATTGTAGTTAACTGGGGTGTGGCTATCATGGTTCTGACATTTATTGTTCGTGGTGCGATGTACCCGCTGACCAAAGCGCAATACACTTCCATGGCAAAAATGCGTATGCTACAGCCTAAGCTGCAAGCGATGCGCGAGCGTATTGGCGACGATCGCCAACGCATGAGCCAAGAAATGATGGAACTGTACAAGAAAGAGAAAGTAAACCCGTTAGGTGGCTGTTTACCCATCCTTCTTCAGATGCCCATCTTCATCGCATTGTACTGGGCGTTGATGGAATCGGTTGAACTTCGTCACTCGCCGTTCTTTGGTTGGATCACGGACTTGTCTGCACAAGACCCGTACTACATCCTTCCTGTTCTGATGGGGGCAAGTATGTTCCTTATCCAGAGAATGAGCCCATCCACCATTACGGATCCAATGCAGCAGAAAATCATGAACTTCATGCCATTGATGTTCACGTTCTTCTTCCTTTGGTTCCCTTCCGGTTTGGTTCTATACTGGTTGGTGTCGAACATCGTAACAGTGATTCAGCAAACACTGATTTACCGAGCACTGGAAAAGAAAGGCTTGCATACCAAGACAGCCAAATAAATACGAATACAGCCAAAATAATAGAAAGAAAGGCGGCCAAATGGTCGCCTTTCTTAATGGCGCTGATTACAATTGCGCACAAAGAATTCAACACAGTCATGGGCGAAAAGCCCCTTCAGGTAATAGTTATGACAACTGACACGATAGTCGCTCAGGCTACCGCTCCGGGACGAGGTGGTGTAGGTATAATTCGAGTATCCGGTCCACTTGCCGCGCAGGTCGCGTTTGAAGTGACAGGCAAAGCATTAAAGCCTCGATACGCGGAATATCTGTCGTTCAAAAACCAAGATGGTGCAGAGCTGGATCAAGGCATAGCACTTTACTTCCCTAACCCACATTCGTTCACGGGTGAAGATGTTTTAGAGCTTCAAGGGCACGGTGGTCCGGTTGTCATGGACATGCTGATAAAACGCATTTTGACTGTCTCAGGCGTGCGCCCCGCCCGTCCTGGTGAGTTTTCTGAGCGCGCATTCCTGAATGACAAAATGGATTTAACTCAGGCCGAAGCCATTGCAGACTTAATCGATGCAAGCTCGGAAGAGGCGGCAAAATCCGCTCTGCTATCTCTGCAAGGTGAGTTTTCCAAACGCATTCATACGCTGGTGGACTCTTTAATTCACCTACGCATCTATGTCGAAGCCGCCATTGATTTCCCAGAAGAAGAAATCGATTTTCTTGCTGATGGTAAAGTCGCGACCGATCTGCAGACCATCATTGATAACTTAGCCGCGGTTCGCCAAGAAGCCAATCAAGGCGCCATCATGCGAGAAGGCATGAAGGTGGTGATTGCCGGTCGACCAAACGCAGGGAAGTCCAGCCTACTTAACGCACTTTCAGGCAAAGAGTCTGCCATTGTGACCGATATTGCTGGTACAACACGAGATGTCCTGCGTGAACATATTCATATTGATGGGATGCCACTGCACATCATTGATACCGCGGGTTTACGTGAAGCGTCCGATGAAGTGGAAAAAATTGGGATTGAGCGCGCTTGGGAAGAAATAGCACAAGCCGACCGAGTCTTATTTATGGTGGATGGCACCACAACCGATGCCACTGACCCGCGTGAAATCTGGCCCGATTTTGTGGATCGATTACCTGACAATATCGGCATTACGGTGATCCGTAACAAAGCCGATCAAACCAATGAAGATCTTGGGATCTGCCACGTGAACACACCAACCCTCATCCGCCTATCGGCAAAGACAGGTGAAGGTGTCGACGCACTGCGTCATCATCTAAAAGAAATCATGGGCTTTGCCGGCAACCAAGAAGGGGGATTCATGGCACGACGCCGTCATCTGGATGCGTTGGAACGCGCCGCCGAGCATTTGGACATCGGTCAACAGCAGCTTGAAGGTTACATGGCTGGTGAAATTCTCGCAGAAGAACTCCGGATCACTCAACAACACCTCAATGAAATTACGGGTGAATTCAGTTCCGACGACTTACTGGGTCGCATTTTCTCATCTTTCTGTATCGGCAAGTAAAGTGGGCAAATAACGGAAAATAACAGCAAAAAACGGCAGATAACCCACTGATTTTATTAGATCGTCATTTGCCGTTTGCTTCCATCCGTTGACGTTAACTGCCAAATCTAGTCCCCATGAGAGCCCCTATAACATGTTCGATGCCGTATTGGGGCTCACATAGAAAAACCGTCCATTAGTGAACTCCGTAGAATGGAAAAACAACATAACTCATGGAATAAAAGGGCAACAGTATCCCCCTCCCCTTCTAAGTCGTTTCGCCATTTTTTGCTACAAGCACCGCGACCAACCTGACGCGCGAATAAACCGGTCAGTTTCGTTTCACGTCCCCTCTAATCACTCCGATCCGTGTTGTTTTCTAATAGGATCCTGATATCAAGACGATCCATACACATACTGTGAACAACATAATAAAAACGTTGAAACGAGAGAAGATCCCGGATTAACAGAGCCTAAGTGCCACGCTATTTCATTTAACCACACATTATGTCATCTGTTTATCCACAGCCGAATCCGATAAAATACTTCTGTTTATTCGTTAACTGATTTCAAATAACCATTAAGGGGTAAAGAATGCCTCACAAAAAAAGGATGTGCCCATGATCCACATAATGACCGGCAGTACGCTCGGTGGAGCTGAATATGTTGGTGACCACCTTAGCGATCTCCTCCAAGAAAGAGGTCACGAAACAACCATTCATAACGAGCCCAAACTCGAAGAAATCCCCGCCAATGGGACATGGCTGCTTATTACATCGACTCACGGTGCCGGTGAATATCCAGATAACATTCAACCGTTCATTGACGCTCTTCAAAATACTCCGCCTAAAATGACCGAGGTTAAATACGCGGTTGTCGCGATTGGAGACTCTAGCTACGATACCTTCTGTGCAGCAGGAAAACACGCCTATGCCCTTCTTGAAGATATCGGTGGTACGCCGATAGCAGATTGCCTAACCATCAACATTCTAGACAACCCAGTCCCTGAAGATGCAGCCGAGGAATGGCTGCTTGAACACATCACCAAATTTTAATAACAAGGCGGAATCCCCGCCTTACTTTCTGCTTTCTTCCTCTCTTCTTAGTAAAAATCACGCCCTGTGAATAACATTTAGACCCTTTACTGACATCAAATGATGATTTTTCAGTTCAATCATCTGTGGATAAATAGTAATTTATCCCGTTATTAACCTATAGTTATCCAGATAATAAGATTAGACTATTTCCATCTCTGTGTATAACTATACATTTTGTTCCCAGCTAATACTCGATCAGATCAAAGGAAGATCACAAGAAACGATCGTATAAAAAAGCATGATCTTGTTGATCATTTTTGACTTATCCACAAGATCGGGCTTCCTTAATAGTAGATCTAATAAAAGATCTATATAAAGATCTTATATCAATGAAAGCCTTTGAGACGATCCAAAATCGTTTCTCTCCTTGCCCTAAAGAGGGTAGAATATCGCTCCTTTTCACTAGCTCTCTAAACTCATTGAATGCCTGAGGTCGGTTCATGCTTTATCACGAAACTTTTGACATCATTGTTGTTGGTGGCGGACATGCAGGAACGGAAGCCGCACTTGCATCAGCTCGTACGGGTCAGCGCACCCTGTTGCTCACTCATAACATTGATACCCTAGGACAAATGTCTTGTAATCCAGCGATTGGCGGCATTGGCAAAGGACATTTGGTCAAAGAAGTGGATGCTTTGGGTGGATTAATGGCACAAGCCATTGATCATGCTGGTATTCAATTTCGAACGTTAAATGCATCAAAAGGACCGGCAGTTCGAGCGACTCGAGCACAAGCCGATCGTGCGTTGTATAAAGCATTTGTGCGACACGCACTTGAAAATCAACCCAATCTAACGCTCTTTCAACAATCGGTGGATGACATTATTGTTGAACATGATCGAGTTGCTGGTGTCGTGACTCAAATGGGGCTTAAATTCAAAGCTGACGCTGTTGTGTTGACCGTAGGAACGTTTTTAGGTGGTAAGATCCATATTGGAATGGAAAACTTCTCTGGTGGGCGTGCCGGCGATCCTCCTTCGATAGCGTTAGCGGATCGTTTGAGAGAAATGCCTTTCCGTGTTGATCGTCTAAAGACCGGTACGCCTCCTCGTATTGATGCTCGTACGGTCGACTTTACTGAGCTCGATGTTCAGCACGGTGACGATCCGACACCAGTATTTTCATTCATGGGTAATCGAACCCAACATCCAACACAAATTCCGTGTTTTATCACTCACACCAATGAGAAAACGCATGACGTGATCCGACAAAATCTCGATCGTAGCCCCATGTATGCGGGGGTAATTGAAGGGATCGGTCCTCGATACTGCCCATCGATCGAAGATAAAGTGATGCGTTTTGCAGATAAAAACAGCCACCAGATCTTCATCGAGCCTGAAGGACTGACTACGCACGAGTTGTACCCCAATGGGATTTCGACCAGCCTGCCGTTTGATGTTCAAGTCAAGATCGTTCGCTCAATGAAAGGCTTTGAAAACGCGCACATTGTTCGCCCAGGCTATGCGATTGAGTACGACTTTTTTGATCCTCGAGACCTCAAACCAAATTACGAAACCAAGTTCATTCATGGTTTGTTCTTTGCAGGGCAAATTAACGGCACAACGGGCTACGAAGAAGCGGCAGCTCAAGGGCTAATGGCAGGATTGAACGCCAGCTTACACACCCAAGGGAAAGAGGGCTGGAACCCACGGCGAGATCAAGCCTATGTTGGCGTGTTGATCGACGATCTTTCTACCATGGGGACCAAAGAACCTTACCGCATGTTTACATCTCGAGCGGAATATCGACTGTTACTCCGTGAGGACAACGCCGATCTTCGATTAACCGAAAAAGGTCGTGAATTTGGGTTGGTTTGTGATGCTCGTTGGGCGCGTTTTAATGAAAAAGTAGAGAATATGGAACGCGAGCGTCAACGGTTAAAAGAGACATGGATGAACCCTAAGTCAGAGGGAATCGAAACCCTAAATGCCTTGCTAAAAACGCCTATGTCTCGAGAAGCCAGTGGGGAAGATTTATTGCGTCGTCCTGAGCTGAATTACGAGCAGCTAACTCAACTGGATGCATTTTCGCCAGCGTTAGACGATTCACAAGCGGCGGAACAAGTTGAAATTCAGGTCAAATACGAAGGCTATATCCAACGTCAGAAAGACGAAATTGAAAAATCACTGCGCCATGAGCATACGGAGATCCCCGCTGATTTCGATTACTTAAATGTAAAAGGCCTGTCTAACGAGGTCGTCGCTAAACTGTCGGATGCGAAACCTTTAACCATTGGAATAGCGTCTCGTATTTCGGGGATCACTCCAGCCGCTATTTCTATCTTGCTGGTTTATTTAAAGAAAAATGGTCAGTTAAAAAAAGGAGCAGCCTAGTGGATGTGTTAAGAATCAAACTGGATGCCTTATTAGAGGAAACGTCGTTAGACGTTTCCGATGCGCAAAAAGCACAGTTGATTGGTTATGTCACACTGCTCGATAAATGGAATAAAGCGTACAATTTGACTTCTGTTCGAGATCCACTGGAGATGATCGTGAAACACATCATGGACAGTATCGTGGTCAGCACGCATCTTGAAGGTGATCGTTTTATTGATGTTGGAACAGGACCTGGTTTACCGGGTATTCCCCTGGCCATCATGAACCCTGAGAAATCTTTCACATTGCTCGATAGTCTAGGTAAGCGTATTCGGTTTATAAAACAGGTACTTCACGAACTGAAAATCGAAAATGTCACTCCAGTACAAAGTCGAGTGGAAGAATTTCGACCTGATATTGGCTTCGATGGAGTACTAAGTCGTGCGTTTGCTTCGATTTTAGACATGGTAGAGTGGTGCCAACATTTACCAAAACCCGAATCCGGCGTATTTTTAGCACTGAAAGGGGTGAAACCCGAATCAGAGCTTGCTCAGCTTCCAGACTGGTGTTCTGTGATCGACATCAAAGCTTTGAACGTTCCAGAGCTTGAAGGTGAGCGACATCTTGTAATCTTATCGCGCAAGGGATAATAGCGAGGTCATCCGTGGGAAGAATCATTTCAATTGCCAACCAGAAAGGTGGTGTGGGCAAAACCACAACGTGTGTCAATTTGGCTGCCTCTATGGCTGCGACAAAACGAAAAGTACTGGTAATTGATCTTGATCCACAAGGCAATGCAACTATGGCTAGCGGCGTAGACAAATACGCCGTTGATGCCTCTGCGTATGATTTGTTGGTTGAAGATACGCCTTTTGAGGATGTGGTTGTCAGCAAAACAACAGGTGGATATGATCTTATTGCGGCGAATGGCGATGTTACCGCAGCAGAGATTAAATTGATGGAAGTTTTTGCTCGTGAAATGCGTTTAAAAAATGCGTTGGCGTCGGTCTGTGGCAACTATGATTTCATCTTTATCGATTGCCCACCTTCATTAAACCTTCTTACCATCAATGCGATGGCGGCCTCGGATTCCGTTTTAGTGCCGATGCAATGCGAGTATTTCGCTTTGGAAGGGCTTACTGCATTGATGGATACCATTAGCAAACTGGCGGCTGTCGTTAACGAGAATTTGAAAATCGAAGGTTTACTCCGAACCATGTATGATCCGCGCAATCGTTTGTCAAATGAAGTATCGGATCAACTGAAAAAGCATTTTGGTGACAAAGTATATCGAACCGTTATCCCTAGAAATGTTCGATTGGCAGAAGCCCCAAGCCATGGTAAACCAGCAATGTATTACGACAAGTATTCTGCTGGTGCTAAGGCTTACCTCGCGTTAGCGGGTGAGATACTTCGTCGTGAAGAAATGCCTGCATAATCCAATTTAGAAGGAAAGTGTCATGTCCAAACGCGGCTTAGGAAAAGGCCTCGATGCGTTGCTTGCGACCAGCTCAATGGCGAGAGAAAAGCAACAGACAATCAACCACAGCCAGTCTTTGTCCTCTGAAGGGGAATTGAAAGATCTGTCAGTGGCACTATTGCAGGCAGGCGTATATCAGCCACGTAAGCAGATGGAACCTGAAGCGCTGAGCGAATTGGCCGCATCGATCCAGTCTCAAGGAATTATCCAGCCCATTATTGTTCGACAAGTGGGGGATCAACAATATGAAATTATCGCAGGTGAGCGCCGCTGGCGAGCCGCGAAACAAGCTGGTCTAAAACAAGTACCTTGTTTAGTGAAAAAGGTGCAAGATCGCGCAGCCGTCGCCATGGCGTTGATTGAAAACATTCAACGTGAAGATTTGAATGCGATTGAAGAAGCGCAAGCATTAGAGCGACTGCAAGACGAATTTGAATTAACGCACCAGCAGGTCGCTGAGGTCATTGGTAAGTCTCGCACCACGGTCTCTAACTTATTAAGGCTGAATCAATTAAATGAGGATGTGAAGCGCCTTGTCCAAACGGGAAAGCTTGAAATGGGGCACGCGCGCGCCTTACTGGCCGTTGAACAAAACGACCAATTTGATATCGCTGAAACGGTTATCGCGAAGAAACTCAATGTTCGCCAAACCGAGCAGTTAGTGAAAAAACGCCTTTCACCACAGGTTGACACTGAAAAAGCCAAAAATGACCCTGAAGCGCAAGCTTTATCTGAAAGATTGAGTGAAAAATTGGGTTCTCAAGTGTCAATTGTTCGATCTTCGAATGGAAAAGTAAAACTGACCATCAGTATTGATGAACCTCACAAATTAGAGCAACTCGTTGCAATATTGGAAGGTTAAGTGAGATAATTAATTTACATCAATTATAAAAAAATGTTTTTTTGAGTGAAAGTTGTCGGTTTGTAAACAAAAATGTAAGTTTTTGCTGCGTTTTAATTGCATTAAAAGCGACTCACCGTATAATTTTCGGCAATTTCTCTTCGCTCGCGGTTAGGTGTGATGCGAGTGTTTATTAGAGGTACGAATACATGATAGCGGCGTTAGCTAGGCCAGGACGAGAGCTTGCAAAGCAATTGTTAATGATCCAGGTTGGCGCAGTTATGTTTGTGGCAGCAGGAACGACAATTGCTGTAGATGTTGAATGGGGAATATCAGCGCTGATAGGTGGTAGCATTTTTGTTGTTGCCAATGCCGTTTTCGCAATATGTGCATTCTTGTTTGTTGGAGCGCGAGCCGCTAAATACGTCGCTGCTTCCTTCTACACGGGTGAGGCACTGAAAATTCTCATTACAGTAGTGTTATTTTCCGTTGCCTACATGTATATACAGGTGGAACTTGTTCCCCTGAAACTAACCTATTTGCTGGTTTTAGGGATAAATATCTTTGCTCCAGCGCTATTCATTAACAACAAAAAATAGGACGAGTTATGGCTGCGCCAGGCGAAGCGTTAACACCTTCTGGTTACATTGCTCACCACCTTTCTAATCTTTCAACTTACAAGTTGGGATTAGTGGCGGAAGAGACGAGTTTCTGGAATGTACATATCGATAGCCTGTTCTTTTCATGGTTAACTGGTTTAATTTTCCTCGGAGTCTTTTACGCAGTAGCTAGAAAAGTGACAGCAGGTGTACCAGGGAAGCTACAGTGTTTTGTTGAAATGATCGTAGAATTTGTCGCCGAAAACGTCAAAGATACGTTCCATGGACGCAACCCTCTGATAGCGCCTTTGGCACTGACTATCTTTTGTTGGGTATTCCTAATGAACTTGATGGACTTAGTTCCAATCGATTTCCTTCCTTACCCAGCAGGGCAGCTCGGTATTCCTTACCTTAAGATAGTACCGTCTGCTGATGTTAATATCACCATGGCTATGGCAATAGGCGTATTCGCTCTGATGATTTATTACAGCATCAAAGTGAAAGGTCTAGGTGGGTTTGCAAAAGAATTGGCTTTACACCCATTTAATCACCCAATCATGATCCCATTCAACCTTCTGATTGAAGTGGTATCGCTACTGGCGAAACCGCTGTCTCTTGGTATGCGTCTGTTTGGTAACATGTTTGCTGGTGAGGTTGTATTCATTCTTTGTGCCGCAATGCTACCATGGTATCTACAATGGATGGGTTCACTGCCGTGGGCTATTTTCCATATTCTGGTAATCACGATTCAGGCATTCGTGTTCATGATGTTGACTATTGTGTACATGTCCATGGCACACGAAGACAATGATCATTAAAATTTTTATTCTAAGTAGTTTTAGTTAATCGCTATATATTGGAGATAGTAATGGAAACTGTATTAAGCTTCTCAGCAATCGCAGTAGCAATCATCGTAGGTCTATGTGCAGTAGGTACTGCAATTGGTTTCGCAATTCTGGGTGGTAAGTTCCTTGAAGGTGCAGCACGTCAACCTGAAATGGCGCCAATGCTTCAAGTTAAGATGTTCATCATCGCTGGTCTATTGGATGCGGTTCCAATGATCGGTATCGTAATCGCGCTGCTATTCACTTTCGCAAACCCATTCGTTGGTCAATTAGCTGGTTAATCATTGGTTTTGAGCGACAAGCTTTAGCTTGTCACTGATTAACACTAAGTCTAATAAGAGGGGTAGCTGTTGTGAATATGAACGCAACTCTGCTAGGTCAAGCAATCTCGTTCGCACTGTTTGTGTGGTTCTGCATGAAGTATGTATGGCCGCCAATTATGCAAGCGATCGAAGAACGTCAGAAAAAAATTGCTGACGGTCTACAAGCGGCTGAACGTGCTGCGAAAGACTTGGATCTAGCACAAGCCAATGCTTCTGATCAACTTAAAGAAGCGAAGCGCACAGCAACTGAGATCATCGATCAAGCGAACAAGCGTAAGTCTCAAATTCTGGATGAAGCTCGTGAAGATGCTTTGGCTGAACGCCATAAAATCTTGACTCAAGCAGAAGCAGAAGTCGAAGCTGAACGCAACCGCGCGCGCGATGACCTGCGCAAACAAGTTGCTACTCTGGCTGTAGCTGGTGCTGAGAAAATCCTAGAGCGCTCTATTGATGATGCAGCGCACAAAGATATTCTTGACAACATTACTGCAAAACTTTAATGCAAGGGGCAGCATATGTCTGATTTGACTACAATCGCACGCCCCTATGCTAAAGCAGCTTTTGACTTTGCTGTTGAGAAAGACGCACTGGACCAATGGGGACAGATGCTGACTTTCGCAGCGGAAGTCGCAAAAAATGACGATGTTGCTGACTTGTTAAACGGGTCAATGACTGCTGAAAAGCTTTCAGAGCTTTTTATCGCGATTTGCGGCGAACAGTTTGATGAAAATGGCCAAAACCTAATTAAGGTGCTGGCTGAGAATGGTCGTTTAAAGGCCCTTCCTGAAGTCTGCAGTGGTTACTTTGCTCTAAAACGAGAGCATGAGAAAGAAATCGAAGTTGATGTTATTTCAGCTATCGACCTTTCTGAAGAGCAACAAGCAGAAATCAGCAGCAAACTTGAAAAACGCCTAGAGCGCAAAGTAAAGCTGAATTGCAGCATAGATGAGACCCTACTTGGTGGGGTTATAATTCGAGCCGGAGACCTAGTCATTGATAACTCAGCGCGTGGACGTTTGAACCGCCTGAGCGATGCATTGCAGTCTTGATGGGGATTGGAGCATGCAACTTAATTCCACGGAAATAAGCGAACTGATCAAACAGCGTATTGAATCTTTCAACGTTGTAAGTGAAGCTCGTAATGAAGGTACTATCGTATCGGTAAGCGACGGTATTATTCGCATTCACGGTCTAGCGGACGTGATGCAAGGTGAAATGATTGAATTACCGAATGGTCGTTATGCACTGGCACTTAACCTTGAGCGTGACTCGGTTGGTGCCGTTGTAATGGGCCCGTATGCCGACCTCAAGGAAGGCATGAAAGTAACAGGTACTGGTCGTATTCTTGAAGTACCCGTTGGTCCTGAATTGCTAGGTCGTGTTGTAAACACACTGGGTGAGCCAATTGATGGTAAAGGTCCAATTGAAGCGAAACTGTCTTCTCCTGTAGAAGTGATCGCACCCGGTGTAATCGATCGTAAATCGGTTGATCAACCTGTACAAACTGGTTACAAATCGGTTGACTCCATGATCCCAATCGGTCGTGGTCAGCGTGAACTTGTTATCGGCGACCGCCAGACTGGTAAAACAGCGATGGCGATTGACTCGATCATTAACCAGAAAAACTCAGGTATTTTCTCTATCTACGTAGCCATCGGTCAGAAAGCATCGACCATCGCTAACGTAGTTCGCAAACTGGAAGAGCACGGTGCGCTAGCGAACACTATTGTTGTTGTTGCATCGGCTTCTGAATCAGCGGCGTTACAATACCTAGCACCATACGCTGGTTGTGCGATGGGCGAATACTTCCGCGATCGCGGTGAAGATGCACTGATTGTTTATGATGACCTATCTAAGCAAGCGGTTGCTTACCGTCAAATCTCTCTATTGCTTAAGCGCCCACCGGGTCGTGAAGCGTTCCCTGGTGATGTTTTCTACCTTCACTCACGTTTACTAGAGCGTGCTGCTCGTGTAAGTGAAGAGTACGTAGAGAAGTTCACTAACGGTGAAGTGAAAGGCAAGACTGGTTCTTTGACTGCTCTTCCAATCATCGAAACGCAAGCAGGTGACGTATCTGCATTCGTACCGACGAACGTAATCTCGATTACTGATGGTCAGATCTTCCTACAAACTGAACTGTTCAACGCGGGCGTACGTCCAGCGGTTGACCCAGGTATTTCAGTCTCTCGTGTAGGTGGTTCAGCGCAAACTAAAATCATCAAGAAACTGTCTGGTGGTATTCGTACCGCTCTGGCACAGTACCGTGAACTTGCAGCGTTTGCTCAGTTCTCGTCAGACCTTGATGATGCGACTAAGAAGCAGCTAAACCATGGTCAAAAAGTAACGGAACTGATGAAGCAAAAGCAGTACGCTCCAATGTCAGTATTTGACCAAGCGCTGGTTATCTTTGCGGCAGAGCGCGGTTATCTTGAAGATATCGCTCTTGATAAGCTGGCTGATTTTGAATCGGCTCTACTGTCGTATGCTCGCAGTCAATACGCTGATCTTGTCAAAGAGATCGATGCAACGGGTGCTTACAACAACGACATCGAAGCGCAGCTTAAAAAGCTCGTGGATGATTTCAAAGCAACCCAGACTTGGTAGTTGGTCGGTGGCCGTAAGGTCACCTATTACCATAAACGGAGAGTAATACGATGGCCGGCGCAAAAGAGATACGTAATAAAATCGGTAGTGTTAAAAGCACGCAGAAAATTACGAAAGCGATGGAAATGGTAGCGGCTTCTAAGATGCGACGTTCACAAGACGCGCGTCAAGCTTCTCGTCCATATGCTGAAATAATGCGTAAAGTGATCGGTCATGTGGCGAACGGTAGCCTTGAGTATAAGCACCCTTATCTTGAGGAACGTGAAGCCAAACGTGTTGGTTACATCATCGTTTCTACCGACCGTGGTCTGTGTGGTGGTTTGAACATTAACTTGTTCAAGAAAGCAACATTAGACATGAAAGAATGGTCGGATAAAGGCGCAGACGTTGAACTGGCGATAGTTGGTTCTAAAGCGACAGCGTTCTTTAACAACAGCGGCGCAAAAGTAGCGGCTCAAGTTTCTGGTTTGGGTGACAGCCCAAGCCTTGAAGATTTGATCGGCTCAGTCAGTGTCATGTTGAAGAAGTATGATGAAGGCGAGTTGGATCGTCTGTATGTAGTGTACAACCACTTTGTGAACACTATGGTACAAGAACCAACGATCGATCAATTACTGCCTCTGCCGAAATCGGACAGCGAAGAGATGCAGCGCGAACATGCTTGGGACTACATTTATGAGCCTGAGCCAAAACCACTTCTGGATACCCTATTGATTCGCTACGTTGAATCACAAGTGTACCAAGGCGTGGTCGAGAACCTTGCTTGTGAGCAAGCGGCTCGAATGATCGCAATGAAAGCTGCAACGGATAATGCAACCAACCTGATAGAAGACTTAGAACTTGTGTACAACAAGGCGCGTCAAGCGGCTATCACACAAGAACTGTCGGAAATCGTTGGTGGTGCTGCCGCGGTTTAAGCATAGGTAAAACTAATAAGTTAGAGGATTAACGATGGCTACAGGTAAGATCGTACAGATCATCGGTGCGGTAGTCGACGTAGAGTTCCCACAGAGCGAAGTACCAAGTGTATATGATGCTCTGAACGTTGTTGAAGCGAAAGAGCGTCTTGTTCTTGAAGTTCAACAGCAGCTAGGCGGTGGCGTAATTCGCGCAATCGTTATGGGTAGCTCTGATGGTTTACGTCGTGGACTGACAGTGGAAAACACTGGCGCTCCAATCTCAGTACCAGTAGGTACTAAGACTCTTGGTCGTATCATGAACGTTCTAGGTGACGCGATTGATGAGTGTGGTGAAATCGGTGCAGAAGAGCACTACGCAATTCACCGTCCAGCACCAAGTTACGAAGAGCAATCTAACGAAACTGCTCTACTAGAGACAGGTGTTAAAGTAATCGACTTGGTTTGTCCATTCGCTAAGGGTGGTAAAATCGGTCTGTTTGGTGGTGCAGGTGTAGGTAAGACCGTTAACATGATGGAACTTATCAACAACATCGCACTTCAACACTCTGGTCTATCAGTATTTGCTGGTGTAGGTGAGCGTACTCGTGAAGGTAACGACTTCTACCACGAGATGCAGGAAGCGGGCGTTGTAAACGTTGAGAATCCTGAAGAATCTAAGGTAGCAATGGTTTACGGTCAGATGAATGAGCCTCCAGGTAACCGTTTACGTGTTGCACTGACTGGTCTAACAATGGCAGAGCGTTTCCGTGACGAAGGTCGTGACGTACTGTTGTTCGTTGATAACATCTACCGTTATACCCTAGCCGGTACAGAAGTATCAGCACTTCTAGGTCGTATGCCGTCTGCGGTAGGTTACCAACCAACACTTGCAGAAGAAATGGGTGTTCTACAGGAGCGCATCACGTCAACGAAAGCCGGTTCTATTACCTCTGTTCAGGCGGTATATGTACCAGCGGATGACTTGACTGACCCATCTCCAGCCACAACGTTTGCTCACTTGGATGCAACGGTTGTACTTAACCGTAACATCGCGGCTATGGGTCTATACCCTGCGATTGACCCATTGGATTCGACATCACGTCAACTTGATCCATTGGTTGTTGGTCAAGAGCACTACGACATTGCTCGTGGCGTGCAGTCGACACTTCAGCGCTATAAAGAGCTGAAAGATATCATCGCTATTCTAGGTATGGATGAGCTATCTGAGGAAGATAAGCAAGTCGTATCTCGTGCGCGTAAGATTGAGCGTTTCCTAACTCAGCCTTACCACGTAGCTGAAGTATTTACAGGCGACCCAGGTGTATACGTACCTCTGAAAGAAACCCTACGTGGTTTCAAAGGTCTGCTATCTGGTGAATACGATGACATTCCAGAGCAATCGTTCATGTACTGCGGTACGATCGATGATGCTATCGAGAATGCGAAGAAGCTATAAGGCTATTTAGGAGGCGATATGGCAGCAATGACCTTTCACTTGGATGTGGTTAGTGCGGAGAAAAGACTTTTCTCTGGGCTGGTTGAAACATTTCAAGTGACCGGTAGCGAAGGTGAGCTGGGAATTTATCCTGGGCATGCACCGCTGCTGACCGCTATTACGCCTGGAATGGTGCGTATTGTGAAGCAACACGGTCACGAAGAGGTGATTTACATCTCTGGTGGCATGATGGAAGTTCAGCCTGGTACAGCGACTGTATTGGCTGATACGGCTATCCGTGGTGAAGATCTAGACGCAGCTAAGGCAGAAGAAGCCAAACGCAAGGCTGAAGAAAATATCCATAATCAGCATGGCGACATGGACTTTGCACAAGCGGCCAGTGAGCTGGCTAAAGCCATTGCTCAGCTTCGAGTAATCGAACTGACCAAAAAAGTACGCTAATCATTAGCGCAGCGATTAAGGCGACCTTAGGGTCGCCTTTGTTTTTTCTTGTGTTGTTTCCTCGTCAATTCCGCCTATTTCATGATTGTCTCAAGCCCGTTGTCCTACTTTTGTTAAACCAAGTCATCATTTGATACGAAAACCACGCCGAATCTTTAACTCTTTGCGTAATTCACGCTAAAATCCATCACTTAAACGACAACGTCTTTTAGGAACCACTATTTATGAAATTCAGCGCGGTCATCCTCGCGGCGGGCAAAGGCACTCGCATGTATTCTAATAAGCCGAAAGTGCTTCATACACTTGCAGGCAAACCCATGGCAAAACACGTTATCGATACCTGTAATGGGCTGGGTGCTCAAAACATTCATCTTGTCTATGGGCATGGTGGTGATCAAATGAAAGCGTCGTTGTCGCAAGAGCCCGTCAATTGGGTACTGCAAGCCAAGCAATTAGGAACAGGTCATGCAGTTAATCAAGCGTCATCTGAATTTTCGGACGATGAAAAAATATTAGTGTTATACGGTGATGTTCCGCTGATTTCTTCTCAAACGGTCGAAAACCTGCTAGAAGCGCAACCTCATGGTGGTATTGCCTTGCTAACCGTGGTGCTAGACAACCCGATGGGCTACGGGCGTATTGTTCGTAAAAATGGTCCGGTAGTGGCAATTGTTGAGCAAAAGGACGCGACAGAAGAACAAAAGCTGATCAAAGAAATCAATACTGGCGTTATGGTGGCGACGGGCGGTGATCTGAAACGTTGGTTAGCGAACCTAAAGAACGAAAATGCACAAGGCGAGTATTATCTGACGGATGTCATCGCTGCGGCGCACGATGAAGGCCGTGCCGTTGAAGCTGTTCATCCTGTGAACCCTATTGAAGTTGAAGGCGTGAACGACCGCGCTCAATTGGCAAGGCTTGAACGTGCCTACCAGCGCATGAATGCACATACTTTGCTCGAACAAGGTGTAATGTTGCGCGATCCTGAACGATTCGATCTTCGTGGTACGCTTCAGTGTGGAATGGACGTTGAAATCGATACCAATGTCATCATCGAAGGTAATGTGAGCTTGGGGGACAATGTGGTCATTGGCACAGGGTGTGTGCTGAAAAACTGTGAGATTGATGATAATACGATTGTTCGTCCTTACAGTGTGATTGAAGGTGCCACAATTGGCGAAGAGTGTACGGTTGGACCATTTAGCCGCCTTCGACCTGGTGCGGAGCTTCGTAACAATGCGCATGTAGGCAACTTTGTCGAAGTGAAAAACGCCCGCCTAGGGGAAGGATCCAAAGCGAATCATCTTACGTATTTAGGGGATGCTGAAATTGGTCAACGTACCAATATTGGGGCTGGGACGATTACGTGTAATTATGACGGTGCCAACAAATTCAAAACCATCATTGGTGACGACGTATTTGTGGGGTCAGACAGCCAACTTATCGCACCTGTAACGGTAGCAAATGGTGCGACGATTGGTGCAGGAACGACATTAACGAAAGATGTCGATGAAGGTGAGTTAGTGATCACTCGCGCGAAAGAGCGTAAAATTTCTGACTGGCAGCGACCCGTAAAAAATAAATAACTGGGTTCGTAATTAACGCGATTAATATTAATGAGATTGCTCTTGAGAAGGTTGATGTTGGGATCAGCCTTTTTTATGTTTGCTCTATAACACAGCTCGTTCTAGTTACTGGGAATGGCGATGCGTTTTTCTAGCCACCTAACGCACTGGGAGACAAACAGGATTAGTATTAAATATTCGAGCACCAAAAAGGTGTAAATCTCCAGTGGGAGGTATTCGTTGACGACCAGCTCGTTTGCTCGACGTGTTAGGTCACTTAAGCCAATGACACTGACCAAGGACGACATCTTCAAAATATAGACAAATTGGTTACCCAAAGGAGGCAGTATTTGTCGTAATGCTTGTGGAAGAATGACGAGTCTCATCTTCTGCCAGTAATTAAGCCCCAATGATTCTGCTGCTTCATGCTGTCCTCGCGCAATCGCTTGGATACCGCCTCGAAATACCTCTGCCATAAAGGCGCTCTCAGCGATAGTCAGAGCTATCACTCCTGCTGCAAAATAATCGAGTGATACGTCCATAAGTGTAGGTAACCCATAGTAAACCCACAATAAAAGCACCAATACGGGAATAGAGCGGATGCTTTCGACGTATATTCGATTGATGGCGCGAAGCGATTGACGTTCACTTAAGGCTGGTAAAGCCACGATTAATCCCAATAACATCGCAAGCAGCATGCTGATGAACGATATGTAAATCGTATCCTCAAAGCCAGCAATGAGGAATTTTAGATTGATAATACCTTGTTCGGTTGTGGGGTCTAAAACGTACCAACCCCATTGATAATCGCTGCACCCTGAGAGAAGGAATACAGAGAAAGCAATAAAAAGCGAAGACAAGTGCACGATATTTATAACCAAATGCTAAAAAATGTTTAAAGATATTGCTATGTTATCAGTGTTGCCATGAGAAAACGTTGTTTTTTCGAACATGAAGAAGGAATTAAAATGAAAAAATGGTTAATTGGTTTTAGTGTATTACTGCTGGGATTAGCACAAGTTCAAGCGGCTAGCCGTTTGCATGAAATATTAGATGCGGGTGTACTTCGTGTAGGCACTACCGGTGATTGGAACCCAATGACGATGAAAAACCCAGCGGATAACAGCTACAGAGGATTTGACATTGATATCACCACAGAGCTGGCGAAAGATATGGGTGTGAAAGTGGAGTACGTTGCAACCGATTGGAAAACTTTGGTCAATGGTGTGACGGCAAATAAATATGACATTACAGGCAGTGCGTCCTTGAATATGTCACGCGCTAAAGTGGCAGGATACAGTCAGCCCTACTTCTATCTTGCATTTGTCCCTGTGGTTCAGAAGAAAGATTTGGCAAAATTTTCAGACTGGAGCGATTTTAATCAATCGGATATCCGAGTTGCTGCAACGTTAGGGACCGTTCAAGAAAATATGGTGAAAGACTTCTTCCCAGAAGCAAAGCATGTTGTTATCGAAGCGCCCGCTCGCGATTTCCAAGAATTATTGGCTCGCCGTGCGGATGTGTCTGTTACTTCAAACGTAGAAGCGGCAACTTTGGTTGAGAAGTTTAAGCAACTTGCAATAGTGCCTGTTCCCAAGCCTCGTCGCCCAACACCTATTTCTATGTTGTTGCCGCAAGATGACCAAGAATGGATCAATTACGTTAATCACTGGGTAGAGTTGAAGAAAACACAGGGCTTCTTTAAGCAAACGGCTGAAAAATGGGGGCTGAAAAGCCTTTAATTTTTTTATTTAAAAATAGAAAACGGGGCGAAAGCCCCGTTTTAATTACGATAAAAAGAACTGATATGAAGGGTTATCTGACTCATCTTTACACTGATAACCCAATTCTCGAAGGTGAGCTGAGAAGCGGGTCAGATCCGATTCCTCTAATTCAAACCCACAAAGTACACGACCATAATCCGCGCCTTGATTTCGATAGTTGAATAGGCTGATATTCCAATGGGTGCCCAATGTGCTTAAAAATTTCACCAGCGCCCCTGGGTACTCTGGAAACTCAAAGCTATACAGCCTTTCTTTCAACGGTTTGGAAGGTTTACCACCAATCATGTAACGCACATGAAGTTTTGCCATTTCATCATCCGACAAATCGACAACAGGGTATCCACCATTACGTAAGTCTTGTATGACACTATCCAGCTCTTGCTGGCCATCTTGTAAGCGCAACCCGACAAAGATATTAGCAAGCTGGTCATCGTTATAACGGTAGTTGAACTCGGTAACAGCCCTGCCACCAATCAAGTTACAAAACTCAAAGAAAGCACCTTGCCTTTCGGGGATAGTGACCGCCAGCAAACCTTCGCGTTTTTCACCTAATTCACAGCGTTCAGAGATGTAGCGTAATCCGTGGAAGTTGGTATTTGCGCCTGACAAAATCGTACCTAACTGTTTACCTTTCAAGGCATTTTGTTCGGCATACTTCTTTAAACCCGCCAGAGCCAAAGCACCCGATGGCTCTGCAATGGCTCGAGTATCTTCAAAAATGTCTTTCACGGCGGAACAGATTTCGTCGCTGGACACACTGATGTGACCGTCGATGTATTGTTGGCAAAGTCGGAAAGTCTCTTCACCGATGCGTTTCACTGCGACGCCATCCGCAAACATACTCACTTGATCCAAAACCACGGGTTCGCCCGCATCCAACGCCGCTTTTAGGCACGCGGATTCTTCCGGCTCGACAGCGATGACTTTGATTTCAGGCATCAATTGCTTAACCAAAACGGCAACGCCTGCGGCTAAACCGCCTCCGCCAACTGGCACAAAGATGTAATCTAAGTGACCATTTTGTTGCAGCATTTCCATGCCAATCGTGCCTTGTCCTGCAATCACCATCGGGTGATCAAAGGGAGGCACAAAGGTATAGCCATGCTCCGCTGATAACCGTTCAGCCTCGGTTTTGGCTTCATCAAAATTATTGCCATGAAGCACCACGTTTCCACCAAACCCGCGAACCGCATCAACTTTGATATCTGGCGTGGTTTTGGGCATGACGATGGTGGTTTGAATGCCTAATTTAGAGCCCGACAGTGCCATGCCTTGCGCGTGGTTTCCCGCAGAAGCAGCAATGACACCGGATGCTTTTTGCTCGTCAGTCAGGCTCGCGACCATGTTGTAAGCGCCACGTAGCTTAAAGGAATGAACCGGTTGGCGATCTTCTCGTTTTATTTGAATCTGATTACCAATGCGCGCAGAGAGCCGAGGCATCTCTTGAAAGGGAGACACCATTGCCACTTCATAAACAGGAGCGCGCAAGATTTGGCGCAGGTATTCTGCGCCGGATTGAGTGGTCAGTGTCATCGGTTAGTCCTCTAACATCGATTTGTCGCGGACCGCACCTTTGTCAGCACTGGTCGCCATGCTGCCGTATGCTTTGAGAGCGAAAGACACTTCACGTTGGCGGTTTGCGGGTTTCCAGCCGAGCTCATCTTGCTTCGCCCGGCGTGCTGCGAGTTCCTCTTCAGACACGTCTAACGTGATTGAGCGGCTTGGAATGTCAATGGTAATGATGTCGCCATCTTGAACTAAGCCTATGGTGCCGCCGCTGGCAGCTTCCGGAGACGTGTGACCAATGGATAGGCCCGATGTACCACCAGAAAAACGACCGTCCGTTAGAAGAGCGCAAGATTTACCTAAGCCCATCGACTTTAAGTAGGTAGTAGGGTAAAGCATTTCCTGCATACCGGGTCCGCCTTTTGGTCCTTCGTAGCGAATGACGACCACTTCTCCGGCTTTCACTTTGCCGCCCAAAATACCGTCTACCGCGGTATCTTGGCTTTCAAATACAATTGCAGGTCCTTGGAATGTCAGGTTGTCTTCGTCGACACCCGCTGTTTTTACAATACAGCCATCTTCGGCGATGTTTCCTGAAAGTACCGCTAATCCGCCTTCTTGGCTAAAGGCGTTCTCTTTGGTGCGGATACAGCCGTTTTCACGGTCATCATCCAAGCTATCCCAACGGCAATCTTGGGAGAAGGCTTTGGTGGTGCGAATACCAGCGGGACCCGCACGGAAGAACTTAAGCACGTCTTCATTTTTTGTTTGAATGATGTCGTATTCTGCCAGCTGTTCTTGCATGGACAGACCTAACACAGTGCGAGTGTCACTGTTAATCAAACCAGCGCGATCCAATTCACCCAGTATCGCCATCACTCCACCAGCGCGGTGCACATCTTCCATGTGGTATTTTTGTGTGGACGGCGCCACTTTACATAAGTGTGGAACACGTCGAGACATTTCATCAATGTCTTTCATGTCAAAATCAATTTCACCTTCTTGCGCGGCAGCCAAAAGGTGCAATACAGTGTTACTTGAGCCCCCCATGGCAATATCCAATGCCATGGCATTTTCAAAAGCGGCGCGGCTGGCGATGTTTCTTGGGAGTGCGGTTTCGTCGTCTTTTTCGTAGTAACGGCGCGTTAGCTCAACGATACGTTTGCCCGCATTGATGAACAGCTGTTCACGGTCAGCGTGAGTGGCTAGCATGGAGCCATTTCCTGGCTGGGATAGTCCCAATGCTTCTGTTAGACAGTTCATTGAGTTAGCGGTGAACATACCAGAACATGAACCGCAAGTTGGGCATGCAGAGCGCTCGACTTGTTGACTTTGTTCATCGGATACCGTGGGATCCGCGCCTTGGATCATGGCATCCACCAGATCCAGTTTGATGATCTGATCCGATAGCTTGGTTTTCCCTGCTTCCATAGGACCGCCCGAAACGAAGATCACGGGAATATTCAGACGCATAGACGCCATCAACATTCCTGGGGTGATTTTGTCACAGTTTGAGATGCAGACCATCGCATCGGCGCAGTGCGCGTTTACCATGTATTCGACGGAGTCGGCGATCAGCTCTCGAGATGGCAGTGAATACAACATGCCGCCGTGGCCCATTGCGATGCCGTCATCAACGGCGATGGTGTTGAACTCTTTGGCAATCCCGCCTGCTTTTTCAATTTCACCTGCCACCAGTTGACCCATGTCTTTCAAGTGGACGTGCCCAGGCACAAACTGAGTGAATGAGTTCACGACAGCAATGATTGGTTTACCGAAATCTTCTTCTTTTACACCAGTCGCCCGCCATAAAGCGCGCGCACCAGCCATGTTTCTACCGTGTGTTGTTGTTGCGGATCTGTATATAGGCATTGTTTTCTTCCTTACTTCGCTGGTGCAGTTTGTGTTGATTCGGTACCTTGAGCTTGAGGGTACACGTAATCCAACCAGCCCCACTTGTCCTCTGTGGTGCCATTAAACAAGCCAAAATAGGCGTCTTGCAGTACTTGAGTGATAGGACCGCGTTTACCGTTGCCTACTTCAATTTTATCAATGGTGGCAACTGGAACGATTTCTGCGGCTGTGCCTGTCATGAAGACTTCGTCTGCGAGATACAAAGCTTCACGGGCGATGTTGACCTCGCGCACCTCGTAGCCTCTGTCTCTGGCCAGTGTCATGATGGAGTCGCGAGTGATGCCTGGCAAAATGGCACTTGTTGTGGGTGGCGTCATCAGAACCCCGTCTTTAATGACGAAGATGTTTTCGCCAGCCCCTTCCGAAAGGTACCCGTCTACGCTAAGCGCAATGCCTTCGTCGTAACCATGTCGACGAGCTTCTCCGCCAACGAGGAGAGAAGATAAATAGTTACCCCCAGCTTTAGCCGCCGTTGGTATGGTGTTCGGTGCGGCACGATTCCAGCTCGAAATCATCGCATTAACCCCATTTTCTAACGCTTCCTCACCAAGGTAAGCTCCCCAAGGGAAGGCCGCAATGATCAGTTCCATTTCCGTTCCTTCAGGCGGACACACCCCTAAACCGACGTTTCCAACAAATCCTAATGGACGGATGTAGGCATTATCTAATTTGTTTTGACGTAAGGTTTCACGGGTAGCTTCCATGATTTCTTCGACAGAATAGGGGATAGGGAAGCGATAGATTTTAGCAGAATCTTTTAAGCGTTTAGCGTGCTCTAAGTGACGGAAGACGATAGGACCTTTCGGGGTGTTGTAGCAGCGTACCCCTTCAAATACAGACGTTCCGTAGTGCATTGCGTGGGTCAAAACGTGAACGTTCGCTTCGCCCCATGGAACCATTTCACCGTTAAACCAGATGTAATCGGCTGTTTTTGCTGTCATGTTCGCGTTCCTTCCTTATGCACACACTTTTTGTTGTAAGTTGTTATTGGGGAGTTCGTTATTGTCGATCTCAGTAACGTCGACTGAGCGAATGTCCCACAATTTCTCGATCTGGCTGACCAACATAGAAATAGGACGATCACTGTCGACGATGATCTCTACACTGGCCACTTTACTTTCGTGGTTTTGAGTGGCAGCGACTTGGCGAATAATGAAACCGCGGTGACGCACCACGCGAAGAACACGCTCCAGCAGCACGGGTTTATCATCGGCTTTGATATCTAATAAATAGCGTTGCATCAGGTGTTCTCCAGCATGTCATTGTTCGAGGCACCTGGCGGCACCAATGGCCATACGTTTTGCTCTTCATCAATCAGGACATGAAGCAGGTACGACGTTTTGCTCTCTAGCATTTCTTTCAGTGCAGGCCCAACTTCTTCTTTACGCGTGATTTGTTTTCCTGGAATACCAAACGCTTGAGCCAACATAAGGAAATCTGGGTTGTCATCCAAAATGGTTTCACTGTGTCGACCATCAAAGAACAACGATTGCCACTGGCGAACCATACCCAAACGCTGATTGTCTAGCAGCACCATTTTGACGGGGATCTGACGACGTTTTAATGTCCCCAGCTCTTGCACGTTCATCATGAACGATCCATCTCCTGATATAAGGATAGATTGGTCGTCAGGACGCGCAACGGCCGCCCCCATTGCTGCAGGCAAACCAAACCCCATGGTGCCAAGACCCGCAGAGCTGATGAAGTTTTGAGGTTCGCGAGGCTGGATATGTTGTGCTGCCCACATCTGGTGTTGCCCAACATCGGTCGAAACGATGGATGTGTCTGGCATCATGTCAGACAGTTGCTTCAATAAAAGCGGTGCAAAAATGGGGTCGCCCGGATGATCATAACGCCACTTAAAGCCACTTCTTAGGCTCTCACTGTGGTGAACCCAAGGGGAAATATCTTGTGATAGTTCTAGTTGAGGGAGAATGACGTTGATGTCACCTCGTACCGGGGCATTGGCTACTCTTAGCTTATTGAATTCGGCGGCATCGATGTCAATATGAATAACTTTAGCGTGTGGGGCGAACGTATCGAGTTTACCTGTTACACGGTCATCGAAACGAGCCCCCACAACGATAAGTAAGTCCGATTCTTGAACCACTAAATTGGCCGCTTTTGTGCCGTGCATCCCTAGCATACCTAGATAGTGAGGGTCATGGCGCTCAATGGTGCCCAGACCTTTCAGCGTGCTGACAGAAGGCATCGGGTTAATGCGTAAAAATTCGCGAACCGATTCTGTTGCATGTGCCAGTTGAACACCACCACCGACATACAATACCGGACGCTTTGCTTGCGAAAGCAATGCTTGAGCTTGTGCGATGGCTTCTGCGTCAGCAATTGGAATGGCTGGTGGCTCAAAGTGAGGCAATATTTCTGTTGGTGCTTGAGCGAGCTGAACATCCTTAGCGATGTCGACAATGACAGGGCCAGGTCGGCCACTTTTCGCAACTTCAAAAGCTTCAGCAAGGGTGGGAGCGAGGTCATTGATGTCGGTAACGAGGTAACTGTGCTTAGTGCACGCTAAGGACATACCAATGACATCCATCTCTTGGAAGGCATCGGTACCGATGTGTGAGCTGGCAACTTGACCTGTAATGGCAACCAGTGGGACGGAATCCAAGAATGCATCCGCGAGCCCGGTGACGAGGTTGGTTGCGCCTGGTCCCGATGTTGCCATGCATACTGCGACATCTTGGGTTGAACGCGCCATGCCAATGGCTGCCATAGCGGCACCTTGTTCATGGCGACATAAGATGTGCTCTACACCACCATCATACAACGCATCATAGATTGGCATAATTGCCCCGCCAGGATAGCCAAATATGGTTTTAATTCCTTCTTGCTGCAAAGCCGCAACAACTAATTCAGCACCTGTCATCGTTGTTCTCCTGCGGTTTGCGAGGGACGAAATAACGTCATCCCTTTATTGCCTTTGCACATCGTGTGCTCCCATCTCTTCCTGTATTAACCTAATTGTATTCGGTTAATTATATCTTAAGTTATAAAAAAACCCCCGAGCTTCTCAGCGCGGGGGTTTTTGCTATTCTGTGGTTATTTCCTGCCCACAAGCCCCCGAGCGGTCCCAATAATGACCACGATAATCAGGGTAACGAGTGCGTTAATGCGAGCAGTTAAATTCATGAATTCTAATTATTCAAAAGTTGTGAAATTGTTTGCGTTTCTAGTGGTAACACACTCTTCGGTTACATGACAAGGAAAAAGTAAGACTTTTTTCACATTTATCGCGTACATAAAAAAGTTATAAAGTGAATAACTATATAAAAATTAAATAGTTACAAATCTATCATTGTATGAATAATAGGCAAGGATGCAACATGGCTTTAGCAATAATTCACAGCCGCGCGTGTGTAGGAGTAGAAGCTCCAGAGGTGGCGGTTGAAGTGCATATCAGCAATGGTATGCCAGGTTTTACGTTAGTGGGGCTGCCTGAAACCACCGTAAAAGAGTCGCGTGATAGGGTGCGTAGCGCCATTATTAACTCTGGTTTCGAGTTTCCCGCCAAGCGCATAACGGTAAACTTAGCGCCAGCGGATTTACCAAAAGAAGGCGGTCGCTTCGATTTACCGATTGCGCTTGGCATCTTAGCGGCATCCGAACAAATTGCTATGACTAAACTTGGGCAAATCGAGTTTATTGGTGAACTGGCTTTATCAGGCGAATTGAGAGCCGTTAAAGGCGTATTGCCCGCTGCACTCGCAGCCAATAAGCATCAACGTTGTTTGGTAGTACCTGATGCCAATGGTGACCAAGCCGCATTGGTTGGAGCCAACACGCACAAATCGGCAGCCAACTTGTTGGATGTGTGTGCCGATTTATGTGGTCAAAAGTCCCTGTCTTTATTCCAAACACTTGAAATGACCGTTACCCAAGAGTCGTCTCGTTGTTTGCAAGACATCATTGGGCAGCAGCAAGGTAAGCGTGCACTAGAGATCGCCGCAGCAGGTAATCATAACTTGCTTTTTCTGGGACCACCTGGCACGGGAAAAACGATGTTGGCGTCTCGCTTGCGTGATTTACTGCCAGAGATGGATGAGCAAGAAGCGATGGAGACGGCGTCGGTTGCGTCACTCACCCAGCAAGAAATCAATCAATACAACTGGAAGAATCGCCCCTTTCGTTCTCCCCATCACTCCAGCTCCATGGCAGCATTGGTTGGTGGGGGATCTATTCCTAGACCGGGTGAAATTTCGTTGGCGCATAATGGGCTTTTATTTCTTGATGAAATGCCCGAATTTGAACGAAAGGTACTGGATTCTTTGAGAGAGCCTTTAGAATCGGGGGAGATCATTATTTCGCGTGCGGCAGGTAAAACGCGATTTCCGGCTCGTTTTCAGCTGGTGGGGGCGCTGAACCCAAGCCCGACAGGATATTACGAAGGTAACCAAGCGAGAGTCAATCCGCAAGCCATTTTACGTTACTTAGGGCGTTTGTCTGGTCCACTGCTGGATAGGTTCGACATGTCTTTGGAAATTCCTGCATTGCCCAAAGGCACGTTGTCTGAAGGAGGGGATCGTGGAGAACCCACCCAAGTCGTGAAACAAAGAGTGAATTTTGCGCGTGAGAGAATGCAATCGCGCAATGGTAAAGTAAACGCGTTGCTAGGGACGCGTGAAATAGACAAATTTTGCCCTCTACATAAGCAAGATGCGGAGTTTCTTGAAAACGCGTTGCATCAGCTGGGATTATCCATTCGAGCGTATCATCGGATAATAAAAGTGGCTCGCACCATCGCGGATTTGTCGGGGAGCAAAAGCATTGAGCGCCCCCACATTGCTGAAGCCTTAGGGTACCGTGCTATGGATCGGCTCATGAAACAGCTCACCGCACAAGCGGTATAAAAAATGCCAGCGAGCTGCTGGCATTGTCGAATTTTACGCTCTCGAGTTTTCTAAGCTTTTGTTAAAAGCGGTAGTTCAAACCGGTAGCCACAATCCAGTTGCTACTGTCGTAGAAATCGATGTTTGACGTGACGGAGTCATACCCACCAAACGCAACCAAAGACGTGTTTTCCCACCCCATGACATTGGCGTATTCATAGGCCAAAAACAGCTTGAGTTGGTTATCATCTCGGGTTTTATCAAAGACAGGGTTGGTATCGTCATAGTTACGATTGAGATAAGACGCTGTCGTTACGAATTTGTGCTGCCCTCGGATCATTATCACGGTTAAATCTGCACCGATTCCAGTGTTTTGCATCGAAGAGCCACTGGCATTACGTTGGATGTATTTAAGTGACGGCATTAAAAAGGTTGTGCGGCTCAATGGTATAAATTTCTCGATTTTGGAATAGAACACCTTGCCATTTCGATCGAGTTTATCGGCACCCAACACCAATTCTGATCCCGATGTTTCTTTATCAATATGAATTCGACCATAGGCGAGGTCAAAATTGAGACCAAACAGCGGTGTTTTTTCTAATTGAAGCCGATAAGCCGTACCAAATTCTTTGGTTTCTTTACGGTTACCATTGAGCTGATAAGGGTCTTGCCACACATTAGATTGAAGTACGCTAGGCAACGCGGCGAGACTCCATGTCATACCCGAAGACAATGCATTTTTGTAGCCGAGTTCGAGCGCTAAAGTACCGATGGCAATATCGGCACGAGAGGTACCGAAAAACAGCTGATGCTGTTTGTCTGACCCGAATGTGTATTGCAGGTTACCTAATGGTGCGATCAATACTTTACTTTCGGTTGGGGTTTCGCCCTTTGTACGTTGAGCACTGGCTTCGGTGTTCATGTTTGATGTTTGACTGGTATAGCCAACATTGATGGCTATTTCACCACTGAATCCATTCTTATCGCTGAGCTCTGCCTGAGCACCATAGGACGCAACTAAAGCAGACAGTAAAACACTTAACGATTTTCGTTCCATGATAATTCCTTTATTTGAATACTGATACTTCCGAGCGAGAGTCCAGAGTGTCATATTAAACCGTACTTAATCCACTAATCTATGGTGTCATCCGATAAATTTGACAAATCAGACCATTAAATAAAGGGATTACATTAAGATGACAGCGCAGTACAATATTGCACCGTTTTTAACGTGGGCTTATTTTCAATACTTATAACGCTATGTTTGGTTATTTTCTTCTTATCATCAACGTCACACTCGTCATCCTGAATTCTGCTTTGTGCTCCATTCCAATCGTCCTGCTCGCATTGGTAAAATGCCTCGTTCCAGGGCAAAAATGGAAAACGCGAGTGACCCAAGGTGCCAACTTTTTTATGTGGCTTTGGGCAACGCTGAATGGGGTGATATTGGTTATCTCTAATCGAATAGAGTGGCGCATTGAAGGGGGAGAGGGGTTAAAAAAAGAAGGTTGGTATTTGATGATCAGCAATCACCTTAGCTGGACCGACATTGTTGTATTGTGTTCCGTTTTTAAAGATCGCATACCCATGCCCAAATTTTTTCTAAAGCAGCAATTGCTATACGTTCCTTTTGTTGGCATGGCGTGCTGGGCGCTGGATATGCCTTTTATGCGTCGCTATTCAAGGGAATACTTGATTAAACACCCTGAAAAGCGTGGTCAGGACTTAGAGACGACCCGACGTTCGTGTGAAAAGTTTAGGCATTTGCCCACCACGGTCGTGAACTATGTGGAAGGGACGCGCTATACCACCGAAAAACTGAAAAAATCCCGATCGCCTTATCGACATTTGTTAGCGCCTAAATCGGGTGGCATTGCCTATACGCTTGCGGCGATGGGGGAGCAATTTGACCATATTATTGATGTCACATTGGCGTACCCAGACAATGTCGATACCCCGTTTAAGGACATGTTAATGGGCAAAATGAAGCGAATAGAGGTTCGTATTCGTTTGATACCAATGACAGATGAAGTGAGAGGGGATTACTTCAACGATAAACCTTACAAGAGGCAATTTCAGCAATGGCTTTGGGATATTTGGCAAGATAAAGATGAATTGCTGAAGAGCATCTATCAACGTAAGTGATCGGAGTTAAGGTTACTGAAGATGCGGATTAAATATAAAAAAGGAGCCAGAGGCTCCTTTTTTGAAATCGTTTAATGGGCGTTATTTGAGTTTCAATAGGAAATTGACTAACTCAATGTACTCATCCATTGATTTGATTGATGGCGCTTGCACCAAATATTTGTTGTTAACCACAATCGCAGGAACACCACGTAGCCCACTATCTTTGAACTGCTTGTCGAATCGACGAACCATAGAATCGACGGCAAAACCTTTGTAAGCAGAATCGAATGCTTTGGCATCAATGCCTTCATCTAGGAAAATTTGACGCAATTCTTCTTCGTTTTTTGGTGGCTTTTTCAAGTTATGGATACGGCTAAACATCACCGGAACCATTTTATCTTCTGCTTTCAGTGTCACCATGGCAGCGTAAGCTTTACTCATTGGGACGCCCATCTCACCCCCCATAAAAGACACAGGTACTTTAACCAGCTTTGCGTTGTCTGGAAGTTGCGCTTTTATTTGCTTAACAACAGGTTCGAATGAATTGCAGTGAGGACAGTAGAACGAGAAAAACTCAGTCACTATTGGGGAAGTAGACGGCGGAAGATCCAGTACTTTGTAGTGCTCACCTTCACTGAATTTTGCTGCATGGGCTGAAACGCTGATAAGCACAGTTGCAATCAGTGCAAAAAGTTTTTTCATGTAGTTTATTCTCCGTGTAAAACTGTGTTGGACACAGCACAATTTACCATTGAGGTGTGAGTGTCAGTGGGGCTTCTTCTAAAGCCGCCAATTGTTCCTTGAATGCAAGCACCTGACCTTCCCAATACTTCGCATCGCTAAACCAAGGGAATGCAACGGGAAATGCGGGATCTTGCCATCGCTTAGCTAACCAAGCCATGTAATGTACCATCCGTAGACCACGTAATGGCTCAATTAGTTTCAACTCGTTGTGATTAAAGTGACAGAACTCTTCATAACCTTCAAGAATGATATCCAGTTGCGCTAATTTATCGTGACGATCGCCACTGAGCAGCATCCATAAATCCTGTACGGCAGGACCATTTCGTGCATCATCTAAGTCGACAAACATCGGTCCATCACGCCAAAGAATGTTCCCTGGGTGGCAGTCTCCATGCAAACGTTGTACGGCAATACCGGAAACCCAATGTGATTCAATTCGCTCAATGAGCATGTCTAAATCGCTGAAGAAACTCTTTTCCAAATGCATGGGTATCAAGTTGGATTGTTGCAGTAATGCTCGTGGTTGATAGAGATACTCTTCAAAGCCCAAAGTAGGACGGTGCTGAAATGCCTTACTTTGAGCAACGTTGTGAATACGCCCCATAAAACGCCCCACCCACTCCAACTGTTCGACGTTATCGACTTCGAATTGACGCCCCCCTACGCTATCAAAAAGTGTAAAGAGGTAGCCATTATACTCATGCAATGTGTGACCATTGATCACCAAAGGAGGGGCAAGAGGTATGTCCTGTTCCAGTAATTCCAAAGCAAAATCATGTTCTTCTTGTATTTGTGCCTTGCTCCAGCGAGAGGGTCGGTAAAATTTAACCACATAGCGTCGCTTATCTTCGTCTACGAATTGATAGACTCGATTTTCATAGCTGTTTAGGGCGAGTAACCCAGATTCTGCGCGCACGCCGATACTTTCCAGTGCGTACCACATGAAGTCGGGAGTCAGAGCTTCAAAGTTAAAGGCATTTTCAGACATACATTAAAAAGGCGCATTGCTGCGCCTTATTCCATCTTGAGTGGGGTCTATAGCTTCTTAATAAATCGGCTTTCGACTTCGACAGTAAATTGGTCACTGTCGGTGAGTATAAACTGAATCTTTGAGATGGGAGAGGGAAGTTTTTCAGGATCAACGCCAAGACTCAAAGGTAGGTTCAGTACTTCACCGGGGCTAACGTGCACAGTTTGAGAACCATACCAGGTGACATTGCTAATGCCGTTTACCTCGAGGTTGTATTCTTGACGCTCTTGAGTCTTATTGATGATTTTAAGGGTATATGTGTTTTCCACTAGCCCTTCATTGTTCATCCTAAACAGTTGGTTCCTATCTCGAATGACGGATAACCCCATAGGTTCGACGTTGACTACTTGGAATAGGAAAAGCCCCATCATGAGTAACATGACCACCCCATAGCCCAGCAATTTCGGTCGCATGATGTTGGTGTGCTCACCTGATAGGCGATGTTCAGTGGTGTAACTGATGAGCCCTTTTTCATACCCCATGCGATCCATGGTATTGTCGCACGCGTCAATACAAGCGCCACAGTTGATGCATTCGTATTGCAACCCGTCACGGATATCAATGCCAGCAGGACAAACCTGAACGCACAAATCGCAGTCGATACAATCACCTAACCCGAGTTGTTTTGGGTCGGCTTTGCGTGGGCGTCCACCGCGGGTTTCCCCTCTTTTCGTGTCGTACCCCACAATGTAAGTGTCTTTATCGAACATGGCAGACTGGAAGCGAGAATAAGGGCACATGTGTATGCACATGATTGAGCGCATCCATCCTGCGTTACCGTAGGTACAAGCGGCGAAAAAAACGACCCAAAAGACAGGCCAAAAGCTGGCATTAAGAGTGAAAAAATCGATAACCAAGTCTTTAATGGGCACAAAATACCCTACAAAAGTAAAACCAGTGACAAGGGCGATAAACCACCATGCAATATGCTTGAGAGTTTTACGAAGCAGAAGGTTTGAATTCATTTTTCCACTGTCTTGCTTTCTCCGTTTATTGGCAGCGCCTTCCAGTTTTTCTTCAAACCATATATACATGAATGTCCACACGGTTTGAGGGCAAAGGTAGCCACACCAAACACGCCCCAAAAATGTGGTTAAGAAGAACAAGCCAAAGGCAGCGATCATAAACAGCAAGGCAAGCAGCGTGAGATCTTGTGGGAACAAAGTGGTTCCGAAGAAATTAAATTGTTGATTGCCTAAATCCAGCAATATCGCCTGACGATCTCCATAAGGTATCCAAGGTGTTAAACCAAACACCAGCAATAACAACCACCCACCATATCGCCGGAGTTTTTGATAGGTCCCTTTGCTTTCTCGCACATAGATTTGATTGCTCGGATTAAAACGGTCTCCTTTTCCCTTGTGCGTTTTAGGGTTATAGGTTTTTGGAGTCACATCTTTCACTTCGATTTTGTCCTGACTCATACAGGTATCCTTCTTGGGCGTTTTGAGGTGAAGGTTCTTCTGCCTTCACTCTTCGACATTGCTTTTCTTATTTTAGCTGTCTTGCCACCTCTCACACGAGAAAGTCCGAACGTAAGCAGATTTGTGCAAATAAAGAGTGCAGGACATTCTTTTAATTTGATACACAAAGCGCAAGACGCAGCTTAAATTTCCCAAGGATTATACTGTTTATAAAACAATTATTTCTTTATGGGTATCAAGGTTTAATTACTTTCTTAGTAACAGTTAGGCAGAAAAAAGAGGCATACATAAAAGCGGCTGAAACACCGCTTTAAGGAAAGTGGATCGATTTATTCAACATGCTCTTGAATTAAAGAACACCACGAGCTTTGAGAAGCGCTGTCTTGAAATCGTCTTCTTGATCTTTAGCTAGCCCAGGAATCATGTCGCCTTTTTGGCTGTTGCGCATTTTTAGATGGTAGATCAGCACATCATCGGTTAAATCCTCAAGCTTTCCTTCATATCCAGCTTCTTGAGATAATGTTTGGATGAACGCCACCAAATTGAGGTCGGATTCCTTTTGCCATTCAGGGTGTATGAGTTCGAGTAACTCATTGATGCGATGACACTTCATATCTTTCTCCACAAATTTCATAATGATATTTTCGTACGTTAACAAAATACGTTGAAATAAAAAAGCGCAGTCTGAGACCGCGCTTTTCATTAAGCCGCTTGGGTTACTTTCTTGTCTTGTTGGCTTTCAAGAGCCTCTTTAACAACTAAGTCTACCTGTGGAGCGGGTTTACTGCAGACTGGAGCTGAAGCAAACCCTGGGCGACGTCGAGACGCACTACGATGTGTGTGCGAAAACCTGACAGGTGTTGGGCGCATTCGTTTACCTAACAGCCAGGCACATCCCTTGCCAATCACTTGACCTAATTCACTATGAGACAAATCTCTTCTGGCGAACGCCAATCCTATAGAAAATCAGGAGTATAGATATGAAGTCATATCCGGCTCAAAGATTAGCACCTATTTAAAATATGTGCGAACAAAATGCTGGTTTTTTGCTCATTTTTTAGTGTGTCTTTCGTATGAAAGTTGCACAAGTCCGCTGTACAGGATATGTATAGAAAATAATCGGAACTTTCTTCTGCCAATCATTGCCTTATATAGCAAAGGAAGAGCCCAACCAGAGGAGTTGTTCATGTCTTTCTTAAAGAAAACGTTAGCCAGTTTTGGTATCGGTAGCGCCAAAGTGGATTCTATTCTTCAGCAGGAAGTGCTGATTCCAGGGCAAAAAGTCAGCATTAAAATCCATGTATATGGCGGGTCTTCTGCACAAGAGATCGATAACATCGATTTGAAGCTTTGTTGTCGATACGTTCGTGAAGTGCCCGCAGATAACGACAAAAGTCACGTGCAAGCAGGGATGCAAACGAAGAAGCAAAATGTGAAATACGCACTAGCTTCATGGCAATTGCCCTACGCTTTTACTATTGAGCCCGGTGAAGAGCGAACGTTTGATGTGGAGTTGCCTATTCCGTGGAATACACCGGTGACCATCGGCGATGCGAAAGTTTGGTTGGAAACAGGCTTGGATATTGCCATGGCGATCGACCCGACAGACAAAGATGCCGTCACCGTTCGTCCAGATCCGTTAATGGACGGCATCTTTACTGCGCTGGAAGAACAAGGTTTGCGTATCCGACAGGTGGAATGCGAAGAAGCCAAAGGGTTTGAGCTTCCTTTTGTTCAAGAGTTTGAATTCGTTCCGACAACCGGCCCCTATCATGGGCGTTGGCGAGAGTTGGAAATCGTGGCGTACCGTGACGAAAATGAATTGAAGCTTTGGTTTGAAGTGGACCGTCGCAAAAAAGGCATCGGAGGCATGCTGGCAGGGTTACTGGGTGGCAATGAATTAAAGCGTCATTTGGTTTTGCCATCCAGCACATCTGGTGAAGCCGCTGGGCAGCAAGTGTTGGGATTTTTGGATAGCTCCACCTAGTGTTTTCTGACTGAATAGCGTTTTCTGACTAAATAGTGTTTTGACGAAGCAGTGTTTTCTAGCTAAATACTGCTTTCTAACTAAAAAAGCGTTGAATTAAATTAAGCTTACAACTGTACGCTGAAATATGCCATACTCTCTCTTGTGAGTATTCGCTCTAAACGGAAGGGGGGGTGTATGACACGTTCTACAAAGACTGAGTACAGTGTAAGTGAAGAGATAGCCAATAGCATCACTCATGCATTGGGGATGATTTTTGGCATCATTGGGCTCGTGTTTTTGCTGATCAAAGCGGCAGATAATCATGCCGATACGCTCACCATCACCAGCATGAGTGTATACGGTGGTAGCCTTATTTTGCTGTTTCTGGCTTCGACGGTTTATCACGCGGTGCCTTATCGCAAAGCCAAACGCTGGTTGAAAACACTGGATCATTGCGCGATTTATCTGCTCATTGCGGGCAGTTACACTCCCTTCTTGTTGGTGAGCCTGCGAACGCCATTGGCGGTGGGCTTAATGATCATTATTTGGTCGATAGCGTTAATTGGCATCATTGCCAAAATCGCCTTTGTGTACCGATTTAAAAAACTCTCGCTGTATACGTATTTAGGGATGGGGTGGCTGTCATTGGTTGTGATATACCAATTGGCTATTTCGCTCGATGTGGGTGGCTTGGTTTTACTTGCAATGGGTGGAGTGGTGTATTCCTTAGGGGTGATTTTTTACGTGAGCAAACGCATTCCCTTTAATCATGCCATATGGCACGGATTTGTTTTAGGGGGAGCCGCCTGCCATTTCTTTGCTATTTATTTTTTCGTCGACCCAATTTGATCGTATCGACAGCTATCCAATATCCGTAAACGGTCTTATAGGAAGAATGGGCTTGGTTGGAACAAGCGCTCTACGTCAGGCACGTACTTTTTATCAACCAAGAACATCACCACATGGTCGTCTTGTTCAATCACCGTTCGGTCATGGGCAATCAAGACCTCTTCACCGCGAACAATGGCCCCTATGGTGGTGCCCGGTGGAAGCTTGATATCCCCCACAGCACGACCAACCACTTTAGAAGTGGTTTCATCGCCATGCGCAATGGCCTCAATGGCTTCAGCCGCCCCACGACGTAAAGAGGAGACGTTGACAATATCGGCACGTCGAACGTGTGTCAGAAGCGCGGAAATCGTGGCTTGTTGCGGAGATATTGCCACATCAATGGTGCCGCCTTGCACCAAGTCGACGTAAGCGCCACGTTGAATCAGTACCATGACCTTTTTCGCCCCCATGCGCTTCGCCAGCATGGCAGACATGATATTGGTTTCGTCCTCATTGGTCAGGGCTATGAATACATCCACCTGATCGATGTTCTCTTCTGCGAGAAGTTCCTGATCCGCGGCATCGCCACAGAACACAATCGTGTTCTCCAGTTGTTCAGACAGCCTTTCTGCGCGCTGATAGCCTCGTTCAATCAGTTTGACGCTGTACTCTTTTTCAAGGCGTTGGGCCAAGCTTGCCCCGATATTGCCTCCGCCCACTATCATGATGCGGCGGTAAGGCTTTTCAAGACGTTGGAGCTCACTCATGATTGAACGAATGTGGTTGCTTGCCGCGACGAAAAAGACTTCGTCATCGGCTTCAATGACGGTGGTACCTTGAGGGCGAATAGGCCGACCTTGGCGAAAGATGGCCGCAACGCGAGTGTCGATATGAGGCATGTGATCGCGCAATGCGGATAGCGCATTCCCGACGAGTGGACCACCGTAGTAGGCTTTGACGGCAACCAAACTGACTTTACGTTCCGCAAAACTGACCACTTGGAGTGCCCCTGGGTATTGGATCAAGCGTTCGATATAGCTTGTCACCAATTCTTCTGGCGCAATCAGGTGGTCGACGGGAATGGCCCCCGATTGGAATAGGGCATCTTTTTCTGCCAAGTATTCTGGCGAACGGATGCGTGCAATTCGGTTCGGGGTATTAAACAACGTAAAGGCAACCTGACAGGCCGCCATATTGGTTTCATCAGTGTTGGTCACGGCAACCAACATATCCGCATCTTGAGCGCCAGCTTCACGTAAGGTGCCCGGGTGGCTGGCAAACCCATTGACCACTCGTAAATCATACTTATCCTGCAATTCACGCAGTCGGTCTCCATTCCGGTCTACCACCGTAATGTCGTTATTCTCACCCACTAAGTTTTCTGCAAGGGTGCCACCTACTTGTCCAGCACCGAGTATGATGATTTTCATCGCTTACCTATTCGCTTACTTTTGCGTCTGTTTCGCCTTTTGGCGATGTGAATTGCGTACTGTTGTTTATCTTGCTTACGCCTGCTTTTTCAATACAGCGTAATAGAAGCCGTCCATGTCGTCTTCACCCGGGAGAATTTGTCTGCCCGGGTTGTCGATATCCGATCCATCCAACGTTGCATCCGGTGTGCGGCTCAGGAATTGACTCACTTGATCGCGATTTTCCTGTGGCGTGATCGAACATGTGGCGTAGACAAGCGTGCCACCCGGTTTAAGCTGTTGCCACATGGCGTCGAGAATCTCGCTTTGTAGCTTGGCTAAGGCATCGATGTCATCCGCTCGGCGCAGCCATTTTATGTCGGGATGACGGCGAATGACTCCGGTTGCGGAACATGGTGCATCCAGCAAAATGCGGTCAAACTGCTCACCTTGCCACCATTCTTTAGGATTCCGTGCGTCACCGCAAATGACTTTCGCCTGAAGGTTGAGGCGCTTCAGGTTTTCATGCACGCGCTTAAGACGGTGCTCGTCGCAATCTATCGCCACAACGTTGCTATTTTGGGTGCGTTCCAGAATGTGGGCGGTTTTGCCCCCAGGTGCCGCGCAGCAATCCAAAATCAATTCGCCATCTTTAGGTTTCAGGTAATTCAGCGACAGCTGAGCGGCGGCATCTTGTACCGATACCCAGCCGTGTTCAAAGCCGGGCAATGAGTGCACATCGGTCGGCGCGTCTAATTTTATGGCGTCTAACGCTTCACTGTGCACGCTGCTATCAATGTTGTCCTTTTTGAGTAACTCAAGGTATTCGTCGCGGCTGTGATGCTGGTGGTTGACGCGCAGCCACATGGGGGCTTTTTGGTTATTGGCTTCAACAATCGCTTCCCATTGATCGGGGTAAGCCGTTTGCAGCAAGTTCAGTAGCCAGCTTGGGTGACCATATTTGCCTGCGTTATGGCTCACCGCGACGTGGTCTAATTCTTCTTGATTTCTCTGGTAGTTACGAAGTACCGCATTGATTAAACCACGAAGCCTAGGGCCTTTTAGTGCCTTCGTTCCTTCTACCGTTTCCCCAACCGCTGCGTGCGCAGGAATTCGCATAAAGCTTAATTGGTAAATACCCACCAGAATCAGGTGGTGGAATACACGCTGTTTACCTTTGAGTGGCTTATCCATTAAATGATTAGCGATGGTTTCTAAGCGTGGCAGGTAACGCAGTGCACCGTAGCAAATTTCTTGCAGTAGCGCGTGGTCACGTGGGCGAATATTTTGTTGAGCGGCAGGAAGGGCAGTAGAAAGAGATTGTCCTTTGTCGACAACGAGATACAAAACATTGGCAGCTTCAGCGCGAACATTCATGATGAATACCTTAAAGCAAAGGAGGGCATCTCTGCCCTCAAAAAGTACGTATTGAAGTGAGTCTTCACTTCGTCGATATACCAATTAAATCAATTATTGATATTGGCTATTTATCCTGAAATCAGGTTGTTTCTGATTTAAACGAGCTTCGAGCCCACTTCAAACCAAGAGGCTCGTGAGTTCAATATGTCTTGAACCGGCATCGCTTTTTTACCGGGAACTTGCAGCTTCTCGAGCACAAGTACGCCGTTACCAGTGGCAACGTAAATGCCGGTTTTATCTGCTTGAAGAATGGTGCCTGCCGCTTTATCGGTGGCTTGGCTATCTAATCGGCTCTGCCAAACTTTGATGGTGTTATTTTCAGCTTCAAAGTGGCTGATGGGCCACGGATTGAAGGCACGAACACAGCGTTCTAAGTGAACCGCCGTATCATGCCAATTTATGCGAGCTTCTTCTTTGCTGAGTTTTTTGGCGTAAGTGGCGTGCTCGTCATCTTGCTTAATAGGTTGTGCGTTGCCATTGGAAATATCCACTAGGCAGTCGACCAGCGCTTTCGGACCAAGAACGGCCAGTTTGTCGTACATTGAGGCACTGGTGTCGGTTGCTTCAATGGGGAGAGAAGCGACTTTCAACATATCACCCGTATCCAAACCAATGTCCATCTGCATGATGGTGACACCCGCTTCGGCGTCTCCCGCCCATACCGAACGTTGAATGGGAGCCGCCCCACGCCAGCGCGGTAAAATAGAGCCATGAACGTTGATGCACCCTAAACGGGGTGTGTCCAACACGGCTTGTGGCAGCAGCATGCCATACGCGACCACAACCATGATGTCGGCATTAAGATCCACCAACGTTTGTTTCGCGTCGTCAGATTTGAAGTTTTCAGGTTGGTAAACCGGAATGTTGTGTTCCAGTGCCAAGCTTTTAACTGGGGATGGAGTAAGTTTTTTACCGCGACCTGCTGGGCGATCTGGATTGGTGTAAACTGCAATAACATCGTGATCCGAAGACAATAACGCCGCCAAGTGAAGGGCGGCGAAGTCCGGAGTACCTGCAAAGACAATTCTTAATGACTGACTCAAGGTAAGCTTCCTTTATGGGTGAAGGTGTTGGTGGATTAGGCGTTTTTCGCTTGTTTTTCATTGAAGCGCTTAAGCTTCAACATTCTGTCCTGAATGCGCTTACGCTTCAGTGGCGAAAGGTAATCAACAAACAACTTACCTTCAAGGTGATCCAATTCATGTTGAACGCAAATGGCTAAAAGCTCATCCGCTTCAAATGTGTATTCTTCACCTTCACGATTCAGTGCGGTTACAGAAATTTCTGCCGCACGAGGTACCAAAGCACGAGCCCCTGGAATAGACAAACACCCTTCTTCGATGCCGTCTTCACCGCGTTTGTCGGTGATCTCAGGGTTAATCAGTACCATGGGTTGATCGCGGGTATCAGAAACATCGATAACAACGATGCGCTGATGAATATCGACTTGCGTTGCGGCAAGACCGATGCCTTCTTCGTCGTACATGGTTTCTAACATGTCGTCGACGATTTTTTGAATCTCTGGTGTCACTGTTGCGACGGGCTTAGCCACTGTGCGAAGGCGATCATCAGGGAAAGTTAATACTTGTAATACAGACATATACACTCTAAATATTGAACTGTGCCGAAACAGCTAAAACCTAGCTGGCTCAATTCTAGACATTTTATAACCTAAATGACAGCATCCTAGCCAATATTGGATAGGGAAATTGAGGTTATGAAAGGAATAATGGCCAAGTTAGGTCATACCTCTTTAACTATAATAACATGTGTTGTCGCACATAGTGTCCTTGCAAAAAGTGATGTTTTATCGGTTAAAGAAAACGCACCGAAAACGTATGAAGTGAAAAAAGGCGATACCCTATGGGATATTTCAGCACTTTACCTCGACAGCCCTTGGCTTTGGCCTCGACTTTGGCAAATTAACCCAGACATCAACAACCCTCATCTGATCTATCCTGGCGACAAGCTAACGTTAGTCTGGCGAAATGGGCAACCCATGTTGAGCCGAAAACCGTTGCTTACGCTTTCTCCTAAAGCCCGTATTTTAGATAAAGATGCGGTACCAACTTTGCCTGAAGGGTTGGTTTTGCCTTACATCAATTCAGACAAATTGGTTACCCAAGCCACTCTAGACAGCGCGATGCGAGTCGTTGGCACGCAAGATGGGAGACGTTTCTTAAGTCAGCATGACCAATTGTTCATTGATGGCAGTACCACAGAGACACATTGGGGTATTTATCGATCTGTCTCAAAATATCAACGCAGTGACAGTGGTGAAGAAGTCTTTTCTTTGAAAATGGTGGCAACGGCAACGTTAGTAAAGTCAGAGGAGAAACTGAGTGCGTTAAAAGTGGAATCTCAGAAGCAAGAAATTCTCTCGAATGATTTTGCTTTGCCTTATCAGCATCATGAAGGATTGTCGTTATCCAACACTTTCTACCCAGAGCCCGCCCCGAAAAATGTCTCGGTGTCGATTCTTGGTTCTTTAGAGGGAGGCAAGTTTATCGGTCGTAATCAAGTTGTGATTATTGATCGCGGACTTAACGACAAGGTCGAGCAAGGCACCATGTTTGATCTTTGGGAAGAAGGATTAGGCGTTTCTGGAAGTCGGGGTAATTACATTGTGGACGATGGATGGTTCAGCGAGAAGCTTCCCGATGTTTCTGTTGGGGAGATGATTGTCATTCGACCGTATGCTTCTTTCAGTATTGCGCTGATTACCCGAAGTCAAGCACCGATTCATACCCAAACATTGGGTTTGTCTCCATTATTGAAAGCGCAACAAAATGACGCTGTGGAAGCCAAGGACGAAGAGAGTTAAATGACCGAAAATGAGCTAAGAGCTTGGCTGACATTGAGTTTTACACCTCAATTGGGTGGTCAGTCTCTGACTCGATTACTCACTATTGATGCTCCCATCAATTTGCTCGCATCCAGTGAAGAGCGATGGCAATCCATAGGGCTTAAGCCGAAACAAATCCAATTTCTTAAAGCCAAATCACACCCAGAGGTGGATGAGTGCTTGGAATGGCAATTGGATTCAAACCATCACATTGTGACCTTGCTTGATGGTTCGTACCCCTCTTTACTCAAAGAAGTCTCTTCACCGCCTACCACACTGTTTGTAAAAGGGGATGTGCAATCGTTGAGTGCACCCCAAATAGCGATGGTGGGCAGTCGAAACGCCAGTATCGAAGGGCTTCAGACAGCGAGAGCATTTGCCAAAGATTTATCAGCGAATGGGCTAGTGGTTACCAGTGGTTTGGCGCTGGGTGTGGATGGACACGCACACGATGGTGCATTGGAGGGAGGCGGGCAAACCGTTGCTGTATTGGGATCGGGGCTGGACTGTATTTACCCCACTCGACATCGAAATCTTGCCCAAAGGATAATAGAGCAAGGTGCTTTGGTTTCTGAGTTTCGCCCCAATACCAAACCCAGACCTGAGCATTTCCCACGTCGTAACCGTATTATCAGTGGGTTGTCTGTCGGGGTGTTTGTTGTTGAAGCTGCCGAGCGCAGTGGATCCTTAATAACGGCGCGATATGCCGCAGAGCAAGGTCGCGATGTTTTTGCACTGCCTGGTTCCATTCATAACCCCAACGCAAGAGGGGGCAATACGCTGATTAAGTCTGGTGCCTGCCTAGTCCAATCGTCCGAAGATATTCTCCAAGAAGTGGAAAATTTAGTTTCTTGGTCGTTTTCTCAACAAACATCTATATTTAGTGAAGATGCCTCGCAAGAAGAATTGCCATTTCCCGAACTAATGGCTAACGTAGGGTTAGAAGCAACACCCGTTGATATTCTTGCAGAGCGGACCCATATACCTGTGCATGAAGTCATGATGCAACTACTGGAGCTTGAGCTTTCAGGGTATGTTGTTGCAGTACCTGGTGGCTATATTCGAAAGGGGAGGGGCTAACTATGATGGACATACTGATGTATTTGTTCGAGACCTACATCCACAGTGATGCGGAATTGATGGTCGATCAAGATGAGTTGGAAGATGAGCTTCTCAGAGCTGGATTCCACCAAAAAGAGATTTACAAAGCCCTGAATTGGTTAGAGGACTTGGCCGCGCTGCAACAAAGCGATGCACAATCCGCCATGAGAACCAGTGCAGCTACGTCGGTGCGTATTTACACACGTACTGAAATGACACGTTTAGATATCGAATGTCGCGGATTCTTGCTGTTTTTGGAGCAAGTTGAAGTGTTAACCGCCGAAACTCGTGAAATGATCATTGATCGAGTCATGGGCTTGGAAACCAGTGATTTTCAGCTGGACGATCTAAAGTGGATAGTATTAATGGTACTGTTTAATGTGCCGGGTAATGAAAACGCTTACACCCAAATGGAGGAGCTCTTGTATACTACCGAGAGTGGTATTCTTCATTAATGGTTTTGGGTGAATGAGCGGTAAAATTAATTCTCAATTATTCTCTGCCCATGAGCACGCACTGGATAAAGAACCGTGCCCTCAATGCGGTGGAGAATTGTCCTTACGCCATGGTAAGCATGGTCCTTTTCTTGGATGCAGCCAGTATCCGTCCTGTGATTACATTCGTGCCCTTGGTCAAAACGATGGTCATATCGTTAAGGAGTTGGGTGTCCCTTGTCCGATATGTTCCAGTGAATTGGTGCTGAGGCAGGGTCGTTATGGCATGTTTATCGGGTGCAGTGCGTATCCAGAGTGCCATCATATTGAGTCCCTAGATCCTCCTAAAGAAGAGTTGAAAGCCGAAGAAGAGATTGCTTGCCCTGAATGTAAGAATGGTCATTTGATCGAGAGAAAGTCTCGCTTTGGGAAAATGTTTTACGCCTGCAATGGTTACCCAAAATGCAAATTTGCAGTGAACCATAAGCCATTGCTTGGGGAATGTGATGAGTGTGACTACCCACTGTTGGTAGAGAAGACGCTGGCGTCTGGTGTGAAAATATTGTGCGCGAACCGGAAATGTCAGAAAGAGCAAATTCAATAAATAACGGCACTCACTTGAGTTGAGTGCCGTTATCACGAGTTATGGGATTATTAAAGCGCTTGAGTGCTTTCCTTTAATGCAGGAAACGCTTCGGCATCTAGCATGTTGGCAAGCTTGATCAGAGCGGCTTTTAACGCCTCATCACTCGCGGCGCACACATTGATGTGACCCATTTTACGACCAGCACGCTTTTCCTTTCCGTACCAATGAACATGGCATTCAGGCATAGCTAAAACGCTCTCTGGTACTCGGTCTTCACCTAAAATATTCACCATCGATGTTGGACGTATAAGGGCGGTGCTGCCTAAAGGCAACCCACACACGGCACGTAAGTGGTTCTCAAACTGACACGTTTCCGCACCTTGCTGAGTCCAGTGACCGGAATTATGAACGCGAGGCGCGATTTCATTGACCAATAGTTCGCCATTGACATCGAAGAACTCCAGTGCCAACACCCCCACATAGTTTAAAGACTCCGCTACCGCTGTAAATGCCGTATTGGCTTGCGCTTGAAGTGTTTCATCCGCAATGGCTGTGGATAGCGTTAAAACGCCATCAGTATGAACATTTTCTGCCAATGGGTAGATGGCAATTTCGCCAGCGGCATTTCGAGCGCCAACCAAAGACACTTCACGCTGAAATGGCACAAACTCTTCTGCCACAATGGCTTGGTTTGGTGTTTCTGCAATGCATTCGGACATTTCCTGCCAAATGGCATCGACCTGTGTCTTGTCTTTTAAGCGCCACTGCCCTTTCCCATCGTAACCACCAAGGGTACTTTTCAATACCATTGGAATGCCAACATGTTCGATGGCTTTCTCAAGGTCACTTTTCGTATGGATCACGAAGTACCTGGCATTTTTCACCTTGGCATTATCAAGTAGCGATTTTTCTATGCGACGATCACCACCGGCTTTGATGGCATCGGTAGTTGGGAAAAATTTACCGCTTTTTTCACACTCATCAAGCACATCGTGCGGAATGTGTTCGAATTCGGCAGTGATGACATCCGCTTGCTCAATCGCTGTAGTCAAGCCCTTCCCAATCACTTGCTGGGTGAGTGGGTGAACGATATTTTCTGTGCCTACATCGAAGGCTGAAATATGGATGTTCAATGGCGCACCAGCCAAAGACATCATTCGAGCCAGTTGACCAGCGCCTAAGACAAGAACGTGCATGGGGATCAATCCTCGGCTGGGTTTGGGTTAGCTAAAACCGTCTCAGTTTGCTCTTGGCGAAAAGCTTCCACTTTTGCCATTACTTCTTCATTGTGTGTGCCAATGATTTGAGCGGCCAAAATACCAGCATTTGCTGCGCCGGCCTCACCGATGGCCAGTGTGCCTACGGCAATGCCTTTAGGCATTTGTACAATAGAGAGTAGGGAATCCATCCCTTTTAGAGCGCGAGATTGCACTGGAACACCCAGAACCGGCAAGCTTGTAAAGGCTGCGGCCATACCGGGTAAGTGTGCGGCACCGCCTGCGCCAGCAATGATGACCTTAATGCCGCGGTCTTTGGCGCCATTGGCGTAGTCGGCCAATAATTGTGGAGTTCGGTGGGCAGAAACCACTTTCGTTTCATAGGTCACACCAAAGCGATCCAGCATTTCTGCTGCCAGCTTCATGGTTGGCCAATCTGATTTAGAACCCATAATAATACCGACTTGCATCTCAATACTCCTTCAGCGCTTTCATTGGGTGAGCGGATATTTTGCGCGCATTATACGTAGAATTTTCGGTAAGGAAAACGTTTGCGCAAAATCGTTTTAAGGTTTGATACAGTTTACTAATAAATTACTTTTGGGTTGAGGTGTAAACTCTTTGTACACTACCGCTCAAATGCTAAAGATAAGGGGGTCTAATTGACCAATTTTGAAAACACAGTTCAGGCGCTCCATGATGGGGAAGTCATCGCTTACCCAACGGAAGGGGTATTTGGCGTAGGCTGTGACCCTGATAATGCAGAGGCCATTCAAAAGTTGCTTGAGCTCAAGAAGAGACCAGTAGAAAAAGGGTTAATTCTTATCGCTGCCAATTTTGAACAACTCAAACCCTATGTCGATGAATCTCAATTAACAGAAGAGGCTCGTCAAGCGGTATTTGATACCTGGCCAGGACCGGTTACTTGGGTCATGCCCGCAAAACCGGGGTTATCCAACTTACTTTCAGGTCAATTTGATTCCATTGCAGTAAGAGTGACCGATCATCCATTGGTACAAAACCTTTGCGAGACGTTTGGTAAACCGTTAACCTCGACCAGCGCCAACCTAACGGGTGAGCCTCCATGTATGACTTATCAAGAAGTGCATGCACAGCTCGGTGAACACTTGGTCGCAATTTTAGAAGGTGAAACCGGTGGTCGTGATAAGCCGAGTGAAATACGCGACGCTTTAACGTCTACCATATTAAGACAGGGATAACCTGAGGATATAGGAATACGCAATGCCAGATATCGATAAAGATGCAGTTAAGTACTTTTTGTTAAAACTTCAGGACACTCTATGCCAACAGCTTGAAGAAGTGGATGGTCAGGCTGTATTTGAAGAAGATATTTGGCATCGTGAATCGACGGAACGGCTAGGTGGCGGAGGGCGAACTCGAGTTATGAGTGGTGGCAACGTCTTTGAGCAAGGCGGTGTGAACTTTTCACACGTTTCTGGTCAAGAAATGCCCGTGTCAGCTACGGCTCATCGCCCCGAACTTGCTGGTCGAAAATTTGAAGCCATGGGCGTATCGTTAGTGATGCACCCGAACAATCCTTATGTACCCACTTCCCATGCCAATGTGCGTTTCTTTGTCGCTGAAAAGGAAGGGCACGATCCCATTTGGTGGTTTGGTGGCGGTTTTGATTTAACGCCTTTTTATCCTTTTGAAGAAGATTGTTTGTATTGGCACAACACGGCAAAAAAAATCTGTGCACCGTTTGGCGACAATGTGTATTCAGAACATAAAAAATGGTGTGATGAATATTTCTTCCTCCCGCATCGCAATGAAACGCGAGGTGTAGGTGGCTTGTTTTTTGATGACCTCAACGAATGGGGATTTGATAAAAGCTTTGAATACATCCAAGCCGTTGGAAAAGGCTACATCGAAGCACTTGTGCCGATCATTGATCGCAGAAAAAACACCGAGTATGGTGAAAAAGAGCGTCAATTTCAGTTATACCGTCGTGGTCGCTACGTCGAATTCAACTTGGTCTACGACAGAGGCACTCTATTTGGGCTACAAAGTGGTGGGCGTACCGAGTCTATTTTAATGTCGATGCCTCCTTTAGCTCGATGGGAATACGATTATCAGGTTGAACCAGGGACACCTGAAGATGATTTGTACCAAAATTACCTAAAACCTAGGGAATGGTGACTTCCTGTTATAAAGAACTAATGATAGGGTCAGTACAAATGACCCTATTTTATTTTTGCAGGCAAGGAAATGGCGCAATCTATTGATCAATATGTCGTGTTTGGTAACCCTATTGGACACAGTAAATCCCCTTTTATACACACCCTCTTTGCTCGGCAAACCAATCAATCATTATCCTACACCACGCGTCAAGCTCCAGTGGATGGCTTTGTCGAATCGGCAACGGACTTTTTCGCACAAGGTGGGAAAGGCTGTAATGTTACTGTGCCATTCAAAGAAGACGCCTTTCAATTTGCCGACCGACTGACTGAGCGAGCCCAATTGGCAGGTGCGGTGAATACGTTAAAAAAACTCGATGATGGAGAAATCATTGGCGATAACACCGATGGCGAAGGTTTGGTTCAAGATTTATTGCAGTACCAAGTACCACTTGAAGGTGCTCGAATATTGGTTATTGGGGCAGGCGGCGCTGCACGAGGGGTGATCAAGCCCCTACTGGATCAAGCCCCTAAGAGTATAGTGATAACCAATCGAACGTACGCTAAAGCCAAAAAGCTTGAAGAGATGTTTCAAGACTTTGGCGATATTGACGCTGTTCCTATGGAAGACATCAATACGTCGTTTGATGTGGTGATCAATTCTACGTCGGCTAGCTTGAGTGGAGAGCGACCTACGATTAGCTCTTCGATATTCAGTCCAACAACCGTCAGCTATGACATGATGTACGGGAAAGGGCTGACAGCATTTAATCAATGGGCGAAAGAAAACCAAGTCGCAAAGGCGTATGATGGTTTAGGCATGTTGGTCGGACAAGCCGCAGAAAGCTTCCTGATATGGAGAGGGTTAAGGCCTGGTGCAAAGCAAGTTCTGCGAGAACTCAGAAAGAACTTAGAAGGGTAGCCAGCTATGAATCAATCCATACTCTTTCCTGATATTCAAACTTGGGACAAGGAACATGATGCAGTTCGTTTCCCCGCACAGCAGTCAGGTATGTTGATCGAATGCCTCGTCCAAATTTCTGTCATTGAACAATTGAGTGGAAAGAAAATAGAAGAAGGTCAGCAAGCCCTTTCTCTCTTTTCACAATACCGTTTTGATATAGAAGAGCTTGCTGAATCTTTAATAGAAGATGAAGACTATGACGATTCCGGTCAGGTGGTTATTCGAAGCTGACTGGCTTGACTACCGTACTGTACTCATTTTTTGTTTTGACATAGTTATCCGCAGACTTTCGTAAAAAAGCGAGCTCTTTTTCACTGAGCGGGCGAGCCTGCTGGACAGGGCTGCCTATATACAGATAACCACTTTCCAATACTTTATTCGGAGGCACTAAACTGCCCGCACCGATCATGACATCATCTTTGATGCATGCGCCGTCTAAAACGATGGCACCCATACCCACTAACACACGATCGCCTACCGTACACCCATGAAGTATAACCTTATGACCAATCGTCACCTCATTACCAATAATAAGAGGGTAGCCCTCAGGGTTTTCCGCATTTTTATGAGTAACGTGTAAAACGGACCCGTCTTGAATATTGGTTCGTTCACCAATATAAATGCGGTTCACATCCCCCCTAGCTGCAACCTGTGGCCAAACGCTAGAATCGTTGCCTATTTTAATGTCGCCCACTAAGACCGAGCTGCTATCTATATAGACACCGTCACCAATTTCAGGGCAAATACCTTTATAACTTCGAACTGAGCTCATGATTTCTCCTTAATTTAGGGCGATTAAAGGGTAAAAAGTGAAAGAAGAATAGTGAAAATACCATCTTTTGAATAAAAAACACGCAAACAACTTAAAAATTGGAAAAAACACTCAAAAGAGCTTGCCAATGTAATGCCGATCTCTATAATGCCCCCTCGCTGACACGGGAACGCTTCGAAAGAAACGAAACGAGTCAGAGGCTAGATTAGGTCGCTGAAAAGCGAAG
>NZ_JAAUWT010000019.1 GCF_014694455.1 Vibrio sp. S9_S30 | reverse complement strand
GAAATTCAGCAGTAGCTTGAAGTTCTAAAGAAAATTCAGACATAAAAAATCGGTCCCAGATACATATCTGGGACCGATTATGAAGACTATTAAGGATCGTTCAAGAGTCTTAAACGATCGGCATTAACCCGAAGGCAGCGTTTTAAATCGATGATGCGACTAAGAAAATTACTTAGTTACACGAAGTACAGTCGTTTCGCCAACAGATACCGCACCAGAAAGTTTGTTCAACTCTTTGATTTCGTCCATGTTAGATATAACAACAGGCGTTAGAGTTGATTTCGCTTTCTCTTCTAGAAGTGCGAGATCGAATTCGATGATAGTGTCACCTACTTTCACTGTTTGACCTTCTTCAGCGATACGAGTGAAACCTTCACCTTTCAGCTCAACAGTATCAATACCGAAATGTACAAACAGCTCAACGCCATCGTCAGACTCGATAGAGAACGCGTGGTTAGTTTCAAAGATTTTACCGATAGTACCGTTTACTGGAGCAACCATCTTGTCACCAGATGGTTTGATAGCGATACCGTCACCAACGATTTTTTCAGCGAATACTACATCTGGCACATCTTCGATGTTTACGATTTCGCCAGATAGAGGCGCAATGATTTCAATTGCACCAGCGTCAGCACTGTCGTCAGAAACCAGCTTCTTCAGTTTGTCAAACAGACCCATGTCATGCTCCTAAACGTTAATTTTATTCTGTTGAATTATATTAGCAGTTTGTTTTTTCTGCGATAAATTTTTCTACGTGTGCTTCAATCTCTGCGGCTGTTGGCATTTGAAGGGCTTCTTCTGCCATAGCTTTAACCTCTGCGAAGTTGGCGTTACGAATCACTTTCTTCACTTTTGGAATAGAGATACCGCTCATGCTGAATTCATCTAGACCCATACCTAGAAGAAGAAGCGTTGCGCGTTCGTCACCAGCAAGCTCACCACACATACCTGTCCACTTGCCTTCCGCATGAGAAGCATCAATCACTTGCTTGATTACGGTTAGTACAGCAGGTGATAGTGGGTTATATAGGTGAGAGATTAACTCATTACCACGGTCTACTGCTAGAGTATACTGAGTTAAGTCGTTAGTACCAATACTAAAGAATGATACTTCTTTCGCTAAGTGGTGAGCAATTGCCGCTGCTGCTGGTGTTTCAACCATAACACCGATTTCGATGTTTTCGTCAAACGCTAAACCTTCAGAGCGCAGTTCTGCTTTGTATTCTTCAATTGCCGCTTTAAGCTCACGAATTTCTTCAACAGAAATGATCATTGGGAACATGATGCGTAGCTTGCCGTGAGCAGAGGCACGTAGAATGCCACGTAACTGATCACGTAGGATATCACGGCGATCCAAACTGATACGAACCGCACGCCAGCCTAGGAATGGGTTCATTTCTTTTGGTAGATCCATGTATGGTAAATCTTTATCACCACCGATATCCATTGTGCGGATGATTACGGGCTCGCCATGCATCGCTTCTGCGACTTCTTTGTATGCTTGGTATTGCTCTTCTTCTGTCGGAAGCGCATTACGATCCATAAATAGGAATTCTGTTCGGTAAAGACCAACACCTTCACCGCCATTGCGGTTGATGCCGTCACAGTCTTTTACTGTACCGATGTTGCCGCAGACTTCGACGTTGTGCCCATCTAAAGTTGTTGCTGGCAGGTCTTTCAGCTTTGTAAGCTCTTCTTTTTCCGCTAGGAAAGCATCACGGATCGATTGTGCTTCAGACATTTCAGCGTCTGTAGGGTTGACGATAACTTTGTTATTCATCGCGTCCAGAATCAGCATATCGCCATTTTTAACTTGCTTGGTGATGTCGTTAGTACCAACAATCGCTGGCAGCTCAAGAGAGCGCGCCATGATCGATGTGTGTGATGTGCGACCACCAATGTCACAAGCGAATCCAAGAACGTAATCTAGGTTGATTTGTGCTGTTTCTGATGGCGTTAGATCGTACGCAACAAGAATCACCTCTTCATCAATATCACTTAGAGAAACGATGTTGATGCCAAGAGCGTTTTTAACAAAACGCGAGCCAATGTCGCGGATGTCGGTTGCACGTTCTTTTAAGTACTCATCATCCAGTGACTCAAGAGCCGTCGCTTGTTCTTCAATCACAGAATAGATCGCGTTATCCGCTGAAAGCTTATCATTTTTGATCAATGCTAAAATTTCTTCTTCTAGCTCTTCATCTTCAAGAAGCATGATATGACCTTCGAAGATCGCTTCTTTCTCTTCACCGAATGTTTCAAGTGCTTTCTGCTTGACAATTTCAAGTTGGTGGGAAGATTTGTTACGAGCATCGTAAAAGCGTTGTATTTCTGCTTCTACTTGATCGTCGGTGATGGTGTTTGTGTTTAGGACAATTTCATCTTCTTGAAGAAGCAGTGCTTTGCCAAAAGCAATACCAGGAGATGCCAGGATGCCTGAAATCATAGCCTTACCTTAAGTTGGTCAACAATAAACGGGAAAGTGTTTGACTAAAATGCTAACGAGTAGTTGTAGCGTAAAAAGATGTCGTATTCAAATAAAGCCATTTTGCGGTAACAAAATGGCTTTAATCAGAACTTTCTAACTAGTGAAGTTGGTCCATAAGAGCAACTAGGTGGTCTACTGCGTTTTGAGCTTGTGGGCCTTCAGCAGAGATAGTAACAACAGTACCTTTCACCAAACCCAAAGTTTGTAGTTTGAACAAGCTTTTTGCACTTGCACTTTTACCGTTAGAAGTCACAGTGATGTCAGCGTCAAAGCCTTTTGCTTCTTTTACGAACTGAGCCGCTGGACGAGTGTGAAGACCGTTTTCTGCAGTGATTTCTACTTGCTTCTGATACATGTGATATACCCCAATTGATTTATTTTTGTGTCTGTAGTCGGCAGCGTGTTGAGTATTCATAACCAGTGCTAGTCCAGAGGATATGAAAACGCATAACCGATATCAGTGTTTTCAACTTACTTTGCTTGTATTCATATGATACCGCAAAGTTGAGTGATTCTTTAGTTAGCGAGCTTCTTTTATTTTGAAGCGAAAAATAAAGCTGAGGTGATATTACCAAAGGTGAGGCAAGGATCAACCAAAAAGCCCCTTAACGGGGCTTTTTTAGACCAAAAATTGATTTCAACACAGTTTTATTACGTGCTTATTGCAGGTTTTCTTTCTCTGTGAATAGATCTGCAAATAGCGCGGTACTGAGATAACGCTCACCAGAACTTGGAAGAACCGTTACGATAGTTTTACCTGCAAATTCAGGCAGTTCAGCCACACGGTTTGCAGCAACAACTGCCGCACCAGAAGAAATGCCAGCTAGGATACCTTCTTCTTCCATTAGGCGACGAGCCATCTCAATTGCTTCTTCTGAAGTAACAGACTCAACACGGTCAATTAATTCTAGATCCAAGTTACCAGGAATGAATCCAGCACCAATACCTTGAATTTTGTGAGGTGCAGGTTGAATTTCTTCACCAGCAAGTGCTTGGGCAATGACTGGCGATTCTGCGGGTTCAACAGCAACGGTGGTGATTGCTTTACCTTTTTCGCCCTTAATGAAGCGACTAGTGCCTGTTAGCGTACCACCTGTACCTACACCCGATACAAATACGTCGATCTCGCCGTCAGTTGCTTCCCAGATTTCAGGACCAGTTGTTTTTTCATGAATGGCTGGGTTAGCTGGGTTATTGAACTGCTGAAGAAGCAGGTATTTGTCTGGGTTGCTGGCTACAATTTCTTCAGCTTTAGCAATGGCGCCTTTCATACCTTTCGCGGCTTCGGTTAGCTCAAGGTTTGCACCCAGTGCTTTAAGCAGTTTACGACGTTCAAGGCTCATTGATTCGGGCATAGTAAGAGTCAGTTTGTAACCACGAGCTGCTGCTACGAATGCAAGAGCGACACCTGTGTTACCACTTGTCGGCTCAACAAGCTCAATTCCAGCTTTTAGAGTGCCAGCTTTTTCAGCTTCCCAGATCATGTTTGCACCAATACGGCACTTAACACTAAAGCTTGGGTTACGTGATTCAATTTTTGCTAGAACGTTGCCTTTACTTACACGGTTTAGACGTACAAGTGGAGTGTTACCAATAGCTTGTGAGTTGTCTTCGTAGATTTTGCTCATGTTGATGTTCCTTCATTACACGGGGTAGGGTGCACGATGCACTCTGTGTTTATAGTGATTAAGCATAAGTGCTAATAATCAACCGAAAAAGAATAAATGGTTATAACTTATAGGGTGTACACAGTATGCCATTATCCGTTTCTTTGTTTGTAGAAATGGTCTAGTAACGTAATTAAAAGGCTGAAGAATGTCAGCCTTTAAGTCGCAGAAATCGTTATCTCGCATACTGTAGACGGTATTTATCCACCCACATTGCCGTCGCTCCACAAACTGCTACTGGCATCACAAACAGGTTGAGAATGGGGACCATGGTGAACAATGTCACCATAAACCCGAAACCATAAGATACGGATTGATTTTGTTTCAAATCATTTCTCATATCCTGAAAGGAGACTTTGTGGTTATCGAATGGGTAATCACAATATTGTATTGCCATCATCCAAGCAGAAAATAAGAACCAAAGTATGGGACCTACGGTCTGACCTAATGCTGGGATAAGCAGTAAGATGAACAGACCTAGAGCTTTGGGAAGATAGTACATCAGTTTTCGCCATTCACGCCCCAGAATTCGTGGAACATCTTTGAAAAGGGAAAGCATTGACTGATCACTTAGCTTTTTTCCCGTTAGCTTTGCCTCAAGTTGCTCTGCGAGCAGTCCGTTAAATGGTGCGGCGACGAAATTTGCAATCGTGCTAAACAAATAGGTAAAGGTAGCCAGTATGGCAAGTGCTAACAAAGGCCATAGCAAATAGGATAGCCATGAAAGCATATCAGGCAGGTACCCAAGCCAAGCATTAATCCATTGATTTAGATTGGAAAACAGTAAATAGATGGCTCCACCTATTAATAAAATATTTACTAGAAGAGGCAATATCACAAAGCGTCTGATACCGGGCTGAAAGGCCAGTTCAAACCCGTGAAAAAAGTATCCGACGCCACTTCGATTGTTTGTTGTCATAAATTTGATCTTCCTAGATTGCTCTATCAGGGATTCTAACGTATACCCAAGTAACCTCAAGGAGTTAGCTTGATAGGTTTGGTTCATTGTTTGATTCCGGTCTGACTCGAACGCTTAATGTCACTAGGTATAAAATACGCTATATGAACAGAAGCTGAAACTCGCATTTTTAGATAGTTTGAGTATAAAGCGTGCAGAAGGTCACGCGATGCTTGTTAGCATCGACACATATTTATTCAAATTTCTCAGAGAGTTTTGGTAAAGTAACACACATAAATGATAAATAAGCTGCAGCTTGAACACGTATTCAGCGATGCAGAGAACAGAGAGTGAAAAATGCAGGAATTGCGACTAGTACTTATTATCGTAGGCTTACTTGCCATTGCCGCCTTGCTATTCCACGGTTTATGGACAAGTAAAAAAGAAGGTAAAGCCAAGTTTGGTAATAAGCCTCATCGTAAGCTCGAAAATGTCGAGCAAGAAGAGCCCGATTATGCTGCGACTCGTGCGTTTGCTCCAGAAGATGATTTTGAGGTTATTCGCAAGCCACGCACAGAGCCAGAATTCAACCGTGAAGACGCAGAGAAAGAGACGCCATCTTTTGACCCACTCGTCGATAGTGACGAGCCTTTACCTTCTTTCTCGTCCATTGATGATGCTGACGTTGCAGCAAGAACTAATGTCGAAGAACCATTAGACTCTTCGGATGCCACATTATCAGAGGCCCAAGAAGTCATTGAGCCGCGTCCTCAAGAAGAACTTTCTCAAGTTGCGGAAACCGACATCCAAGCCAAAAAAGCAGAGCCAGAGAAAGAAATGGAAGTTCTGGTTTTAAATGTTCACTGCGCAGGTGCCACTCCTTTTGTCGGAACCAGTCTGTTTGAAAGTATGAAACAAAATGGTTTGCTTTATGGTGAGATGGATATCTTCCATCGCCATGCAGATATGTCTGGCACTGGTAAGGTATTGTTTAGTGTGGCGAATATGATGCAACCTGGCACATTGGCACATGATGATCCAGAAACTTTTGAGACAAAAGGTATCTCCTTCTTTATGACGCTGCCATGTTTTGGTGAAGCTGACCAGAACTTCAAATTGATGTTGAAAACAGCTCAGCAAATTGCAGATGATTTGGGTGGAAATGTTCTAGATGATCAACGCAATTTAATGACACCGGATCGATTGGATGCTTACCGCAAGCAGATCCGTGATTTTTACGACAGTTAGTATTGCATTTTACGGATAGTAGATAGAATAAAACAATCAGGGCTCAATTAGAGCCCTTTTTACTGAGCAAAACAGAGCAAGTTATGACTAAAAAGACTGAGCAGCGATATTCTGAATTGAAGCAAACCCTTCACCACCATGCTGTAAAATATTACGTGGAAGATAATCCAGAAGTGCCTGATGCCGAATATGATCGGTTGATGAGACAGCTCCAAGAGATTGAAGCTGAGCATCCTGAATGGGTTACGATTGATTCTCCCAGTCAGCGGGTGGGTGGACCAGCATTAGAGAGCTTTACCTCTGTTGCTCATGAAATCCCAATGCTGTCACTTGATAACGCGTTCGATGATACCGAGCTTCAGGGCTTCTATCGCCGCGCTAAAGAGAGAGCGATAGGTTCTGATTTTTCTACATTCAGCTGTGAGCCAAAGCTGGACGGTTTAGCCGTGAGTTTATTGTACGAAAATGGTTTACTCGTTCAGGCTGCAACTCGTGGTGACGGTACTACGGGTGAAAACATTACAGAAAATGTTCGTACCATTAACGCGATACCTCTTGTACTCCAAGGAGATGACTGGCCAACACGCATAGAAGTGCGCGGCGAAGTGTTTATGCCTAAAGCAGGCTTCGACAAAATGAACCAAGAGGCGCTCAAAAAAGGTCAAAAGCCATTCGTAAACCCGAGGAACGCTGCCGCAGGTAGCCTACGTCAACTCGATTCTAAAATTACGGCCACTCGTCCACTTAGCTTTTATGCATACAGTGTTGGAGTGGTTCAAGGAGGCGCTCTTTCAGACAGTCACTACGAGCGTTTTCTTCAGTTGAAATCTTGGGGTTTACCCATGTGTCCTGAGACCCAAAAAGTAGAAGGATTGGACAGTGTTTTTGATTTCTACAGGCATATTCTAACGATACGAGACAGCCTTCCTTATGAGATTGACGGTGTTGTCATCAAGATCGACGATATTGCCATTCAAGAGGAATTAGGCTTTGTTGCAAAAGCACCTAGATGGGCTATCGCCTACAAATTTCCGGCTCAGGAAGAAATCACCATATTGAATGATGTTGAATTTCAGGTTGGGCGAACAGGAGCGATTACGCCTGTAGCGAAGCTAGAACCTGTTTTTGTAGGTGGTGTGACAGTAAGTAATGCCACCTTGCATAATGCAGATGAAATTGAGCGCTTGGGCGTTAGAATCGGAGACAGTGTCATTATCCGACGTGCAGGGGACGTTATTCCTCAAGTAACTGGTGTGGTGATGGAGCGTCGCCCAGCAAGTGCCTCGGAAATTCTGTATCCAACAAGGTGTCCAGTGTGTTGTTCAGACGTTGAACGTCTTGAAGGAGAAGCGGTCACTCGATGTACGGGTGGGTTAATTTGTCAGGCACAACGAAAAGAGGCATTGAAGCATTTTGTTTCTCGTAAAGCGCTTGATGTCGATGGGCTAGGTGTAAAAGTCATAGAGCAGTTAGTTGATAGGGAAATGGTCGAAACGCCAGCCGATCTCTTTAAATTGACGGCTGGTGTTATCACCGTGCTTGATAGAATGGGACCCAAGTCAGCGCAAAACATTGTTGATGCGTTGAATAAATCGAAAGCAACGACACTTCCTAGATTTTTGTATTCGCTTGGGATTAGAGAAGTGGGCGAAGCGACGGCAGCTAACTTGGCGAGTCATTTCAAAACACTGGACGCCATTCAAGCAGCCTCGAAAGAACAACTTATAGAAGTGAATGATGTTGGTGAGGTCGTGGCAACGCATCTCAAGCGTTTCTTTGAATCAGAGACGAACCTAGATGTTATCGCCAAATTGCGAGAGCATGGTGTTCATTGGGAAGATGTGAGCGATAAAACGAGTGAACAGCCTCAACTGCTTGATGGAAAAACCGTTGTGATTACAGGCAGTTTCTCTCGCTTGAACCGCAATGAAGCAAAAGCAGCACTTCAGGCATTGGGTGCAAAAGTGACCGGGAGTGTATCTAAGAAAACGGATATTTTATTTGCAGGTGAAGCCGCAGGTTCTAAGTTGGCGAAAGCACAAGAGCTAGGCATTGAAATTCAAGATGAGGAAAGCCTTGCAGAGTTGCTTGGTCTATAGCCCAAAATAAACTCAATCATAGAATAAGGCGAGCTTGTGAGCTCGCCTTTTACGTACCTCGCGCCGCCATTGATGATCTATTGTGAATGAAGATATCAATTGTCAGTGACCTTTCTCTGGTTTTGACACCTAACTACTATTGATGTGTCTCATTTTCGAGTCACTTCAATTTTCTTTAAAAGAATTCTTACCTAACTCATTGAAATATATAGGCGTGAATCTTATTTCTAAGCTCAAATTTAATAATTGTGATTCATATCATTAAGTTGAGAAAAGTTTGCTCTCCTTCATATTTTTTTTAATAAAAAATAAGTTCTCATTGATGTTTCTCTCCACGAAGTTAGTCTTGCTTTCTATGGATACACACTGTGTATGCAGGAAGAAAGTCGATAGAGCGAATAGTATTTGGCTCTTCGATAAAATAGGAACATTACCCTTACTCGCAGCGGCCAACTTAGAGTTAGAGGTAATAAAAACAGCTATATCCATTTTTGGGAGTTTTCCATGGACAAATTTTTCAAACGTACGCTTCTTGGTGCCGCAGTTTCTGCAGTAGCACTATCAGGCGCTTCAAATGCAGCGATTGATCTAAACGGCAAAGCTGTACAATTCTACGGTCAAGCAGCTGGTTACATTCAGATCGCAGATAGCGGCGCTGAACTGAAAGATACATCAGTTACTGCAACAATCGAGTCACGTATTGGCTTTAAAGGTGAAGTTGAATTCGAAGACTTCGGACCAAACCTAGTTTGGCAGATCGAAGGTGGTAATGCTGACAACCAAGGTTTTGCGGCTGACAAATCTTGGACTCACGTAAACAATGGTCAGTTGGGTGCTCGTGATACGTTCCTAGGTCTAAGCTTTGACGGTGTTGGTTCATTCAAATATGGTCGTCAGCTAGTTGCTGCATACAACTACGTTGATTGGCCTCACTCAAACCCAGGTCTAGGTGACGTATTTGACTGGAACCAAGACATTGGTGCAGGTTTCCAAGACCGTGCAGACAACGTGATTCGTTTCGATTCAGCTACATTCAATGGGTTTAACTTCCAAGCGACACTAAGCGGCATGGAAAGTGATACAAAAGATGTGGTAACGAGTGTTGGTGCCTCTTTCACTAAAGAGAAATTTAGTGTTCACGGTGGTTACTACAACCAAAACGAAGCGAAGCTAAGCTACGGTATTGTGGGGGGTAGTGTATTCCTTGGCGACCTAACGCTTACTGGTGCATACAAAGCCATGAATCACGATTCTGTTAAGCAAAACGCGATCTCTGCAACTGCTCAATACATCATCGACAGTAAGTGGGTTCTTAAAGGCGGTTATGCGTCAACAGATGACGCTACAGGTCAGAAAGATTCTGGTGACGTTGCTGTAACAGCTCGCTTAGGTTACTTACTTCCAAGCACTTACTTGTTCCTAGATTCGCGCAATTACAAAATGGATAACGCGAATGACTGGGATAATAGAATTCTTGCTGGTGTAGAATACTACTTCTAGTCGAAATACCATTGCCTATCTATTTAGCGAGCACTATGTAGGTGCTCGCTTTTTTTTACACAATGAGGAAAGAGAATGAAATTGTTGTATAAGATATTGATCACAAGTGCTGTTCTTTTGTCTTTTCAGGTTCAGTCTGGTGTTAAAGTTCATTTTCATCGGGATTTAGCACCTGTTGTGATAGATGGTGAAGAGGTAGGGTTTAGTGTTGGTAAAAAAAGCTCAGTGGTGCTTGAAAATGGCATCAATCAAATTGTTGTCAGAGTATCTAAACTCGTGGCGAAACAAGGTGAGCACGAAAAATTTAATTCTGAACCCATAGTCGTTACTTTTGATGCTAAAGATACGGAATTAACGCTAAATCCGACGAAAGTCATTACTCGTGTCGAGCAAATCGGTTCGTTTGGAGACAACCCAAAAGTTGAGATGTTTGATAAGGAAGGGCACGCCTATTTAATTCAGCAAGGAATCTTAAAGAGAGGAAGTGGACTGACACGCGACTACGAACGTGAGTTAGCTAAATTTAACAAAAAAAATGATATCAATCTGCCTTCTGTTACAGCCGTTTCAAATACAACCTATACTTCGTTAAATGAAAAAGCGTCTTCAGCTCTTAATGATTTGAAACTTAACTTCGCGCAGCTTACTCCTACTGAAAAGAAAGAATTCTTAATGTGGGCAGTTGGTCAATAACATAAAGTTTATTCTTCAAAAAATAGCGTTTATAGTTGGCTGATATAAACAGATTACAATGCGTGGATATGAATATCAGCCAAGCCTCTAAACTTACGGGTTTGACCCCTAAATCCATTCGATTTTATGAATCGAAAGGCATCACTTCTCAAGCCATACGCAGTGAGAATGGTTACCGAAAATATTCGGAAAAACACATAGAAGAACTGCAATTAATTGTCAGAGCAAGATCGGCAGGGTTCAGTCTGGACGAATGCAAAAGTTTATTGGAACTCGCATTCAATCCAACGCGAACGAGCGCCGAAGTGAAAGCGAAAACACGCGATAAGCTTGTTGAAATAGAAACCAAAATTGCGGAGTTGAACTTGATAAAAAATCAATTAGAAAGTTGGATATCTGAGTGTCCGGGAGATGAAGGAAATGAGTGCCCGATTATTGATAATTTGTGTGGGCATACTCCTAAATGACCATGCGTCTCTTTAAAAGGAGGCGCAAATAAAAATAGGTTTGTTCGAACAAACCTATTTCATTGTTAGCGTTTATTAGGAATGGGGATTTACTCGACAGCTTTAATGGTCAGTACGATGCCGTCAACGGCGGTTACTTTAACGGTGGTGCCCGCACTGAGCGGTTGATCACTCACCGCAGACCACGTGGTATCACCCATACGGATTCGGCATTTCCCAGCTTGAATGTCTTCTTCTAAGCGAGTTATTTGCCCGACAAGCTGTTTGTCTCGTTGGTTTAAGTTTGTCTCTTCTTCATCTAAGACGTCCTTTTTGTGCTGGTAGCGCCACCAAAGCCAAGTGGTTACCAGTGAGAAAACAGCGAAACATACCCATTGAAGCTCCCAACTGATTGGAATGAGCAATTTTACGAATCCCACTAAGATGGCAGATATGCCAATCCACAATAGGTAGCCGGCAGTGCCGAGCAATTCTCCACACAATAGCACCAAACCTAGAGCAATCCAGTGCCAGTGGTTCATCTGGTTAAGGATTTCAATCATATTATTTCTCTTTCGAGTCTTTGAACATCTCTGCAATACCCGCGACAGAGCCCATTAAGCCTGTTGCTTCGAGGGGCAGCATGATGATTTTCCCATTTTCAGCCTGACCGATAGACTTAATCGCTTCCGTATAGCCTTGTGCAATAAAGTAGTTTACGGCTTGCATATCGCCTTTCGCGATTGCATTTGAAACCATTTCGGTCGCTTTTGCTTCTGCCTCTGCGGCACGCTCCCTTGCTTCTGCTTGAAGAATAGTGGCTTGCTTATCCCCCTCTGCTTTTAGGATTTCAGCTTGCTTTTGACCTTCGGCACGCAAAATTTCAGCTTGTCGAACCCCTTCGGCTTCTAGTACTTCTGCACGTTTATTACGTTCGGCTTTCATTTGGGCGTTCATTGCTGCCGTAAGATCGGCTGGTGGTTGAACGTCTTTGATCTCAATACGCGTCACTTTGACTCCCCATGGATTGGTCGCCTCATCCACGATAGAGAGTAATCGAGTGTTTATCATGTCACGCTGACTTAGCATTTCATCTAATTCGAGTGAACCCAAAACCGTACGGATATTGGTGAGCGTTAGGTTACGAATCGCATGCTCTAGGTCATTCACTTCATAGGCGGCTTTTGCGGCATCTACGACTTGGACAAAACAGACCGCATCAATAGTGACATTGGCATTGTCTTTAGAGATCACTTCTTGTGCGGGAATATCCATCACACGTTCCATCATGTTCACTCGATGACCAATGGAATCAATGAATGGGATAATAAGGTTTAACCCAGGTTTAAGGGTTTGGGTATAGCGACCAAATCGTTCTACAGTCCAGTTATTGCCTTGAGGAACGGTTTTTACACCAGCCACGATAAAAATAATGGCGACAAAAATAAGCACGCCAACAGTGATGAGAATATCGAGTTCCATGACTATATCCTTAATATATATTGGATAAACCAGAATACCGTGAACCGAATTAATCTGAAACTAAATTGATAAAACGAGTTTGATTTTTGCGCAGCATTCGGCACGTCAATACAAATGAGAAGGGAGAAAAATGTAAAGGCAGTGCCATATCGGTTGCTTGGGTATAAGCAATCCGCACTGCCCTGTGAGGAGTTAGTACAGTAATGAATACAGCTTTCGTCTATATTGACCTGCGGAGGCATGCCCTTGTCCAAGCGCTGCTAAAATATCCATAAAGGATTTCTTTAGAGTACCATCAAGTGCATTCAAATCTTTCGACAGGAAAGACCAAAGTAGCTCTAAAGCGTCTTCATCTCGACCTACTCGATGGTATTGCAAACCTAAGTCGTTCGCTAATTGGGCATCGTTTGGTGATTGTTGAAATTGTCGCTCCAATGCCTGAATTTCAGGGCTGTCGGCGGCTTGTTTTTGCAGGTCCAGTTTGGCGACTAGGCTTTTATAGTAATTATCTTGATATTCCAATGGGATGACAGACAAAAGCTGTTCGGCTGACTCAAACTGATTGGTTTCTAACAGGCAATCTACAGTCACTAATTTAACATCACCACGTTGTTTGAATTCCTCCTCCAATGTGGAGATATCGGCTAACGCTTCAATAAATTGTTTTGCTTGAATCTTTTCCTGAATTGCTTTGAATGTGAGTTCGTTTTGATTAGGCAAATGTTTTGTGAGCATTTCCTTAATTTTCTCAATCGACTGAGGACCACCCAAACCATCAACAGGTTGACCATTACTGAAGAGAGCGATCGTTGGCAAAGCCTGCACGCCAAATTGACCTGCAATCATTTGTTCCTGTTCGCAGTTTAACAAAGCAAGAGTAAATGCACCTTGGTATTGGTTAGCCAAAGCTTGTAAATCAGGAATGATTTGTGCGCTTTCTTGGCTCATAGGAGCCCAAAAATGTATTAGTACAGGTGTTTGAGTGGAACTTTCGAGTATTTGTCGAAAATTCTGCTCATTTAACTCAACGATGTAATCTGGCGACATGGTCTTTCCTTAATTGTGGGCACTTCCTATTAGGTAAGGGTAATGAGGCGAGAAATCAAGTGGAAATGCCACATGATGTGGCACTTGGGTAATAAGCGAGCAAAGGAGTAAGTCACAGAATTAAAATAATAAGCACTACACCTATGCTCAGCCAGTTTAGCTGGTTTAGTGTCATTGTGTCCTCTACTGGTATTGCTAGGGGAGACTGGTGAAGCTGAATCGTCTTCAATGTTAATATTAATGAGGAATTATTAACGTTTCATGACAGGGTTAAAATTAATGAGTAAATGGAAAGGTAATGGTCATGCCTTGTTTTAACCTGACTATTTTTCTCTTGCCGAGATTGTTTAAGCACTGATGACTTATGCCGCATTGGAAAGAATTTTATCCAGCAAGCGGGTAGGGAGAATACGTTTTAGGACGGCAAACACTTTGGTGGGGGTGGTGACTCGATAGCGAATTTTGGGTTTCGGTGACTCTATCGCATGAATAAGTGGGGCAATGATGGATTCTGCGGGTAAGGTAAATGCGTTACCGGATTTGTCATTGGCTAAGCGCTGAAGTTGTAATTCGTATTCTTCTTTATGGACACTCGATGCGATGGGGATCCATTGTTCAAAATGCTTAAGTGCGTTGGCTCTGAATTGGGTCTCGATGGGGCCAGGTTCAATCAGAGAGATATGAATACCCGAGCCCTTGAGCTCTAAGCGGAGGGTGTCTGTCCAGCCTTCGAGGGCAAATTTTGAAGCGTTGTATGCTCCCCGATATTTCATTGCCGCAAACCCCAGCACGGAACTGTTTTGGATGATTCGTCCGGATCTCTGTTTTCGCATGATTGGTAATACTTGTTTCACCAGTTCATGCCAACCAAACACATTGGTTTCAAATTGCTCTCTGAGCGCTTCAGTGGGAAGATCTTCAAGCGCGCCAGCTTGACCGTAAGCACCGTTATTGAAAAGGACGTCAATTTTGCCGTCGGTGAGTAGCAGCGCTTCTGAAAGCCCGTTACTAATGCTGTCTTGAACGCTTACATCCAATTGGATACACGTAAGACCTTCCGAGCGAAGCCTTTCAACATCATCTTGGCGACGACATGAAGCAATAACTGTGTAGCCCTTTTTATGCAGGGCATGAGCACAAACGTAGCCAATGCCTGTAGAGCATCCGGTAATCAGAACGGCGGGTTTCATTCAGTTTCCTTGTTAGGGTTGTATTCTGTGCTTTGAGGTAGTTTGGGTATAGTAACTGCGAATGATCAGCAGACCCTAATCTTGATGTTGCAAAATGTTTTTGAGTGCTGGCTCAAGACGAGAGTATGTGAATATAAAACCCAATTCAGTTAAGTGTTTAGGTTTGGCTCGAATACTATCAAACAGCAATGAGGAGGCTTCACCTAATGTTAGTTGAATCGCCCATTTAGGAATGAATAAGATGTGTGGTCGATTCAATATCTTGGCCAGAGTTTTGCTGAAAAGCTGATTTTGAACTGGGTGGGGAGCGCACAGATTAAAAACGCCACGTGCATAATCGGTTTCAATTAAGTACATGATTGCTCTTACCATGTCTTGCAGGTGAATCCATGGCATATATTGCTTACCGTTGCCTATTGGTCCCCCTAGCCCCATTTTGTATGGAAGGATCATTTTTTCAAGCGCGCCACCGTTGGTACCGAGTACGATCCCCGTTCTTAGTATGCATACTCGCGTTCTGTCTGATTCTGCTCGTTTGGCGATAGTTTCCCATTTTGAGCACACTTGGTGAGCAAACTGTTCTTGATGCACATGAAGGTTTTCATCAAAGGGGTGAGATTGTTGATCCCCATAATAGCCTACAGCAGAACCACTAATAAAAACGGAAGGTGGTTGGGTGCTCGCGTGAATGAGCGAAACCAGCTGTTTGGTAATGTCCCAGCGGCTTTCGCATATTTTTTGTTTTTGGGTATCAGACCAACGTTTATCGGCGATGGGTTCGCCAGCAAGATTGACGACCACATCGAAATCATTGAGATCGGAGAAAGCATCGAAACTGGTAATGTATTCAATGTTACCAAAGTCGGCGTGAGTGAGTGTCTCTCTAGCGGTTTCAATACTTCGAGTAAGAATGACGATCTGATGACCGGCTAAGTGTTTTACGAGTTCCTTCCCAATAAAACCGGTTCCCCCAGTCAATAACACTTTCATATTCTTCCTCACTGTCTTCTTCCATTCTTCATTATAGACGTTGGTGGCTAAGATAGATCAAAGTGGCAGTTTGAATGCGTAACGCTTTGAGAGCATAACGCTTGGACAATACGAATAATTGTGCACTACGTGGACAACACGAGTCATAAATAATTCCTTCTTAAATTTCACCACTCCAACAGTGTCACATTTTCTTACATATTTATGTGCCATGCTGTATATAGCCAAGTCATCTTGCGTGTCTTGGTTTACACCCTTATTAAAGAAGCTGAGATTGACTTCAGTTCTCTCTATGTCTTTAAGCTTGCCGTCTGTGAGTGCATGGATGAATTCTGAGCAAATACAGACGATATAAAGACGGTTCTTTGGGGTGCATTGCTTGCGGTTTAGCTTTATACAGGGGGTGTGATGGCTGCCATTTTTGCGCTTGCTAAGTCCATGTTGTCGAGTTTACGAGATCTGATGCCAATCATCTTGGTGATCGGATTTTTTCAACTGGTCGTTCTCCAAGAACCTCTTCCTAATTTATTGTCCATCTTGTTTGGTTTACTGCTGGTTGTCTTAGGGCTAACGTTTTTCATTTTTGGTCTCGAAATGGGGCTTTTTCCAATCGGCGAGTCCATGGCTCAGGCTTTTGCTCGCAAAGGGAGCGTAGCTTGGCTGCTCATTTTTGCTTTTAGTTTGGGCTTTGGGACGACCATTGCTGAGCCTGCTCTCACCGCCGTAGCGCAAGAGGCATCTGAAGTTGCTGCTGAAGGTGGGGTGATTGAGCCTACTGAAGAAGCGATGAAAAGCTACGCAGATGGTCTTCGGTTCACGGTCGCGCTTTCTGTTGGTGTCGCCATTGTTATTGGTGTTATCCGCATATTAAAAGGGTGGTCTATTCACATTATGATCATCGGTGGCTACATCGGCATTGTTATTCTGACGGGTTTTGCCCCAGATACCATTATCGGCATTGCTTACGATTCCGGAGGGGTAACCACATCGACGATTACCGTGCCGTTAGTCACAGCATTAGGAGTGGGGTTGGCTTCTGCGATTAAAGGTCGAAACGCCATGATAGATGGCTTTGGTTTGATCGCTTTTGCCTCTTTGCTTCCCATGATGTTCGTTATGATCTATGGAATGGTGTTGTCATGATCAGTGTGTCTCTATTTGTAGATACCTTTATCAGTACTGTGACTGATGTCATTCCTATCGCTTCTATTATCTTCGGTTTTCAATTTGCTGTGCTTCGAAAACCTATCGTCAATTTGACGAAAGTCGTCTTAGGGTTTGTGTATGTGTTGGTCGGGCTTTCATTTTTTTTGATTGGGCTTGAATTGGCACTTTTCCCATTGGGGGAAGCGATGGCTAGCCAACTAACCGAACCCCAGTTTTTGCAAGAATTTAAAGTGTCTGTTGGTCAGTCTTTAGAGTGGGTAGATTATTACTGGGTATATTTATTTGCCTTTTTTATTGGTTTTAGCACGACGGTAGCAGAGCCATCGCTGATTGCCGTCGCCATTAAGGCAAATCAAGTATCTGGTGGATCCATTAGTGTCAATGGGCTGCGAATAGCCGTTGCACTGGGTGTGGCAGTGGGCATATCGCTTGGCAGTTATCGAATTGTGGTGGGGGACCCAATCCACTACTACATCATTTCTGGGTACATCATAGTCGTTATCCAAACCTTTTTTGCACCCAAGCTGATTGTGCCGTTGGCTTATGACTCTGGCGGCGTGACGACGTCTACCGTTACGGTTCCTTTGGTGACGGCGCTGGGGCTGGGGCTTGCTTCAACGGTGCCCGGGAGAAACCCCGTGATCGACGGTTTTGGCTTGATCGCTTTTGCCAGTTTATTTCCGATAATTTCAGTCATGGGGTACGCACAACTCACCCAGTGGCTGAATCAGCGTGCTTCGTCTAAGGAGAAAGAAAATGCGCTTTAAACTCATCATTGCTTTTGTCGAAGAAAGCAAAACAGACGTGGTTCTTGATGCTGCTCGCGGGGCGGGTGCTACTGGAGCAACGGTAATCAATCATGCAAGAGGAGAAGGCGTTAATAAGAAACGCACTTTCCTTGGGTTGACATTAGAGGTTCAGAAAGATGTTCTTTTGTTTGTCGTTGAAGAGCACTTGTCTCGCCATATATTAGAAAAGATCAGTGAAGTTGGTGAGTTTGATGAAGCGTCGGGGCAGGGGATTGCGGTGCAAATTGATGTTGAGGATGCGGTTGGAGTCGCGCATCAAGTCGAAACCTTAACCAGTGTGGTAGAAGAAAAGCTATGAGTATGCAGATGATGATTCAAGTGAGAGAGGTCATGTCAAGTTCCTATGTCATTGTGGACGGCTTAACGACTGTTCAAGAAGCGATTCATTTGGCACGTAAACACCAAGTGAAAGCGTTACTGGTGGATAAACGCTATGAAGATGATGAATACGGTATCGTGTTAATGAGTGATATTGCGAAGCGCGTTTTGGCGCAAAATCGTTCTCCAGAGCGCACCAATATCTATGAAATCATGACCAAACCCGCCCTTTCGGTAAAACCAACGATGAACGTGAAATACTGTGCGAGGTTGTTCGAGCGTTTCGGCATTAGCCGAGCCCCAGTGGTTGAAGAAGGAAAGGTAATAGGTATGGTGAGTTACAACAACATTGTTATTAATGGCATGTCGAAAGTTATCTAACGAAGTAGTTATCTAACGAAGTGTTTGAGGTGGCTGCGAGCCTATATGTCTCTAGTAAAATAGGCTTACTTAGGTATAGAATCCTTTCAATTATTTATGGGTTTAGCGTACGCCTAAGCCCAATAGTTGAATGGGGAAATCTATTTCATGGGAAAGCTAAAAAATGAGAAAGCGACTGAATGGTAAGGCAATGAAGCTATTCTTTGCCTCGGATATACACGGTTGCGAAAACGCGACTGACAAAGTCATTGATGCATATTTGCAATCGGGTGCGGACCATTTCATCTTATTGGGTGATACGTTAAACCATGGTCCAAGAAATCCTATTCCAGAAGGTTATAATCCTCCAAAAGTGGCGAAAAAGTTAAACGATTACGCACAGCATATCATTTCTGTGAGAGGAAACTGCGACAGTGAAGTGGATCAAATGTTGCTCTCGTTCCCAATGATGATGGATTATTCTTGGGTATTGCTAGAAAGTGGGCAGCGGTTGTTTTTGACGCATGGGCATTTATTCAATACAGCAAAACGGCCGCCACTGAGAGAGGGGGATGTCCTTTGCCACGGTCATACCCATATACCCACTGCCGAGTTAGACCAAGGGATAACGGTGTTTAACCCCGGTAGTGCCACTTTCCCTAGAGAAGGATTCAAAGCCAGTTATGGGCTTTATGAGTGCGGATTACTGTCGGTGTTCACCTTCGATGGAGAGAAAATCGTTCAGTGCGAAGTATAGGTTGCATCCTATTTATTACTTTGAATCTGAATGGCCCAGATCTCTTTCTGGGTCAATAACGTCGCGAACCTTCTGTTTGAGCACTTTAGCTTCAGGGAAACCACCATCTTGCTTCCTTTCCCAAATGACTTTTCCATTGCAATGAATTTCGAAGCGTCCACCGGTATCGGGGTGCAGAGAAACGGTTTCGATCTCTTCGCTGAAGGTATGCAAGAGCTCCTGACTCAGCCATGTGGAACGTAACATCCAATTACACTGTCGACAGTAGTAGATATCGATAATGGCTTTTTGCATAAGTTGCTCCTTAAAGCGCGGAATAAATAAGTTTAAGGCTCACTAAAACAGTCAGTATTTCAAAGGCGACCTTAATCACCGAATTTGGGAGTCGTTGCGTTGCAATGGCGCCAAGCCACCCGCCCAAAAAAGAACTCAGCAACAAGATAGGCACCCATGCCCAATGAGGATCCACACCCACTTGAACGATGGCGATTGCCCCAATACCGTTCCAAAATAAACCCACACAAACCAGAGTGAGGGCGACAGCTTGTTTATAGCTGAACCCAAACCATCGGACGAGAAACAAGGTAACGACCAGACCAGACCCTGCCGTCAACGATCCATTAAATATACCGAGAAGAAAAAGGGCTATGCCACCAATGACCCATCCTTTGCGATCCCTGTTCGTCGGGTTTTCATCTTTCCCCAAATTTTTTTTAATACGAGAATAGAGACCAAGAGATAAGATGATCAGCCCTAAAAGAAGTTCTCCAGCTTTACTTGGCAGCATAACGACCGCGTATGCACCTACAACGACCCCGAGACAACCTGTTATCACAAGATAACAAGTCAGCCTTAAATCAAACTGTTTTGCTTTGAGGTGAGAAAAGGCGGCACCTAACCCCATGGCAACAGTGGCAATTTTGTGTGTTGCTAACGCCGTTTGGAAACTTAAACCAAGGAAAATCAGCAATGGGAATTGAAGTAAGCCAGCCCCACCGCCAGCTATAGAAGAGAGAGTACTGGCAGTTAACGAGCCGACAAATAGGTAAGTGCTTTGTATCCAGTCCATAGCCATATTAAGAAAAGGGAGACATTCCATGCCTCCCTTTGACAGTTAGTGAGAATATAAAACCGTGGAGCCATGATCTAAGCTGGTCATCAACAGGGCTTTTGCGTTAATAATTTCTACGCGTCGGCTCTGTTGTGCGTCCATCTTGAAGATTTGTGTGATGACTTTAAGTTGCTTACTTGTAAAATCTTCCCCTTGGTTTGAAGAGATGTCTTTAAACTCATTAGGCTCGATCAGTAAGTAGTTATCACTCAGTTCCCATGAGCCATTTTCCGATACATTAATAGTGGAAGAGGTTTGTTTTTCATGCGTTCCAGTGTACAAATTGATTCTTGATACTCGTAAGTATGTGCCATTTGGTAAGTATTTTACGTTGGAATCAATGGTCGCTTTACGTAACGGTCCAATAACGTCGTCTTGCTCAGTGTCTGATTCAATAAACAAACGAGTGACCATACGCGACTTCCATTCGCGAGATGTAAGGACGCTTTCTACTTTCGTGCCAATTTGTGTGTAAATCCAAACACTGGTTAAAGCAGACACAATTAACATAGCAATCGCGATTTTCAGATTTCTAGACATATCCATTAGTTACACACCTGATTCATTAGTTACACACCTGAGCAAAATCTGGTTGAGTAGAAAAAATACGCAATGTGACGTTTTCGCTAGAATAATTGATCGGGTGAATATAGTTCAAAATGATTTGACCATTCTGACCACCGGTCGCTATGACCTGTACTGGTGACAACTCACCATCATGTCTTGTCAAGTAGTGCTTGATGCATCGCTTAATATTGGGTAGCGACTGCGTCATACTCGGGTGGTTCTCTGGCATTTTTACAGGTATACCACCAACTTCAGCAATGGTCACAAACGTTGATGGTTTCTTTTGGGTGCCCAAAAAAGTAAGCACTGGCATTAGGAGTGCTAAGACAGCGGCAACCCAGACGAGTTTGTTTTGTTTCTTCGCTGTGTTTTGGGCATCAATCGGAGTCGGTACTGTGTTTTCAGTTTCAACACGGGGTTCTATTGGGGTAACCGCGACCATTTCCGTATTGAGGTTTTCAGGTTGCTCTAATTGCGGGGTGGTCCCGTCAGTCGATTCTGGCAGTTCATCACCACTTGCAGAAGGTACACTGCGCTCTACCGATGAAATTAGCTGATAGCCTCTTTTGGGTACCGTTTTAACAAATTGAGGCGATTTGGTGGAGTCCTTCAGCATTTTTCTCAAGGTGGAAATTGCTTGAGTAAGGCTTGAATCATCGACCTGAAATCCTTGGTCTTGCCATACATACTCGTGTAACTGCTGACGGGTAATCACCTCATTTGGTCTTTCCGATAGCATCAACAAAATACGGCTTTCATTACTTCCTAGACGAATAACTTCATTGTCGCTATGTTGGTCTATCAACGAATTACTGTTGGGATCAAATATAAACCGTTGGGCGAGAATGAATTTAGTACCGATATTAGTCATTATTGAAGCGCTTAGTCTTATGTTAAGGTTCTGTGGGTCAGAAGGAATGCAGGTGTGATACTTGTCACACTTTATATTCTTTGAGAATTTTTATGCACCATAGAATAATCAAAAATGATCAAAAAAACACTGTTTTTATCTATTTTGACCTTGAATTTACATTTACCAACCACATCTATCTAGCATTCTTGGAATTAGTTTGAAAACCAAGCATAAAGAAAGTTCCTGGTTTTCAATTCTACTTATCTAAATGTCTAGTTTTGGAGTGAAGATGAGCGAGACAACAACACACAATAAAGAAACTCGAGGCTTTCAATCTGAAGTAAAACAATTGCTTCATTTGATGATTCATTCTCTATATTCGAATAAAGAAATCTTCTTACGAGAGCTAATTTCTAATGCTTCGGATGCTGCCGATAAATTGCGCTTTCAAGCGCTATCAGATGCTGAATTGTATCAGGGCGACGCTGAATTAGGTGTTAAACTGTCGTTCGATGCCGACGCAAATACCCTAACTATCTCTGACAACGGTATTGGCATGAGCCGAGATGATGTTATTGAACATTTAGGTACCATTGCGAAATCGGGAACGGCAGACTTCTTTTCAAAGTTATCTGAAGACCAAAGTAAAGATTCTCAATTGATTGGTCAGTTTGGTGTGGGTTTCTATTCAGCGTTCATTGTGGCTGATGCTGTGACTGTTCGCACTCGTGCCGCCGGTCTTTCAAATGATGAGGCTGTACAATGGCACTCTGCTGGTGAAGGTGAATACACCATCGAAAGCATTACTAAGGAATCTCGTGGTACAGATATCGTGCTTCACATGCGTGACGAGGGTAAAGAATTCCTTTCTGAATACCGTCTTCGCGATGTGATCAGCAAATATTCCGATCATATTGGTATTCCTGTATCTATTCTTACTCACGTTAAAGACGACGAAGGGAAAGAAACAGACGAAACCAAATGGGAACAAATTAACAAAGCGCAAGCTCTTTGGACGCGCAGCAAATCTGATATTTCAGACGAAGAATACAACGAGTTTTATAAGCATATTGCTCATGATTTTGCTGATCCGCTGACGTGGAGCCATAATAAGGTTGAAGGCAAAAACGATTACACAAGCTTGTTGTACATCCCCGCCAAAGCACCTTGGGATATGATGAATCGTGACCATAAGAGTGGTCTAAAGTTGTATGTCCAACGTGTTTTCATTATGGATGATGCTGAGCAGTTTATGCCTAGCTACCTGCGTTTTGTTCGTGGTTTAATCGATTCAAATGACCTTCCATTGAACGTATCGCGTGAAATCCTGCAAGACAATAAAGTGACTCAGTCTTTGCGTGGTGCCTGCACCAAACGTGTCTTAGGGCTACTAGAGAAAATGGCGAAGAAAGATGAAGAACAATATTTGTCTTTCTGGAAAGAATTTGGCTTGGTGCTGAAAGAAGGTCCTGCTGAAGATTTCTCTAACAAAGAGAAAATTGCTGGCTTGATGCGTTTTGCTTCTTCCGAAGTGGACAACTCAGAACAAACAGTGTCTCTAGAGTCTTATGTCGAGCGCATGAAAGAAGGTCAAGATAAGATCTTCTACCTAACGGCGGACAGCTATGCTGCGGCGAAAAATAGCCCGCATTTAGAGCAGTTTAAAGCGAAAGGCATTGAAGTCATATTGATGTTTGATCGCATCGACGAATGGCTAATGAACTACCTAACAGAGTTCGATGGTAAGCAGTTCCAGTCCATTACCAAAGCGGGTTTAGATCTTAGCAAGTTTGAAGACGAAGAAGAAAAAGAAAAGCAGAAAGAAACGGAAGAAGAGTTTAAGTCTGTTGTCGAACGCACTCGATCCTACCTTGGTGATCGTGTGAAAGAGGTTCGCACTACGTTCAAATTAGCGTCTACACCTGCGGTTGTGGTCACGGATGACTTTGAAATGGGTACGCAAATGGCGAAGTTGCTAGAAGCGGCTGGTCAGGCCGTCCCTGCAGTGAAGTACATCTTTGAGCTGAACCCTGAGCACGATATGGTTAAGCGTATGGCGGATGAAGCCGACGAAGAACTATTTGGTCGCTGGGTGGAAGTCTTGCTTGGGCAGGCTATGCTTGCTGAGCGTGGTGCTTTGGAAGATCCAACGCAATATGTACGTGCCGTGAACCAGCTTTTGACTAAGGTGTAATGGTCGAAACGCCATCACTGAGTCACACTGAACGTAAACCCCGCTTTTTAAGCGGGGTTTACTACCTGAGCTCAGAATAAGGGATTGGTTCGTCCCATACCCCAAATTGAGGTCACTTAAGCTGATAATGTCGCTTTAAATCACCTTTGGTAATTAGATTTTGGTCACTTTTTGAGTAGCCAGATAGGCAAGGGTCGAAAATATCTGTTTATGTATGATATATTCACGCCCGATTTCATTGAGGTCTAACGCCTCGTAAAGCAGTTATACCGAAACTTACCGTTCAAGCTGTGAGCTTCGGTATAAATTTAAAATATTAAGAGGATCCAACATGCGCATCATTCTTCTAGGTGCTCCAGGTGCAGGTAAAGGCACGCAAGCTCAATTCATCATGGAAAAATATGGTATTCCACAAATTTCTACTGGTGACATGCTACGTGCGGCTATCAAAGCGGGCACTGAGCTTGGTAAACAAGCGAAAGCAGTGATCGATGCAGGTCAGCTTGTTTCTGATGATATTATTCTTGGGCTAATCAAGGAGCGTATTACAGAAAGTGACTGTGAAAAAGGCTTCCTTCTGGACGGCTTCCCGCGCACCATTCCACAAGCGGACGGCTTGAAAGAAATGGGTGTGGATGTAGACTATGTCATCGAATTTGATGTTGCAGACAGCGTGATTGTCGAGCGTATGTCTGGTCGTCGTGCCCACTTAGCATCTGGTCGTACTTACCATGTGGTATACAACCCACCTAAGGTTGAAGGTAAAGATGACGTCACAGGTGAAGATTTGGTCGTACGTGATGATGACAAAGAAGAAACGGTACGAGCTCGTTTAGGTGTTTACCATGAGCAAACGGCTCCACTTATTCAGTATTATGGAAAAGCAGCGGAAGCTGGTGATACCAAGTACCTGAAATTTGATGGAACTAAGCAGGTCTCTGAAGTGAGTTCAGATATCGAAAAAGCGCTCTCTTAATCGACGTATTTTTCAGTATCTTGATGGAGTTAAAGCGGTCATAATGACCGCTTTATTTATTTTTGATTTCCCCAAATCTGCGAAAAAAACAAGTTTTTATGCCAAAAGGATTAATCCAACTCGCTTTGAAGTTCGTATATCTCTAAAATTAACGACGTATATTGGCTTCAATGCCTGTAAGAGACTTGAGCGTCAGGTTTCTTGAGTGTCATTTTCAACCTACAATTGGAAAAATATGGAAAACATGCCCAAACAAGGCATTTTGTTGGCGAACTTAGGGACACCCGATGCGCCGACAGCGCCTGCTGTAAAACGATTTTTAGCTCAGTTTCTAATGGACAAGCGTGTCGTTGATCTCACTCGTTGGTTATGGTGCCCAATATTACATGGCGTGATTCTACCAATACGATCGCCCAAGGTTGCGAAACTATACCAATCTGTGTGGATGGACGAGGGCTCGCCATTGATGGTCTATTCAAAGCGTCAAGTGAAGGCGTTAGAAATGTCACTAGATATGCCTGTGGAGTTGGGAATGACCTACGGCAATCCTAGCTTACAAGATGGCGTTGGTCGCCTAATGGCGCAAGGCTGTAAGGAAATTGTAGTCTTGCCATTGTTCCCACAATACTCATCAACAACTACAGCCGCAGTATCTGATGGTTTGGCAAAAGCCTTTAAGGGCTTGCCTGAAATCCCAGGTTATACAATTATTCGTGACTACCATAACCATCCAATGTACATCAAGGCACTCGCAAGCAGTGTTCGAGCCCATTGGAAGGAAAACGGTCAGTCTGAGTATTTGCTTTGCTCTTATCACGGTATACCCAAACGCTACGCGGATAATGGTGATATCTATCCTCAGCATTGTGAGGAAACCACACGGCTACTAGCAAAAGAGCTTGGTCTTACAGACGCGCAAATGGGGATGACCTATCAGTCTCGCTTTGGGCGAGAAGAATGGTTGCAACCTTATACCGATGAAACCGTGAAAGCATTACCCTCTCGGGGAATCAAAAAACTTCAAATTATTACGCCTGCTTTTTCCGTTGATTGTCTTGAAACGCTTGAAGAGGTCGCGGAGGAAAACAGGGGGATTTTTATGGAGGCTGGAGGCGAAAATTATCAGTACATACCTTGTTTAAATGACCATTCTAGCCATATTGATATGATGGTAGATATACTTAAGCCTTACCTTCGCTAACGATTAAAATATTTTCTTAAGGCTGTCTTCAACGCAGCCTTAAACAATTCACTTCTCATTTCAGTGCTTTTTCACTCGATTTGGTAATTAAAATTCTCTTAAAAATCGAATGGTAATCGACTTTAAAGGATCATGTCTCTTCTTCTAGTTTGAACCCTCTTTACTGCTGTTGGCAGTTAAAAGAAGTCCACAATAATCCTGAATAGAATGCCCTAATGCCGTAATTTTTGTTTTCAATATTGCATTTAGGCTGATAAATGAAAGTGGTATCATCTATAACTAGCTTCAAACGTACCTTTCAGTACGAATGATTCGCGGTATTACAGGCTTTAATTTGTCATGTATTTGTATAAATTAGTTTGATTGCTATAAAAAAGGTTGACCATGAAAATAGGTTAACCTACAGATAATTAATAATCTGTTTCTCTGTCTAAACATGTTTGCTGAGAAATAGGTTAGACAGTTTGGTTATTTTAATGAAACGTTGGTATCTCTTATATTGCAAACGAGGTGAACAAGCGCGCGCTAAACTTCATCTCGAAAATCAGGGAGTAGAGTGTTACTTTCCCGAAATAGAAGTTGAGAAAATACTTCGAAACAAGAAACAGACAGTAAAAGAGCCTTTGTTTCCTTGTTATATTTTTATTCGATTTGATTATCAGGTTGGTCCGAGTTTTACGTCCGTTCGGTCCACCCGAGGGGTGGTCGATTTTATCCGCCTTGGTGCCCTGCCATATGAACTGGAAGGTGATTTAATCTACGAGTTGCGTCTTTTAGAAAAGCAGGAGAACAATTGCATTAAGCTCCCAGAGCCTGAAAAAGGTCAGAAAGTTAAGATTGAAGAAGGACAATTTGCTGGCATTACGGCTATTTATGAAGAACCTGATGGCGATAAACGCTCATTTTTGTTGGTGGAGATGATCAACCGCCCTGTTAAAGTGAGTGTTGAAAATGAGTTACTGAATTGGGAAGAAAATAAAGGCGCTGAATAGCGCCTTTATTGTATTTCTCATTGTATGGGCTTTTAGTACGCGTCGTTATGAACGGCTTTTACCGCACGACCTGAAGGATCTATGCAATTCTGGAATGACTCATCCCACTCAATGGCTTTCGCGGACGAACATGCGACAGAAGGACCTCCTGGCACACATTTCGCTGCTGATTCTAATGGGAAAAGCTCCTCAAAAATCTCTCGGTATACATACCCTTCTTTTGTTGCTGGTGTGTTATAAGGAAAGCGATAAGCTGCCGTTTCCATTTGCTGATCGGTGACTTTTTCCTCGGCAACTTCTTTCAAAGAATCTATCCATCCGTAACCTACACCATCAGAAAATTGTTCTTTTTGACGCCAAGCGATGGAGTCTGGTAAGTAATGTTCGAAACACTCACGTAAAATGTGCTTCTCCATTTTTCCGTTGCCACACATTTTATCTTCAGGGTTTAATCGCATTGCGACATCGATAAATTCTTTATCTAGGAATGGGACACGACCTTCCACTCCCCATGCGGCAAGTGATTTGTTAGCGCGAGCACAGTCGAACATGTTGAGTGCCAATAGCTTTCTTACGGTTTCTTCGTGGAACTCTTTGGCGTTTGGTGCTTTGTGGAAATACAAGTAACCACCGAATATTTCATCTGCCCCTTCACCTGAAAGCACCATCTTGATGCCCATTGCTTTGATCTTGCGACCCATTAAAAACATAGGGGTAGACGCACGAATCGTTGTGACATCGTAGGTTTCGATATGGTAGATCACGTCGCGGATCGCATCCAAGCCTTCCTGTATGGTATAGGTCATTTCGTGGTGAACCGTACCTATTTTGTCTGCAACTTCACGTGCTGCTTTTAAGTCTGGTGCCCCCTCTAAGCCGACTGCAAATGAGTGGAGCTGTGGCCACCATGCTTCTGACTTTTCATCATCTTCGATACGCATAGCAGCAAATCGCTTAGCGACCGCCGAAGTGATGGAGGAATCCAAGCCACCTGAAAGAAGCACACCGTATGGCACATCTGTCATTAATTGGCGTTTTACTGCATCTTCAAGGGCTTGGGTGAGCTCTTCTTTGCTGGTGGAGTTACCTTGCACTGCTGCATATTCGTTCCAGTCACGTGTGTAGTAACGCTGGGGTTCCGTATCAGCACTTCCGTAGAAGCAGCCTGGAGGGAATTCGCTGATGGTTTTACAAACCGGAACCAAAGCCTTCATTTCAGATGCGACATAGTAATTTCCATGTTCATCATACCCCTGATAAAGAGGAATGATACCGATATGATCGCGGCCAACTAAGTAAGTGTCTTTTTCTTCATCATAAAGAACGAATGCAAAAATGCCGTTGAGTTCTTCTAGTAGTTCAGCGCCTAGTTCTTGGTATAGAGCTAAGATAACCTCACAGTCTGAATCCGTTTGAAAATCGAACTTGCCTTCGTATTTTGCTCGAAGCTCTTTGTGATTATAGATTTCGCCGTTGACGGCAAGAATGTGTTTCTTGTCTTGGCTATATAAAGGTTGTGCGCCGCTGTTTAAACCTACAATGGCGAGTCTTTCATGAGCTAAGATCGCACGCTCTGAAGAATATATACCGGACCAATCTGGACCTCGGTGACGAAGTTTCTTAGACATTTGCAAAGCAACCGATCTTAATGCTGCCGCATCACTTTTTATATCTAAGATACCAAATACTGAACACATACCATTACCTCAATTAAATCCGTTTTAATCTTTTGAATTTAATTTGCCATGATCAATAAAAAAAGCAACATCTAACTTTAAATTGATTTTATTAAAATGCTTTTTATTAAAAAAAATCTAAAATTTATGGCTGTTTGGTGAATGAGTTCTATTCTAGGCTGTTTTTTGTGCGACTTACAGGAAAATACCGGCTTAGCAGCCGGTACTTATGCATTAAGATTGATCACTTATACCTTAAAATTAGGTTTAAGCTGCTCGCATACGTGTCTTGCAAATCCGCTACCTGCCTCATTGTATATATTGAAAGCGGCATCAACACCCAATTCAGTCAACTCTTCTAACTGATCGGAATACTCTGCAATGGCGGCAATTTGCCCTTTGAACTTTTTACGTTGCAGTTGATTTAGGGCTAGTTGGTTTCCTAAGTGGTGGGGCATGGCAAGTAATACCAGTTTTACGTTAGCGGTATCGAGTATTCTTTCCCAAAAATCGGGGTCAGTGGCATCGCCTTCAATGACATTACGCCCTTGAAAGCGGTGGTTGGCTGCTGCGTCAGATCGTACTTCGACGCCTAGGCTTATCTTCCCATAACGAGTTCTTAGCTCGTCATAAGCGCCTGTCCCAATCCTGCCCATTCCCAAAATCAAAACTTGCGCATGACCAGGATTAATTAACTGATCTTTAGCATGAAGCTTTTCAGCAGCAGCTTCTTTTAACCATTTGGCGCTTCGTTGGTAAATTTCATGTCCGGCTCTGGTGATTGGAGCTGCTAACACAAAGGATATGGATACCGCAATCGCAATGGAAACCAGAATATCGCCAGGTAACCAGCCCATTTTGTATGCAAGACCACCAACAATGAGCCCAAATTCACTGTAATTGAACAAGGTAAGTGAAGCGAGCAAAGACGTACGAACTCTAAACTTAAAGAAATTAATGGTGAAGAAGTACAGAATGCCTTTGACTGGCAGTAGCAACATAAACAAGATAGCCAAAGAAAGACCAGTCAATGTTGGTTCCTCTGCCAACCCAATGTTTAGGAAGAAGCAGACTAAGAAGAGTTCTTTTAGATTGAGTAAGGACTTGGATAATTCTGAGGCTTTCTTGTGACCCGCTAAGATCATTCCCATGATCAGTGCGCCGAGATCAGGCTTCATACCAACTATATGAAAGAGCCCCGCCCCAACGACCAGTGCAAAGAAAATACCAAATAAAACGAGCATTTCTCCATGCCCAACCCAATCAAGGGCTTTAAAGAACAAAGGTCTTAAGAGTGGTAGGATAAACAATGCGACCGCATACCATTCTGGAATTTTACCTGTCGATGCTGTTAGGAACACGACGGCGAAGATATCTTGCATAACCAAGATACCAATAGCGAGTGTACCGTAAGTTGCGTTCATTTCGCCTTTCTCTTGAAGGCTCTTGACGGCAAATACCGTACTAGAAAAGGAAAGGGCGAAACCAAGCAAGACAAGCTGCTCTAATCCAATTGATGAAAGGGTACTGACACCTAGGGTTTTAAGCAAAAGGAGAGCAGTGGTAAAAAATGTGGTAGAAATTATATTGTGTACCGTCGCTCCTAACCAAATCTCTTTGGCTAATAAGGTTTTTACGTCTAGTTTTAAGCCTATGGTAAATAAGAGAAGAGTGACACCGAGGTCGGCTAGTGCCGTAATTGTGTCGTTGCTCTCGTAACCAAATGCCTTGAGAGCGAAGCCCGCAAGTAAAAAACCAACCAGGGGGGGAAGGTTGCATTTAAGTGCCGCAAAACCTGCGAGAAAAGCAACTGAGATAAAAATGAGTTCCATTGAAAGCCAGCTTTTAGTTAGTAGTTGGATTAACGATTCATTACGCTTGATCGCCAGGTAGAAAAATGGGTCGTTTAAACGACCCATTTCATCAGCGTCAGAATGTATTTTTCCACCAAACTTTTATTCTTCAAGTAATTTTTGTAATAAAACGCCATTCAGCATTGCTCGCTTAATCATAGCAAACGCTCCCATGGCAGGTTGGTGATCAAGTTCCGAGGCTACAATAGGTAATCTGGAATGAAAAGTTCTTAGTGATTGGGTTTCCACATTTCTTCTTATTGCAGGAAAAACAATATCCTGTGCTTTTGTAATATCACCAGCAATGATGATTTTTTGTGGATTAAATAGGTTAATGGTAATTGCGATGGCCTTTCCTAGCTGATTTCCAACTTTAACTAAGCTTTGGCTTGCCAATTCATCACCTTTTAAAGCGTGTTGGCAAACATCTTCCATCGTGGGAGTGGTAATGTTACTAAGGCTTGAATTGTAACCTTTATTCAAGAGATTACGGATGCGCTCCAAGATAGCAGGGTTCGATGCTACCGTTTCAAGGCAGCCAAAGTTGCCACATTGGCACTGTTCGCCAAGAGGATCAATTTGTATATGACCTATTTCACCAACATTTCGGTTAAATCCTAGGAATACTTGCCCATTCACAATAATGCCAGAACCGGTACCACGGTGCACACTGACCAAAATAGAGTCTTGGCAATCCCGGCTTGCGCCAAAGTAATGTTCTGCCAGTGCCATACCTCTAACATCATTACCAACGAAGCATTCTACATTAAAGGTATCTCGTACTACGTCGCCAAGTGCAAGGTTATCGATATCCGTATTTGGCATGTATTCTACGACACCAGTTTCGGGGTTCACGAGCCCAGGTAAAGATATACCAATGGCAATGAGTTGCTCGATGCGATCTCTATGCTGCTCAATAAAGGTTCGTATTAGTTCTATCAAACCTTCCATTAAGTCTGTTTGGTTTTGGTAGATAAAAGGAGCGTAGTGATTAACCAACTCCCTACCACCGAGGTTGTAAAGGCTGAGATGAATATAATCACGACCGATACGAATTGCGATTGAATGAAAGGGTTCAACTTCTGTTGTGAGAGAGATGGCTCTTCGTCCACCTGTAGAAGCTTGTTGCGCGACCTCCTTAATTAGGCCGCGCTCCAATAGCTGGCGGGTAATTTTAGTAACACTTGCAGGAGCAAGCTGACTTACATCGGCAACTTGAATCCTAGAAATAGGACCTTGCTGATCAATCAAGCGGTAAACCGCTGCACTGTTAAGTTGTTTAACTAAGTCTACGTTACCTATTTGTCCGCCATTCATGCTTAATTTTGCTCGTATTGTCCGTTAACTACTGTCGCTTTGACATTGAAGTCACGGTCAAATACAGCAAGGTTAGCAACCATACCTTTTTTAACTCGGCCAAGTTTGTTCTCTGCACCAATTGCGCGCGCAGCATACAAGGTAGCCATTCGTAGAGCTTCATCCAAAGCGATACCCACGTGCTCAACTGTGTTTTGAACTGCTTCGATCATAGTTAGTGCTGAGCCGCCTAGTGTGCCATTTTCATCAACACACTTGCCATCTCGGTAATATACTTTCTTACCTACAAAAATAAAGTGATCCATATCAGCGCCTGCTGGAGCTGTGGCATCGGTCACTAATACGAGCTTTTCGCCCTTAATTTTGTGAGCAATTCGAATGTTTGCATAGTCTACGTGGAACCCATCGGCGATAACGCCCGCGTATACTTCCGGAGTATCATATATTGCCCCTACAACACCAGGTTCACGTCCCGCCATTGGGGTCATTGCATTGAACAGGTGAGTTGCAAACGTAATACCCGCTTCAAAGCCTTTACGTGCTTCAGCGTACGTACCATTTGTATGACCGATCGCAACAACAATCCCCGCCTTTCGAAGTTTTTCGATATGTGCTGGATCATTCTGTTCAGGTGCCAGTGTCACTTTCGTCACCAGATCGGCATTTTCACAGATGAAGTCGATCATGCTGTCATCAGAGCGACGAATGTAGTCGACACTGTGAATGCCTTTCTTCATGACATTCAGATAAGGGCCTTCAAGGTGAAGACCTAAAGATTGGTTTTCATACTTAGCATGGTAATCACGTGCAGCCGCGATAGCCTGACGCATATTCTCGTCAGAAGAAGTGATGAGCGTTGGCAAAAAGCTAGTACAACCCGATTTCAGGTTCGCTTTGTGCATGATTTGGATGGTTTCAGCTGTGATCTCGTCATTTAGCATCACACCACCACAGCCGTTTAGCTGTAGGTCGATAAAACCCGGGCTGACATTGGCGCCATCTAAGTCAATGGTTTCAAGGTCAGTAGGAAGCTCAGTAACAGGACAGACAGAATGAATATTGACTCCGTTAATGACAACGGCGTGATTGTCCAAGACATCGCTACCTGTATAAATTTTACAGTTCGTTAGCGCATACATAGTGTAATAACCCTTACTTAAGATCTTTCGTATTTTCTGCTTCTAGCTCTCGGAAGTATTTCACTGTCTTCACTTTTAATTCTTGAGTCGAAGGTTCATCACAAACGATAACCGACTTAGGGTGAAGTTGTAGTGCGGATACTGTCCATAGGTGGTTCACAGAACCCTCTACCGCAGCTTCCAGTGCAAGTGCTTTATTGTGACCCGTAATTAAGATCATGATTTCTTCAGCGTCAAGTAATGTACCTACACCGATAGTCAATGAATATTTTGGTACTTGGCTAATGTCGCCATCGAAAAAACGAGAATTTGCAATGCGCGTATCTTCAGTTAGCGTTTTAATGCGTGTGCGAGAAGAAAGAGACGATGCTGGTTCGTTGAATGCGATGTGACCATCGTTACCAACACCACCCATAAATAGGTTGATACGACCATAAGATTTGATCTTATCTTCATAGCGTTTACATTCAGCTTCTTGATCTTCGGCGTTACCGTTAAGAAGATTGATATTTTCTTCTTGAATATCAATATGATTAAAGAAGTTATTGTACATAAACGAGCGGTAAGACTCAGGGTGATCAGAAGGAAGACCAACATACTCATCCATGTTGAAAGTAACCACGTGTTTGAAACTTACTTCGCCGGCTTTATGAAGTTCAATTAAACGCTTGTAAGTGTTTAATGGTGTACCACCAGTTGGTAATCCTAAGACAAATGGTCGATCCGCAGTCGGCTGGAACTTGTTGATTCTACTGATAATATGACGTGCGGACCATAAGCCAACATCAGTGGCTGTATTTAGTGGAATTAATCTCACGGTGATACCTCAAATTTATACAGGGAATGATTAAATCTTGGTGCCTCTTGGCATTTGTTTTGGATGATAAAATAAGTTTTATGATCTCGCTAGCAAAATCCTTTGCGCTTACCCGAAACGGGTGATTACGATCACAAATGAAAAGGTTTTAATTTGCGGAGTAAAATTAATGTCATAAACTGACTACGACTAAATTGAGCCACTAAAAAAAGTGTCTCAAATCTAATACAAAAAAATCCTATAGGGGGAACTTAAGGTGAATATACTTGGATATGCGCAGAGATTAGGTAAAGCTTTGATGCTTCCTATTGCAGTGCTTCCAATAGCAGGTTTATTACTGCGTTTGGGACAAGGTGACGTGCTTGATATCGCTTTCATGGCGCAAGCAGGTGGTGCGGTTTTTGGTAACCTACCAGTTATCTTTGCAATTGGTATCGCAATCGGTCTTTCTAAAGACGGTCACGGTGCAGCTGGTTTGGCTGGTGCAGTGGCTTACTTCGTTTCTAATGCAACAGCAACAACAATCAATGCCGACATCAACACTCAGGCATTCGGTGGTATTCTTGCGGGTATCGTAGCGGGTCACGCGTACAATGCGTTCAATGCGACTCGTCTTCCTGAATGGTTGGCCTTCTTCTCTGGCAAACGTCTAGTGCCAATCATGGCTGGTCTTTTCGCTCTTGTACTGGGTGCAGTACTAGGCGTGGTTTGGCCTGCAATCCAATCTGGGCTTGATGCTCTAGCGCAAGGCGTATCTTCTTCTGGTGGTTTTGGTCAATTTGCTTACGGCTTCCTTAACCGTCTACTGATTCCAATCGGTCTACACCATATCGTGAACAACATTTTCTGGTTCAACTTAGGTTCATGTCAGGAAATCTTAATCACAGGTGCGCAGGCTGCTGGTCAAGCTCTGGATCTAACTAAAGTTTGTGTAACACCAGAAATCGCAAAATCTCTAGTTGTTGGTCAAGAAACGACGTTTACTTTTGCTAACTCTGTAACTCCAGAAATCGTTGCAACTGTTAAAGAAGTGACTGAAACAGTCGCGTCTGGTGACCTATTCCGCTTCTTTGCAGGCGATAGAGGCGCTGGCGTATTCATGAATGGCTTCTTCATGGTTATGATGTTTGGTCTGCCTGGTGCTGCTCTTGCAATGTACCTAGCTGCTCCAGCTGAGAAGCGTGCTCAAGTTTCTGGTGCTTTGTTCTCTGTAGGTTTCTGTGCATTCCTAACCGGTGTTACTGAGCCAATGGAATTCATGTTTGTATTCCTAGCTCCAGCACTATATGCAGTACACGCAGCATTCACAGGTCTGGCTCTTGTGGTGGCAAACATGTTTGGCACGCTACACGGCTTTACGTTCTCTGGTGGTGCAATCGACTTCGTACTTAACTTTGGTATCGCAACTAAGCCTCTAGTGCTACTTGCTCTAGGTCTGGCGTGGTTTGCTCTATACTTCGTTACATTCACATTCGCTATCCGCGCATTCAACCTGAAGACTCCAGGTCGTGAAGATGAAGAAGAGACCGTTGCTGCAACTGGCGATGCTCCAAAAGGTGACCTTGCTCGCCAATATCTAAAAGCTCTAGGTGGTCATGAGAACTTAACGTCTATCGACGCGTGTATCACTCGTCTACGTCTAACGCTTAAAGATCGTTCTTTAGCTGACGAGGCTGTACTTAAGAAGCTTGGTGCTAAAGGTGTAGTGAAACTAGGTGAAAACAACCTTCAGGTTATCCTAGGACCACTAGCTGAAATCGTAGCTGGCGAAATGAAGAACATTGGTGCAAGTGAAGATTTGTCTGATGTCAAACTGCCTTAATCTCTGATTAAGAAATCTTGAATACGAATGCCTCCTTTAACGGGAGGCATTTTTTTTAGACGATCAAAACTAAATTTGGCAATAAAGTGTTTGAGGCAGTTGTGTATCTCGTAAGAATGGTGGATCATTAGTGATTAACTATTCTGACAATACTTTAATACATAGAGGTGTTTAGATGAGTGAAGCTGAGGCTCGTCCATCGAACTTTATCCGTCAAATCATTGATAAAGATTTAGCGGAAAGCAAACATAGCAGCGTGCGCACTCGATTCCCGCCGGAGCCTAATGGGTACTTGCACATCGGTCATGCTAAATCTATTTGCCTTAATTTTGGTATTGCTCAGGACTATCAAGGACAGTGTAATCTACGCTTTGATGACACAAACCCTGAAAAAGAAGATATCGAATACGTCGAGTCGATTAAGAATGATGTTAACTGGTTAGGTTTTGAATGGAGTGGGGAGGTTTGTTATTCCTCAAACTACTTTGATGAACTATACGGTTATGCAGTTGAATTAATTAACAAAGGCTTAGCGTATGTTGATGAGCTAAGTCCTGAGCAAATCCGTGAATACCGTGGCACACTTAAGGAGCCAGGTAGACCAAGCCCATATCGTGACCGAAGTGTTGAAGAAAACTTAGTACTTTTTGAAAAAATGCGTGACGGTGGGTTTGAAGAAGGCAAAGCGTGTCTACGCGCTAAAATTGACATGTCTTCATCTTTTATTGTTTTACGTGATCCAGTTCTTTACCGTGTGCGCTTTGCGACACACCATCAAACGGGTGATAAATGGTGCATTTACCCAATGTACGATTTCACGCATTGCATTTCTGATGCAATAGAAGGTATTACACATTCCCTTTGTTCATTAGAGTTTCAAGATAACCGTCGCCTATACGACTGGGTATTGGACAACATTACAATCGACTGCCAGCCACGTCAGTACGAATTCAGCCGCTTGAATTTGGAATACACAGTCATGTCTAAGCGCAAGCTTAGCCGCTTGGTTTCAGAAAACTTGGTAAATGGTTGGGATGATCCTCGTATGCCAACGGTGTCGGGCTTACGTCGTCGTGGATTCACACCAGCATCAATCCGAGAGTTTTGTAAACGAATTGGTGTAACGAAGCAAGAAAACATGATCGAGTTCAGCTCGTTGGAATCCTGCATTCGCGATGATCTTAATGAAAGTGCACCTCGAGCGATGGCGGTTTTGGAGCCAGTTAAAGTTGTTATTGAGAACTTTGCAGAAGGACAAGTCACTAACCTATTGATAGCTAACCACCCTAACAAGCCTGAGATGGGGGAGCGTGAAGTACCGTTTACTCGCGAACTGTTTATCGAAAAAGATGACTTTCGTGAGGAAGCGAACAAGAAATACAAGCGTTTGATCTTAGGTAAAGAGGTTCGCTTACGTGGCGCTTATGTTATTAAAGCTGAGCGTATTGAAAAAGATGCTGAAGGTAATATAACCACGATTTTCTGCTCGTATGATGATGAAACTCTTGGTAAAAACCCTTCCGATGGTCGAAAGGTGAAAGGTGTAATACATTGGGTTTCTGCGGCTAAAGGGCTTCCAGCGGAAATTCGTCTGTATGACCGTTTATTCTCCGTTCCCAACCCTGGAGCTGTTGATGACTTTGCTTCAACGATTAACCCTGAATCATTGACAGTGCTTAAAGGGGTTGTTGAACCAAGCATGGCAAAAGCGAATCCGGAGCAAGGGTATCAGTTTGAGAGAACAGGGTATTTCTGTTTAGACTCGAAAGATTCATCTAATGATCATCTTGTTTTTAACAGGACGGTAGGGCTAAGAGATACTTGGGCGAAAATTGAATCCAATTAAGTAGTGACTTAATTTATATCAAAAAAAAAGAGCGCGTGAGCCCTCTTTTTTTTGACTGGAATCAAAGTATATTGTTTGAAACCTATATTAAACGATTACAAAAAAAGCCGAAGAATCATACCTTCGGCTTCCCTATCATCTATACAGACTATTTTTTAGGCTTATGAGCACTTGGGTTGTCTTTACACGAACCATCGCTACATTTACCATATAGGTACAGACTGTGATTTGTTAATTCAACATTGTATCTTGCTGCAATTTGTTTCTGACGATCCTCAATGATGTCATCAGAAAATTCAATGACTTCGCCACAATCCAAACACACCAAATGATCATGATGATGTTGGGTTGATAATTCAAATACAGATTTACCACCTTCGAAATGGTGACGAGTAACAATGCCAGCATCATCAAATTGGTTTAAGACTCTGTAAACAGTAGCAAGTCCAATTTCTTCACCTAAATCGATCAATTTTTTATATAGGTCTTCAGCGCTAATGTGTTGACAATCTGGCTGTTGAAGCACTTCTAAGATCTTTAAACGCGGAAGCGTTACTTTTAGTCCTGCTTCTTTGAGGGCTTGGTTATTGTCTGGCATATTTTTTCCTGTAGAGGTTCTGCAGCAAAATACAGAAGTCGTAGTTAATTCCATTATAGGCTAGTAAAACGTAACAATAAACCACGAAGTTCAAAGGGTTAATAATGGAAGCTTGTAAATATGCCTCAAATCACGGATATCAAGGTCAGACCAGCTTCGGTTTGATACCACTTTATGCATAAGGATCTGAGTGAGATTTACACACAAAAACGCGTTAAGTTGGCTTTCAATATTTTGCCTCTCTTTTTGAGAGAGGAGAGGAAAGTATTCGTATAGGATAAGAAGATAAGGCTTCGATAGATGTAATAGAAAATGCAGACGTAATAGAAAAATGCCTCCAGATCAGGAGGCACTCAAAATAAACGAATTAATCGTCCAATTCGGCTAGGCACATTTCTTCAAAGATTTGTTCAACCCAGTTTTTTACTCTTTCTTCGGTCAATTCTGGTTGGCGATCTTCATCAATACAAAGACCAACGAATTGAGATTCATCACCGTCGACGAGTGCTTTAGACGCTTCAAACTCATATCCGTCTGTTGACGTGTAGCCTAAAACCGTTCCGCCTTTTGCTTCCACGATATCACGGATCGTGCCCATCGCATCGCAGAAATACTCTGCGTAGTCTTCCTGATCGCCACAACCAAATATAGCCACTAGCTTTGTAGAAAAATCAACTTGTTCCAGTTCTGGGAAAAAGTCATCCCAATCACATTGGGCTTCGCCATAATACCAAGTTGGAATACCCAGTAGCAAAAGGTCAAAATTATCAATATCTTCTTTGCTACTTTTAGCGATATCTTGAACATGAACCAGTTTTTTACTTAGTTGCTTTTGAATCATCTTAGCAACGGCTTCAGTGTTACCTGTATCGCTACCAAAGAAGAGTCCTACACTTGCCATAAAATCAGTACCCATATAGTGACAGTTTTGTTTGGTGAATTCTTAAAGTTGTATTTGTTGGTTAACCTAAACCCGTCCCCTCCCAGCTTAGCTGAATAAGACCTTTTGCGATAAACCCTGCACAACCTAAAAATAGGACAAGCCAAACTATACGACGCCCAAATGGCGGGACATTCCCCTGTTTCAATACGTCCTTTATTGCCATTCCTATAAAAAAGAAAATTGCTGCAAATAAAAGGTCCAACCCAATGGACTCTAGCATATTGATATAGTCGTAGAGCATGACGTTCCTTGTAGTCAAATTTCTGAGCGCACTATACCACTCTTACGCCTCAAAGTTAATGAGAAGGATTCTTCAATAGCTGTAAATTATGGGTATTTATCTTTGCAACGAGGGCTGAATCAAACATTGAGAGTTCGCAAAAGTGATTTCTATGTTGAGATAAAGCGACGCAATACTCGTAGAACATCATTTGGTTTCTCTGCGTGCAACCAATGACCGGCATTAGAGATAACGTGGGCTTTTGCAAGCGGAAACTGCCGGCGGATCTGTTCTTGATGCTCTTCTGTTAAATAGTCGGAATGTCCTCCTTTAACAAAGAGTGTTGGTATTTCTACTGGTGGTAATTCATGCCACGTAAGTATGTTGTTATAATTGTTATACAGTGACCTCACATTAAACCGCCAGCTTAGATGCGAGCCATCTTTGTAAAGCGATTTCCCCAGAAACTGCCTAACACCCTCTATTTCAACGTGTTGAGAAAGAACTTTCATGGCATCTGAGCGAGAGGTGGGTTTTTGTTGTTCTATTGCATGTAAACCCGCGAACACATTGTCATGTCTGCTTTGGGTATAAGCGACAGGTGCCATGTCCAACACAACAAGATGCCTCACCTGCTTACCATGGATGGAAGCGAGTTTCATTGCTACTTTGCCGCCCATCGAATGCCCGACTAACGTGACATGATCTAACCCCAAATGATGGATTAGGGCTTGGACATCTCTTGCCATTTCTTCGTACGTATGACTATCGCTATGAAAGGATAAGCCATGATTTCTTAGATCGACGGTGAGCACTTGATGATCTTGGATCAAATCACGAGCAAGTAGACCAAGGTTATCGAGGTTGCCGAACAATCCATGCAGAAGAACAATCGTTGAGCCTTCGCCCTGCAACTTATAATTCAAAAGTGATGACATTTTCTCTTTATCTTGTTGGGTTTGCCGTAGAGTATCACGGAAGAACTGGTTATAATCTCCCAGAGTTTAAACATAGAGATTGTGAAAAGCGAATGAAAACAATAGAGGTTGATGAGGATTTATACCGTTACATAGCCAGTCAGACCCAACATATTGGGGAGAGTGCATCTGACATTCTTCGACGTTTGTTGATGACTGATAAAGCAAAAGCAGTAGAGACTCCGGCTCCAGCAGTGAATGGAATTGTAGTCAGTAAGGATGCAGGAAAGGACTTGGCAGTAGACGGTGTCAAAGTACTTCGCTCTTTATTAATTTCTGATGAATTTGCAGGTAAAGGCAAAGCAATTGATCGGTTTATGCTGATATTATCGACCCTTCACGGCATTCACAACGATCACTTTGCGGAAGCAACTCAAGTTAAAGGTCGTACTCGAGTCTATTTCGCTAACAATGAAGACACGTTACTTGCTAGCGGGAAAACAACCAAACCACGCCAAATTCCTAATACGCCTTTCTGGGTCATCACCAATAATAATACAAACCGGAAACGCCAGATGGTAGACCAATTGATGACTCGTATGGGCTTTCAAGGTGACTTAATTGAAAAGGTGTGTAACGCAATTTAAAAGCGCATAACTTAAGCCTCATGATGACATCATTAAATGTTATTGTGAGGTTTTGTTTATGTGGGTAAGAAAAATAAAAGGAAAATAAAAATGGCTATCCATCCTCGAGCAGGGCAAAAAGCACTGCAAGAAGATTTACATAATATCCCTTCGTTAGTTGCTAATTACTTTCTACTTCAACCTGAGCCATCCAATTCTGAACATCGTGTTCAATTTGGTACGTCAGGTCATCGCGGCACCTCAGACAAATCCACCTTTAATGAACATCATATCCTTGCCATTGCTCAAGCAGTTGCAGACGTTCGTAAAGAGCAGGGGACGACAGGTCCTCTCTTTTTAGGTAAAGACACGCACGCGTTATCTGAACCGGCTTTTACCAGTGTTATTGAAGTTCTCATTGCAAATGATGTAGAGGTAGTTGTTCAAGAAAACAACGGATTTACACCTACGCCGGGTATTTCACATGCAATCTTGACGCATAACCTCAAGCATTCTGAAAAAGCAGATGGCATTGTCATTACGCCTTCGCATAACCCACCACAAGACGGTGGTATCAAATATAACCCTACTCACGGTGGTCCTGCTGAAGCTGAACTGACTCAGGCAATCGAAGATCGAGCGAATGTATTTATTGCTGAAGGTTTGCAGGGCGTTAAACGTATCCATTCGGTTCAAGCTAAAGCATCTGAATTATTCAAAGAAGTGGATTTGGTTAAGCCATATATTGATGACTTGGTTAATGTTATCGACATGCAAGCCATTCAAAATGCAAATATTAAGATCGGAGTGGATCCTCTCGGGGGATCTGGGATTGATTATTGGCGTCAAATCGCTAAAGAGTACGCATTAGATCTTACCCTAGTGAGTGAGTCCATCGATCCTTCTTTCCAGTTCATGTCACTTGATAAAGATGGCGTGATTCGAATGGATTGTTCATCGCCGTATGCGATGTCTAGCTTATTAGCGCTAAAAAATGATTATGACCTCGCGTTTGGTAATGACCCTGACTACGATCGGCATGGAATTGTGACGCCTAAAGGGCTCATGAATCCAAACCATTTCCTTGCTGTGTGTATTGATTACTTATACCGTCACCGTGAGGGGTGGGGTAAGGATGTTGCAGTAGGGAAAACATTGGTTTCCAGTGCATTGATTGATCGTGTTGTTGCCGACTTAGGTCGCACACTATGCGAAGTGCCTGTTGGGTTCAAATGGTTTGTTGATGGTTTGTATTCTGGTGAGTTTGGCTTTGGTGGTGAAGAAAGTGCGGGGGCATCTTTCCTTCGTAAGGATGGCACACCTTGGTCCACAGACAAAGATGGCATTATTCTTTGCTTGCTTGCCGCTGAGATTACAGCGGTAACGGGGAAGAACCCTCAGGAGTATTATGAAGAACTGGCTGCGAAACATGGTGAATCCCAATACAATAGGATTCAAGCCGTTGCCAATACTGAGCAAAAAAATATTCTGAAGAAACTGTCACCTGAAATGGTATCGGCCAAAACATTGGCTGGTGATGAAATTACGGCGCGTTTGACTCATGCACCTGGTAACGGTGCGGCAATTGGTGGTTTAAAAGTGACCACAGAAAATGGTTGGTTTGCTGCTCGTCCATCAGGCACCGAAGATATTTACAAGATTTACTGTGAGAGCTTCAAAGGTGAAGAGCACCTAAAAGCCATTGAAGAAGAGGCTCAGGAAATCGTAAACCAAGTGTTTAAAAGCGCAGGTTTATAATTCACTGAAGTATGTTTTGAAAAGGTGGTGAAAGCCACCTTGTTTGATGCAATAAGCAAAAAATAAATCAGTTGTTAGGCCATTGGTTGTGAACAATAAACCAGTACTGTCCTTTCTCCGATTGGCAATGCACAAACTTATTGATCTCCCCTGTAAACAACAACGATTCATCACGCCTGCCCGTCGCCCAATCTTTTTTTTCCAAGACATAAAGTTTGTCAGTAATAAGGTGTTTTTGATGGTCATAGCACCAATAACCTTTAATACGTGATGGATTGATCGGATGGTCGAGACAATTTTGCGGAATGTCTTCATCATGAAATGGGTTTATATAAAGTCTACCTTGCATAAGCAAGTGCTCACTACTATCTTTCCATTTTGGACATTGGAGCTGGAATGCCTGAGAAGACGACATTTTCAGTTGGTGGCTCAGCATTCTATCGAGTTTTAAATCAAGCCTGTCTTTCGCGTTGGGACCATACCAAAACGTGTTATGAAGCAAATAAAATTTGATAGCGACTTCCCAATGTTCAATGGTTTGGCTTTCTCTATTTTCAAGGATAAAGTCGATGGAACCCAGTGTGCGCCCATCTTGCTGCAGTTGAATTTCTTCTCCTAACAGCTTGTATTTGCTGCTTGTTTGGAACAAACAGCGACAAGCATATTGATAGACAAAGCCAAGGCGTTGATTCCCAGTATAAACGTTCATACGGGAAGGTATATCTTGCGAGAATGGAGAATTTTCACATACAGGTGGACTTAGATTGAACAGAGTTGGGGTAGAGGCTACCCAATGAAGGAGTTTGTTGAGTTCGGGTTTAGATAGCATTGATTTTTCTCCATTTCGTTTCGACATTCTAACCTTAAATTGCTATAAACGCGCTAAAAGCAGATAAATCAGCGGATGAATAAAATGAACAATTTTCAGCTCGAATCGATTCTCAACGAGAAGCTGTCACCTCACTTGCTCAAAGACTACAGCCCGAATGGTATGCAGGTGGAAGGGACACCTGAAGTAAAGCGCATCGTGACTGGTGTGACGGCTTCTCAAGCGTTGATTGAAAAGGCGATCGCATTAAAAGCCGATGCTTTACTCGTTCATCATGGATACTTTTGGAAAGGGGAGCCCGAGCCTATCAAAGGCATGAAAGGCAAACGCATCCGAAGCTTAATTAAGTCCGACATTAACTTATATGGTTATCATCTACCGTTGGATATTCATCCAGAGCTTGGGAACAACGCTCGCCTTGCTGAACTCTTGGATATAGACGTTCAAGGTGGCTTAGAAGGACATGCTCAATCGGTGGCTATGTTCGGGAAATTGCGTACCCCTATGTCTGGTAAAGCGTTTTCCCAAAAAATAGAGCACGCCCTAAATCGTGCGCCTCTCCATATCTCGCCAGATGATGAAGATAAAATAATAGAAACTATTGGATGGTGTACTGGGGGAGGACAAGATTTTATCGAATTGGCCGTCGCACACAGCTTAGATGCCTTTGTTTCTGGGGAAGTATCGGAAAGAACCACCTATACAGCCCGTGAACAAAATATTCATTACTTTGCCGCTGGGCATCATGCGACCGAGAGATATGGTGTCAAAGCGCTAGGGGAGTGGTTAGCTTCTGAACATGGGTTGGATGTTACGTTTATCGATATCGATAATCCCGTTTAAAGTAACTTGGCGTTAGGTTTATACAATCAAAAAGGTCGAAGTGAGTACTTCGACCTTTTGTTTTTATTCAATCATTATAAAAATCAATGAATTGAATACTATTCTCTTTCATGAAGAGGTTGGAAATCACGCGATTTCTTACCTGTGTACAACTGACGAGGACGACCGATACGGTTGTTAGGATCGCTGTGCATTTCATTCCAATGTGCAATCCAGCCAATTGTACGCGACATCGCGAAGATAACCGTGAACATAGAGATTGGAATGCCAATGGCTTTCAGGATGATACCTGAGTAGAAATCGACATTAGGGTACAGTTTCTTCTCAACAAAGTACTCATCAGACAAGGCGATACGCTCTAGTTCCATTGCTACGTCGAGCAGAGGATCTTGAATGTTTAACTCCTCAAGCACTTCGTGGCATGCTTCGCGCATAACGGTTGCACGTGGATCGTAGTTTTTGTAAACACGGTGACCAAAGCCCATTAGGCGGAACGGGTCATCTTTGTCTTTCGCACGATCAATGTATTCAGGGATATTGTCGACACTGCCGATTTCTTCCAGCATACGCAAACAGGCTTCATTAGCACCACCGTGAGCAGGTCCCCAAAGAGAAGCGATACCTGCAGCGATACATGCAAATGGGTTTGCCCCCGAGGAACCAGACAAACGAACCGTAGAGGTTGACGCGTTTTGCTCATGATCCGCGTGTAGTGTAAAGATCTTGTCCATTGCGCGAGCAACAACAGGGTTAACACTGTACTCTTCACATGGGTTCGCAAACATCATATGCAAGAAGTTTTCTGCATAGCTCAGTTCGTTACGCGGGTAGATAAACGGTTGACCGATTGAATACTTGTAACACATTGCTGCCAGTGTTGGCATTTTTGAAAGCAATCGGTATGCCGCGATTTCGCGGTGCTTATCATTGTTGATGTCTAGAGAGTCGTGGTAGAAAGCAGCCAGTGCGCCAACTACACCACACATTACGGCCATTGGGTGAGCGTCTCTACGGAATCCGTGGAAGAAACTTGCGATCTGCTCATGAACCATGGTGTGACGCGTTACGGTCTCTTTGAATTGTTCATATTGTTTACGATTTGGGGCTTCGCCATACAGAAGGATGTAACACACTTCCAAGTAATCTGCGTTATTGGCAAGTTGGTCGATAGGGAAACCTCTGTGAAGGAGGATACCTTTCGCACCGTCAATATAAGTGATTTGGGATTCACAAGATGCAGTGGCAAGAAAACCGGGGTCAAAAGTAAAGTAACCATTGGCTCCTAGTTTACGAACATCGATTACTTCAGGTCCAATAGTACCTTCCATAATCGGCAGCTCGATTGGCGCTTTACCTTCAATATGAAGGGTCGCTTTCTTATCTGCCATAACATTCTCCTTTGTTTATTATTAATCCATCCAGGATATTTTGTGTGCCGTTTTTTTACTGAGTATCTAAAGTAAAGTCAATTTTTCTCCTCTTTTGTGTGCACTCGTTTTGATTTTTCATATGAAAAAAGTTAAAAATCTGTTCTGTGTAGCATTATTTGTTACGTCAATTGTATTAATATGTTACCGCCCGTATAGTGGCGCAGAAAATTTTTGTGGAAACCTTATAAATTCAAGGCTAGACAGAAAATCTAACCTATAATAACAGATATAAACATAACAAGTTATTTACATTTATCTCGCTCAATATGAGCTGAATGAGTTAGTTAAATGTTAATTTTTATCGGTTTCCTACTAAAATTTGGTTTATAACTATAAATGCTCTAAGGAGCTGAGTGAGCAAGCCCGTGAAAGAAAGAAAGTCTAGACCTGTTAATTTAGATTTACAGACAGTCCACTTTCCAATTTCTGCAATCGCATCCATCCTGCATCGAATTTCAGGTGTTATTACGTTTGTAGCAATTGGAATTTTACTCTGGTTACTATCCATTTCCCTCTCTTCTCCCCTAGGATTCGCTAAAGCAGCTGATATCGTTGACGGCTTTTTCGTGTCGTTCATCCTTTGGGGTATTCTTACTGCACTCGCATATCATATAGTAGGTGGTATTCGTCACTTATTCATGGATATGGGGTATTTTGAAGAGTTAGATACGGGTACGTTGAGCGCAAAAGTCTCTTTTGTCGTAACAGCAGTATTATCGCTACTTGCGGGGGTAATGGTATGGTAAAGCATGTATCATCGCTAGGGCGCAATGGCGTTCATGATTTTCTATTGATCCGCGCAAGTGCGATCATATTAACCCTATACACAATCTATCTTGTTGGCTTCTGTGCCTTCAACGAAATTACTTACATGTCTTGGACCGCGTTTTTTGGCGGTACGTTTACTAAAGTCTTTACTATGCTTGCATTAGTTTGTGTGCTTGTTCATGCATGGATTGGCTTGTGGCAGGTTTTAACGGATTACATCAAGCACGTCTTATTGCGTGGTGTCATTCAAGTCGCCATTATTGCCGTTTTGATCGCCTATTTCTTCTCTGGCCTGTTTGTATTGTGGGGTGTGTAAGTGACTATTCCAGTTCGTGAATTTGATACCGTTGTAATCGGTGCTGGCGGTGCAGGCATGCGTGCTGCTCTGCAAATTTCGGAGCAAGGCCTAACATGTGCTTTGCTTTCCAAAGTATTTCCTACTCGTTCACATACCGTTTCCGCTCAGGGCGGTATTACAGTAGCTCTTGGTAACTCTCATAAAGATGATTGGCAATGGCACATGTACGATACGGTAAAAGGTTCCGATTATATCGGAGACCAGAATGCTATCGAGTACATGTGTAAAACAGGTCCAGAATCGGTTATTGAACTAGAGAAAATGGGGTTACCTTTCTCCCGTTTTGAAAACGGAAGCATTTATCAACGTCCATTTGGCGGTCAATCCAAAGAGTTTGGCGGCGAGCAAGCGGCTCGTACTGCCGCCGCGGCTGACCGAACAGGTCATGCGCTACTTCATACGTTGTATCAACAAAACATCAAACACAAAACCACCATTTTCTCTGAATGGTATGCTCTTGATTTGGTGAAAAACCAAGATGGTGTCATTCTAGGTTGTACTGCGATTTGCATGGAAACCGGTGAAATGTGCTACTTCAAGTCAAAAGCAACCGTACTGGCGACGGGAGGAGCAGGGCGTATTTATGCATCGACAACCAATGCGCACATCAACACAGGTGATGGTGTTGGTATGGCACTTCGTGCTGGTGTGCCAATGCAAGACATGGAGATGTGGCAGTTCCACCCAACGGGCATCGCTGGAGCGGGCGTACTGGTTACCGAAGGTTGCCGTGGTGAAGGTGGTTACCTACTTAATAAAGATGGTGAGCGCTTTATGGAGCGTTATGCACCTAATGCGAAAGACCTTGCTGGCCGTGATGTTGTTGCGCGTTCAATGATGATTGAGATCCGTGAAGGTCGTGGTTGTGATGGTCCTTGGGGACCTCATATCAAACTTAAAATGGACCACCTCGGTAAGGAAGTCCTTGAATCTCGTCTTCCTGGTATTTGCGAACTTTCCCGAACGTTTGCGCATGTCGATCCTGTCCATGAACCCATTCCAGTTATCCCAACTTGTCACTATATGATGGGGGGGATACCAACACAGGTGTCGGGTCAAGCAATTAAACAAAACGCTGACGGAAGTGAGCAGGAAATCCAAGGCTTATTTGCGTGTGGTGAAATTGCATCTGTATCTGTACACGGTGCCAACCGCCTAGGTGGTAATTCACTGCTAGACTTAGTTGTGTTCGGTCGTGCGACGGGGCTGCATCTGGGCGAAACATTGGCGGCACAAGTTGAAGCGCGCCCAGCAACGGAATCCGACATTGAAGAATCTTTATCTCGCACCATGCGTTGGGAAAACAGCACAAGTGGCGAAAACCCAGCTCAAATCCGTAAAGATCTTCAAAGCTGCATGCAGAACAGCTTTTCGGTATTCCGAGAAGGTGAGGCAATGGCTACCGGGTTAGAAGAGTTAAAAGTGATTCGTGAGCGTTTGAAAGACGCACACTTGGCTGACAAGTCAACCGAGTTTAATACAGAACGAATTGAGTGTTTGGAGCTGGATAACTTGATGGAAACTGCGTTCTCAACAGCTGTAGCAGCGAACTATCGTACTGAAAGCCGTGGTGCACATGCTCGCTTCGATTTTCCTGATCGTGATGATGAAAATTGGCTATGCCACTCCATCTACAATCCGGAAACGGAAGCAATGACTAAGCGTGATGTGAACATGAATCCAGTTCATCGTGACGCATTTCCGCCAAAAGCACGTACATACTAAAGGGAGGTACATATAATGAAACTGAATTTCTCTCTTTATCGTTACAATCCGGATACAGATAAAAAGCCTTATATGAAGGACTATGTCCTTGAAGTAGAAGAAGGTTCAGACATGATGGTGCTTGATGCACTCATCTTGCTGAAAGAGCAAGACCCATCAATCTCATTCAGACGTTCATGCCGAGAAGGTGTGTGTGGTTCAGATGGTCTGAACATGAATGGGAAAAATGGCTTGGCTTGTATCACACCTCTTTCTGCTTTAATGGACAAAAATACGATCATCATTCGTCCGTTACCGGGTTTGCCTGTTGTGCGAGACTTGATTGTTGATATGACACAATTCTACGACAACTACGCGAAAGTGAAGCCGTTCCTGATTTCGGATGGTAACTTGCCACCGTCGCGTGAAAACTTACAGCTACCGGAAGATCGTGCTCATTTAGACGGTCTGTATGAATGCATCATGTGTGCATGTTGTACGACGTCATGCCCATCATTTTGGTGGAACCCAGATAAGTTTATCGGTCCAGCAGGTCTGTTAGCTGCTTACCGTTGGTTAATTGATAGCCGTGATACGGCTACAGACGAACGTTTATCTAATCTTGATGATGCTTTTAGCGTTTTTCGTTGCCATAGCATTATGAATTGTGTAAGTGTTTGTCCTAAGGGATTAAATCCTACGAAGGCGATTGGTCATATCAAGACCATGTTATTGAATCGTTCGGTTTAATGGATTCAAAATTGCCGACCCTTATGTAAAGCCTTTGGGTCGGCTTTATTAATAGCTCGGCATAAGACCGATGCGAACGTGAAACCTACTGGTTAAGGGAAAATATGCACAACGGCGTGATGAAGGCATGGCTCGAGTCTTCACACTTGGCTGGCGCCAATGCAACTTATGTAGAAGAACTCTACGAACTGTATCTTAGTGATCCCGATCTGGTGAGTGAGGAATGGAAACGAGTATTTGAAGGGTTGCCTACGCAGTCCGACGCGGTCGATCAACCGCATTCTCGTGTCCGTGATTACTTCCGTCGATTAGCGAAAGAAACAAAGCATTACAATGTCCAAGTTAGTGATCCCGATGTCGATGCTAAACAAGTAAAAGTACTACAGCTTATTAATGCCTACCGTTTCCGCGGGCATGAAGCTGCCAACCTCGACCCTCTTGGTCTTTGGGAAAGAGATCCAGTCGCTGAACTGAACCCTACTTTCCATGCCCTCACTGAAGAAGATTTAGATGAAACTTTCAACGTAGGTTCTTTTGCCAACGGGCAAGAAACGATGGTGTTGAGAGATCTTCATAAAGCCCTCAAGCAAACTTACTGTGGCTCCGTCGGTGCCGAATATATGCACATGACAAACACAGAGCAAAAACGTTGGATTCAGCAGCGTTTGGAATCTGTGTCTGGTCAGGTGTCGTTTAGTCATGAAGAGAAAAAAACCTTCCTTCACGAACTGACTGCGGCAGAAGGCTTAGAGCGTTATCTCGGGGCTAAATTCCCTGGTGCGAAACGTTTCTCCCTAGAAGGTGGCGATGCAATGATTCCTATGACTAAGGAAATCATTCGTAGTGCTGGTTCTCAAGGTATCCGAGAAGTGGTTATCGGCATGGCCCACCGTGGTCGCTTGAATATGCTGGTCAACGTACTGGGTAAGAAGCCACAAGATTTGTTCGATGAATTCGCGGGCAAACACGATGAAACCTGGGGTACCGGTGATGTTAAATATCACCAAGGCTTTTCTGCCGATTTTGCAACGCCAGGTGGCGATGTACACTTAGCGCTCGCATTTAACCCGTCTCACCTAGAAATTGTTAACCCTGTTGTCATCGGTTCGGTTCGAGCTCGTCAGGATCGTCTTGGGGATAAAGATGGCAGCAGCGTTCTGCCTATTACCATTCATGGAGACTCTGCTATAGCCGGACAGGGCGTTGTTCAAGAAACGTTCAATATGTCTCAAGCTCGCGGTTTCTGTGTGGGGGGGACGGTACGAATTGTTGTAAATAACCAAGTTGGTTTTACGACGTCGAACCCTCGTGATACTCGATCAACGATGTACTGTACCGATATTGCCAAGATGGTACAGGCGCCGATATTCCATGTGAACGCTGATGATCCTGAAGCTGTGGCTTTTGTTGCTCGCTTAGCTGTTGATTACCGTAATACGTTCAAACGTGATGTTGTGATTGATTTGGTTTGTTACCGTCGTCACGGTCACAACGAAGCGGATGAGCCGAATGCGACTCAACCATTGATGTATCAAAAAATCAAAAAGCACCCAACTCCTCGTAAGCTTTACGCAGACGTTCTCATAGAGCGCGGTGAATTCGATATTGAAACAGCGACACTGTTAGTGAACGAGTACCGAGATGCACTTGATCACGGTGAAGTTGTGGTGAAAGAATGGCGCCCAATGGCATTGCATTCCGTAGATTGGTCACCCTATATTGGTCACGATTGGGATACGGATTGGGATTCGAATTTCGACATCAAGCGCTTGAAAGAACTAGGGCAGCGTTTGTGCCAATATCCGGAAAGCCACAAGCTGCATAGTCGTGTCAATAAGCTTTACAACGATCGTATCTCCATGATTAATGGTGAGAAACAACTCGATTGGGGTATGGCTGAAACATTGGCGTACGCAACTCTGGTTGATGATGGCAAACGCATTCGTATTTCTGGTCAAGATTCAGGGCGTGGTACTTTCTTCCACCGTCATTCTGTATTGCATAACCAAACGGATGCGAGCACCTATGTTCCATTAGCGAATATCCATGATAAACAGGGACCTTTCCAAGTCTTTGACTCAGTTCTATCTGAAGAGGCGGTGTTGGCATTTGAGTACGGTTACGCGACGGCAGAACCAGGTGGTTTAACCTTATGGGAAGCCCAGTTTGGTGATTTCGCGAACGGTGCGCAGGTTGTCATCGACCAGTTTATCTCTTCAGGAGAGCAAAAGTGGGCTCGTCTGTGTGGTTTGACGATGCTTCTGCCTCACGGCTATGAAGGTCAAGGTCCAGAGCACTCCTCGGCGCGTTTGGAGCGTTACTTGCAATTGTGTGCTGAACAAAACATGCAAGTTGTTGTGCCTTCTACACCTGCGCAGGTTTATCACATGCTCCGCCGTCAAGTGGTACGTCCAATGCGTCGTCCACTGATTGTTATGTCGCCTAAGTCTTTGTTGCGTCATCCGCTTTGTACGTCTTCTTTAGAAGAGTTGGCGGAGGGTACGTTCCAAGCTGCGATTGGTGAAATCGATACACTGGAAGCGTCTAAAGTTAAGCGTGTTGTTTTTTGTTCTGGCAAGGTTTATTACGACCTACTTGAGCAGCGTCGCAACAACGAACAAGATGATGTGGCGATCATTCGTATTGAACAGTTGTACCCATTCCCGTTGGAAGAAGTACAAGCTACGATTGCGCAATACACAAATGCAGTGGATTATGTTTGGTGTCAGGAAGAACCTCAAAACCAAGGTGCTTGGTATTCTAGCCAACATAACTTCCGTGCCGCGATTCCAGCTGGTGCTGATTTGAAATACGCAGGTCGTCCGGCTTCGGCATCACCTGCAGTTGGATACATGTCAGTACACATGAAACAACAGAAAGCGTTGATTAGCGACGCACTTACCCTAGATTAAGAACTAGAAGAAAAAGGACGAAACAGACATGACAATTGAAATTCTGGTTCCAGACTTACCTGAATCTGTAGCGGATGCGACAGTTGCAACGTGGCATAAGAAACCAGGCGATGCAATCGAGCGTGACGAAGTCATTGTTGATATTGAGACAGATAAAGTGGTACTGGAAGTACCAGCTCCTGAGGCCGGTGTACTGGAAGCTATCCTTGAAGAAGAAGGTGCCACAGTACTGGGTCGCCAAGTTCTTGCAAAATTGAAACCTGGCGCTGTCGCTGGTGAACCAACAGCTGATCGTACGGATGGTACTGAAGCTTCTCCAGACAAACGCCATAAGGCTTCTTTGGTTGAAGAATCTAACGATGCGTTAAGCCCAGCGGTTCGCCGTTTACTTGCAGAGCACAACCTTGAAGCAAGCCAAGTGAAAGGAACAGGTGTTGGTGGTCGTATCACACGTGAAGATATTGATGCGCACCTAGCCGCCGCGAAATCTGCCCCTGCCGCCGCTGAGCAGCCAGAAATTGAAGCACCTGCCGCCGCTCGTACTCAGAAGCGCGTGCCAATGACGCGTCTGCGTAAAACGGTCGCGAAGCGTCTTCTTGAAGCGAAAAACAGCACAGCAATGCTGACCACGTTTAATGAAGTGAACATGAAGCCTATCATGGATCTTCGTAAGCAATACAAGGACCAGTTTGAAGAGCGCCACGGGACACGTTTAGGGTTCATGTCTTTCTACGTGAAAGCCGTGACAGAAGCATTGAAGCGTTACCCAGAAGTGAATGCATCGATTGATGGTGATGATATTGTCTATCACAACTATTTCGATATCAGCATGGCGGTTTCGACGCCACGCGGTTTGGTTACACCAGTATTGAAAGATTGTGATACGTTGGGTTTTGCTGAAATTGAAAAGGGCATCAAGGAGTTGGCAATCAAAGGTCGTGATGGCAAGCTAACCGTTGATGAGCTAATGGGGGGGAACTTTACCATCACTAACGGTGGTGTATTCGGTTCATTGATGTCTACCCCTATCATCAACCCGCCTCAATCAGCGATTCTTGGTATGCATAAGATTCAAGATCGTCCAATGGCGGTTGATGGCAAGGTCGAGATTCTTCCGATGATGTACTTGGCTCTTTCTTACGATCACCGTTTGATTGATGGTCGTGAGTCGGTTGGTTTCTTAGTAACGATTAAAGAGTTGCTAGAAGACCCAGCTCGTCTATTGTTAGACGTATAGTCCGCTAAGCAAAAGCATAAAAATTGAGCCAGGCTCTTAGTGTCTGGCTCTTTGTTGCGAGATCGTCTCGCGTGCTCAAGACTAAACCCCTACATACGTGCGTCGTCTATCAGAAGTGATAACGCGTCGATGGAAATAATAAATCCCCAGAGGGATAAACAAACGGAATAACACAATGAATTTGCATGAATACCAAGCCAAACAGCTGTTTGCAGAATTCGGTTTGCCTGTACCAGAAGGTTTCGCATGTGATACAGCACAAGAAGCTTTTGAAGCTGCTGGTCGCATCAGTACAGCGAAGAAAGTCGTCAAATGTCAGGTACACGCTGGTGGTCGCGGTAAAGCGGGCGGCGTTGAACTGCACGATACCAAAGAAGGTGTAAAAGAGTTTGCACAAAAGTGGCTAGGTAAAAACCTTGTTACTTACCAAACAGACGCTAACGGTCAGCCAGTTACGAAAATCCTAGTCGAAGAAGCATCGAATATTGCTAATGAGCTGTACCTAGGTGCCGTTGTTGACCGTGCAAGCCGTAAAATTGTATTCATGGCCTCAACAGAAGGCGGTGTGGACATTGAGAAAATTGCTGAAGAAACACCAGAGTTGATCCATAAAGCGGCAATCGACCCACTCGTTGGTCCTCAAGCATACCAAGGTCGTGAACTGGCGTTCAAACTTGGTCTCGCTGGCGATCAAATCAAACAATTTGTTAAGATCTTTATGGGTCTTGGCAACATGTTCTCTCAGTATGATCTGGCTCTTCTAGAAATTAACCCTCTTGTTGTGACAGGGGAAGGCAACCTTTTATGCCTAGATGGTAAAATCAACATCGATTCAAACGCGATGTACCGTCAGCCTAAGCTTCGCGAAATGCACGATCCATCTCAAGAAGATGAGCGTGAAGCGCACGCTGCACAGTGGGAACTGAACTACGTAGCACTGGATGGTAACGTTGGCTGTATGGTTAACGGTGCAGGTCTCGCTATGGGGACAATGGACATCGTCAACCTGCATGGCGGTAAGCCTGCTAACTTCCTAGATGTAGGTGGCGGCGCAACAAAAGAGCGCGTAGCAGAAGCATTCAAAATCATTCTTTCTGATGACAATGTGAAAGCGGTTCTTGTAAACATCTTCGGGGGTATTGTTCGCTGTGACATGATTGCTGAAGGTATTATCGGTGCAGTGAAAGAAGTGGGCGTAACCGTCCCAGTTATTGTTCGTCTTGAAGGTACTAACGCCGATCTCGGTCGTGAAGTGCTTGCTAATTCTGATGTTGATATCATTGCTGCTGAGTCGTTATCAGATGCTGCTCAGAAAGTTGTTGCTGCTGCGGAGGCTAAATAATGTCTGTACTAATTAACAAAGACACCAAAGTAATCTGTCAGGGCTTCACTGGTGGTCAGGGTACATTCCACTCCGACCAAGCGATTGCTTACGGCACGCAAATGGTTGGTGGTGTTTCTCCTGGTAAAGGCGGTCAAACTCATCTCGGTCTACCGGTGTTTAATACTGTCCGTGAAGCAGTAGAAGCGACGGGCGCAACTGCTACCGTTATCTACGTACCCGCTCCATTCTGTAAAGATGCGATTCTAGAAGCGATCGATGCTGGTATTGAACTTATCGTTACTATCACAGAAGGCATTCCGACAACGGATATGATTGATGTGAAAGTGAAGTTAGAAGAAACAGGCGTTCGCATGATCGGTCCTAACTGTCCAGGCGTGATTACGCCGGATGAGTGTAAGATTGGTATTATGCCGGGTCACATCCACAAGAAAGGTAAAGTGGGTATCGTATCGCGTTCAGGTACGCTAACTTATGAAGCTGTTAAACAAACGACGGACGAAGGTTTTGGTCAGTCGACTTGTGTCGGTATTGGCGGTGACCCAATTCCAGGATCAAACTTCATTGATATTCTGAAGTTATTCCAAGAAGATCCAGAAACAGAAGCTATCGTTATGATCGGTGAGATCGGCGGAACAGCGGAAGAAGAAGCGGCAGCGTTCATCAAAGAGAACGTAACCAAACCAGTGGTTTCTTACATCGCAGGTGTCACGGCTCCTCCTGGTAAGCGTATGGGGCACGCAGGTGCAATCATCTCTGGTGGTAAAGGTACTGCGGAAGACAAATTTGCAGCGTTAGAAGCCGCTGGCGTGAAGACGACGAAGTCTCTCGCTGAAATCGGTAAAGCACTTCGTGAAGTGACTGGCTGGTAAGAAAGCTCAATGAATACAAAACCGGAGCCAATGTGCTCCGGTTTTTTTGTGCTTTCTGTTTCGGCTTCTGTTGCTACCACATCTTCAAAATCATCAAAGCTTAAAGCATCATCAAAGTCTAAAGCACCATCAAAATGGGATTTTAAGCGACTTTAGAATTTGTGCCGCATTTAGGTCATCTAAACCATCAACATTGACGGTATTAGTTCCTAGCAAGCCGTATCGCTCTATCGATGTATGAGTGTAGAGCCCAATACAGTTTGCACCAGCGGCATCCGCCAAATGCAAAGGTCCGGTATCGCAACAAATAAACCCATCCATTTGTTTGAGTACGGCAGCAAGAATGCGCATGTCTTTTGATTGATAGGTTTGCGTTTCGATGTTGAGTGGGGCTGGAATATCTGGGCTCAATATTTCGATCCAGTTAATTTGCTTCCCAGTTACCTCGTCAAACTGAGTTAACACGGTTTGCCAAGTCGCTTCATCAAGTTGCTTTTCTCCACGTGCTCCACGAAAGTACGCCAACGTAATAGGCTTCTTTCCTTGTCGTAATTGCTGAGAAATTTGCTGTGCCTTTTCTGTCTCTTCTTGAGAAAACGCCATTGTATGATCGTATTCGGTATCGAGCTTGATTCCCATGCCTTTTAGCACATCCAAACTTTCTAAGGCAGCATGTGGGTGTCTGATGGGCAGTGGCGTTGAATGAGGTGCCGCAGGTAATCTGTTTTCTGCGTACTCCGAGACCTTATTCCGAGCATCTAGCATCGATGACATCATGCTGTCCGTTACCGATGAGTAGGGCACGAGAACCAAGTCGTATGTGTTTTTTCTTAAACGGACAATACATCGCAACCAGCTAATAATGTGTTTGAAAGAGAAACTGGAGTAGTCAAATCTGCCCAGCCCCATATTTTGGAAAAATTGCCCCTGCCATGGCTCGCGCAGTAGCAAGTCTATGGTTGCCTCTGGGTATTGCTTTTTAAGTTCGCGAATAAAGGGCAACATAAAAAACATGTTGCCGATGCGCTTATTGTTACGAATCAGTAAGATATGTTTGACATCCGCACTGGCTAAAAGCTCTGGTTCAAGTGACTTATTATTACGGAGTAATTGGTACAGTACTATTTCAGATGAATTCATTTTGTCACGGCGGTAGCTGTCAAACCGACGCAATGCATTTCGTATGGTCATAAATAAATTTTGATTCTCATTTGGCAACTGTCGCGCACAGAAATGAGGGACTTTATCAAGCATTCTCCAGCAAATCCAGCAGCAGTTTTGATGACAAAAATACAATACACTGATGGAATTAATGGTAACCTAGCGCAAAAATTTTCACGAAACCCTTATGACTGTCATTAAAGATAAGAAAAGTATCGAACAATTTAAGCGATTACTTCCCTACATCAGTGTTTATAAACTGGCGATAGGCGGAGCAATTGTGGCATTGGCGATTAACGCCTTAAGTGACATCTATATGCTGTCTTTACTCAAACCCATTTTGGATGAAGGTTTTGGTGATCTCGAATCCAATTACCTCAAGATACTCCCATTCATCATATTAGGTACGGCACTTTTACGCGGATGCAGCGGGTTTGTCTACGGCTACCTACTCAGTTGGGTTTCAAGCAACATTGTCATGACGTTGCGCCGAGAACTTTTCAACCATTTGATGAAAATGCCTGTTTCGTATTTCAGCAAAGAGTCCACAGGTACGTTGCTTTCTAAGATTACTTACGATACCGAACAGGTTGCCGGAGCAACCAGCAGCACTTTGATCACTCTTGTTCGAGAAATCGTGACCATTTTCGGTTTGCTTGGGCTCATGTTTTGGACCAGTTGGCAGCTCTCTTCTGTTCTTCTTATTGTTTGTCCCGTTATTGGTGTATTAATCAGTGTCATTTCCAAACGCCTGAAAAAAGTCAGCCACAGTATTCAAAATGAAATGGGTAATTTGGCGACGAGTTCGGAGCAAATGTTGAAAGGGCACAAAGAAGTCTTGAGCTTCGGCGGGCAAAAAAAAGAAGTGAGCCGCTTTGAGGGTGTAACCAATCAAGTTCGCCAGCAAAACATGAAATTGATAATTGCACAGCAAGTCTCTAGCCCTGTTATTCAAACCATTGCGTCATTTGCGTTAGTGGCGGTGTTGTACATTGCGAGTATGGACAACGTTCATAATCAGCTTTCGGCTGGTACATTTACGGTTGTATTTGCGTCGATGTATAGCCTTCTTCGTCCTTTGCGCGGTCTAACCAATGTGCTTTCAGAGTTTCAACGAGGTATGGCCGCGTGCGAATCTCTGTTTGAAATATTGGATAAGCCCACTGAGCGCAATGTGGGAAAACACACTCAGGACTCTACAGAAGGAAACATCCGTTTCGATGGTGTGAGTTTTAGCTACGAAGGCGCATCAGGTAAAGCGTTAGACAATGTTTCTGTCGATATCCCGACGAATAAAATGACCGCGATAGTGGGCCGCTCTGGGTCGGGGAAAAGTACGTTGGTTCAGCTCCTTCCAAGGCTGTATTCCGTTGATTCTGGTTCCGTATTACTTGATGGTGTGAATGTGGAGGATTACGAGCTTTCTAACCTGCGCACGCACATTAGCTCAGTGTCTCAAGATATTCATTTATTCAGCGATAGCATCGCCAATAACATTGCCTATCCTGCATTAGAGAACGCGAAACGCTCAGACATAGAGAACGCAGCCAAATTGGCGAATGCCCATGAATTTATTGTTCAGTTACCAGAGGGTTACGATACTGAAATTGGTCAAAATGGGGTGACCCTTTCTGGAGGGCAGCGCCAGCGCCTGGCGATTGCAAGAGCTTTGTTGAAAAAATCGAAGGTTCTGATTCTGGATGAAGCGACGTCCGCTCTTGATACGGAATCGGAAAGAGCAATACAGAAAGCTTTGGTGAATATTCAAAAAGAGAAGACATTAGTGGTGATTGCGCATCGCTTATCAACGATAGAGCATGCCGATAACATTATTGTTATTGATCAAGGGAAGGTGTCTGGTCAAGGGGCTCACCAAGACCTTTTAAACTCCGATCCTGTCTACTCAAAGCTTTACCAAAGCCTCAAATCAAAAGAACAGAAGACGCAGGCATCGCCTGATTCCTTAGTCTGAAGACGCTACTGAATGCAAAAAAGGGAAGCGAGGCTTCCCTTTTGTGATCTTCAATTGAGGTTGTTGTTTAGTGCACTACTTTTTTGAATTGAGACAATATAAAAATAATGGCGGCACTAATCACAACAGAAGGACCAGCGGGCGTATCCAAATTCCAGGAAAATGATAGACCACACAATACTGCAATCACGCCAAACACCGAAGATAGCATCGCCATTTGCTCTGGTGTGCGTGAAAACCGACGAGCGGCGGCAGCAGGGATAATCATAAGTGACGTGATCAGAAGGGCGCCGACAAATTTCATTCCGACCGCAATCACCACACCAACCAATAACATCAAGACAAGTCGCATGAGATCAGTATTGATCCCCTCAATACTTGCCAATTCTTCATTGACGCTGCTCGACAGCAGAGGGTGCCAAAAATACATAAGTGTCGCGACAATGAATGTTCCACCAGCAAATATAAAGATTAAGTCTTGCGGCGATACTGCCAGCAGATCGCCAAACAAATACCCCATTAAATCGACACGCACATTATCGAAAAAGCTGATTGCCACCAATCCGAGTGATAGTGAGCTATGAGCCAAAATACCTAATAGCGTGTCGGTTGCAACAACTTCTTGTTTTTGAAGGGTGACAAGAATAGCGGCAAGGGCAATACAGCAAATAACCAAAGCCAAGTAGATATTAATATCGAGCAAAAACCCCAAAGATAAACCCAGTAACGAAGCGTGCGCTAGGGTATCGCCAAAGTAGGCCATTTTGCGCCAAACGACAAAAGAGCCCAACGGTCCAGCAATCAGCGCGATAGCAATGCCAGCAAGAATAGAAGGAAGAAGAAACTCAATCATGTTTGTGACCGTGTTGAATATGTTGGCACGCATCTGCGTCTCCAGCGACGGGGTCGCCGGATAGGTCATGATGGTGGTGATGATCGTGTTGATAAAAAGCCAAAGATTCACGGCTACGATGACCAAACAGCTCAATATAAGAGGGATGTTCGCTGACGGCAGCAGGGGTACCGGAACAACACACATGGTGATGTAAACAGACCACATAATCTGTTTTTGCCATGACGAGATGCAGATCGTGTGACACCATCAATACAGCGCAATGAAATCGATGCCTCAAATGGTCGATTAAGTTATAAAGGTCTATTTGACCTTGTACATCAACGCCTTGTGCTGGCTCATCCAATACAAGCAGATCAGGTCGCTGAAGCAATGCTCTTGCGAGCAAAACACGCTGATTTTCACCACCGGACAGCCGATGCATATTGTTATCCAGTAGATGGGCAGCACCGACCAGTTTTAAAGCTTCGAGTCGTTCTTGTTTGCTGTATTTTCCTGCAAGTTTGAGAAATCGTTCGACACTAAGAGGAAGAGTGTCATTTAACCTGAGTTTTTGTGGAACGTACCCTATTTTGGGTTTGCCTATAAATGATAATGTGCCATCAAATCGTTTGTTTAGCCCAAGAAGTACTTTTACTAACGTTGATTTTCCTGCCCCATTGGGACCAATCAACGTAGTAATATGACCTTTATGTAGGTCTAGATTGATGTTGTCGAGAACAGGCTTATCACCAAATTGTACCCGTATCGATTTGAGAGAAACGAGAAGAGTCATTATAAACCGCTATTGCAATACTGATGTGTTATAAAGTAACATTTACCCCTGTTTACGCCAAGTATTGAATACCCCGAGGATAAAATGCCACGTTTTGGTCATGTATTTTTGTTGTTAGGTCTGATGCCTTCTATTGTCAGCGCTGCCAACGTTCTAAGCTCTATCAAGCCGATTCAACTCATTACGAATGAAATTACGCAGGGAGTATCTACGTCAGACGTTCTGCTGTCTACAAATACTTCACCTCATGATTACGCGTTGAAGCCATCTGACATAAAAAAAATCAAGGAAGCCGATTTAGTGGTTTGGATCGGTGAAGACATGGAAACTTTCCTTACTGGCGTAATGGACAATCATTCCGGTGCGTTCGCATTGCAAGAACAACCGGAAATTCAGTTAAGAGAATACGGTGATTGTGGATGTGATGAAGATGAATCGCATCACAGCGAAAATAAACATCATGACGAAGAGTCCAATCATCAAAATGGGCATGAAGAACACAAACATGGTGTGTACGATATGCATTTATGGCTAGGTCCAGATTATGCGCTTCAGGCAGCTATCGCAATCGCAAACAGGCTATCTAAGATTGATCCAGATAATGCAAAACATTACCAAGATAATTTGGCGGCATTTAAAGTTAACTTAAATAAAACAAACGCAGAGATAGAAGCGCAATTACTACCAGTGCGCGACAATGGGTATTTTGTTTTTCATGATGCGTATGGTTATTTCGAAAATCATTTTAAATTAAATAACTTAGGTCACTTTACTGTGAGTCCGGAGCGTAAGCCTGGCGCAAAAACCTTAAACAAAATACGTAAAAAACTTGAATCTGAAGAGGCATATTGCGTATTCTCTGAACCTCAGTTTACCCCAGCTGTAGTCAGCTCCGTAACGCGTGGAACAAGTGTGAATAAAGGCGAACTTGATCCACTTGCGGTGAACATTAAAGTGCAGTCTGGGGCATATTTCGACTTTTTAAAGTCATTAGGCTCCCAATTCGCTAGCTGTTTATCTGAATGAAAAATATCAATGTCGCTGCCAAAAATTGGCAGCGATTACCCAAAAAGCACAAACTCACCATTCTAAGTCTAACGATATTTACTATTGGTGTATCGTTTTGGCGGCCAAGTTCCGTTTCCATTCCCTCACAACCCGTTGCAACACCTCCTGAAAGAGTGGACATTGATCTTCAAAGTGAGCAAACCATGGCACTTTCTGATCAAAATAGTGAACCCTTAGGTGTTCAAATCGACTCTAATGCCCCTGAATTTTCCGCTCCAAAAGACGAACTTGAAGAAGAGTTGGCGAATGCAATTGAACCGACTCATTCCCATGTCGTGGCTAAAGGGGAGTTGCTGAGCACGGTATTTGAGCAGTACGGTCTAAAATTAAATGATATGTATGCGCTTATTCATACGAATAAGGCTGCTGAACGTCTTCGTCCAGGGATGACGTTAACGTGGACGTTGGATGCGGATGGTCGACTTGATGAGTTTCGTATTGATAGAAACGCCAAAGAATACGATCTTTATACTCTTGGTGATTCTGGGTATCAATATCAAAGGTTGGAAAACGCCGGAGAGTTGAAACCTGTCTTAGTGACGGGGCAGATATCTGGAAGCTTTTATCAATCAGCGCTGAATGCGGGATTATCGCCAGGGCAGATCACAACCATTGTTAAATCAATGCAATGGAAGTTTGATTTTGGGCGACTGGCGCGTAAAGGTGACAAATTTGCTGTTCAGCTTGAGCAGGAGTTTATTGATGGTAAGGCTGTTGGTCGGGGGGATGTAAAAGCCTTGCTTTATGTGAATGGTGGAAGAGAATACACCGCAGTAAAATTTGATGATAACCGTTTTTACGATGCGTCAGGTCAAAGTTTGGAACAGGCATTTGATCGCTTGCCAATCAATAAGCGATATCGAGTTAGCTCCCGTTTTAACCCCCACCGAAAGCACCCAGTGACAGGGCGAGTGTCTCCCCACAATGGAACCGATTTTGCGACTCCAATTGGAACCCCTATCTACTCTATTGGCGATGGGAAAGTGGTGAAAGCTCGCAGTCATCCTTTAGCGGGTAACTATGTGGTCATCAAGCATGGTCGAGAGTACATGACAAGGTATTTACACTTACATCGAATTCTCGTTAAAGTGGGGGATACCGTAACTCGCGGACAAAAAATCGCTTTAAGCGGGAATACGGGGCGCTCTACAGGACCCCACCTTCACTATGAATTTATCAAAAATTCACGTCCAGTCGATGCAATGAAGGTACAACTACCCAAAGCATCGGATGTTCCCAAGCCTAAGTTGCCGGAATTTAAAGAAAATGCCGGCAGTGTCATACAAATTTTACGTGATCAGATCTAGATAAATGAAAGGTGCGGCGAGACGCACCTTTTTTATTCACCATAATTCGTATAACGTATCAAGCTACTCAAAATGACCAGTATCTGAAATTGGTGATGGAGTGTTTCCGGTTTAGAAAAAGGAAAGGATTTGATTACGCGATTCGTACTGATATTGATATTGCTTATTGTCAGTCAAAGCTTGCGAGCGCACGAAAGCAATTCCATTTTCTACCCCTTGCCATTTCAAATGCAAGGGCAGTCTCTCACCGCACAAAATCTGATATCAGGTCCAGATGGCGGACTTTGGATTCATGATATTCATGGGCAGTTGAGGTTTTTTGACGGTCAGCACATTCTTCCCCGTTCGGGCAGTGTCTTTGAACGTAAACTCTCTCAGGTCGCGTACAGTCGGCAATATTTCTGGTTCTCAGAAAACAACAAGATATTCCGGTTCAAACCCAACTTCCCACAAGAACAAATTACAGCGCTTCCTGCCAATCGTCGAATATTGAAATTGGGCGTGAGTAACAAGTTTGTCTGGGCGGCAACGGCTGAAAACTTTTATACGCTAGACTTGGATGACAACTCACTAACTGAATACCCCCTTTCTTTTGTTTACAAAAGCAACAGTCAGAAGCGTGTGATTGTCAACGATGCAAAATATGTTTCTGACCGATGGATTTTGGGCACGTCCTCTGGTGTTTACTTTAATCAAGGTAAGAAATTTTATCATATCCGCTCATCTGGTAAGCATCACATTGAGTCTCTCCATTTTTCCCAAAAGCGTAGGGAGCTCATAGTTGGTTCACTTCAAGGTGCTCGAATCATTACCATCGACAATGAATCGAGAGATTTTAAGGTGATTGGCAGCTCTCATGTATTAGCGATTGAAGAAACGGATACGTCCTACTGGCTAGGTACGGAAAATGGAATATACATATATCACTTCCTTACGGGTGAAACAGATCATATTTCGTCCAATTACCAAGATGATTATGCCCTGCCCGGTGATCATGTGTACGACTTATATAACGACGGTCAGGGTGGTGTTTGGGTGGCGACAAACAAAGGGATTAATTATTACTCTCTTTACAGTCGATTGTTTGAACGTATTCGTTTTGGCAATTCATCCCAACACCTAGGGTTAGGGAACATCAGACAAATATTCACGTCCTCAAATGGTGCGCATTGGATCGGAACAGACCAAGGTTTTTATCTTTTAAACCCTAAGAATATGCACTACCCCAAGCTCCTGCTTAAAGGGGGGGTGAATGACTTGGTGCAGCAGGGAAAATTTTTGTGGTTGGCAATGTCTGATGGATTAAGAAAGTTTAATCTAGAGACATTAGCGCTAGAGAGCGAGATGTTACCCAGCCAATTGAATCAAAGGGTAATCAATCGAATTACTATCGACAAAAACGGTATGCTATGGGTTGCAACCGCTGAGGGGCTTATTCGCTATCAACCTGATAGTAAAGTCACTGAGAATTTTGGATTTGATTGGGTGGTCAAGCAATACTTTCCAACGCAAATTACACACCTGTATACGTCTTCTACTGGAACCGTCTGGATAGGGACTGACCATGGTCTCTATTATTATGATAATGGGCGCTTACAGTTTGAACGCGGTGTGGAAACATTGCTCGCGAGAACGCTCGATATGTCTGAAACGGTTGATGGCAAAACCTGGCGAATTAGCAGTAGAGGGCTCAGCCTTTATGATCCCGAGACGCTTTCGCCGCAAATTGTGCCATTGTTTGAAGCGGATATTAAACCACTGTGCAGTGTGACGACGGCTAATGGTATGTGGCTTTCAACATCCAAAGGGCTCAGTTTTTACTCTAATGACGGTCAATTGCGTCAGCACTATGGTGCGCCTTTTGGGGTCATAAATAATGAGTTTTTGCCCGATGTATGCTCTGTTGGTCCTAATGGCGACAACTTAATATTTGGTTCCAAACTTGGGATTATCATGACATCAGAGAGGGCGTTGAAAGCCACACAATTACCTCTGAGTAGAGTGAAATTTGGTCAGGTTCTTTTAGACAGAAAGCCGTTTGAGTTTGCCCCCGATAGCAGCAAGCAGTATCAAGTACCGCATGGTAAAAACCTTTCATTCGTAGTAGGTGTCTTACCTGACTTTGATGTTTGGAGTTTAGAATATCGGCTTTTAGGAAGTCGGAACGAAAACTGGATATCTCTTCAAGGTTCGCAACTCACATTTGATTATCTATTACCCGGTGAATACGAATTGGAAGTTCGTACATCTTCGCAGTCCGAGCTCGAAGTTGAAGGATCCAGTTTTTCTTTTGTTGTTTCAACGCCTTGGTACATGTCCGGTTGGTTTATCGCCTATGTCATTGTCTGTTTGATGGTCTTTGCTGGGTTAATTGTCTTGTGGCGTTCACGTCAAATTCGTCGAATTAACAAAGCATTGAGAGACAAGGTTGAATTAAGAACGAGCCAGTTAAAACACCAAAGTGATATGTTGGTGAATAGTAATAAGTTATTGAAAAGGCAGATTAATATTCGTCAATCCTATATTGATAGCCTTGCAGGTAAGACAAAAAGTGTTTTTGAAGATATATGTCAGTCTGGTGCCGAGCCCGGTCAATTCAAGAAAGCCTTTTATCTATTACAACAAATCGTTGATCTCAGTGTTAAATCTCAGGGAGAGTCTAAAGCGAGCCATGAACTCAATGCCGTGTGTGATGCCGTGGTTGTGCACTGGGATAAAGAATTGGCTAAGCAAGGTGTTCAGTTAAATGTGCATCGTTCTCCAGCTTCGATTTCCGTTTATGTGGAGCAATTTAATTTGGACTATGTGCTCCACGGGATGTTGGCGAACGTTTCCAGAAGAAGCCGGCGAGGTGATCAAATTGAATTGGTTGTGGTTAATCATGCTGAACAATGTGGGTTCAGGATTCAAGATACGGGTAATCCAATTTCTCAACAGGAAGTGCTGGGTTACAACGCCTTTAATCACAAATACAGTGGTGAAGAGTGGAGTGCGTTAACCGACACCAGCCTGCAAGGATTACGCCGATACGTTGAATACAGTGGCGGTGAGTGTATTTTTAGGAAAAAAGACAACAACGCGAACATTATTGATGTCTTATGGTCGAATGCGCCAGTGGAAGAGCTTGATATACCCATTAGACGCACATTGATGACATCAACTAAAGAAGACACCATCGTTTCAGAAGAGCAAGCACCACTTACCGAAGAAGAGCAATGGTTATCTAGAGTCTTTGAAATCGTGGAAACTCACTATCACGACCCTGACTTTGGTACGGCACCTATGTCGAAAATGATTTACACATCGGAACGAAGCCTACAACGTAAATTTAAATCTCAAACAGGGAAGACATTTAAAGAGTATCTAAACGAAATTCGATTAGAGAAAGCGTGTCAGCGTTTAATCAGCGGTGAGAAAGTATCCGATGTCGCCCACGAGACAGGCTTTAATGACCCTTCCTATTTTAGCCAACGATTTAAACACCATTATGGCATTTCACCTTCCAAATTCATTGAAGCCAATCAAGGCGCTTGATCGAGCTACTTATTCCGTCTATTTCACACACCCAACTAAGTCTTTCTAGGCGTTTACGGCGCTCAAATCGCTTAGCGGTTATTCTTGTTGTGACCCCTTTCAATGAATTGTGCTGCTGAGCGCAAGCGCTGTAGGTTGCACTGGAAAGTCATCGGCTTACCCGCTTACTGCGTACGTTAAATTATTGGATTTTGCTTCTCTACGCTCATTTAAAGCAACAGTAAACTATTTTCGTTTAGTGAAAGAAAGAGGCTGGTGCATAACAACATGCTCTTCGGGTCATTAGATGAGGTTATGAACGGGCAGTCTTCGGTGGCGAGACGAAAGCTAACCAACTGAAATATAAATGTGATAAACCAATGTTTTTATGGAAAAAATAGAATAGGGTGAGCCAAAAAAGGATGAAATTTTCGTTCTGATATACGTGAAGAGGTATCGGGAAGATAAGAAAAAAATATCGTGGTATAGCCGGGGGGACTATACCACGGGTGTCAATGACACCTTCGCTTGCTGCCGGAGTGATATAGCTAGGCTATATCACCTCTGGAATTCTTATCTAAGGCAGTGCCTTTGGATGACGTAACTATAGCCTTGCTCCACTTAATTTCCTTATTGAATTAACGACATATTTACATAAGAAATCCGACAACCTGTAATTTTCACTCTTAAGTCATTGTAATTAAATGGGTTTTGTTTTTGGCTCCAGTAATAAAATATTCATGATGGCGGTCGATTTGGTTAACTGTTAATCAAAGTTATGCTTTTTTTAACGATATTAACGGAGTTTAAAGTGACGTTTTTAACGTTGTCTTATGGGGGAAGAACAGTAAAATTGGCAACACTGGTTAGGTGTAATATTCTGTTACATTGTTCGATGATTGTCACTTATAAAATAACAACGTTTCCCCTTCAAAATGATGTCGAGGTTATTTGATGACGTTTTGAGTGAATAAAGGCGAAATACGAAGGATAAATAGTGTCGAGGTGAAAGCGTGTCAAGGTCAAATCGTACCAAGATCAAAAGTATTAAGGTGATGCGCAGAAAGGGAGCATGTGGCTATAAGCCGCTGTTGGATAAGCCACTGTTGGATGTCTTGGCTAATAGGTTATCGGTATGTCCTTTTCTTATTTCGGTTCGGATTTCTTCATGCTAATGCGATAGAGAAAATATCGGATTTAGAAAGATAGCTTTGTATCAGATTGACCATCTCTAATTGCGATTTATCGTCCCTAAATTCACCCGAAGTATTACCCCAGATCGGTTTTGGCCAAACCGCATCACTTTTAAATCGAGCGATGTGATGGAGGTGTAATTGCGGTACTCTATTTCCAAGCGCTCCCGTGTTTAATTTATCTGGCGTGAACAATGTTTCAAGCGCCTCGCAAATCACTTGAGATTCAACAAGGTATTGATGCTGTTTTGGCACTGGCAGATGATGAAACTCGGTTAGGTTGTCTAGCCTTGGAACAAGAATGACCCAAGGCACCGCAGAATCTTTGTGTAAAAGTATGCGACATAGTGGAAAATCGCCAAGGTAGCTGGTGTCTATGTCGAGTTGAGGATGCAGTGAAAAAGCCATGGTTATCTGTCGTTTGTTTTGAATTGCCTTTGTTATATCATATCGCGCCTAATCCAAAGATAGATTTAATGGTCGAATGAGCGATAACATCGAAAAACAGTGGTACGATCCTAAATTTCAATGGTCATTTCTGCATCCTAAATACTGGCCAACATGGCTCGGTGTCGGATTTGCCGTATTGCTTGCTTTTGTACCACATCGCCCACGCGACAAATTTGCGGCTTGGCTATCTCGCTTTTTTTCAAAGCGCAATTCAGGTGCATTGCGCCGAGCCAAGAAAAATATCGAGCTTTGTTACCCTGAAAAATCAGCAGATGAAAGGCAAAAGCTGCTAGAGAAAATGTATGAAGTCGCCGCGCAATTTTTCTTAGGCTACGCAGAGCTCACAGTACGCAGTAAAAAATACAATCAGAGCCGTGGAGAAGTGCTTGGCGGGGAGCATCTTTTCCCAAGATTGGAAAACGGTGAGAAAGTGATCGCATTGGTTCCTCACTGTTGGGCAATTGACTACACAGGAATGTATTTCTCTTCTTATGGTCATGATGTGGTGATTATGATCCGACCTCAGAAAAACCCCATTGGCGATTGGTTGATGAATGTTCAACGTATGCGCTACGGGGGGCGTATTGTGCCTCGTCATTCTGGGATTAAGCCATACCTACGTTCAATTAAAGAAGGCTACATGGCTTACTATCTCCCCGATGAGGATCACGGCGCAGACAATTCCGTCTTCGTCCCCTTCTTTGGTACAGAAAAAGCAACCCTAAAAGGGTTTGGTAAACTGGCGAAATTGAGCCGCGCCAAGGTTGTCCCCATGATTCCTACGTACAATGCTGAAAAAGGAAAGTTCGAGCTTTTCATTTTACCAGCATTGGAAAACTTCCCAACCGGGGATGAAGAGCAAGATGCCAGAATGATGAACCAAGCATTGGAAGCGCTTTTGCGTGATCGCCCAGAACAATACATGTGGATCCTCAATCTGCTTCGTACTCGACCAGACGGAACCGAGCTCTATTAGTCGAGCCGAACTTCCATTCCTCCCTTAAATAGCCTGTCGATTTCGCCGAAATGGACAGGCTTTTTTATACAGTAATTTTTTTGTTATGCCGTAATTTTTGTTGTGTAGTGATTTTTGCTGTGCAGTGATGGTAGAAATTAAGCCTGCTGGTATTTTAATCAATCCTGTTTTAGGTTAGTAAGTAATCAATCACTCACTCAATAGTGAGTTTGAGTGGTTGTGCCATTTACGGACCGAAAGTTGGAAAAATGTACAAAAGGAAATCGTTGTTATACAAGCTCAGGGACATAGAGCTTCCCATTGTGTTGATAAGTGGTTTTCCCGGCAGTGGGAAAACTCGTACTCTCGAAATGTTCTCTCAACTTTTGGACGTTGAGGTACAAGGTCGTTTTCAAGGTGCAGACGAACTGAGAGAAGGAGAGCGGGTGGTAATAGACTCGGGGCACGAAGAAGACACGCTTCAATTGGATCTAATACTCAAACAACTGCCCAAGATCAAACGCAAAAAAGCAAAGATCTATCTCGGTGTGGGCTTACTGGCTCACCCTCCCTCCCTCAGTGTTCATTTGCTTTACAAGAATGTCGCGATTCTCACTAGTCAGGATTTGTTTTTCTCTATCGAGGAAATCCGCGCTCTCGGCGTAACGGATGCGGAAACCCTTTATGAACAAACGGCCGGTTGGCCGATTTTGGTTGATTACGCTGAGCGGTTAGACGAACCCTTGTTCCTGTCTCAATGGCAACACTTTGTTGCGGTCAATCTGCTGTCAGTTTTTCCGTTTAAAGTGGTTCGGGCGCTGGTTGCGTTGGCATTTTCTGAAGGCATACCCCAAGAAAGAAGTGGTTTATCTGAATCCGAAATCGACGCTTTATCCCCCATAGTGCAAGTTGAGCTAGGTGGAAAGTTACGGCTTGGTATCCCTATGCTTAAAGAGCCGTTGCGCAAATTTGCTCGAAGAAACGGTCGTTACCACCAACAAGCGATGCGTATCGTGGCAAAAAGTCATCACGACTCTGAAAGAATAATACTCGCGATTACAGAAGCCGCACAGTCGAGCAATTACGATCTTGCTATTCGATGGTTTGAAGAAAACGGCAATAGCATGTTTGGCTGTTTGCACGGATATGCCGCATTGAATAGCGTACTGGCTGTGATGCCTGCCCCGCTCATTGAGGGCAATATCTACCTCTGTTGGGCGGTGATGCTATCTAAACTGAAATCAGGAGATAACGCTGATGCCATTGACATGTTTGAGGCGATAAAATCGAAACACGCTAATCAACAGCCCATCCTTGGTTTGATGCAATCCATGCTGGACCCGTTCAGAAGTACCAAGCCAACGGAAATCTCATGTAGGCAGTTAGAAAAACTCCACCCCGTTTTTCTCAATGAAGCAATGTATCTTGGTGTGTTGCATAACGAATTATGTGCCAATTACATCGATTTAGAACGGTACGAAAAAGCCCGTATTTCAGGAAAAATCGCCTATCGTGCTTATCGCGATGCAGGTGCACCGTATCTGCAATTCTTTATCTGTCTGCACATGTCCAATATCTATATTGAATTGGGAAAACTGGACGAAGCACAACGACAAGTAGATCTAGGTCGGAACTGTTTGAAAATGGTTAGTTTTGCTGATGAACTCTATAACGAAAAGGACATGCTTTACCTCGAAGAGGCAAGAATTGCGCTACTGAAAGGAAATTTGCTTCTGGCGCACGATCTTTGGAAGAGCGCAGGGCTAAACGAAGGCGGTCGCGAAATGTGGACCAGCATGATGAAGGACTACTGCTGGAGCGGTGTGTTCATTGACAGCCTGTCTGCTGGAAGTGCGCATGCCGCAAAAAAACTAGATGCATTAAAAGCGGATTATTGGCAGGTAATGGGGAATTCATACTCGCAAGAATTTGAATTAATCCAAGCTTATCTGTTACAGCAACAAGGGCACTGGCATCAGGCCGCGCAATCGCTCGATAACTATCAATCACCGTCGTCAAAGCAGCCTTCTGGTAAGGACAAACTGTTTAAGCTGATCCACTTACGAAATCAGGTGGCGAGTATTGCCCGAAAAAATAGACCTTCAGGTAAGGAGGTTCACCAGCTTATTGATCAGATCGAGCATGAATCAAAGCAGCAAAATGACGGGTTGAGTTCTGTGTTTATGCAGCTTCATGTTTGCCGCTTGCATATGGCGATGAGGAATGACGGTTTGGCGCAGACGGCGTTAAAAGAGGCCGTGATTCTTGCCATACAAACTGGCATCCGACTGCCGTTTTTAATGGAATCGGAATGGGTATTGTCACCTCTTAAACACGTGCAGTCGATTCGCTTAGAAGGTTCCCAAGTGGCTGCTGAAGTGCAAAGCATCATCCCCTTAGTGGCAAAAGCGCATGAAGCAGAACACATGGTGCGCTGTGCGGGACCTTTTAGTACAAAAGAGACGTTGATTTTGTCTAGATTAAACGAAGGGATGACCAACAAACAAATTGCCCGCTATCAGGGGATCAGTGAAAACACGGTAAAGTACCATTTAAAGCAAATGTACTTGCGAGCAGGGTGCCACAGCCGACAGCAATTGCTGCATCTTGCGCGTGAGCAAAGTTGGGTATAGTGCCTGTTGGGTATGGTATCTGTGGGTATAGCATCTATTGGATATAGCACCTGTTGGATATAGTGTCTGGCTACCTTAAAAAAGACAATAACTACCCAATTCAAAGTGCCACTTTTCTTTGGATGACGTTTGTAGAACTTAGTTGCCCAATAATCCCCCTAATATCCTAATGTGAGCGACCTTTTCCCACCCGAATAAATAGAAAAACTACCCAGTAGCGTGCTTGTAGAAGCTTCTCCACGACTGTTAAGTTGTAAGGACTGTACAAAAAACACTCGGCAGGACGCTTGGTGTTGCATGGAGTCAGCACATGGAAGTATTCAGGATGCTGACAAAACGGGTGGCAGGGTTTGCGCTTGTTTTGTTTGGTCTCTCAGTCATTATATTTACCGTTGCCCGTCTTATTCCGGGGGATCCCGCTCGGATTGCGTTGGGGCCGCTTGCCAGCGCAGAGCAGGTCATGTCTTTGCGTCAGGAAATGGGGTTGGATCAGCCCGCAATCGTTCAATACTTCAATTATATTTCCGGTGTATTACAAGGAGACATGGGAGACTCGTTGCTGACAGGGCAACCTGTCGCCCGAGACATCTTTAATGCGTTACCCGCCACACTTGAACTTGTGATTTGCACTGTATTCTTGATGACGGTGATCGCCATTCCTCTAGGGGTGCTTGCTGCATACCGACAAAATTCATGGATAGATCAATGCTCGCGATTGCTGTCCTTGATGGGGGTCGTTACCCCAGCCTTCCTCTTAGCCATAATCTTTCAGTTGCTTGCCAGTGTTGGGGTGATTGACCTACCTGTATTGGAACGGCTGGATGCGAGCCTTTCTTTTGAAGCCAATACCACGGGGCTTATTCTTATCGACAGTCTTTTGGCGGGCAGAACGGATGTGTTTTTCGATGGGCTTTCTCATTTATTGTTGCCAAGCCTAGCGCTTTCAGCGGCGGGTATTGCGCAAGTTATGCGGATCACCCGATCCAGCGTGATCGAGTTTGCGCACCGAGAGCATGTTGACACATTACGAGCCGCGGGCGTCCCGAAAACCTTGATTACTTTCAAATATCTTTGGCGGCTCAGTGCGTCAGCGCCATTGACTATTTTAGGGTTAGAGTTTGCTTCATTGATTGGGAACGCATTTGTCGTGGAGATGGTGTTTGCCTGGCCGGGCATTGCAAGTTACGGCGTTAGAACCATATTACACAACGATTTCAATGCAGTGATGGGCGTCGTATTAGTGTCGGGGGTGATCTTTATTTTGGCGAATTTAACCATCGATATTCTGGTTTCCATTGTAGACCCTCGGTTAAGACTAAAGGGAGCCCGCTAGTATGGATCGCAACTCCAACTCTCTCACCACATTGCCAAATGGATCAGAGGAAGTGTCTGTCAACGAATACAGTCAGGCTATCACATCGTTTCAAAAATACTGGCGTCGATTTTCCGCTAATCCAATGGCCATTATTGGTGCGCTGATGGTACTCAGCGTGGTGTTATCGGCACTGCTGGCGCCGTGGATATCGCCCTATGCCGATCAAGTTGGCAGTTACGTTAATTTTCGAGCCCGCCACCTCGCCCCTTCCTCTGAGTATTGGTTTGGTACCGACAATGTGGGCAGGGACATTTTTACCCGCGTCATCTTTGGGTATCAAGTCAGCTTAAAGTTGGTATTGGGAGTACTTGGTATTGCCATTCCCATCGGAGTGACGCTGGGGTTATTGGCTGCGTACGCGGGTGGCTGGGTGGAATTCACCATCATGCGATTGAATGACATGTTATTAGCGGTTCCGCCTTTGGCGCTGGCGTTAGCGATCACCGCAGTGTTAGAGCCAAATTTAACGAATGCGATGATTGCGATTTCCTTTTTGTGGTGGAACTGGCATTGGCGACTGGTGTATCGCCTAGCGAAGAGCCTGATGACCGAAGAGTTTATTGAAGCCGCGAAAATGGCGGGTGCCAGCCCGTATCACATCTTAGTGAAAGAACTGCTGCCCAACTGCATGGGGGCGATCACGGTTAAAGCGACTCTTGATGCAGGGTTCGTAATTTTGTTTGGCGCAACCCTCAGCTTCTTAGGGTTGGGTGTGCAGCCACCCACGCCAGATCTCGGCACCATGGTGGCGTCCGGTGCTGAATACTTACCGGAATATTGGTGGGAAGCATTGCTTCCGGGCGCCGCAGTGTTGTACGCCATTTTTGGGTTTAACCTGCTCGGTGATGGTCTTCGTGACATGTTGGATGTGGAGGTGTGATGATGAAAAACCACGCATTGGTCGACATCCGAAACTTGAATGTCAGCTTTGAAAACTACGGCGTTGCAAAGCAAGTTTTGCATAACGTCTCCATCCAAATTCAACCTGGTCAACGTGTTGCGTTGGTGGGCGAAACCGGATCGGGCAAGAGTATTACGAGCAAAGCCTTGATAGGCAATTTACCCGAGCGAACAGCCAGAGTCATCAGTGGAGACATCGACGTTGAAGGGCGCTCTGTTTTCACGTTAGGCAAAGAGGAAAGAGAAGGGCTGAAGGGGACAGTCATGTCGATGATTCAGCAAGATCCGTTGTCTTCATTTAATCCAGTCTTTCGTATCGGGACCCACCTCGACGATGTCCTTAAGTATGTTGATAAGCGAGAGGGCGTGTCACGCAGCAAAGCGCAGCGTCGGCTTGCCATCTACGACGCGCTGAAAAAAGTGCGGCTCAATGACGTAGAAAGAGTGTATAAAAGTTTCCCCTTCCAGCTTTCTGGCGGTATGCGTCAGCGAGTGCTAATTGCGTTGGCTCTACTGCATCCAACCAAGCTCCTTATTGCCGACGAACCGGGCACCGCGCTGGATGTGACCACTCAAGCGGAAATTATCCGCTTGATCAACACACTGGTAGAAGAAGACAATCTGGCTCTGCTTCTTATAAGCCACAATCTCGGGGTGGTTCGTCAGGCTTCAGACTACGTCTATGTTATGCAGCACGGCCGAATCGTCGAACATGGCAAGGTCGAGGATTTATTCACCTCCCCCTGTCACCCCTATACCCAACGGTTGTTTGCGGCCATCCCCCCTTTATATGGCTCGAACGTGCATTCCACCCCCAGACCCGATACGCCCACACTGTTGAACCTTCAGGCTCTGAATAAGGTGTTTGTGACGGAGCGAAACATATTATACCGCCCAATTCACACCAATCATGCTGTTCAGGATGTCTGTTTAACGGTCAGAGATGGGGATATTTTCGGGTTAGCGGGCGAGTCGGGTTCAGGGAAAACCACGGTTGCCAGAATGGTGCTCGGATTAGACTCGCCAACCTCGGGCACATTGAATTTTGGCGAACAAAGTTTGAGTGATTACCAAGCGGAGCATGGTTCTCATGCCGTGCAGATGGTTTATCAGAATCCCGGCGGTTCCCTCAACCCCAAACGCAGCGTGCGACAAATCTTAGAAGTGCCGCTCAAGTTTATCGCAGGGTTAAAAGAGGACGCTCTGAATCAACGCATCCGAGAGATGTTACACATGGTTGAGCTTTCAGAGCACCACGCGGATCTCTACCCAGGCAATCTTTCGGGTGGTCAAAAACAAAGGGTCGCCATCGCGAGGGCGCTGGCAGCTAACCCGAAGATATTGGTATTAGACGAGCCGACCTCTGCACTGGATGTGTCGGTACAAAAAAGCGTGATTGAGTTACTCAGGCGTCTGCATCAAGAGTTAGGTCTCACCTACATTTTTATCTCTCATGACTTAAGCCTAATGCGAAATTTTTGCACCCAGATAGCGGTAATGCTGCGTGGGAAAGTGGTGGAAGAAGGTGCGCCCGCTGACGTATTCGAATCGCCAAACCATCCTTATACCCGGAAGCTGATTCGAGCCATTCCGGTGTTGAGCGAAGAAGAACAGAACAGCAAGCCTTCTCTTGAGTGAGGCAAAGGAAAATAAAACGGAGTGTTTCATGTCTGTAGATTTACGAGTCGGTATCGACGTTGGCGGAACCAATACGGATGCCGTCATCATGAAAGGAAGTGAACTGCTTGCGTCGGTGAAAATGAACACCACCAAGGACGTGACCAGCGGAGTAAAAGAGGCGCTTAATCAGGTTCTGAATATCGGAAAGGTCGATAAGAAAGACCTCAGTGCCGTCATGATAGGGACAACGCATTTTACGAATGCCGTTGTGGAGCAAACTCGGTTGACCCAAACCGCGGTGATCCGATTAGCCTTACCAAGCTCTTCCGCCATTCCTCCTATGGCTCAATGGCCCGAAGGGTTAGTGAATGCGATTGGGCGGCACCACTATGAGATTGAAGGTGGCTATAACTTTGATGGGCGAGCCATTAACCCATTGAATGAAAATGCCTTAATCGATATTGCCAATGAACTTAAGAACAAAGGTATTCGCAATGTCGTGGTGAACTGCGTGTTCGGTCCGGTGAATGACGATATGGAGCGCAAAGCGGCGTCGATTCTGAGTACCGTTTGGGAAGAATTCGATATTGTCTGCTCTGTTGATGTTGGTCGGATAGGCTTTTTAGAAAGGGAAAATGCGGCCATCTTAAATGCCAGCCTTCGACAGTTGAGTGAAAAAACAATCAAAGCCTTCGAACATGCCTTGAATGAATGTGGTGTGTATTGCCCATTCTATATTACGCAAAACGACGGCACATTAATGAGTGCTTCCTACGTTAAAAAATTCCCCGTACTGACCTTTGCCAGCGGGCCTACAAACTCGATGCGCGGCGCCGCATTTCTGTCTGGATTGAAAGACGCCATTGTGGTCGATGTCGGTGGCACCACCAGTGATGTCGGTCTACTGCAAAATGGCTTTCCGAGGCAAGCGAACTCTCATGTGGATATCTGTGGTGTTCGAACCAATTTTCGCATGCCAGACATGGTCAGTATTGGTCTCGGTGGCGGGACTCGAATTCATCAAGAAAATGGCGTGATTCATGTCGGTCCAGACAGTGTGGGTTACCAATTGAGTAAAGAAGCGCTTGTGTTTGGTGGGAATACGCTGACAGCCTCCGATATTGCGGTTGCGTTGGGGCAGCTTGAATTGGGCGATCATTCTGCCGTGGCCAATTTGCCAGAGGAATTGCTTGAAGAGTGCAGTAAGCAGATTGATGAACTCATTTTTGATGCGGTGGAGAGCAACCGATTATCCAAAACGCCCATTCCAGTACTGGCGGTCGGTGGAGGCAGTGTATTGGTCAAAGATCATATTGGTGATCTTAAGGTGATTCGCCCTCCTCATTTTCACGTGGCCAATGCTGTTGGCGCGGCCATCGCTCAGGTGAGCGGGGAAGTCGATAGAGTTTATAGCCTTGCAGAGATAAGCCGAGAAGAGGCGTTTTCTCACGCAGAGCAAGAGGCGATGGAAAGAGCCATCAGTGCAGGTGCAATACCGGAGTCTATCGAGGTGGTGGAAAAAGAAGATGTGCCGCTGGCGTATTTACCCGGAAACGCGACTCGAGTGCGCTTAAAAGTCGTAGGCGATTTAAAGGTGGGATCATGAAAGAACTGACAGTACAAGATATTGAAGCGATAGAAATTGGCGCCGCGATCCTTGGTACCGGAGGAGGAGGAAACCCTTACTACGGCAAGCTCGAAGTGCTAGAACAATTACGCCGAGGGCGTCGGATACGGCTGATGTCGATGGAAGAATTACCGGATGACGCGTTGGTCGTTTCGATCGGCGAGATAGGCGCACCAGCGGTGTCGGTCGAAAAAATTAACGAAGGCGAGGAGCTAAAACGGGTTGTTGAAATCCTTGAGCGCGAAACGGGCAAAAAAGTGGATGCCATCATCTCTGTTGAAATTGGCGGTGCGAACGGTATTAAACCCATGACCGCCGCGGCTCAATTCGACCTGCCAGTGGTTGATGGCGATGGCATGGGGCGTGCGTTTCCCGAAATGCAGATGACCACATTCAGCATCTATGGTCATTGCAGCATGCCCGCCGCGATGTCCGATTGCCATGGCAACAATGTGGTGTTTCAGAAGCTTAAGGATGAATACTGGCTTGAAAACCTTGCCCGAACCACGGTGGTCGAAATGGGCGGTAGCGCCGCGATGGCAGAAGCGCCTATGAAAGGGGCATTTGTGAAAAAATACGCCATCCCCGGCACGGTCAGCCAAGCCTTACGGCTTGGTCGTGCGGTGATGGATGCCAACAAAGCCAAACGAAACCCCATCGATGTCATTATGAATTCCGAAAACGGTTTCCTGTTATTTAAAGGAAAAATCGTGGATTTAGAGCGACGTATGCGCTCGGGGTTTACCGTTGGGCAACTGTCTCTGCAAGGGTTACACGAATATCAAGGTGAGGAAGCCAACATTGATATTCAAAATGAAAATCTGGTGTTTCGAATGAACGGCAAAACCATGGTCAGCGTACCGGACTTGATCGTCGTTCTGAACATCGATACGGGTCATGCTATCACCACAGATGTATTGCGGTATGGGCAAAAGGTTGCCGTGGTTGGGATCCCTTGCCATCCTTTGCTCTGCACACCGCGAGCATTGGAAGTGGTGGGGCCAGCGGCCTTTGGCTACCCAGAAATAGAATACCGCCCCCTAATCGATCAGGGGCAATAGGGAAAGACGTAAAAAATTACAGGGAGTAAAGGTTATGAAGAAAGCAATACAAATGCTGGTTCTTGCTGGTATCTTGTCTGCGCCTTTTGCCGTCGCAGACAATAAACCGATCGCAGACAATAAACCGGTTGAAATCACCGTAAGTATGGTTCAAATCATCGGTACGATAGACCCAGCGAAAATTACCGACTACACCGAGTATATGGGGGCAGTCAATTTGTATGATGGTCTGACTACCGTCAATACTGCCGGTGATATCGCCCCATTGCTTGCCGAAAGTTGGGAAGTGTCTGAAGACGGCAAAACGTATTTGTTCCGCCTAAAACAAGGCGCGACATTTCATGACGGAAGCGTCATTGAAGCAAAAGACGTGGTCTATTCTATCCAGCGTTTATTGACCTTAAACGAAGGACCGGCAGGCTTTTTCTCAAAAAGTATCGACTTAACAAAATTGAAAGCCATCGATACTCAAACCGTTCAGATAGGCTTAACGGAGCCTTCCTCTGCTTTTTTAGCCACGACGCCGCTGCTGTTTGTTGTCAACAGCGACAAGGCGATGGAAATGGGCAAAGGCGACAAATGGGCTGAAGACTACATTGCCGAGAATGTATTGGGTGCCGGGCCGTATAAAAAAGTCAGTTGGCAGCGAGGCAGCCGCATGATGCTTGAACGTTACACGGGCTATCATGGCACCTTTGGCGACAAACCCATCGATAAAGTGCGCTTGTTGGTCACAAACGATGAAGCGACGGTAAAAGCGTTGGCGAACAAGGGGGAATTACACCTAACCAGCGTTTACCAAGCTGAAGAGACGTATAACGCACTGGCGAAACTGGAAAACTACGAGATAGTCAAACAGAAAACGGCGACTGGCTTTTACATCAAACTCAACAATAAAGTCGCGCCGACAGACGATGTGAATATCCGTAAAGCCATCGCTTACGCTGTGGATTATGCCACTATCAATGACGTGATTTATGAAGGCGAGTCGTTAGCCGGACCTTTACCGCCCGCTTTTAAATCCGCTTATCTTGATTCCCTAACGCTACCCGAGTTTGATTTAGAGAAAGCCAAGCAATACGTCGAACAATCAAAATACGCGGGAAAAGGCAACATCCCTTTAGTGCTGGGTTACGTGGCGGGTGCGGCGTTTGAAGAAGAAATCGCGCTACTATTGCAGTCGACACTTGAAACCATTGGTTTTAAAACCACCCTTCAAAAAGACCCTTGGAATAGAGTAACGGAGATCGCTTCGAAACCGGAAACCACACCAAACGTAAACCAGATCTTTTACGAGCCAGTCTACCCGTCACCTGATGCGGTATTCTTTAATCAATACCATTCGGATGCATCAGGGAGTTGGGCTTCGATGTCTTGGTTGCAAGATAAAAAAGTGGATGGTTGGATTGAACAAGCGAGGCTAGAAAACGATCCGGCTGCCCGCAACGATATTTACAAGCAGGTTCAGCAATATTTGGTGGATAATCAAGTGGATATTTTTCTGCAAAACTCAGTCGATAAGCTTGGTGTTCACAAATGCTTGAAAGGCTTGAATTACATACCCATGCAAAGTTTCTATTTTGACTTTTCTCGTATGAATTGGGCATGTGAGTGAGACTGGCTTCTTGAACGCTACAAATAAAACAACCCCTCGCACTTGTCGAGGGGTTGTCGTTTTAAGTCAGCGAATGGCCGATGGGTTACATGCGCTCTAGCGTTTCGATACCCAACAGTGACAAACCTTGCTTGATGGTTTTCGCCGTCAACGCCGCCAATTTCAAGCGGCTTTGTTTTACGGCTTCGTCATCTGCGACTAGGATAGGGCACGCTTCATAGAAGCTAGAGAATTGACCTGCTAGTTCAAATAAGTAGCTACACATGATGTGAGGCTGACCTTCGCGAGCCACAGACTGAACGGCTTCTTCGAACTGAAGTAATTTAGCGATCAATGCTTTTTCTTTTTCTTCCGTCACTTTGATTTCGCCTTGAAGCGAATCCATCGACACGCCGGCTTTGGCGAAAACAGAGGCGACACGCGTGTAGGCGTATTGCATGTATGGCGCAGTGTTGCCTTCGAATGCCAGCATGTTATCCCAATCAAACACGTAGTCTGTTGTGCGGTGTTTGGATAAGTCGGCGTATTTCACAGCCGCCATCGCGACGGTATTGGCTATCTTAGTTTTCTCTTCTGAATCTAACCCTGGGTTTTTGGATTCAATCAGTTTTTCAGCACGTTGCTCTGCTTCGTCCAGGAGATCGGTGAGTTTTACCGATCCCCCTGCACGGGTTTTGAAAGGGCGACCATCTTTACCCAGCATCATGCCGAACGCATGGTGTTCCAGTGACACGTCTTCAGGAAGGTAACCGGCTTTACGGACGATCGTCCAAGCTTGCATAAGGTGCTGATGCTGACGCGAATCGATGAAGTACAGCACGCGGTCTGCACCAAGCTTTTCGTAGCGGTATTTCGCACACGCAATATCGGTGGTGGTGTATAGGAAGCCACCATCGCGCTTTTGCACAATAACGCCCATCGGTTCGCCATCTTTGTTTTTGTATTCATCGAGGAAAACAACTTGAGCGCCGTCATCTTCTTGCGCCAACCCTTTTTCTTTAAGGTCAGCGACAATTTCTGGCAGCATGTTGTTGTACATGCTTTCGCCCATCACATCGTTCAGGGTGAGCGATACATTTAAACGGTCGTAGTTGCGTTGGTTTTGAACCATCGTGATGTCGACAAGCTTTTTCCACATTTCTGCGCAGTACTCATCGCCACTTTGTAACTTAACCACGTAGTTACGCGCTTTTTCAGCGAAGGTTTCATCTTCATCGTACAGCTTTTTCGATTCGCGGTAGAAAGCTTCTAAGTCGGAAAGCTCCATCGACACTTCGCCAGATTCCTTCTGAACACGCTCTAGGTTTGCGATGAGCATACCGAATTGCGTTCCCCAATCACCAATGTGGTTGGCACGAATGACTTTGTGCCCTAAGAATTCAAGCGTGCGAGTCACCGCGTCACCAATAACGGTTGAACGAATGTGGTGAACCGCCATTTCTTTAGCAACGTTAGGAGCCGAATAATCGGTAACGATGGTTTTTGGTTCGTCCTTTGCCACACCTAGGCGATCATCAGCCAATGCGGCGTCGGCCTGTTTGGCTAAAAATTCTTCACTTAGGAAGATGTTGATGAAGCCTGGACCCGCAATCTCGGTTTTGCTTGCGATGCCGTCTAGGTCTAAAACATCCAGTACTTTTTGCGCAAATTCTCTAGGATTAGTGCCTAGCTTTTTGGCGACACCCATTACACCGTTTGCTTGGTAGTCACCAAACTGTGCTTTTGCAGATTGGCGAACAGCGGCAGGGCTTCCTGCAGGTGCGCCAGCGGCTTCAAGAGCCTGAGATACTTTGTCGTTAATAAGTGCTTGGATATTCACACGAGTTTCCTTCAATTCTAAGAATTGCTTTGATGCATTCCCGTGGTGTTTGGAGTGGGGGAATGGATACTTGTTCTAGTTCACAAAATGGCGTTAATCATATCAACTTTCTTCATCGTCTAGTAGTCAGAAAAAAGCGATTTTTACTACTTTTCCACGTGATCTTGCTAGTATGGCGAGAAAATAGAACTTTTAGTGAGAACACCATGCCCCAAGTGACGCCACATGCTCATCTTCTACCCGAAAATATGTTGCTTCAGCTACCCGAATTTATGGCAAAAATTCAGACTCTTTCTGAGCTTATCGGAATAGAGTTAGCCGATTATCAAGCCGATCACATAGCGATAAGAGTGAACGATCCGGAGGCTGCTCGATTCGCGCACAAAGAATGGCTGAAATGGGGAAACGAAATCTCTTGTGCTCACATTAATGGGCGACCCATTATCGTGTTGGCGTTTACGCAACCGCTTATGGCAAATGGCTGGTCATTCGAGTGTTTAGAGTTGCCCTATCCCGCCGCAGGGAAACGTTACCCTGTTGAATCATGGGAGCACGTGGAGTTTGTGATTCCATCCCAAGCAGAGACAGCCGCCGACTATTTGGCTTTTTTAACATCGACGTTTCCAAACTTTCAAGAAAAGTCCGCTGAATTTGAAGAAATAGGTATCAAAGTGAAAGTTTCTTGTCCTAAGGGAGAAGGGGAAAGGTTGCCAAACCCGACGGTCGCATTCCAACACAAAGGGGTATGCATCAAGCTCCACCCTCACTCTCTTAAACGTGTTATTGCATCTGAGCAAGGTTAATCTAGCTGGAGATAAGGATAATCCTATCCTGACACCATGAACGGCGAGAAAACACTCACCGTTTTTTGCGCCGTTCACTTTTTGTATCAGGATTGGGTTAGCAGACGGTGTTGGCCTTAACGCTACAAAATCACGGTCTTATTGCCATAAACAAACACATGGTCATTGACGACTTTGTTGATGGCTTTACTGAGTACATTTTTCTCTACGTCACGGCCCGCTTGCGCCATATCGGCAGCACTGAAGTTATGATCCACGGGGATCACGTCTTGCTTGATGATGGGGCCTTCATCCAAATCATTTGTTACGAAATGAGCCGTAGCACCAATGATCTTCACGCCACGATCAAACGCTTGCTGATAAGGTTTGGCACCGATAAACGCGGGTAAAAAGCTGTGGTGGATATTGATGATTTTATGGTGGTACTTTTCAACAAATGCAGGGGTGAGTACACGCATATACTTGGCAAGGATGAGGTAATCGACCTCATAGCCATCAATGACCTCTAACATCTTTTGCTCATGCTCTTCACGAGTTAAATCGACGTGAGACACATGGTGGTATGGAATGTCGAATTTTTCCGTCAAATTTTGCAAGGTGTCGTAGTTACCCACAACCGCTGCAATATCGATATTCAAGCTGCCGTCGTAGTTTTTCATCAGAATATCTCCGATGCAGTGTGCTTCTTTGGTAACAAGAATCACCACTTTCTTCCGTTCGGAGCTTATTAGCCTTTTCTTCGCACCTGATGGCAGCGCTTGATCCAAATCCAGCAAAAGCGTTTCATCATTAAAGTAACCTTCTAGCTCTGTTCGCATAAAAAAATGGCCGCTAGAGTTATCAACATATTCATTGTTATGAATAATATTGAGCTGATGTTTATAGCAAATATTGGTGATTTTTGAGATCAATCCGGGGGCATCACTGCAATGCGTAAGTAGCGTTTTTCTTTCCATTATTTGGGTTACTTCCTGTAGTATTTTTTTGAATTTCGAATAAATTATTTTGAGACGAGAGTGGGCTTTATAAAAAAGAATTCGCAGTATGAGCCTCAATATGTTGTCTATAATTAATCTATTATGGCGGTGGTTTCAACAAAATACGCACGTTCGGGAGTCGGCTATGGAGCTGGTTGATTTTTACTCCCGCATATCAGAGAGGTGTTTGCTATGGATAAAGAACTGTTAGCCCGTAGATTGTATGTAGAACGAGTCACAACCCTTGTTGGCGATCATGATATTGATGAAGAGATACTCAACCAACTTTGGGAAGAAAAAGCCACACCATCTGAAGCGGTGCACGCTCTGCTTGCCGATGACACGTTCCAAGGTCCAGCTTGGTTGGAGCGATACTTATATCGAAAGTGATAAGAGTTTCTTAACCCAGTTATGGTGACTTCTTTAAGGCGCAAATGTCTCTCCAAATTTGCGCCTTTGTTTTTCTTCCGAATCTCCGACGAAACTTCTCTTTCAGGAGTCGCATCTTGAGGTTGATTGAGTATAATTCTTTCTTTGTTTTCAACCCGCAGAATCTATGATCGATAAAACCTTTTCCGCTAATGGTGCGTTAGGCAAAGCCATTAAAGGGTTTCAGCCCCGACAAGCACAGTTAGATATGGCTCGCGCCGTCGAAAAATCGATCAAAGATCAATCTCAGCTGGTGGTCGAGGCGGGGACGGGCACAGGGAAAACCTTTGCCTATTTAGTGCCTGCATTGTTGAGTGGTAAAAAAACCATCATCAGTACCGGCTCAAAGAACCTTCAAGAACAACTGTTTCATCGTGATTTACCGCTAATGGTCGATGCCCTTGGCTATTATGGCAGTGTCGCCTTGCTAAAAGGGCGCTCCAATTACCTGTGTTTGGATAGACTGAGTCGGCAAATGGTGGAAAGCCATGGTATTGAGGCAGACTCAACGCTACTGACCCAGCTTGTGAAGGTACGCCGTTGGTCATCCGAAACCAAAAGTGGTGATCTAGGGGAATGCGATGATATCGCCGAAGATAGCCCCATCATCCCCGATATTACCTCAACCAATGACAATTGCTTGGGCAAAGAATGCCCGAGTTATCAAGACTGCTTTGTACTTAAAGCGCGTAAGAAAGCCATGGATTCCGATGTCGTTGTCGTGAATCACCACTTATTTCTTGCGGATCTTGCCATCAAGGAAACCGGCTTTGGAGAATTGATTCCTGAAGCGGAAGTGTTTGTATTTGATGAAGCGCACCAAATTCCAGACATTGCGAGCCAATACTTCGGTTCGTCCATTTCCAGCCGTCAAATTCAAGAACTGTCGAAAGACATTGAGATCGGGTATCGAACCGAAGCCAAGGACATGCGCCAGTTGCAGAAGGTAGCCGATCGTTTGATTCAGTCTGCGATGGAAATGAGGCTTGTCTTAGGAGATCCTGGTTTTCGAGGGAATTGGCGAGAAGCCATGAAATCATCGTCTATAGAGCGGGAGACCACCCGTTTACTTGATGCGTTAGAGCTGGCGATTGAGGTACTCAAAGTCGCGCTGGGGCGAAGTGAATTACTGGATGCCGCGTTTGAGCGAGCGAACGCAATCAAAGCCAGAATTGCTCGGGTTTGCGAGGTTGATATTACTGGCTACTCGTATTGGTTTGAATGCACCCCTCGCCATTTTTCATTACACATTACCCCTTTGTCTGTCGCCGAGAAATTCCGTGAACAGGTCGAAATGAAACCGGGCGCGTGGATATTCACGTCTGCCACACTGGCGGTGCAGGACGATTTTAGCCACTTCACTCATCGTTTAGGCTTGGAGCCTCCGCGGCAGTTTTCACTGCCCAGTCCGTTCGATTATCAGGCACAAGCGAGACTGTGTGTCCCCCGATACCTTCCAGAACCAAACAGCCCTGGAATGTCTGAACGTTTAGCCAGAATGCTCGGCCCCGTTATAGAAAAGAATGGTGGGCGGTGCTTTTTTCTTTGTACTTCTCACAGTATGATGCGCGACTTAGCGGAACGGTTCCGAGAACAACTCTCGATTCCAGTACTTATGCAAGGGGAAACCACCAAGCAGAAATTACTGGCAGAATACCTAGAATTGGGCAATGCCCTGTTAGTGGCAACGGGCGCGTTTTGGGAGGGGATCGACGTTAGAGGTGATGCGTTGAGCTGTGTTATTATTGATAAACTTCCTTTTACCGCACCCGATGATCCCTTACTCAAAGCGCGTATAGAAGATTGTCGTCTGAATGGGGGCGAACCATTCAGTCAGGTACAAATACCCGATGCCGTGATTACTCTTAAACAAGGGGTGGGGCGTTTAATTCGAGATAAAAAAGACCAAGGTGCACTGATCATCTGTGATAACCGATTGGTCACACGTGATTATGGGGCCGTCTTTTTGCAAAGTTTGCCGCCAATACCAAGAACACGGGATTTGGATGTTGTTAACCAATTTTTGAGTCAAAAGGCACGTTCTGAATGAGAAGACGTGTTTTGATGTGGGTTGGTTAAGTCTTTTCAGCCAACCCCCCAGAATAGATAAATGAATAACTGAGGCGTAAATGAGCGCAAAAATCTTAGCTATAGATACCGCGACAGAAAATTGCTCTGTTGCATTGATTGTGGATGGAAAACTGTACGCACGAAGTGAAGTAGCGCCTCGCGATCACACTAAGAAAGTGCTACCCATGGTTGATGAAGTTCTCAAAGAAGCCAATATTGCTTTGCAAGATTTGGACGCGTTGGCCTTTGGACGTGGACCGGGAAGCTTCACTGGTGTTCGTATTGGCATCGGTATTGCGCAAGGCCTAGCATTTGGTGCCGATTTGCCCATGATAGGTGTCTCTACCATGGAAGCCATGGCACAAGCCTGTTACCGCCTGTATGGCAAAAGGCAGGTAGCCAGTGCAATAGATGCTAGAATGAGTGAAATTTATTGGGGGCGTTATGTGCGTCAAGAAAGCGGCGAATGGCTAACGCAAGAGCCTGAATGTGTCGTACCGCCCACAGTATTGGCGGAAAACTTGGTGCGCGATGAACACGTTTGGACTCAAGCCGGAACGGGTTGGGATGCGTATTCAGAGGGATTGGCGTCTTTACCGATTCATACCGAAGGTAGCGACGTACTCTACCCAGACGCACAGGATATGGTGGTTTTGGCTCAGTTCGAGTTTGCGAAAGGTAAGGCCGTGGCAGTGGAAGATTCCAGCCCAGTATACCTGCGTGACAATGTGACTTGGAAAAAACTACCTGGTAAGGAATAAACGAAAGACTCTGCTAATCTTTAGATTGTCAGGTTCTAAAAAGGACACCTATGGCTTCCATTAATGGATTACCCCTTGTTGTTGTCCCTCATACCAATAAGGCTCAAAAGCAGTCTAAGGTAAAGAAAGAGCAGGGAAAACACTCCGTCAGCCAACCGACTAAGGTGGCTAATGCTGTTGCTCAAACCATCAGGCATGTCGACGAGTCAGAGATACACCGCGCGCAGATTGAATATGATTTGCCGGAAGGGCGTTCTCGTAAAGCGATGGAAGAATACATGGGTGTCATGAATCAAGCGAAAAAAGAAGAACTTGCACAGCTTCTTGGCGTCGATATTTATATCTAAAATGGCGCCCCAATGACGCTCATTTTTCCTCGTAACGTATGCTTTAAAGTTTAAGGTGAATGGTCGTTCAAGTCGAATGAGCTCAAGCCGAGCTAAAGTGATTCAAGAAGTGAAATAATGAACACGAGTCAATATGTGTTAGGCAATGATTCAATGGTTGCCTCGCTCGAATTAGGTGAAGCAAAAACGGCCGCTAAGACGGTCGTTTTTGTTCATGGTTGGATGGATAATGCGGAAAGTTTTTCCGGTGTGATGAAAGCACTGAATCAGAAGGATCCCACGCTGCATTTAGTGGCTATCGATTTGCCCGGTCATGGATTATCTTCTGATAAAGGGACGGACAATTTTTACCCATTTCACGATTATATCGACGATCTTCACAGCGTTTTACCGAAATTCTCATCAAATAAAACCATTTTGGTCGGGCATTCTCTTGGTGCATTGATTACGAGTTGCTATAGTGCCGCGTTTCCTGAAAAGGTGGCGGCTTTGGTGGAAATTGAGGGTTATGGTCCGCTTGCCGAATCCCCTGAAAATTCAACCAAGCGGCTACGCACTGGTGTATTAAGCCGAAAGAAATATCGTGAGAAAAAGCCGAAAAGCCTATCCGATCCGGAAGATGCCGTTCGTATTCGTGCGATTCGTACCCAAGTGGCGCAAGCGCTTATCAGACCCATGACCTACCGCGCTTTAGAGCAAAAAGATGGGCAATGGTATTGGCGACACGATGAAAAGCTCAAATGTGATTCTTTGTACAGAATGAGCGATCAGCAGCGAAAGGACATTCTCGAAAACATTACATGTCCGCATCTCGTTATTTTGGGCGAAAAGGGGTTTTCGTCGTTGAAAGATCATCACCCATTAAAGAGGGGTGAGCACGACGAAAAAAGACCGCACAACAATGAAAAATGGGAGTCTATTCCCGGAGGTCACCACTGCCATTTAGAGCATCCAGAGAAGGTCAGCGAACTGATTATGGATTTGGTTAACAAAATTTAAACAAGTGTTTGATTATTTCGTGTCACGGCACGAATGGCTGTGCTGTAATAGTGGCGATGTATGTGTTTACAGAACAGTCGAATTTGAGGAGTTTATTTGTGGATAAAGTTTGGCTAACACGTTACCCAAGTGATGTACCAGAAACCATTGACCCAGACTGCTACCCGTCGTTGGTGGAAATGTTTGAGCAATCGGTACATAAGTTTGCCGACCAGCCTGCCTTCATGAACATGGGCTCTGTCATGACGTTCCGAAAATTAGAGGAACGCAGTCGAGCATTTGCCGCTTATTTACAAAATGAACTGAAATTAGAAAAAGGCGATCGCGTGGCGATCATGATGCCGAACTTACTGCAATACCCGATTGCTTTATTCGGTATTTTACGAGCGGGTTTAATTGCAGTAAATGTCAATCCGCTTTATACCCCACGTGAACTGGAACATCAGTTAAATGATTCTGGTGCCAAAGCCATTGTGATTGTCTCTAACTTTGCGAACACACTTGAGCAAGTTGTTGATAACACGCCAATCAAACACGTCATTTTGACCAGCCTTGGGCAGATGCTGCCACGTGCGAAAGGAACCTTGGTCGATTTCGTGGTGAAATACGTGAAAGGGATGGTGCCAAAGTACAATTTGCCTAATGCCATTTCTTTTCGTAAAGCGATTCGAAAAGGTCGCCGTGAGCAATACGTGAAGCCATTTATGTCTGGAGACGATATTGCCTTTTTACAATACACCGGTGGCACCACAGGGGTGGCAAAGGGCGCGGTACTGACCCACCGCAATATGCTCGCAAACGTCATGCAAGCCAAAGGGGCTTATGGTCCCGTGTTAACCGAAGGGCGTGAACTGGTCGTGACCGCACTGCCGCTTTACCACATTTTTGCACTTACTGTGAACTGCTTATTGTTCATTGAGTTGGGGGGACGAAACCTCATGATCACAAACCCGCGTGATATTCCGGGGTTTGTAAAAGAGCTGCAAAAGTATCCGTTCACAGCCATTACTGGCGTCAATACGTTATTTAATGCGTTAGTCAATAATGAAGATTTTAAAGAATTGGATTTCAGCCGAATGAACATTGCCGTTGGCGGCGGTATGGCGGTGCAACGTGCCGTGGCGGATAAGTGGAAAAGCATCACTGGGGGTTTTCTGTTGGAAGGGTATGGTTTAACCGAATGTGCCCCGTTGGTCGCCGCTAACCCGCACGACTCAACGGAATATTCAGGCGCAATTGGTCTGCCTGTTCCCTCCACTGATGTTCGAATTATTGATGATGAAGGGAACGTATTACCGAATGATCAAGTGGGTGAGCTTCAAGTTCGAGGACCGCAAGTTATGCAGGGGTACTGGCAACGTCCTGAAGCGACGAAGGACGTGATCGATCACGATGGGTGGCTTTCCACTGGCGATATTGTGAAGTTTGATGAACAAGGCTTCCTTCATATCGTCGACCGCAAAAAAGACATGATTCTGGTTTCTGGGTTCAACGTCTACCCAAATGAAATAGAAGATGTGGTTTCGTTGCACGGAAAAGTGCTTGAAGTTGCCGCCATTGGTGAACCGCATGATGTCTCTGGTGAAGTGGTGAAGATCTGCGTAGTTAAACGGGATCCGAGCCTAACCAAAGACGAATTGATCAGCCACTGCCGTGAACATCTCACGGGATATAAGATCCCTAAGATTGTTGAATTCCGAGATGATCTCCCCAAAACCAACGTAGGCAAAATCTTAAGACGTGCACTTCGCGAAGAAAGCACGATGAATGAAACGGCATAAATGAGAGATTGTATGCTGTAAAACGGGGTGAAAGACCAGCATAACTTATCCCAGAATGTTAAAGTGTCGGCAACTGCCGGCATTTTTTATGCTTATTCCATTTTTACGCATATAAAAGAGTGACTCGGTTATTCTTCCAGAGAGGGGCAGGTCGCATTATTGATTTTTTACTTAGAAGTATGAGATCGTCAAATGAATGCCTTGTTTGAAAATCAAACAACTCATTACTGATGAACCTAGCCCCTTCACTGGAGTGAGCACCTTGAGGTTGCTTGACCATAAGATAACTTGGGTTTAACCCTGAATATAGAACGAATAACAATGAAGAGATTCAAGTGAACTATCAGATAGTTGATACAAAAGAAGCATTAGAAGTGGTTTGCCTGTCCGCCCGCGAAGTTGATACCGTGATGCTGGATACAGAATTTGTTAGAACTCGCACCTTCTACCCTCAGTTAGGTCTCATTCAACTCTTCGATGGTTCGACGCTGTCTTTGATAGATCCTACCGTTATTGATGACATGAGTGCATTCAAAGCGTTGTTGAAAGATACCTCGGTACTGAAAGTTCTGCATGCGTGTGGAGAAGATCTCGAAGTATTTGCTCATGTTTTTGGCACCATCCCTGTTCCCATGATGGACACACAAATTATGGCTGCATTTCTGGGGCATGGTTTGTCTACGGGCTTTGCGGCGTTGGTAAACGAATACTTGGGCGTAGAGCTCGACAAAAGCGAAGCGCGTACAGACTGGTTAGCAAGACCACTTACTCACAAACAGTTGGAATACGCCGCCGCCGATGTGCACTACCTTCTCCCTATGTTTGAAAAACTGGAAGTAGCAGTACGAGAAGCGGGCTGGTGGGAAGCAGCCCAACAGGAATCCGATCTTATCGCTTCTAAGCGTGTTGTCACACACATTCCAGAAAAGGCTTACCAAGACGTTAAAGGGGCTTGGCAGCTTCGTCCGAACCAACTCGCGATTCTTAAAATTCTTGCTCAATGGCGTTTGGAAGAAGCTCTTAAGCGTGATATCGCATTGAACTTTGTTTTCCGCGAGCAAAATTTGTGGGCAGCAGCGCGATTCGGCATCAAGAGCTTGAAACGTATGGAACAAGAAGGGTTTGACCACCGTGAAATCCGCCGACATGGTAATACTGTTATTGCCATGGTGAAAAAAGGCGAGCAAGTCCCTGAAGACGAGTACCCGGATGCAGTTGAAAGGTTGATGGACAAGCCTGAATACAAACAATTGTTCAAACAGCTTAAAGATGAAGTAAAGAGAGCGTCGCAGAGGAGTGGTTTGGCGACGGAATTCCTCGCTTCTAAAAAACAGTTAAATCAATTGATCAGCTGGGTATGGAAAAAGGATCGTAACCCCGCCAATTTACCCGACGTGATGACAAGTTGGCGTAAAGAGTTGTTTGGCCAGCAGCTGAATAAACTGCTTTAGCCGTCATCAATGTTTACTGTTCTAAGGCTCAGTATCCCCTGAGCCTCTTTTCTTCTGTCTTCATCTTCTGCTTTTATTTTCTGTTATCTTCCCTTTCACGTTTCGCTATTTTGATTGTTTATCAAGGTTTCAATGGTGGGCAGCAACGTTTTGAGTTGGGTCAATGTATTGAGTAACTCGGGTTTCGCTTCAAGCTTGGAATGATGTTCGATTTCTTGTGTCAGTTGGTACAGCTCGTCTAGCCCAATTGTGGCTGCCGACGATTTCAGTTTGTGGGCAATGTTCGTCATAACGCTCATTTCAAACTCATCGCTTTCTGCTTCGGCTAAAGCTTGGTATTGCGGTAAGCTGAATTGCAGGAAATCATTCACGCTCTGTTTGTAGGCATTCATATCACCACCAAATATGGTATCCACGACATCGAGGTTCATTGCTACCCCTGAGCTGGTCGTCGTGTTTGAATTTGGCATCCAGTTGTGGAGCATCCGCTTAAGCTTTTCCAGTTCAATCGGTTTTGGCAGGTAGTCGTCCATACCCGCTGTTAAGCATTTTTTAGCCTCACCAATCATGGCGTTGGCAGTCACGGCGATAATAGGAATTCTTCGTCCTTTTTCAATTTGCTTTTGGCGCAGAGCGGAGGTGAGCTCATAGCCATCACACTCCGGCATATGGCAATCCGTTAACACCAAATCGAAGTCATATTGTTCGTACATTGCCTGCGCATGTAAGCCTTCATCGGCGAGTTTACATTCGTAGCCTAAAGTCTTGAGCTGTTTTTTGATGACTTCTTGGTTTACCGGGTTATCTTCTGCCACCAGAATGAGACCTTTCGACTCCCCTGGGTTTATCTCTTCTATCTCATCAGCGTCGTCGGTGTGTGGTGCAATATCGAACGGGCTTTCCATCCCTGTTACAACACGCAAGCCGTATCTGAGGTTTGAAAGCTTGAGAGGCTGCGCAGAAATAGAGAACGTTCGATCGCTAATTTGCGATGAAATGTTAGCTTGTGGTAACAATTCCAAATACTTAATGGAATTGTGTAATGCGGCGGGCTCTAACGCGATTAAGTCGGAAAGATTGTCCGTAATGATGATGCAGTGAGGATCTGAAAGCTTCAAACTAGGGAATAAATGACGATCCAGTTTTTTCCAAGGAACACATAGAGCTTTGAGGTAGCTAGGAATATGATTGTGCAGCCACTCAGAAGATAAGTCGATATAGACCTGAGTTTCAGAAATATGAACAGGTTTAATACGGTTGCCCGGGCTTTGTGTAAATGGGAAGGTAAGATGAATACTGAATGTGGTTCCGATGCCAACTTTGCTGCTTACCGAGATTTTCCCCCCCATCAATTCAGTTAAGTGTTTCGATATCGATAAACCTAATCCTGTTCCACCAAAGCGACGTGTGGTATCCGACTCGGCTTGTGTAAACGGAGTAAAGAGGGTATCTATTTGATCTTGATGAATACCGATTCCATTATCTTTAATATCGAATTGAATGGTGATCTGATTAATATCAATGAAATAAGCGTGCACTTCGAGTGACACCTCTCCGCGCCTTGACAGTTTTGATGAGAACTTAATGGCATTGCCAATAATGTTAAATAGTATTTGGCGCAAACGTACTGGATCGCCCAACACTTCCTCTGGAAGTTCAGGGTCAATATAGAGCTGAAATGCTATGCCAGCATTTTCTGCGCTAGGTGAGAGGGTCGAGATAACGTTTTCCAGAGTTTCTCGGAGTGGGAGTGCTGTCTTCTCTACATCGAGCTTGCCTGCCTCAATTTTAGAGAAATCGAGAATATCGTTAATGATATTAAGTAATGAGAAAGACGACTCTCGAACGGTTTTCAGCATTCTTTGCTGTTCGCGATTGACTCTCGTCGTATTGAGTAAGTCAATCATGCCAATAATCCCATTCATTGGCGTACGGATTTCGTGGCTCATAGTGGCAAGGAAGTTTGCCTTCGCCTTTGTTGCCGATTCGGCTTTGTCGCGCGCAATGATCACTTCTTGTTGATACTGGTTTCGCTCTATTTGATTTTGACGAAATGCTTCCAGCATTCGGGCCATTTCCCCCACTTCATCGTTGCGATATCGATATGGTACGGTGATACTGGTGTCGCCTTTTAAGAGCTCTTTCATCTGTTGGTTGATGGCGAGGAGAGGCGCACTGATAGAGCGATAGATATAAAGGGTGACGACAGTACAGAATACCAAAACGGTAAAAATAGAGCCGAATAAGAAATAGTTATAATCATTGGTCAGGTCATCCAGAACGGTGAGTCGTTCTGTCATTTGATTATCTAGGCGCGTAATCAATAAACTGATGGTATCTGAAAGCTGCTTGTATTCTTGACCTGTCACTTCTTCCGCAATTTTAAGGACACCTCGTTTGTCATTATTGTTATAGCGCTCAAACACTTCAAAGCCGCCATTTCGCATAACCCGTAGTTCAGCTCGAAGTGTTTCAATGACCTCATAGGAAGAAGGTTCGTTAAGGAGATATTTTAGCCAAGTGAGTAAGAATTCGGCTCTTTGAATAGACGCTGAAAACTTTTCCTTCACGCCCTGATCACCTAATACATACACTCTCATTTGCTGGTTAAGATCATTAATCAGCTCAAATAACTCATCGCTTTGAAGCGAAAGTTTAGAAGTGTGAGCGTTAGATTCCAGTTGTTGAACTTTTTCGGCAAGGTTGAGCAGTGATTGCCCGGTGGTATTAACCAACGAATTGACTTGGGTTCTTGCCCAAATTTCATCGTTGGGGTCGTAGAAAGAAAAAATATCGAGCTTCACGCGATTTTCGAATTGAAAAAAAAGGCTTCCTAATTCTTGGACAGTATTAATATCGATGGATTGGGAATTTTCAAGCACATCAAGGTAGTTAAAAAACTGCTCTCGGTTTTTATCGAACGATTCAGTACGTGTGGCATCGCCAAGAATGTAGTGCAACATATCGGCGTTCATATCGCCAATCTCATCCAGCATGCTTACAGCGGCAAGCCCACCGGGAATACTTTGTTTGCTAATTGTTGCATTATTTTCCTGAACTTGAGAATAAATTTGAAAACTAAGGATCGCCTTAGTGACAACGATTGTCGCAATAGCCAACATTGCAATCGTTATTTTTCCGGAGATCATCTGCCATTTGGTTCTGAAATAACTCACTGATCGACCACTGTAAATGCGAAATGTAACTTTTTGTAACATATTTTGTATGTTAAAGTAAGAGAAATATCAGCATAAAATCGACATAAAACCATGTGAACTTACTGGAGGCAGGAATCCGAAAATGACAGAGCAATCGTTTGAGCAACTGCATGTTCTGGTAATTGATGACGACCCGTTTATTTTGAATATGCTCGAGAGAGCACTCAACTCTATGGGGATTGTTCAGGTTACCTTAACCACTAATTCTGTCGAGGGAGCGGAGGCTATTTCTTGTCAGCTCAATCCAGTCAGTGTGGTTATTTCTGATTTGAACATGCCGTCTATGGATGGTGTGGAGTTAATCCGTCATATGGAAGCGTTGCGTCATAGTGCTTCTCTGATTTTAATCAGTGGTGAAGACGATCGTATTTTGCAAACCGCCGTTAAGATCGCTCAGGAAAGAGGGATCCCAGTACTCGGTGCTCTGTCCAAACCGATTAATACTGAAGAATTGAAACGCATGTTCAGTTCTTCTGGCTTGATGGGGGACAATCAAGGATACCAAGTTAATCTCACGGCGATTGGCGCTGAATTAAGACAGGCGATATTGAAAGGCGATATTGTTCCCCACTATCAGCCTCAGCTTTGCATTCAAAGTCGAAAAGTGGTTGGTGTGGAAGCACTTGCCCGTTGGAATCACCCTGAAAGAGGCACTATTCCACCAAATGTCTTTATTCCTATTGCGGAAAAATTGGGCTTAATCAGCCACTTAACGGATTTGATTTTCAGGCAAGGTATCGCGGACTTAGCCCGTTGGAAAGCGAACGGCTGGGACTTAACGTTGTCCGTGAATTTTTCGCATTATTGTTTATCAAACTTAGAAATTCCTAGACAGGTTAAAGAATTGGTGATGGAACACGATATTCCCGCTCGCCACATTGTGATCGAAATTACGGAGTCGTTGTTAAGCAAAGATGCAACAACCAGCTTGGATATTTTAACTCGCTTTCGTTTGAAGGGATTTGGTTTGTCTATCGATGACTTTGGCACAGGCTTTTCCACGATGGAGCAATTGCAGCGGGTTCCGTTTACAGAACTTAAATTGGATCGCTCTTTTGTTCATGCGGCAGAAAACAGCAAAGTCAGCAAAGCCATTATTGAAACCAGCTTGTCCTTAGCAAGGAAATTGGAAATATCGACAGTAGCGGAAGGTGTAGAGACCTTCAAAGAACTTGAATTTGTCATGAATAATGGCTGCGATTTGGTACAAGGCTATTATATCTCTCCACCAATGAAAGCAGAAGATTTTGAGCAATGGCAGAGCCACAACCAAAACTTTGACCACTTGTTCCAACAGCCGCTTCCGGACTAGCTCATTCGGCTAACACTCCACATAAAAAACAGCGACTGAATTAAATTAGCCGCTGCTTTTTTATTTATCTTCGTCTGGTAATCTCACATTGAGCTCCAATACCGACAAATCATCGTCGCTTTGTTCAAGTGACACATTGACCATATCAGGATCGATGTCGACATACTTGCTGATGACTTTCAGAATATCCTCTTTCAGTTGCGGTAAGTAAGTTGGGGCATCTGACCCTTCCTTACGACGCTCTGCGACAATAATTTGCAGACGCTCTTTAGCAACGCTAGCGGATGTTTTCTTTTGCGGTCGGAAAAACTCCAATAAAGACATAATTAGCCTCCAAATAGTCGTTTAAAGATGCCTTTCTTTTGCTCCGTTAGGAAGCGGAACACTCTTTCGTTACCCAGTAAGCGTTCTACCGCATCGTCGTAGGCGAGACCTGCGTCAGAGTCGTTATCAAAAATGACCGGCACCCCTTTATTGGATGCGTTCAATACTGCTTGGCTTTCCGGGATAACGCCTAACAAGGAAATGTGCAGAATTTCTTCTACATCTTCCACGCTTAACATTTCGCCTTGTGTGACTCGTTCTGGGTTGTAGCGTGTCAGTAGGAGGTGCTGTTTTACCGGGTCTTTCCCTTCTTCCGCACGTCGGCTCTTAGAATCAAGAATGCCCAGAATACGGTCAGAATCTCGTACTGATGACACTTCAGGGTTGGTCGTAACAATGGCTTCATCTGCAAAGTATAGCGCCATGAGCGCACCTTGTTCGATGCCCGCTGGAGAATCACAAATGATAAAGTCGAAGCCCATTTCGTCCAACTCCGTCAAAATGCGTTCTACACCGTCTTTGGTGAGTGCGTCTTTGTCGCGGGTTTGTGAGGCAGGAAGAATAAACAAATTTTCAGTGCGCTTATCCTTAATCATGGCTTGATTCAGTGTTGCTTCACCATTGATCACATTGACGAAATCGTAAACCACTCGGCGTTCACAACCCATGATGAGATCGAGATTGCGTAAGCCAATATCAAAATCGATGACGGCTGTTTTCTTCCCTTTAAGTGCGAGCCCAGAGGCGATCGCAGCGCTAGAGGTGGTTTTACCAACGCCACCTTTACCTGATGTAACAACGATGATGCGTGCCATCAAACTTTCCTTTTTAAATCGTGAGAATATCGATTGTCAGTTGGTCTTCATGCATGCTTAGCATGATTTTTTTCTGCCAATATGTACTGTCAATTTGGTCACTGAGCCAATAATTCCCTGCAATGGAAATCAGCTCAGCCTGTAAATCGTGGCAAATGATCTTTGCGCCTTTTTGCCCGCTGGCTCCGGCAATGGCTCTGCCTCGTAACGTGCCATGGATATGAATACTGCCATCGGCAATCACTTCTGCGCCTGCACTCACATGGTTCAATATGACCAAGTCACCGTCTTTCGCGTAAATTTGCTGACCAGAGCGGATGGGCGTACGCACGATTTTAGTCGGTGTCATCTGGGCGGGCGCAGTGGTGGTCTTACTTGAAGACATAACGGCAAACCCCGCTTCCTTGGCTAAAGATTGTGCGCGTTTGTCTTTACAGCCAGTCACGCCAACAGGGATCATTCCGGTAGAAAGAACGCCTGTTTTTAACTGCTGAAAATCGACATCACCGGACATTTGTTCGATGTTAAGCACTACCGGAGCATGTTGGAAAAATGCAGGGGCTTGTTCGACTTTGTCGTGCAGAAAACGTACACTCTCACTCACGTCAGTGCCTGACAGGTGAAGGACAGATAACGTAAAACTGCTGCCTTTTAAATCCGTGGATGTTGTCATGGTGAAATTTCAAACAATTTGGCTTGGGTCCAGACCCTAAAATGGTAGCATGTTATATTTCTCCCCATTCCTCATCAAGCAACTTATTGTCAAATAGAGGCTTTACGTTCAAAATCTCTTAAACTTTACGAAAACTTCACTTTTTAGCGAAGAATAATACGCAAAAATAGGTCTCATATGTTGTGTTCTATCTACAAAAGCCCTAAAAAAGAGGGGGCATACCTGTACATACCTAAGAAAGATGATTTTTCTGAGGTTCCGCAGCCTTTAAAAGACATGTTTGGTAAGCCTGTCTTTGTTATGGTCATCAAAATAGAGGGTCGAAAATTGGCTCAGGTAGACGTAGAAAAAGTAAAAGAATCGATGGCAAGCAAAGGTTATTTCCTTCAGCTTCCACCGCCACCAGAAAACTTACTAGAAAAATACAAAGAGCAGAAGGCGAAGCAAAAATAATCACGCTAGCCGCTTAGGGAGAAAGGCTTGAAAAAACTACTCGTTGCTTTGTTAAGTTTGGGTTTAAGCCATGTGGCTGTCGCCCAGCCAGACTTTGATGAATATGTCATAGGGCTAAAAGCAGAGGCCTTAGAAAAAGGGATTTCTCAATCGATCATTGATAAGGCATTTGAAAACGTTACCTATAAACCAAGAGCTGTAAAAGCCGATCGAAACCAACCAGAAAAGAAACTGACCTTGGACGAATACATTCCAAGAGCCGTTCCTGATTGGAAAGTGAAGCAAGCTAGAGAGTTGTACAAACAGCACTATACGGAATTAAAACGCATAGGGGATGAATACGGTGTACAACCAAGATTCATTGTCGCTCTTTGGGGGGTCGAAAGTAATTTCGGGAAGCTGACGGGCGGTTACAGTGTGATAGATGCACTCACCACGCTTTCTTTCGATGGTCGCCGCGAAGCGTTTTTCCGCAAAGAGACTATGGCAGCGCTGACCATTCTGGATCAAGGGCACATTTCTCCTCAAAACATGAAAGGTTCTTGGGCAGGGGCAATGGGGCAGTGCCAATTTATGCCAAGTTCTTTTCTTGCGTATGCCGCCGATGGGAATAAGGATGGAAAGAAAGACATCTGGAATACTAAGGCAGACGTGTTTGCCTCTACTGCTAACTATTTAAGCCAGTCTGGGTGGGACGATAGATACACATGGGGTCGTCAGGTCACGGTGCCCACCGGCTTTGATATGAGCTTGGAAGGTCGTCAGAAAGCCAAAGCAAAAACATTGGCAGAGTGGAGCAAGTTGGGTGTGACTCGAATCAACGGCAAAGCGCTTCCTCAGCCTAAAGAAGATATCGATGCGTGGTTAATCATGCCCGATGATGAAAATGGTCGAGCTTATCTGATATACAATAATTATCAGGTACTGATGAAATGGAATCGCTCGTACTACTTTGGTATCGCCGTGAGCCATCTAGCCGATAAAATTAAGTTCAGTTTGTAGTGGAAAAGGCTTGAACATTGCCTACAAAAAAGCGAAGCATCAGTGCTTAATGCCGCTCGCTTAACAGCGTGCGGCTCTTTTCTTATGTGGATACCGGGGAGCCTTATACAGAACAACCCGAGGAAAAGGCTTCTTCTTTCTTTTCTTGGGTAAAATGAGTCGCTTACCACTTTCTCTTAGGTTCTGTAGTTTCTTTGGTACAGTTCCTGAGGTTCGTCCTGAACACCACAAAAACTCATCTTGAATCAGCCTTAACGCATT